>JBEQTH010000028.1:0-130822 GCA_040348785.1 Myxococcales bacterium | reverse complement strand
CGCTGCAGTCGCCGCCGAATGCCACGGCACGCCGCTCCCGTTACGCAGGCCGCGCGCAGGGGTCATGCCGAGTGCATGGCGCGCTCGCGCCAGTGCCAGGCTTCGTGTCGCCGGCAACGCGGGGCGGGGAGAGAGAAAGACCGCCTGGGCGTCCGCGGCGGTCTCGGTCCAGGCCCAAGGGCCCGTCAGCCCGTGTCGAAGCGCCGATCTTTTTTCAAACTTTCCTTTGACATGCCCCCCTGGTTTTCCTACTTAAGGCGCCCCTCGGGACGGCGCCGCTGCCGCCCCTCGGTCCTTGAAAACTGAGTCCTATTCCCGCGATAGACATCGCGGGTCCCTGTCCCGCCGGCCCTTAGCCGGACCGGTGGAGACAAATGAGCAAAGCGCATTAGCGCTGGGGTGGCTCGCTCTGCGGAGGCCGTGAGGCATCGGCAGATGGTCCAGGCGCACGGCTCGAAAGAGTCAGTGCCCACACGGACATGAATCTCCTAACCCGAGGTTCATACGACACTCTAGCTAGCACAGGATTTAACTGGAGAGTTTGATCCTGGCTCAGAACGAACGTTAGCGGCGCGCCTAAGACATGCAAGTCGAGCGAGAAAGGGATTCGTCCCCGGTAAAGCGGCGCACGGGTGAGTAACACGTAGGTCATCGACCCTCGAGTGGTGGATAACCCTCCGAAAGGAGGGCTAATACAGCATGATGCTAGCAATAGCCAAAGCGGGCCTCTTCATGAAAGCTCGCGCTAGAGGACGAGCCTGCGGCCCATCAGGTAGTTGGCGGAGTAATAGCCCACCAAGCCATAGACGGGTAGCTGGTCTGAGAGGATGAACAGCCACACTGGAACTGAGACACGGTCCAGACTCCTACGGGAGGCAGCAGTCGGGAATCTTCCGCAATGGGCGAAAGCCTGACGGAGCGACGCCGCGTGAGCGATGAAGGCCTTCGGGTTGTAAAGCTCTGTGGGGAGAGAAGAATAAGTTCAGGCCAATACCCTGAATGATGACGGTATCTCCTTAGCAAGCACCGGCTAACTCTGTGCCAGCAGCCGCGGTAAGACAGAGGGTGCAAACGTTGTTCGGATTTACTGGGCGTAAAGCGTGTGTAGGCGGCTTCGCAAGTTGGATGTGAAATCCCACGGCTC
The DNA here is from genome assembly GCA_040348785.1 of Myxococcales bacterium. Lineage (GTDB taxonomy): Bacteria > Myxococcota_A > Polyangia > Polyangiales > Polyangiaceae > PMG-095. The sequence continues at coordinate 129,678 of JBEQTH010000028.1, read as the reverse complement.
AACCGTGGACGTGCATCCAAAACTGCGTCGCTAGAGTCTCGGAGAGGAAGGTGGAATGCTTGGTGTAGAGGTGAAATTCGTAGATATCAAGCAGAACACCTGCGGCGAAGGCGGCCTTCTGGACGATGACTGACGCTGAGACACGAAAGCGTGGGGAGCAAACAGGATTAGATACCCTGGTAGTCCACGCCGTAAACGATGAGTGCTAGGTGTCACGGGCTTTGACCCTCGTGGTGCCGAAGCTAACGCGTTAAGCACTCCGCCTGGGGAGTACGGCCGCAAGGCTAAAACTCAAAAGAATTGACGGGGGCCCGCACAAGCGGTGGAGCATGTTGTTTAATTCGACGCAACGCGAAGAACCTTACCTGGGCTAGAAAGTACAGGAACCTGGTTGAAAAATCGGGGTGCCCTTCGGGGAATCTGTGGTTAGGTGCTGCATGGCTGTCGTCAGCTCGTGTCGTGAGATGTTGGGTTAAGTCCCGCAACGAGCGCAACCCCTGTCGTTAGTTGCCATCATTCAGTTGGGCACTCTAACGAGACTGCCGACCTTTAAGTCGGAGGAAGGTGGGGACGACGTCAAGTCATCATGGCCCTTATGTCCAGGGCTACAAACGTGCTACAATGGTCAGTACAAAGGGTTGCGAACCTGCGAAGGGGAGCCAATCTCAAAAAGCTGGCCTCAGTACGGATAAGAGTCTGCAACTCGACTCTTTGAAGTCGGAATCGCTAGTAATCGCTGATCAGCATGGCAGCGGTGAATACGTTCCCGGGCCTTGTACACACCGCCCGTCACACCATGGGAGTCGATTGCTCCAGAAGTGGCTGCGCCAACCTCGCAAGAGGAGGCAGGTCCCCAAGGAGTGCTCGGTAACTGGGGTGAAGTCGTAACAAGGTAGCCGTAGGGGAACCTGCGGCTGGATCACCTCCTTTCTAAGGAGCTTCATTCACCTTTATGGATGAGCACCTAAAGGTCAAAACCCACGCGGTTCAGTTTGCTCGGTGTCGCTTCTCTAGACACTCGGGTGGGCGTTTCAGAGGTAATAGGATTCAGTTTTGAGGGACCGAGAGTTTTTACCCTCAAAGACAATGGTCGGCTGTTGGTGAGTCGGCAGGGCTCATACCTTGCCTACCGGGCCAGTAGCTCAGGTGGTTAGAGCGCACGCCTGATAAGCGTGAGGTCGGCAGTTCAACTCTGCCCTGGCCCACTGTTACGTGGGTCGATGGGGCCCCTGCCCCATCTCCTCGCCTAGCTGCTCGCGGAAGGTTGATTGAGAAATCGCCCGCGGCGAGCATCAGGTAGCGCTAGGCCGCATCTTCCCCCTTCGGGGCTGTAGCTCAGCTGGGAGAGCGCGGGCTTTGCAAGCCTGAGGTCGTCAGTTCGATCCTGATCAGCTCCACCGGCTTCGTCGAGAGCCGTCAGTTGATCGGCACCATTGTCTGTCTGGTAAAAACCCCCTAAAGATTTTTCCGAGTCGTCGTTGGCTCGGTTAGAAGCGGCCACAGTGTCGCTGAGGCGCAAGCCTCGCTGGTTCTCTGACAATATTGTTACTAGCGTCCAATTGCTAACAGATCTGATTCCTGCGAATCAGGTCGTTTTTGGAGAGGCGCTCGATGCACAACCTTCACGGGACGTGATCGACGACCTCGAGCGAATTGCGCTGTGTATCTCGGAGTTCGTCAGTCGGACTCTGGGTACCAGTTCGATGCGTGCCTTAGGGATAAGGTCAAGTTACAAAGGGCGCACGGTGGATGCTCAGGCGATGAGAGGCGATGAAGGACGTGGACAGCTGCGAAAAGCTTCGGCGAGCCGCTAACAGGCTATGACCCGGAGATCTCCGAATGGGACAACCCGCGTAGGGACTACCTACCATCCTGCAGTGAATTCATAGCTGCAGGAAGCCAACCCAGGGAACTGAAACATCTAAGTACCTGGAGGAAAAGAAAGCAAATAGCGATTCCCCTAGTAGTGGCGAGCGAACGGGGATCAGCCTAAACCAATTCAGTGCAAGCTTGCTGGCGTTGCTGATTTGGGGTTGTGGGATTCTTCTGGAGGAACAGCAACACCTCTGACGAGTTACAAAGGTTCAGGTTAGTAGAACGGCATGGAATGGCCGGCCATAGACGGTGACAGCCCGGTATATGAAAATCTGAGCTCTCGTGAAGAACACCCGAGTACCGCAGGACACGTGCAATCCGGTGGGAATCTGGGACGACCATGTTCCAAGGCTAAACACTACTCATCGACCGATAGTGAACAAGTACCGCGAGGGAAAAGTGAAAAGAACCCCGGTTAGGGGAGTGAAATAGAACCTGAAACCGTGTGCCTACAAGCAGTGGGAGCACTATGACGCGCAAGCGTAATGTGTGACCGCGTACCTTTTGCATAATGAGCCCGTGAGTTACGATGCGTGGCAAGGTTAAGCCGCAAGGTGTAGCCGTAGCGAAAGCAAGTCTTAACAGGGCGTACAGTCGCGCAACGTAGACCCGAAACCCCTGCGATCTACCCATGTCCAGGATGAAGAGCGGGTAACACCGCTTGGAGGTCCGAACGCACCATAGTTGAAAATATGGGCGATGAGGTGTGGGTAGGAGTGAAAGGCTAATCAAGCGGGGAGATAGCTGGTTCTCGCCGAAATATATTGAGGTATAGCCTCGGGTGAATTGCGTCGGAGGTAGAGCACTGGATGGGCTAGGGGTCCTACCAGATTACCAAACCCAACCAAACTCCGAATGCCGATGACAACTGCCCGGGAGTCAGGCAGCGGGAGATAAGTTCCGTTGCCGAGAGGGAAAGAGCCCAGATCGTCAGCTAAGGTCCCTAAATCAGAACTAAGTGTAGAAGGATGTGGAAACGCTTAGACAACCAGGAGGTTTGCTTAGAAGCAGCAATCCTTTAAAGAAAGCGTAATAGCTCACTGGTCAAGCGAGTCTGCGCCGAAAATGTAACGGGGCTAAGTTCTGTACCGAAGCTACGGGTGTTCGTAAGAACGCGGTAGGCGAGCGTCGTGAGAGAGATACACGGTGGACGGTGACGACCACTAACGGCTCTCACGAGTGATTATGCGGGCATGAGTAGCGATAAACCGGGTGAGAAACCCGGTCGCCGTAAGCCCAAGGTTTCCTGGGGAAGGATAATCCTCCCACGGGTTAGTCGATACCTAAGCCGAGGCCGAGAGGCGTAGGCGATGGAAAGCAGGTTAATATTCCTGCACCACCAAGGGTAGCGTTGAAATAAGCGGGGACGGAGAAGGGTAGCCCAGCACGCCGCATGGTTGTGCGTGTTCAAGCCCGTAGGCTGAGTTGTTAGGACCCGATAGGGACAAACGACGACTCTTAAGGCCGAGAGGTGATGAGGTCCGTGCTTGCACGGGACACTGGGTAATCCCACGCTTCCTAGAAAAGCCGCGTATTGAGCTTCTTTGGTGATCGTACTGTAAACCGACTCAGGTGGGCGGGGTGAGAATCCCAAGGCGCGTGAGAGAACCCTGGTTAAGGAACTCGGCAAATTGACACCGTAACTTCGGGAGAAGGTGTGCCACTGGCGGTTAGCAGATTTACTCTGCGAAGCTGTTGGTGGTCGCAGTGAAATGGCGGTTGTGACTGTTTACTAAAAACACAGGACTCTGCGAACTCGTAAGAGGACGTATAGGGTCTGATGCCTGCCCGGTGCTGGAAGGTTAAGGGAATTTGTCAGGGGCAACCCGAAGCAATGAACCGAAGCCCCAGTAAACGGCGGCCGTAACTATAACGGTCCTAAGGTAGCGAAATTCCTTGTCGGGTAAGTTCCGACCTGCACGAATGGCATAACAACATCCGCACTGTCTCGACCAGGGACTCAGCGAAATTGCATTGGGGGTGAAGATGCCCTCTACCCGCGGCAAGACGGAAAGACCCCATGAACCTTCACTGCAACTTGGCAGTGAAATTCGGGTTGATCTGCGTAGGATAGGTGGGAGGCTTTGAAGTCGGGTTTCCGGATTCGACTGAGCCAACGTTGAAATACCACCCTGATTAATCTGGATTTCTAACCTACACCCGTAATCCGGGTGAGGGACACTGCCTGGTGGGCAGTTTGACTGGGGCGGTCGCCTCCTAAATTGTAACGGAGGCGTGCGAAGGTTCCCTCAGGCTGATTGGAAACCAGCCGAAGAGTGCAAACGCATAAGGGAGCTTTACTGTGAGACTGACAAGTCGAGCAGTTGCGAAAGCAGGTGTTAGTGATCCGGTGGTACCAAGTGGAAGGGCCATCGCTCATCGGATAAAAGGTACTCTGGGGATAACAGGCTGATCGCGCCTGAGAGTTCACATCGGCGGCGCGGTTTGGCACCTCGATGTCGGCTCATCGCATCCTGGGGCTGGAGCAGGTCCCAAGGGTTTGGCTGTTCGCCAATTAAAGCGGTACGCGAGCTGGGTTTAAAACGTCGTGAGACAGTTTGGTCCCTATCTGCCGTGGGCGCAGGATACTTGAGAGGAGCTACCCATAGTACGAGAGGACCTGGGTGGACGAACCTCTGGTGCTCCGGTTGTCACGCCAGTGGCATAGCCGGGTAGCTATGTTCGGAACAGATAACCGCTGAAAGCATATAAGCGGGAAGCTGGCCTCAAGACTAGGTATCCCTGTCGCAAGACACTAAAGGACCCACGTAGACTACGTGGTTGATAGGCTGGGTGTGGAAGCACAGCGATGTGTGGAGCTAACCAGTACTAATAGTCCGTGCGACTTGACTTATTCTCTAAGGCAAACATTGCAATTGGTATCCAGAGTCCGGGCGGGATTGCTGTCTGTTTCGACAGAGCAATCCTTAACGAGCTCTCGGTTCGCTCGGCCTTCTTTAGCAGAGGCTCAGTGAGTCGTGAATTCAGCGCAAATAGCACCAAAAAGCTAGCGTGGACGCCCACAATTTTCCGGTGGCAATATCGAAGAGGCCATACCCGATCCCATCTCGAACTCGGAAGTCAAGCTCTTTGGAGCCGATGGTACTGCAAGGGCAACCTTGTGGGAGAGTAGGACGCTGCCGGGCTAATTAACCTAAAGACTCTCTGGTGAGAAATCACCGGAGTTTCTTTTTGCCCAGAAGATGGGGCGGCTGGCCGGCCAATGTTCAGCGCCTGACTCGGGTCTTTGCAAGCAGCGCTGTACGCGCAGCGGCCTGGCGGTGCGTTCGGTGAAGCCCCCATCTCTGGCTCCCACAGAGGATCCGCCGTTGAGTCTTTGGTTGGAATGAGTCGCCGGTCGATCCATGTTCCGACCGTGCTCGAGTCACGTGAGATGTGTTGGCGTTGTCGGCGGCCGAAGCGGGTCTGTTACTGCGCCGCCGTCCGGCTGATCGAGACGCGCACGCGAGTCGTGATCTTGCAGCACCCGCGCGAGAGTGATGTGCCGATCAATACGGCGCGCATCGCAGAGCTCAGCCTGTCGAGCTCCACGCTGCACGTGGGGATCGACTTTTCGACGGACCGCGCGCTGCAGGCAGCCCTGAGCGATGCGGCGGCGCCTCCGGTCCTGCTTTATCCCAGCGATGATGCCAAGGATCTCGCGCTCGAGCCGCCGCCCGGGCCGGTCACTCTGGTCGTGATCGACGGCACTTGGTGGCAAGCCTCCAAGCTGTTCAAGCAAAATCCGTTTCTGCACAAGCTTCCGCGTTATGGGCTCGCGCCGAGTGAAGAGAGTCGCTACCGGATTCGACGGGAGCCGGCCGCGCATTGCCTATCCACGATCGAGGCGCTGGAAGCCGCGCTGGTCGTACTCGAGGACCGCCCGCGTGGTTTCCCCGAGCTGTTGAAGCCGTTCGACACCATGGTCGAGACTCAGCTCGACTTCATCGCGCGCGAGAACCGGCCACGCCATCGTCGCGGCGCTGAGCCGCGCGTTCGGCCGCTCGTGGCGCCGATTCTGAGCGAAGGCCCGAAGTCGCTCGTCATTGGTTACGGCGAGGCCAACGCCTGGCCGTACGACAGTGCCGGCGAGCATGCGCCCGAGGTCGTGCATTGGGCGGCGATTCGGCCGGCCACCGGCGAGCGCTTCGAGGCGTACGTTACACCGAGCGGTCCACTCGCGCCTTCGTTCGAGGCGCACAGCAAGCTGGTCGCGGCGAGCGTTCAAGCGGGCGAGCCGCGGCCGGACTTTGCGCGGCGCTTGAGCGCGTTCTTGCGACCGGACGACGTGCTGGCAAGCTGGGGATTTTACGCATCGGAGTTGCTGCGAGCCGAGGGCATCCCGTTGCCGCAGCTCTTGGACTTGCGCGAGGCGGCGATTCACGCGCTGGGCCGGCGCGTCGGGCAGTTGGATGATTACCTGAGCGCGCTGGGGGTGAGTCCCGAGCCAGCGTGGGCGGCCGGACGCACCGGCACGCGCTTGGCGGCGATCGAAGCCTTGGCCGCGCGTTTGCGCGGCGCTCGGCGCGACGAAATGCGCGCCCGCCGTCCAGCGTCCGGTACGGGTAACGTGGTCGAAAGGCTCGAATGAGCGTGCTCGCCGACGTGCCGCGGCGAGCCAAGATCGCCGCGCTGATCGGGCTCACGAGCTTCATCGTCGGGGGATGTGCGTTGGGGATCGGCCCGATCGTGCGCTCGCGTGCGCTCGCGTCGGCGGAGCGTCGTGGTTTGACGCTCGAGATTGGCCAAGTTCGGCTGGGCTGGGGCGCGATTTGGCTGAGGGGCGTGACTTGCGCGGTGCCGCGCATGCCGGGGGTCCGAGCGCGAGTGGACGCGCTGCGGGTCGGTCTCGGCTGGCACTTCAACGTCGCCGACGTCGCGCTGCACGGCGCCCAGATCCAGCTCGAGGGGGACTCGGCCGATCTTCAGCAGCAATGGGCGGCGTATCGTGCGTCGCTCCCTCAACACGGCTCGGAGAGCTCCGGCGACGGCGTGCACTATTTGGCCGATGGCGTCGACCTCGTTTGGCGCCGTGGCAGCGCGCAACCCGTGCAGCGCTTCTGGGGGCTGCGCTACGAGCGGCGGGATGATCAAGAAGACGTAAGCCTCGATCTGGCGCGTGTCGAGGACGGTGGGATCCAGCTCGACGCTCGCCGGCCGCACGCTCGGCTGCGCCGCAACTCGGCACCAGCTGGTGCTGCCGCGCCCCGCCGGCAGCTCGAAGCGCTGACCGCCGACGGGCTCGACGCAGCGATCGTGTTGAGCTCGCCCCCACCGGCAGAGAGCGCAGCGCGCCCCGATAAGACCAGCCATTTTCAACCCGATCCGCAGCGGGGGGTCAAACTGCGGGCGGCGCTCGCCGAGCTATCCGGCGCAGCCGCCCGCTCAATACCCGATGGCGCAGCCCTGAACCTGAACGGCGTCAGCTTGCGCTTCACGCGGGGCAAGGACACAGCAAACTTCGGTCCCAGCACGCTGCGTGTCGTGCGGCTCGCCGAGCAAGTCGACTTGGCCCTCCTCCCGAGGGCCGATGCCGCAGGCACGGCCCTCGAGCTCAAGCTATCTCTGCCGCTCGAGGGCGGGGATGTGCGCGCGGAGCTGCGCGGGGGCCCGGTCAGCTTGCGCAGCCTCGGCGTGCGCGACGGGGATTTTGGCTTGAGCGCGGTGGAGGCCGCGACTTTACAGGCGAGCGGTGACGTCACGCTGGCCGCCGACGGTTCTGGCATCGCGTTCTCGGGGAGTGGCGTGCTCGACCACGTGTCGCTGCGACGCCCCGAGCTGTCGTCCATGCCGCTGACTGGGATCCGGCTGGCCTTTCGGGGGCGCGGTTCCAGCACTCTGGATGGCGCAAAGCTCGTGCTGGAGGATAGCGAGGTGTCGGTGGGGGACGTGCGGATTCAAGGGAGCGGCAGCCTCACACGCGGCGAACGCGTGCTGCAGACTCATTGGTCGGGCGGCGTGCCGCTCGCGTCTTGCCAGGCCTTCCTCGACTCGACCCCCCGCGGCTTGCTGCCGCTGCTGAGCGGGCTGCGGATGAGCGGCACCTTCGCGGTCCAAGCGCAGCTCGACTACGACTCCGAGCATCCGAACGAGACCCGCGTGCGCCTGAACGTGGCCGATGACTGCCACATCGACCAAGTCCCTCCGGAGCTTTCACCTCGGCGCTTCGCGTCCTATTGGCGGCGGGAGGTCAAAGGCCCCGACAAGCAACCGATGGAGGTCGAGAGCGGTCCCGGATCGCCCGATTGGGTGCCCTACGAGGCGATCTCACCGTTCATGGAGACTGCGATCGTGGTCTGTGAGGACGGGCATTTCCCGTATCACCACGGCTTCGACTTCGAAGCGATTCAGAACTCGATTCGAGACAACTTGAACAAGGGCCGCTTCGCGCGCGGGGCGAGCACCGTCAGCATGCAGCTCGCCAAGAACCTGTACCTGGGCAAAGAGAAGACCCTGAGCCGCAAGCTGCAAGAGGCCGTGCTCACCCAGCTCCTCGAGCAAGAGCTCAGCAAACGCGAGCTGATCGAGCTGTACATGAACGTGATCGAGTACGGCCCCGGCATCTACGGCATCGGTCCGGCCGCGCGTTACTACTTCGCCAAGCGCCCGATCGATCTGTCGCTCGGCCAGGCCCTGTACATCGCCACGATCCTGCCGAACCCCGAGCACCAACACTTCGATCCGGACGGTAAGGTCAGCGGCGCCTGGACGCGGTACTTGCAGCGTTTGATGCACATCGCCAAAAAGATCGACCGCATCACCCTGGAGCAGCTGGACCAAGGTTTGGCCGAGCAGGTCGCGTTTCGAGTCGCGGATTCCGGAGGTGCGCCGCCGCTCCCGGGCCCCTCCTCGGAAGAGGGCTCGGACACGCCGACTGAGCTCTCGCCGTAGCTCAGCGGGCATGTCACAGTCGGCCGCGTGAGCGAAGGCACGGATCTCAGCGGCGAAGCGCGCGATCTGCGCTGGATGGAGGAGGCCCTACGGGAGGCGGATCTTGCCCCGCTCCACGGGGACGTGCCGGTTGGCTGCGTCGTCATCGACGAACAGGGCGTCGAGCTGTCCCGCGAGCACAACCGGCGCGAGGAGCGGGCCGATCCGACGGCTCACGCCGAGCTCTTGGCGCTGCGTGCCGCCGCGGCCAAGCTCGGCCATTGGCGTCTAGAGCGCGCTACCGTATACGTCACCCTCGAGCCGTGCCCGATGTGCGCCGGGGCCTTGGTCAACTCCCGGGTTGGCCGAGTGGTGTATGGCGCGACCGACCTCAAAGCGGGCGCGCTCCACTCCCTGTTCGAGATTGGCCGAGACATGCGGCTGAACCATCGCTTCGAGGTGCAAGCAGGCGTCCTCGGCGAGCAAGGAGCGGCACGGCTCAAGGCGTTCTTCGCCAAGCTGCGCGCTCCGGCTGGCGCCTGATCAGCGCGCGGACGCTACAGCAACGATGGAACCCGAGCGTTGTGGATCCCCGGCGCTAGGCGCTTCGCCCTTGGCGCTGCGTTGCGCAGTGCGGCGGCGCATCTCGTAGCCGGCGAGGAAGGGCGCGAGCAAGATGCCGCCCGGCGCTATCAGCACCAGGGCCCACAACAAGACTCGAAACACCGTCGCCATCACTTAGAATCTATCTGCAGCCCGCATGCCAATTTGTAAAGCGGGTGGATTGCCAGAAATTTGCGCCCACTCTCCGGAGTGTGCTCGGCGATCACTATGACTGTCGTGTCATGGCTGACGCAGGCTCGTGTCGCTGCGTGCCGGGAGCAGCGTTGCAGCGCGCGCGTATCCCGGGAAGGATCGCGAGAGGTTTGATGCGGAGGGTGGAAAAAGCGGAGGCGCTCGAGCTACTCGAGCTGAATCGCCAAGCGTTGCTGGGTGACGACACTGAGGGCTGTGTGATGTGCGCCCTGGTCACGCTGGTCACGCGCGATCGCACCCGCCCCGAGTTGCTCGCCGAGAACGAGCACGGGGTGGTCGTGCTCGACCGCTTTGGATCGACCCGCGGTCACGTGCTGGTGATCTCGCGTCAGCACTTCCTGGATACGGCGGAGCTACCCTGGCCGGTTTACTCCGAGCTGCAACAGCTGAACTACGACGCCTGTTGCGCGGTGCGTCGCGCGTTTCAGCCCGCCCGGGTTTTCAGCGCCATCCTCGGCACGAGCGCCGAGCTACCCATGAGCTTCCCGCATTTTCACATCCACGCCCTGCCCGTCTATGACCGGGACGAGCGCGCCCGGCCGGCCTATGTCTTCTCGTGGTCCTCTGGAGTGCTCGTGTACGACGAGGGAGATGTGGTGCAGCTGAGCGATGAGCTGCGGGCGGCGTGGCCGCGGCGCGGCTCGTGAGCGCGCCCAGCCTCGAGCCCGGGCTCCGGATCTTGTATCGGGACGCGAGCTGCGTCGCTGTCGACAAGCCGTCAGGCATGATCGTGCATCGCGGCTGGGCCAACGATGAGCGAGACCTCATGCGACTCACGCGCGACGCAGTGGGGCGATACGTCTACCCGCTGCATCGCCTGGATCGCGGAGCGAGCGGCATCGTTCTGTTCGCGCTGGACGAGCACGCGGCGCGCACCCTGAATCGCGGATTTGCCGATGGCACCATCGACAAGCGCTACCTGGCGTTGACGCGCGGTCATCCACCCGAGCAAGCCTTCATCGACCACCCGATCCCGCGCGCTCCGGGCGAAGAGCGGGTGCCCGCGCAGACCGCGATCGAACGCATTGGCATCTTCGAGCGCTACGCGCTGGTCGTCGCCCTACCGAAGACCGGGCGCCTGCATCAAATCCGACGCCACTTGAAGCATGTGTCCTGTCCGCTGATCGGCGACGTGAAGTACGGCAAGGGCGAGCACAACCGCTTGTTCCGCGAGCACTACGCCCTCGATCGCCTGGCACTTCACGCTGCGGCGCTGCGCTTCACGCACCCTGAGTCCGGCGCGCCAGTCACGGTACGGGCGCCGCTCACTGGGAGTTTGGCGCAGTGCGTGGCAGCACTGTCGCTGCAGGATGCCGCGAACGCGGCAATTGCCGCGGATTTCCGGGAATAACCCGGGTTCTGAGGCAGCTCCGAGGCGCTGCCTCATTGCGCACCAGGAGACGGCCGCCTATCGTCGCAAGGTGGCGATGAGATTCACGAAGCTCCTGGTCTTTGCCTGGCTCAGCGCGGCACTCCCTTTGCTCCCCGCTTGTGGTGGCGGCGGAAGCTCGCCGGCGAACAGCGTGGTCGCAGCCAACCAGCGCCTGGGCGGTTCGTGGCGGCTGCAGAGCTTTGCTCCGTTGGTCTCGCTCGACTTGCCCCTGCAAGCCGTGCTGGGTGCCGAGATCGGCCAGCTCGTGATCACGTTCAACCAGGGGCAGTTCAACGCGGTTGGCCCCGGCGTGAACTTCAGTGGCCGCTACGAAGTGACGAGTGCCTCCGGCGAACAGCTTTCGCTCGTGCTGTACGATCCGCAGAACGTCGGCTATCACTTCTCCGCGCAATTCGCCGGGAATTTGCTGCACTTTCAGAGCAACGACAAACCTTGGGTCGGCTTCGGCGCGTTGGAGCACGCGTAAGGCGCGCCTCAGTGGCTGGAGCGCTCCAAGAGCTCGAGCACGCCGTCGAAGCTGTCACGCATGGCCCAGGCCTGAGCGCCCGGCTCACTGAGCTTGGCGGCCCGGTGCTGGCCCTCGGAGAGCGCGTGCTTGGGACCGTTGCAGGTTCGGGGCAGCCGCTGCTCGAGGTCCGCCGCTGCGCCTTCGTAAATGTGATAGCAGGCGGCCAGGTTGCCCTGGTTGTACAGCGGAGCGCCGACTTCGATGGCGCTTTGTAGCGTGCGGAAGATCAGCTCCTTGTTGGCGTCGGTGCAGCCGTTCAGCAGGCTCAGCGGGTGATGCGGAATATCCCGCTCTTGGTGATTGGGGACTGACTGCTGCTGAATTGCGGCCATCGCGGCGACGAACAGCTCCATCGAGATCGGATGAGGGTGCTCGACCAGGTCGCTCACGTACTTCGAAGGCAGGCCGAAATTCAAATTCTGCCCGCTCGTGATGATGGCGGTGGCCACGCCGATCACCTCCCCGCGCTCGTTGAACAGCGGGCCTCCGGAAGAGCCCGGCGCGATCGGAGCCGAGATCTGCAGCACCTTCAGCCCGGTGTGCACCTCGCGCACGGCGCTGATCAGGCCGTTGGACACGGTATCCTCTAACCCGAGGGGGTGGCCGATGGCGAGCACGCTGTCCCCAGGCCGGACCTGGTCACTGTCGCCGAGCGCGAGCACCGGTAGCTCTGCGGCATCGATGCGCAGGATGACCAGATCGTGCAGCCGATTGGCGTTCATGATCTCGACCACGGGGTATTTCTTGTGATTCGAGAACTCCACCGCCACTTCCGTCGCGCCGCGGACGACGTGAAAGTTGGTGGCGATCCAGCCGTCCTTGCGCACGACGAAACCGGTGCCGAGAGAGTCCCCCGCGCGCACGGTCACGATCGCGGGCGTGGCTCGCGCGGTGATGTCGGCCGGAGTTTGCGTTACTGGTCGCGTCGACGCTGGGCCCGACGCCGCGTGCGCCTCGAGCGGACCAGGCGCTCCCACCGCACTCGAGCGACTGGCACAACCCACAGCCCCGAGTGTCATCACAAGAACCGCCGACCCAACGCCAAAATGCACGGTCGTTCGAGTGTAGCATGCCGGATGATGAGCTCGCCCCCGCCGCAAACGGCTCGCCCCGTCACCCATTCCGCGGCGTTCTTGTTCATCTTCATCACCGTTGCCCTCGACATGCTGGCGCTCGGCGTGATGATTCCGGTGTTACCCAAGCTGATCGTCGAGTTCGAGCACGGGAACATGGCCAATGCGGCCGGGGTTTCGGGCGTCTTCGGCTTCTCGTGGGCCGCGATGCAGTTCGCTTTCTCGCCGTTCATGGGCGCCGTTTCGGATCGCCGTGGGCGCCGCCCTGTGATCTTGCTCTCCAACTTGGGTATGGGGCTCGACTACCTACTGATGGCCGTCGCGCCCTCGCTCTCGTGGTTGTTCGTGGGTCGACTCGTGTCCGGGATCACCTCGGCCAACCTTTCGACGGCCTACGCCTACATTGCCGACGTGACTCCGGAGGACGAGCGCGCCGCCAAGTTCGGCATGCTGGGCGCAGCTTTCGGTTTGGGCTTCGTGGTTGGGCCGGCGCTGGGCGGGCTACTGGGCGGGATCAGCTTGCGCTTGCCGTTTTGGGCCGCCGCGGGCTTGAGCCTCACCAACGCCGTCTACGGTTTCTTCATTTTGCCCGAGTCACTGCCGCTCGAGAAACGCGCCTCGTTCTCGTGGGCGAAAGCCAATCCGTTCGGTTCGTTCGCGTTGCTGCGTTCGTACCCGCGCTTGCTCGGCCTGGCATTGGTCGCATTTCTTTACAACATCGCGCACGACTCGCTGCCCAGCGTGTTCGTGCTGTACTCGGACTACCGCTATCACTGGGGCGAGCGCATGGTTGGCATTTGCTTGGCTGCCGTGGGCATTGCCTCGACGATCGTGTCCGCGGTGCTCGTCGGGCCGCTCGTGAAGCGCTTGGGTGAGCGCGCTGCGCTGCTCGTCGGCCTCGCCTTCGGCGTCCTCGGCTTCGCTCTCTATGGTTGGGCGCCGACCGGCGCGTGGTTCCTCGCGGGGATCCCGTTCCTGGCGATCTGGGGGCTCGCGGGGCCTGCGTTCCAAGCGCTCATGAGTCGGCGTGTCGAGGCATCGGCCCAGGGAAGGTTGCAGGGAGCGTTGGCGAGCCTCTCCGGCGTGACGGGGATGATCGGCCCGCTGCTCTTCACGCAAATTTTCGCGTTCGGCATCTCTTCTTCGACGCTGCATTTGCCGGGCGCGCCGTATTGGCTGGCTTCGCTGTTGCTGACGGCGAGCCTCGTCGTCGCATTGTTCGTGGGCCAGGACGGCAAACGCGAAGTTCCATAACTACGCCGGCCGGCTAAAAAACTTGGCCCGCGCTCGCCGCCAGTGGCCAATATCCCGGCAATGCGCGGCTTTTTCCTGACGGTGCTGCTCGCCTCCCTGTGCTCGTGTCTTCAGATCGGCACTCCCCAGGGTGCAGACGGGGGCAACTCGGGAACGGCCGCAGGAGCGAGCGGATCGGGCGGGGCGAGCGCCACGGCCAGCGGCACCAATTGCGGCGTCGATCCGAGCTCAGGCATCGCGCTCTGCCTCGGCATCTCGAGCTGCCCGACGGTGCGCGTCGACCCCGACCAGTTCCCGGACTGCGGTTACCGCATCTCCGGCTCCGTCATCGACCTGGAGTGCTTGTGCGGCGACTCTCTATGCCCCATGGGCTCGGCTGCGAGCTGCCTGGACGCCAAGGGCTTGTTGAGTGACCAGTCCGCGCATGGCGTGTGTTCGGGGATCGCCGACGGCAAATGTCAGGTCGTGAAGCAAACCTCCACCAACGTGGGCTCGAGCTGCGACAAGGATTGTCGCGCTCAGTGCAGCGGTGTGCCGGGCTGCGTCACGCTTTGCGGCTGCTGACTCGCTTCACTAGCCGTTCATCGCGCCGCGGCCGCGATTTCCTGACCCGGCGGCGCGTGGCGCTGCTCGTGGTCTCGGGCACGCGGTGCTTCGATGACGTGGGTGCGGCGCCGGTACAGATAATCGGGCTCTTTGCGGTAGTAGACCCAGTTGCCGCGGTCTCTCGCGTACCAGCGGTCGTTCACGTAGTAGACGGTGCGCCCTTCGTAAACGTACTGCGGCGCGACATCCACGTTCACGGGGGCCGCGCTGGCCTCCACGTAGGCGGGCTCGACACCGGTCTCCGCGTAGCAGCCCGTGCCGAGTACCATCAGTGCTGCAGCGCCGAGCGTTCGAGCAAACCAGCCGACACGAGTCGAGTCCGTCATACCCAGCTGCTTGAGCAAGTGGTGTGCCGTGGCGATCCGGCGCTCGACGTGAGCGGGCGATAGGCGGAAATTGCCTGAAAATCCGCAAAATCTCTGGCGCGTCTAGAAATCTCGTTCAGCGAGGCAATCCGCCGCTACGTGCGCGCGCGGCTCGACGCGCGCGGGATCGAATGGTACTCGGGCGCCCCTTGTACCCGAGCGAACCTCCCGACGAGCAGCGAGCGCTCGAGCGCGACCTTTGCGAACGCGTCACCCTCGACGGGCTGACCGGTAGTTGGTCGATCTTTCAGCGCGTGCGCGGGCACCGTCACTCAGTGGATGACGTGCTCACCGCGGCCTACGCGCTCGAAGTGGCGCCGCGCGTCACTCGACATTTGGATTTGGGGACCGGGATTGGCACGGTCGGCATGCTCGTGTTGTGGGGCATGGGCGCGGAGGCTTCGCTCACGGCGATCGAGGCCCAAGCCGTGAGCCACCGCTTGCTGCTCGCGAACATCGCGCACAATGGGCTCGGCGCGCGCGTCGAGCCGCTGCTCGGGGATTTGCGCGAGCTGGCGCTCGACGAACGATTCCCGCTGATCACGGGCAGTCCGCCCTATTTCCCGGTGTCCGCCGGGATCGTGCCGCAAGACTCACAGAAGGCGCACGCGCGCTTCGAGCTGCGTGGCGACGTCAGTGACTACGCGAGCGCCGCGCGGCGCCACCTCTCGCCCGACGGCTGGTTCGTGTTCTGTTTTCCAACGCCGCAAAAGGCGCGGGCGCTGACGGCCGTGGCGGGCGCTGGCTTGGCCGTGGTCCGCCTGCGCGACGTCGTTCCGCGTGAAGGGTTGCCGCCGCTATTTTCGCTCTTCGCTTGTCGCCATTTGCAAGCGGGCAGCGCATGCGTGAAAGACGCGCCGCTCGTCGTGCGCGACGCCACGGGCGAGCTGACCGCGGCGATGCAGCAGGTGCGACGCGGCTTTGGCTTCACGCGCTGAGTCGGCGCTCAGCCGCGCAATGTCGCGTGCAGTACGCCGAGCAGCTCCGCCCGCCGATCATTCGAGTATTCCCAGAACATTGCCCCACCCAGGCCGTGCTCGAGCACGTAACGCGCTTTGCCGCGCAGGGGATCCGGATCTTCGTAGGACAAGAACGAGCGGTTTTGAGCATCGTAGAGATACGGAGCTTGGGCTGCCTCGTCCCAGTACCGAGTCCAACCCGAACACGTGCCGAGTAGCACGCGGATCAGCACTTTAAGGTGCGGGGGGCGTGTGCACGCTCGAGGCCACCGCGCTCGAAAGCACGGCGGAAACACCGGGAAACAGCGGCCTTTTGTAACGTTTTGTGTCTTGCTGCGTTGCAAAAAGGAGCCGCCTGCTGCGAGGCTCTTCGCCTCGCTGTGGTGCTTAGCCCCGGTAGTTTTTGACCTCAGTCACAACCGCGTCTGCGACGGCGTATGTTCCGGAGCGCGGCTCGGAGTGAGCGGCAGCGGCGTAAAGCGCCAGGAGCAGCGCTTCACGCGGGCTCGGCTTGGCGAGCAAGATCGGCGCTTGCTCGCCGCCCGCCATGGCGAGGACGTGCATCAACTCCGTGCGTGCTACCTCTGGATTGCCGCTCGCAAACACGAAGCGCCGTGCCAACGCGGGATAGCGCTGACTGCAGCGCGCGAACAACTGCGGGCCCGTCATGCGTGGCATCATCACGTCGGAGAGCACGGCGTCGAAGTCGTGATCTTTCTCCAGCAATTCGAGCGCTTCCGCGCCGCTGGACACCGAGACCACCTCGAAGTCCGACAGGGCCCGCGCGGTACAACGGCGTACCATGTCTTCGTCATCGACCAGCAAGACTCGCAGCGTTCCTCGCGGCCGCGAGCGGCGGCTGATGGGCTCGGCGGCGGGCGTTGACTTCGCCAGGCTGGGCACCGGCTGGCCTCTTCGCGCGGAACAAGCGGGACATAGCCACGTGCCATCCGCGCTCCCAGCGTGCGGCTCGGCGTCAGAGACCACCCAACCATCTCTCGCCAAGAGCGCAAAGCCCCAAGCGTAGCGAGCCGAGGCGACGTTGCATTGTGTACATCGACATGATTTCATGGGGGCCTTGCGCGATGGCAATGCAAGCGCAATGCCGCTGTTTCCCCGAGGATTTTGCGCACATCAGCCGACAAGCGTGCGCAACGCGGGCGTCACACGGCAGCAATCTCTTGCAACACCTACACGTCGACTGATTCGCGATAGCAGCCGAGCGCGATGAACAACGCGACCAGCGTGAGCATCGTGAACCCTAGAATGGCCGGGCTCATCGATTCGGCGAAACCTTCAAGCAGCACGGTCGCAAGCGTGCCCTCGGGGTGGTGTGCCAAGTACTCGGGCGCTTGGTGGCCGACGGTTGCCAGGTCGGCGGCGATGGCGGTCAGCACCGTGCACAGGGTGGCCAAGGCGAGCGCTGCCGCCAGCCGTAAACGGCCCGCTTCTGGGCGAAGCGCGAAGCGCGCGCCGGCGAGCAGCGACAACGCGCCGAACACCAGCAGAAACCACATCGGGAAACCGCCCTCGCGAAACAATGTCATCATGCCAGGAGAACGCGCGAGGGCCATGGGCGTGACGCCGTACGACGACGTTATTTCGAGTCACGACTTGGGCGGCCGCGCGTTGTCCCAACGCATGCTCGCATTTCGGGACCAGGACGCGCTCGTGCTGCTTCGGCAGCAAGACGAGCGCGGCTTCGACCTCGTCTATGAGCGCTACGCAGAGCGCATCTTCGGCTTCTTGGTGCGGCTCTCGCGCTCGCGCTCCGTGGCAGAGGACCTGCTGCAGCACACTTTCCTGCGTTTGGCGGAGAGCGGGCCGCGCTTGCGTCCCGACTCGGACTTGCGCGCTTGGTTGTTCGCCGTCGCGCGGAACGCGTATCACAGCCACGCGCGTTCGCTCGGGGTCGAAGCGCGCTTCGATCCAATGCTGGCGTGGGAGCCACTGGTGAGCGAGCGCGGTCATTCCGCGCACCCGGAGTCTGGTTTGGCGTTGCAGGAGCTGGAGCGCGCACTCGGCCGGCTCGCGGCTGCGGACCGTGAGCTGCTCTTGTTAATCGGCGTAGAAGGCTTGAGTTACGCGGAGATGGCCGCCGTGCAGGGCAGTGACGCGGTAACCGTGCGCAAGCGCGTCAGCCGTGCTCGCGCTCGGCTCGCGCAAATCCTCGACGAGCAGGTGAGAGTCGTGCGAAATTCCGAGGCGAAGCCATGACGGACGTCGATGAGCTGCTGTCGCGCCTCCGCAACCTCGAGCCCATTCCGCTGGACGGTGAGCTCAAGGCCTCACTTCAGCGGCGTGCTCGGCGTCGCGTACGCGGGCCTCGGCGTGCGCCGCTCGCTTCGGTCGCCGTGTTCGGCACCGCGCTCGTGTACTTGGGTTGGGCGCTGCATTTTGCGAGCTCGCTCTATCCCTGAGCGCTCACAAGAACTTAGCCAAGCCTACCTCGAGCGCGCCGTGCGTCGGATAGGCGCCTTCGAGCCGCACCAGCTTGCGCACGGGCCAGGTCGCCCAGGGCAAGGCGCGCAGGCTGCGGGCGACCATCAAATTGCGCACCAAAACGTCGAGATCGTCGACCTGCCAGACGTCCGCGTTGGCTTCGGGATCGGCGGCCGTTGCCGCAGAAGCCGCGCGGGACACGACCACCGTGGACAGTGGAGGCACGAGCGCGCCGAGCAGCGAAAACGCGCCCAACAGCCGCTGCGCGACGTCGAGCCCGCCCACCGAGTCCGCGCTGATCACGGCGCCCGCGGGTTTGCCCAAAAAGCACGGCGAAAGCTCGTACGTCGTCATGACCTCCAAGAACCGCTGCAAGGGCGAGCCCCAAGAGCCCCAGTACACGCCGCTGCCGACCAGGAACGCGTCGGCCGCGGTCAGCCGGTCGGCGAGCGCTTGTATGGTGCCGGAGTAGTCGGTCAAAGTGAGCGTGTCGGTTTGCCAGCCTGGCTCGAGCGAGTGCGCCGCGATCTGCAAGAGTGCCGAAGTGTTGCCCGAAGCGCCGCGCAGCGAACCGTTCAAGAGCAAGAGCCGTGAAGTCATGACGGCAATCAGAGCGCAGCCTGGCGCGGCACGCTATATGATGGCGCGCAGCGAGTGAGAGCTCGCCGCGCATGGCCTCTCAGAAATTACCCAAAAAGATCGCCCAAAAGCCCGCTCAACGAGCGAAGCCCGCGCCGAAAGCGGAGCTTGCCGTACACACTTTTACTACCGTCCAAGCGTTCGATCGCTGGCTGCGGACCGAGCACGCGCGGTCGCCCGGGGTGTGGCTGCGGCTGATGAAGAAGTCGTCGGCCATGAAGGGCATCAACTACCCCCAGGCGCTGGAGATCGCGCTGTGCTGGGGTTGGATCGACGGTCAGACCAAGAAGTTCGATGAGGACTCCTGGCTGCGCAAGTTCACGCCCCGTGGCCCGCGCAGCATTTGGTCGAAGATCAATCGCGAGGCAGCGCTCGCGCTGATCGCGGCGGAGCGCATGCAGCCGGCTGGCTTGGAGCAAGTACGCCGCGCCCAAGCCGATGGTCGCTTCAAGGCCGCCTACGACTCGCCGCGCAACGCCGAGCCGCCGGCTGACTTCGCCGCTGCGCTGGCGGCGTCACCGCGCGCGTCGGCCTTCTTCGCGACGCTCAACGGAGCCAACCGCTATTCGGTCTTGTTTCGCGTGCAAGCACCGAAGAAGGCCGAGACGCGCGAGCGAAAAATTCGCGAGCTCGTGGCGATGCTCGAGCGTGGCGAGAAGATCCACCCCTGAGGCCGCGTGGGTTGATCAGCCGGCCATGCGCAGGGCGAGGTCGAGCAGCTTGCTCGAGTACGCCCACTCGTTGTCGTACCAGGCGACCAGCTTGACGAACGTCGGATCGAGCTGAATTCCCGCCTTGGCGTCGAACACGGAGGTGCAGGATTCGCCGCGCAGATCGGTGGAGACCAGCTCTTCATCCGTGTAGCCGAGCACGCCTTTGAGCGACCCTTGCGAAGCTTGCTTCATCGCGGCGCAGATACCGTCGTAAGTCGCCTCGCGGACGAGCTCGCAAGTCAGATCGACGACCGAGACGTCCGAAGTCGGCACGCGGAACGACATGCCGGTGAGCTTCCCCTTCAGGTTCGGGAGCACCTTGGTCACGGCCTGCGCCGCGCCGGTCGAGGCCGGGATGATGTTCTCGAGGATGCCGCGCCCAAAGCGCCAATCCTTACCCGAGACGCCATCGACCACCTTTTGCGTCGCAGTGGTGGCGTGAATGGTGGTCATCAAGCCCCGCTTGATCCCGAACGCATCGTCGAGCACTTTGGCCACTGGCGCGAGGCAATTGGTGGTGCAAGAGGCCGCGGAAATGATCGATTCCCCGGCGTATTTGTCGGTGTTCACGCCGTGCACGAACATCGGCGTGTCATCCTTCGGCGGCGCGGAGATGATCACGTGCTTGGCGCCTGCGCGCAGGTGGCCCTCGGTCTTTTCCCGGCTGAGGAAGATACCGGTCGCCTCGAGCACGACATCGACTCCAACCTCGGCCCAACTGGAAGCGGCAGGGTCTTTCACTGCCGTGGCGCGGATCGGGCGTCCGTCGACCACGAGCGCGCGATCTTGCAATGTGATCTCGTGCGCCAGCTTGCCGTGCACCGAATCATGCTTGAGCAGGTACGCCAGGTGCGGCAGCTCGAGCAGGTCGTTGACCGCCACGACTTGCACGTCCCTTCGCCGCAGCGCCGCGCGGAACGCCATTCTGCCGATACGTCCGAATCCGTTGATGCCGATCTTGATCATGTGGGCCTCTCTCGCTTTCGACGATTCGTCTGTAGCGCCGAAGCTCGATGGCCCAAAGGACAATAAGCTTGCATTTTAGGCCAACCGAGCCAATGCTCCTCGAATGCCCAGCACAACGAAGCGTGTCTGGTTTTTGGCCTGCCCCAATACGGGTTTGCTGAATATCGGCGGTCCGTGGGAAGTGCTCGGACACGCCAATGAAGTGCTGGGCCGCACCGCTTACGAGCTCTCGCTCTTCAGCCCGAACGCACCGTCGGTCCGCACGGGCAACGGGCTGGTCGTCGGCCAAGTGCGGGCTTTACCTCGCGCACCCAAGCGCTTGCCGGATGTCGTGATCGTCGCCGGAGGCTCGCGCAAGAGCCCGCTGCCCGAGGCCGAGGCTCGGCTCGTGCCGTGGCTGCGTCGCCACGCGCCACGCATTCCGATGGTCGCGTCGATCTGCACGGGCGCGTTCGTGCTCGGCGAAGCGGGCTTGCTCGACGGGCGGCGCGCCACGACTCACTGGCTCGCCCTGCAAGAGCTCGCGGCGCGCTTCCCCGCGGCACAGGTGATCGACGAAGGGATCTACGTGCGCGATGGCGCGGTGTGGACTTCGGCAGGCTTGATGGCCGGCGTCGATCTAACGCTCGCCCTCGTCGAAGAAGATCACGGACACGCGGTGGCGATGGCCGTCGCGAAGCGGCTCGTCTTGTTCCTGCGGCGCTCCGGAAATCAGGCGCAGTTCAGCGCGGCGCTGCAGCGTCAAGAGAAGGAGCCCTCGAGGCTGCGCGACATCTCGGCCTTCGTGCTCGATCATCTCGATCAGTCCTTACCGGTATCGCGCATCGCAACGGGCGTCGGGATGAGCCCGCGCACGCTCAGCCGCTGGTGCCGCGAGCACCTGGACGAATCTCCAGCGGAGCTCGTTCGTCGGTTGCGGATCGACGAAGCTCGACGCCTGCTCGCCGAAACGGCGCTGCCGTTGAAAGACATCACCGCGCGTACTGGCCTCGGCGACGCGAGCACGATGTGGCGCGCGTTCACGCAAGAGCTGGGCATCACACCGGCGGCTTACCGTGACCGTTTCGCGTCCCCGACGCCGAAGGCTGGGGGCGCCTCGAAGCGCTCGGTGACCATCAAAAACAACGATCGAGCTTCGGCTTGAATATCGGACCCGCGTACTCGCAGAGTCGCGCGTCGGCAGCTATTGCCCGCCGGTCGCTTCCGCGGCTGTCCCCCCGATGGGCCAAGGGTGACGGGCGCACCGGGAGATCCCCCCGCGCCGCCGTTCGTGCTCGATGGCCCGTTTATCGTGCGGCGCGGCGGAAACTCTGCTGAGGTGATCATCACCGGCACGGAGACGCCGAGAAAGTGCGTCTGCGCCGTGAGCTCGAGCCGCGCCTCCTCGAGCAGTTCACGCTCCATGGCTGGACGTGGTCGTGCGGCCACGACTTCGCAATCGTGCTCAACGCTCGAAAATCGCGGTGTCAGGTCGATCGAGCGATCGAAGTGATCGGCGATTACCTGCGCAGCCGCGGCGCCGACGACCGCATCATCGTGATGGTGAGGCTCTGGGCAGCCCCCGCCGCCTAGGGATGAATTTCGAAGTTCGTCGACGTCACGGGATCCAGGCATCTGGCATCGACATCGGTGCCAACACGCTGATCAAAAGCATGTGGGGGAATGCGTAGACGAGCAGTAGAAGCCGCAGCGCGATGAGCACCCACGGCTTCAGACGTCGCGCCCCAAAGATCGTCAGCACGAGACCAGCATTGACGAAGGCGCACGAGATGAATGCGCCGAGCACGAACCCGAGAGACATGAGCTCCGCGGAGTGCTCGAACAGGTCCAGGAAAAGAAAGGGCGTGGCCAGGTTCGAAGGGCAATACACGGCAAACAAGCCCAAGCTCGCGAGCCAGTGTCCCCACCGCCTTGGATTAACGCGGACCACCGGGAGGCCCTTCGCTGGGGTCCATGGCTGGAGTGCGAGTTGGATCCGCGACTGTCAGCCGGCCCTCCCCGAGCTGATAAAACTCGGTCGCGAGCCCGGCGGCGACGAGCTCGGATCCCGCGACGTGCAGGCACTGCGTGGAGCGAGTTTTGTCTGAAGGGCTCCAGAAATAGTGATCCGCCACGTTCAACTTCAGCTCGAGCCCGCCGTCCGCCGAGCTGCCGACCACCTGAAACTCGAAGTACGTGCCGCCGAGCGCCAGCTGCTGATCCTTACCCGCGTCGCTCGGCCCGTAGGCGCTCTGCGGCACCCAAATAGAACCGCCGAGGTCGACGAGGGACTCGCCATTGTCGATTCGCTCGGCAATGTCGGTCTCGATGCGACTTGCAACGTACTCGCGCAACTGCGGGTTGCGCCCGAGCTCAGCGGTCAGATCGACGCGAACCGGCGCGGACGACCCTGACAAGAAGTGATCGAGCATTTTTTGAGCGAGCCCACCACTTGGCATGTAACCCCGCTCGGCGGCGCGCAACGCCAAGGCCGGTGGCAGGGTCAGACAGTCGAGCTCCGCGACAGCCTTTTCGGCATACCAGGCCGCTGACTTGGTCGTGAGACCCGCCAGGCCACCTGGCGCTCCCAGTCCGTATCGCTCCACGAGCGTGCGCGTGCCCGATGGCTGAGCGGCGGGAGGCGGAGGTTTGACGCTCGGCGGAGCGGCCACATGCCCTGGCTCGGACGGCTCGCTCGGAGCGGGCTCCGGTATCGCTGATCGGCTACCAACTGGATTGGGCATGGCGCCTCGTCGGTCAGCGGTGCGCCAGAGTTGCGGCCGAACCGATTCGCCTTGCATCTAACCGATTGGTTAGGTAACCATCTGGTTAGATGCAAGCCGACGCTTTGAGCCAAACCTTCGCCGCGCTTGCCGATCCGACCCGCCGCGCGATCTTGAAGCGGCTGGCGACGGGACCCGCGAACGTGAAGGAGCTGTCGCAACCGTTCGATATGAGCGGTCCGGCGGTGTGCAAGCACCTGCGCGTCCTCGAGCGGGCGGGCCTGGTCCGGCGCAGTCGGGACGCCCAGTCGCGCCCGTGCGCGCTCGATCCTGCGCCGCTCAAGGAGATCTCCGCGTGGACCGACGCGTACCGCGAGCTCTGGGACGCGAGCTTCGATCGGCTGGGTGCGTATCTGAAAGAGCTGCAAGAACCCACTGGAGGGCGCCATGCGCGTCGCCGCAAACGCTGATCTGATCGACGACCGCGAGTACGCGGCGCCGCCCGAGCTGGTCTTCGAGGCGTGGGCCCGTGCCGAGCATTTCGCGCGCTGGTTCGCGCCCGATAACGTCGAGGTGCCGCTGTGCGAGATCGATGCGCGCCCCGGTGGCGTGATCCGATTCCAGCATCGTTGGCCGGAGGGGCAGCTCGTCTCGATCCGCGGCGTGTTCGACGAGGTCGTGGCGCCGACGCGCCTATCGTTCACGTTCACATTCGTCGATGCGAACGATCGCCCGACGGTCAACGCGATGATGCCCGAGTGGCCAGTCGGGGCGCACATCGTGATGACGGTGGAGCTGGTTGCCACCGAACGCGGGACTCGCATGACGGTCGCGCAGCGGGTCGCCGAACCCGAGCTCGCGGACTCTGCACCGGTCGCGCGTCATCGGAAGCTCGCCGCGATCGGTTGGAGCCAGACAGCGGCGCATCTCGTCGCCTATCTCGAAAGGAGCACAGCATGGGACTCTTGACCTTCAGCATCAATGTCACCCTCGACGGCTGCGTCGACCATCAAGAGGGAATTGTCGACGACGAGACCCACGCCTTCTTCACCCGCCTGATGGACGACGGCGGGGCAATGCTGTGGGGCCGCGTCACCTACGAGATGATGGAGAGCCACTGGCCCGGCGTCGCTCGCGGCGACACGGAGGCGCCGCCGGCGCTGCGCGAGTGGGCGATCAAGCTGGAGGCCAAGCCGAAGTACGTGGTGTCATCGACGCGAAAGGACTTCCCGTGGACCAACAGCCACCACATCCCTGGCGACCTGCGCACGAGCGTGCAGAAGCTCAAAGACGCGACCCCAGGCGGCGTGCTCCTCGGTAGCGGCAAGCTCGCCACCGAGCTGGATCGGCTGGACCTGATCGACGAGTATCTATTCCTCGTCCACCCCAGGATCGCCGGCCACGGTCCGACCTTGTACCAGGGCGGGCTGCCCAACACGCGACGGCTCGAGCTAGTCTCGGCGAAGCCGCTCCGCAATGGCGCGGTCGTGATGCACTACCGGCGTGCGCTGTGACGAGGACGGAATCATTGGAATGTCGAGCCAAGCGTCGGTTCTGGCGCTTCTGAATTTAGAGCTGCAACGCGCTCGCCGGCCGCTCGCCAGTGGATTCAGCCTTGATGAACGACGCGACGAGATGGCAAAACTCGTCAGGGTTTCGCTTCCAATACTCGGCCGAATCAACGAATTGGAGCGACGCCCCCGGGATGCGGTCTCGAATCAGCTCGGCAGACCGCAACGGGTGCATCGCGTCGTCCGGGTGGCCCAAGATCAGCGTGGACGGGCGCGCCTGCGCATCCTCCCTCGCCGCCGTTTGTGCTCGATGGCCCGTTCATCTTGCGGCGCAACGGAGATTCCACGCGAGTCATCACCACTGCCACACCGAAACCGAGAGTGTGGGCCGCCGAATGACTCGGGCTTGCCGCTCTAGGCACCTGAGTGGACGCCGAGTCCGTATCGACGACTGGCTGCGGCGCGCGTTCTTGCTTGTCGTGTTGTTCGTGGCCGGCTGCGCTCGGCCCGCGCGGTCACCATGCTGGTTGCGATCCGAACCTGGAGTGCGCGACGGCTATCTGATCGAGTGGACTCGACGCAGACCAACGGATGCACTTGACGAACTGTGCGGGCCGCCGCGCGGTGAGCACCCGGAGGGGGCAACGGTGCTCCACCTGGAGGCGGCAGTTCTGCGTGGGACCGGTGGTGTTCACGTGGGCGCACGCCTTCGTCGTGAGCTCGAGCCGCGCCTCCTCGAGCACTTCACGCTCGATAGCTGGACGTTGTCGTGCGGCCATAACTTCGCAATCGTGCTCAACGCTCAGAAATCAGGGTGTCAGGTCGATCAAGTGATCGAAGTGGTCGGCGACTATCTGCGCACTCGCAGAGCGAACGACCGCATCATCGTGATGATGGGGCTCTGGGCAGCCCCTGCCGCTGAGCTATCCCCAGCTACCCAGACGCCCTGGGGCCCGCGCTGGTCGGGGCCCGTACGCGCGGGACTCCCCGACTGCTCGGCGAACGAGCAAAGCGATCAGTAACGCTTGCCGCGGTCTCGGTCCCGCGTGAATTGCTTCCACCCATCATCAAAAACCCAATGAACGTTGGGCTTTGGTCTCTTTGCGCACCCGGGCAGAAGAATTTAGAACTTCGCTTTCTCTTAGTCCGCGCTCGGGCCGCTAAGTACCCGAACCAATCGAGCTGCCGGTCCGTGCCGCGCGTGTCGCAGAGGCCACTTCCCGCGGCAGCACGCGCATCGAGCAAGGTGCATCGAGGTCGGCACCGACCAGGTCGACGGACTGCGCGTGCTGTGGAGCGGTGCGGCGGGCGGCAAGGTGCTAGACAGCCGAGGTTCCGTCGCGATCAGCCAAGCAGAGCTCGCCGCTCTCTGGGACGACGCCGGCGCGCTGGCGCAGCTGCCTCGCGCCGACTTCCAAGCTCGCTGCGGACCAGCCCACCGCCCCCTCCCGCACGCGCCCTACGGCGGTTCAGGTTTTCGATTTTTTCACGCCTCACCATCAGCTTGAACGTTGGGGAATGGAAAATGAGAAGGTGGCTCCCGGGCCATCGTTCGGCGTCGCCCACAAATTGCCATCGTGGTTTTCGATGATAGACCGGCTCACGGACAGACCGATGCCCATCCCGTTGGCTTTCGTGGTGTAGAACGCCTCGAACAGCTTATCCTTGTCCGCGTCTCGGATGCCCACTCCAACGTCCTGGACCGAGAGGCGAATACACTTGCCGCTGTCCTGCTCCGTTCGAATGAGCAAACGCCTCGGACGATCTTCGATCTCGCTCATCGCCGCCGAGGCGTTCGTCAACAGGTTGAGAATGACTTGCTGGAGCTGGATGCGATCTCCAGAGATGACCGGTAGATCGCTTGTCAGCTCGGCGCGCACGGTGACGCCGTTTCGCTCCAGCTCGTTCAGTGACAGTGCAACCACTTCGCGCGCCGCCTCGTTCAGATCGACCGGTTCGCGCGCGGTACTTTTTTTCGTGAACAGCGAGCGTAAGCGCGCGATGACGTCCGTGGCGCGGTGGCCGTCGCGAATCGAACGCCGCGCAGTCTCGAGCGCGCCGGCGACGTTGGGGGGCTCCGCGCTCAGCATCCGCAGACACGTCGTGGCGTTGGTGACGATGCCGGATAGTGGCTGATTCACCTCGTGCGCGATGGACGCCGCGAGAGTGCCCATGCTTGCGACCCTCGTCATGTACGCCAGCTCCGAACGGACGTTGGCTAGCACGGCCTCTGAGAGGCGTCGCTCGGTGATGTCTTGGATGGCCCCAACGTATTCCAACCCAGTGCCGCGTTCGCGAGTCGCGTTCAGCGTCATACGCAAGCACTTGAGCGAGCCGTTCGGCAGGCGCAGGCGAAACTCGCAGTCGAGATCAGGAACGCCGCTGCGAGCCCGCGCGAGCCTTTCGTTCACGAGGGGCAAGTCTTCTGAATGCACGCGAGCCGCAATTGCCGCGAAGGTCGCGCTGGACCCCTGCTCGAGCTCGAAGATGCGATAGAATTCGCCTGATGCCCTGATCTCGTCGGAGTCCACGCTCCAATAAAAGCTACCGGTCTGGCTCACCAGCTGGCCTTCCGCGAGCAGCACTTCGCTCCGGCGCAGCTCCTCCTCGGCGCGCTTCCGATCGTCGATGTCGACGGCCATCCCGTACCATTTGACGATCTTGCCGTTCTCGTCGCGCAGCGGATTGTCGCGAAATAGAAACCAGCGATAGCTGCCGTCGAAGCGCCGCAGGCGCGCTTGTGTGTCTGTCGGAGTTCCCGTGGCCAGAGAATATCCCCACTCCTCCTGCATGCCTTTCGCGTCGTCTGGATGGAGGGCAGCTGCCCAGCCCCAGCCGAGTGCCTGCTCTGCGGACATGCCCGCATAGTCGAGCCAGCGCTGGTTGAGAAAGTCGCAGAATCCGTCGGGCAAACTCGACCACGCGAGCGTCGGCAGCGTATTGATGATCAGCCTCAGCTCGCGTTCATTCGCGTGCAGGGCTTCGTCGGAGCGCTTGCGATCTTGCTCGCTCGCCCGGACCGCTTCCTCGGCTCGCTTGCGATCTTCGATGTCGATGTTCGTGCCGAACCATCTCACAATCTTGCCGGTCTCTTCGCGAAGTGGGTTAGCTAGAAGCAGGAACCAACGATAGACACCATCCGAGCGGCGCATGCGCCCCTCGCAGTTCACTGGCTCACCAGACGCCAGGCACGCGCGAAAGTGCGCGAGGAGGTGATCCATGTCGTCCAGGTGAATCGCCACTTGCCAACCAGAGCCGCGCGCCTGCTCTAGAGAGAGGCCCACGAAGTCGAGCCATCGCCGGTTCAGAAAATCTAGCTCGCCGTCTGAATCCGCCGTCCATACGAACCCGGGAAGCGCATCAACTAAACGAACCAGCTCGTTCTCCATTGAGATCAGCATCTTGCCCTGGTTCGTGATCCCGTTCCGCGCGAGATTTCGCGTGTTGTCGGTGCATGTCAACGACACTTTGGTATCGGTACCCCAGCCGTCAAAGTGTCGCTCGCTCCACCGCGTCGCGTGCACTTAGCCAGGGGAAATTCGATCTACGAACCGCAAAAAGACATGTTCTTTGCATACTCGTGTCAGCGATCGAGACCCGCGTGTGAGGGAGTTCGGCATTCGCTTCGCTCTTTGCTTACTCGGCCTACATAGAGGTGCTGAATCGCGGGACGGAGCTGCCCACCGCCAACGACCCCCATTTGCGCGCCGCCGGAGCCACCGTTTCCGCTGCGCCGCGCAGTGACTCCGAGCCGTAGGCCAAGGCGCTTCCACCCCAAAGCAAAAAAGCCAACGTTGGTTGGCTTTTCGTCTCTGGCGCACCCGGGAAGATTCGAACTTCCGACCCTCGGATTCGTAGTCCGATGCTCTATCCAGCTGAGCTACGGGTGCGTAGGGGGCGAGTGCATAGCACGGGTTTTTCTGACCTGTGGGGAAAAATCGTGCCGGCCGACGGGTAGGCGTGTGGCGGTGAATGTGGGCGGGTCTGAAAAGATTTCAGGGGGAGTGGGCTACCATGACAGCCAAGCCAGGCAGAGCGGCGAGTTCCGCCGAACGGCGTAACTGGAACGCTGCTTATCTAACTGGAATCACTACCCTTTAATCGAGCGGCACTCAGGAGCGGAGGCCGTGGCACGGAAGCTGCTAAACGTACCTTCGAAACGCCCCGAGGAGTGCATTCCACGAGACGTTCTTAGGTTGCTTTGCTTCTTCTTAGCCGGTCCAACGGCGCTTATTGAGCTTCGCTTCCGCTTCCTTAGTATCGCTTCACTGCTTTCGCCCTTAACGACGATAGCCTTGGCAGACCCGACGGGGGTAACTCCGCTCGGGTCTTTGCTCATTTTGCGTCCGAATCGGCAAAATGCACGCCCATTTCGTGCGCTATTTCGAGAACGCGCGCCTCGTCCGAAAGATTCCTCAGTCGAGCGGCCAAGCGCGAGCACGACTCAAGGGGCGCGCGGCGGGCCGAAGGCGTGGTCGGCGGGCGCTTGGGCGTGACAGCCCGCGCACAGCGTGAGGGCTCCGCTCGCGAGCACGCCGCCTTTGGCGTCGAGCTCGAAGTAGCTCCAGGCACCGTTGGCCTTACGCATGGCATAGCCGTGCCCGGTACCGCGAGATAGCTCGACGAGCAGTGAGCCATCCGGAAACACGGTATCGGCAACCAGACCGGCGTAGCTCGCTCGCGCGGCGTCGTTCACTCGAACCTCGACGGACTGTTCCGGTTGGTGCCCGCCGGACGTGAAGGGCGGGCTGGCGGCGGGCCAGCGTTGCACCGCGGGGTAAACATCCCACATTGGCGCTGACTTCGGCGCGGCTGGCGGCACTTCGGGGTCCTGCGCGGTCTCCCAGGCGTCGGAGGCACCGGCGAGCGGGCCGTGCGGCGCTTCTGCGCATGCTGTTAGTACCACAGCGCTCGAGTAGCACACGCCACACGCGACGGGCGCGAGAGCGCCGAGAACCCGAGGCCAAGCTGCGCGCGCCAAGCGGGCATGGTACCACGAAGGAGTGCGAGCGAGGGTTCGAGTGCGTGGCAACGGAGTGGCTTGGGCGTTGCTTGCGTGCGCCTCAGCGAGCGTGTGCTGCACGCACGCGGGCTCCACGCAGTCGCGCGCGCAGGGCGCAGCACCGCAGAACGCGCTGCTGGCCGCTCATTCGTCGTCGCCGATCGCCTCATCCGCAGCATCAGCGCGGAGCGCAGAGGCCGTGAGCACCGAGCTCGCGGCTGCCTCGCCCGCCGGTGCGGAGTCGGCAGCGCCGACCGGGCAACCGCGACTCGCGCGTGAGCGCGGCTGGCTCGGTGTGGAGCTTTCGAAGCGCGAGAGCAACGAGCCGGGCGTGTTGGTGCGGGATGTGGTGCGCGGCTCTCCCGCTGCAGGCTCTGGCCTCAAGAGCGGCGACGTCATCTTGAGCATCGACGGCGAGAACGTCGTGTTGCCCGAGGACGTGAGCCGCTTGGTGGCCGTGCGCGGCGCGGGTCAGCGTTTGCGGCTCGGGCTGCAGGGCGCGGGTGCGATCCGGCTCTTGGCCGTGGAGCTCGAACGCTTTCCCGACGGCGATGAGATTTTGCGCCGTCAGTACGTGGGCCTGCAAGCGCCCGAGCTCGAGGCGTTGGAGACCGCTCAAGGCAGTATGGAGCCGCGCTTGGCGGCGCTGCACGGTAAGGTCGTGGTGCTCGAGTTTTGGGCTTCTTGGTGTGGCCCCTGTCACTTACTGAGCCCCGTGCTCGAAGCTTGGCACGAGCGGTTCACGCCGCAGGGCGTGGTCGTCGCGGGCGTTTCCGCAGAGACGGTGCCGGTCGTCACGCGTTCGGCGTTTCAAATGGGCATTGGCTATCCGGTGTTTGCCGATCCGAGCGGCGCCACGACCAAGGCGTATCGCGCGATGGCGCTGCCCACGGTGTTCGTGCTCGACAAGGGCGGCCGGGTTCGGGACGTGATGGTCGGTTACTCCACGCCCGGCCTCGCGCGCCTCGAAACGCTGGTCAAGCGGCTGATCGAAGAGTCTTGAGCCAAGCGTATCCACTGCTCGTATACTGAGTAACGATGGATGAATCAGAGCTAGACCGTGCGCGCAGGCGTGCGCTCGCGGGAGGCGCGCCGAAGTACCACGAGAAGAACGCCGAGCAGGGCAAGCTGTTCGCGCGCGAGCGCATCGCGCTCTTGGTCGACCCGGAGTCGTTCGTCGAAGACGCGCTGCTCGCCAACAGCAGCGCCTCGGACCTGCCGGCAGACGGCGTGGTCACTGGGCTCGCTCGCGTGGCGGGGCGCCAAGTAGCGATCATGGCCAATGACTCGACGGTGAAGGCGGGCTCCTGGGGCAAGCGCACGGTCGAGAAGATCTTGCGTATTCAGGAGGCCGCGCAGCACCTGCAGTGCCCGCTCTTGTACTTGGTCGACTCGGCTGGCGCGCGCATCACCGATCAAGTGGAGATGTTTCCCGGTCGCCGCGGCGCCGGGCGCATCTTCTACAATCAGGTCGGGCTCAGCGGGCAGATCCCGCAACTGTGTTTGTTGTTTGGGCCCTCGGCGGCGGGTGGCGCGTACATCCCTGCGTTTTGCGACGTGGTCGTGATGGTCGATGGCAATGCCAGCATGTATTTGGGCTCGCCGCGCATGGCCGAGATGGTCATCGGCGAGAAGGTGACGCTCGAGGAAATGGGCGGCGCCAAGATGCACACCTCCGTTTCAGGATGTGGTGACGTGCTGGTCGCAAGCGAGCAGCAGGCGATTGCGTTCGCCAAGTCTTACCTGGCGCTCTTGCCCTCCAATTGCGATGAGGCTCCCCCGCGCCTCGCGCCCGTTCCGCCCAAGGCGGGCCTGAAGCCGCTCGGCGAAATCATCCTGGCGGACGAGAACAAGCCGTTCGACATGCGGCTCGTGATCGAGCACATCGTGGACGAGGGCAGCGTCCTGGAGATCAAGGCGCGCTTTGCCAAAGAGATGATCACGGCGTTCGCGCGCATCGATGGGCGCACGGTGGGCATCGTCGCCAATCAGCCGAAGTATTTGGGCGGCGTGTTGTTCGTGGACAGCGCGGACAAGGCGGCGCGCTTCATGTGGTTGTGTGATGCGTTCAATGTGCCGCTGCTCTTTCTGGCAGACGTGCCGGGTTTCATGATCGGGACGAAAGTGGAGCGCCAGGGCATCATCCGCGCGGGCGCCAAAATGATCGCCGCCGTCAGCGAAGCGAACGTGCCGAAAATCAGCGTGATTGTGCGTAAGGCGTACGGCGCTGGCCTGTATGCGATGTGCGGGCCTGCGTTCGAGCCGGACGCGTGCTTGGCCTTGCCGAGCGCTTCGATCGCGGTGATGGGGCCGCAAGCCGCCGTGAACGCCGTGTACTTCAACAAGATCCAAGAGCTGCCCGCCGGGCCCGAGCGCGAGGCGTTCGTGACCAAAATGCGTGACGAGTACCGCGCCGACGTCGATCTGGAGAAGCTCGCCAGTGAGCTCGTGATCGACGGCGTGGTCCCGTTCGCCGATTTGCGGCGTGAGCTCGCGCAGCGCTTCGAGCTGTACCAAAACAAACAGCGCCCGCGCGCCAATAAGCGGCACCTCGTGCCGCCCGTTTGAATGAACCGCGTGCGTCGCTTTGCCTGGTGCTCGGCGCTGGCGGTCAGCGCGCTGTTCGGCACCGCCCGCGCTTCGGCGCAGGTCGAGCTCGGCCGGTTGGGGCGCTCGCTCGCGCTTCAGTCCAAGGCGAGCTTGGGCGCTCGTGCGCGCTCGCTGCCAGCCTTGTTTGCGCGCGGCTCGAGCGGAAAAGTGCCGCTGATCGTGCGCAATCCGGGCGGCACCGTGCGAGAGCCCGGCCTGGTTTCCGTGGGCGGTTTTTGGGTGGGGCAGCTCGAGCCGGGCCGGTTCGTCGAGCTGTCCCGGGCGCATCCGGATTGGAGCTTCGATTGGGCGCCGCCGCGTCACGCATTGCTCGACCGCATCGAGGGTTGGGTGCACGCCGAGAGCGTGCGCAACTCGACGCACACCTCGGGCAAAGGCGTGGTCGTGGGCATCGTGGATACGGGCATCGAGCTCACGCACGGTGATTTTCGGAACAGCGACGGCAGCACGCGCGTCGCTTGGTTGCTCGACGTCTCTCGCGGCGCCGCCAAACGACAACCGGCGCTGGAGACGACCTACGGCTGCGACGCAGATCCGGGTTGTGCCGTGTTCTCCGGTGCTGATTTGGACGAGCTGCTCGCCAACGACACGCTGGGCGACGAACCGTTCGACCCATTCGGGCATGGGACGCACGTGGCGTCACTGGCGGCGGGCAATGGGCTCGCCAGCAAGCCCGCGCGCTACATTGGAGTGGCACCCGAGGCGACGTACGTGATCGCACGCGTGGCCCAGAGCAACGGCAATATCCTGGACGCGGATGTGCTGCGCGCGGTGAAGTTCGTCTTCGATCGCGCCGAGGATTTGGGCATGCCGGCGGTCGTGAACTTGAGCCTGGGCAGCGATTTTGGCGCCCACGACGGCAGCTCTGCGCTGGAGCAGGGGCTGAGCGCCATGGTTGGCGCGGCGTTCCCGGGCCGGGCGATCGTGGTCGCGGCCGGCAACAGTGCGGGCTTGTACGGTGGCGAGCTCAGCTCGAAGTATCCCGGCCCGTTCGGGATTCACACCGAGGTACACGTCCCTAGAGACTCGGTGTCGCGCGTGCCGTTGCTCACGCCCTCAGTCATGGGCAAGACCGTCACCGGCACGGCCTACGTATGGATCGGCTTTCGTGATGGCGACGAGGTGAGCGTCGCCATCGAGGACAAGACCGGCACACGCGTCAAAGCAGTCCAGGTGGGTCATTCGGCAAGCTATAGCAACGACGACTTCGAGATCGATGTCTCGAACGGCACGACTAGCAGTGACACCACGAATTCAGCGAGCCCCGGGCGTCACGGCGCCTTGCTCGCCATCGACGGTACCTGGCCTGCGGACAGCAACTTCACGATCGTGCTCGAGGGTCACGGCACGGCACAGCTGTGGGTGCAGGGTGAGGGCGATCTGAACCCGGAAACCGCGCTGGGCGCGCTGTTTCCGCGTGCGGAGAAGGAGGGCACGATCAACGTGCCCGCGGCGTCCCCGGCCCTGATCGCAGTCGGCGCTACGCTCAATCGCAACAACTGGGTGGACGTCGAAGGAAATGCCGTAGATATGCCGAACCTGGGCTCGATCGACAACGCGCCGCTCGACACGATCGCTTACTTCAGCGCGGCAGGCCCGAACGCGCTCGGTATGCTGAAGCCGGACATCGTGGCGCCGGGTGTGTTCGTCGCCGGCGCCATGGCGAGCACGGTCGACCCGCGCGATGTTTCGGGCGGCTTGTTCTCGAGCCAGGGTCGCTGCCCCGCGGAGGACGACTGCTTCGTCGTCGACGACAAGCACGCCATCACCAGCGGTACCTCGATGTCCTCGCCGATCGTGGCCGGTGCCATCGCACTGCTGTTCGAGCGCGATCCGACGCTCACGCAGGACGCCGTGCGCGCGATTTTGCAGGCCGGCGCGCGCACCCTGCAGGGCATCGTGATCGACGCTCGGCAAATCGGCCCGGGCGCGCTCGATCTCGAAGGCGCACTGGCAGTAGCCACGGCGGGTGATTCGCCCGCGCTGCGCACGCCGAGCGATCAGAGTTGGCTCACGCTGTCCGCGTCGTTCGCGCACCCCGATCCGAATTGGCCGCTCACTGGCTACCTCGATTTACGCGACGAGGCGGGCAACCTGGCCGACGGTTTCGACCCCAGCCGGCTGCGCCTCGTGACGAACACGGCCGTGATCGAAGAGGACCTCACCCGCGTTGCGCCGGGGTTTTTCCGATTCAGCGTGACGGCGCCGGAAGACAGCGGCGGGCAAACACTGGGGCTGCAAGTCTTCTTCGACCAGCAGCTGATCGCGGCCAAAGAAGTGCCCATCGCCGTGGATCGCTGGGTCGCGACGGATGGCGTCTCGGCGCGCGGTGGCTGCGCCGTGTCCAAGTCGCGAGCGGCGTCGAGCTCGGTCGCGGCGCCACTCTCCCTGCTCTTCGCGGCCCTCGCCCTCGTTCGCCGGCGCCGCTACATGCGCGCGAAGTAAGCCGTACACGACTGCGCCTCGAATGGGTCGAGGTCCGGATCGAACGGGTGCGCGAGATCCACGCCGCCCATGTTGATGCCGATCGCGAGCACCGCCCGCACGCCGGTCAAATTCACCACGCGCCCCTCCGAGGAGCGCCCGCGCTCTTGAAACGGCACATCCACGCGCGCCATCTCACGCCCGCTTTCGTCGAGGCTGATCAGCCGCCATTTGAAGGCGACCGGCGCTTCCCACTCGCTCTCGAAGCCCAGCGAGACCCCGAGCGGCACTTCGTCCAAGTCGACCCAGATCAGCTCGATGCCCGTCGGCTCGATCGGACGCGCGGCGCGCACGCGCCGCGGCAGAGACGAAAACTTGATCGTCCAATCGTAGCGGGGTCGCGCAAAGGCGCCCGCCCACTCACCGAACGGCGGGTGGCTGCCATCGTCGCGGTCGCCTAAGAATGCGCGGGAAACAGCGTAATCGCCGAACAGCGTGCCGACCTTGGCCGTGTCTTCGTCCAGCGTGTGGCGCAGCACGTCGAACACGTCGGGC
The DNA here is from genome assembly GCA_040348785.1 of Myxococcales bacterium. Lineage (GTDB taxonomy): Bacteria > Myxococcota_A > Polyangia > Polyangiales > Polyangiaceae > PMG-095. The sequence continues at coordinate 94,395 of JBEQTH010000028.1, read as the reverse complement.
TCGTTGTTCCAATCGAATGCGCCACTAGGCGTGCTGCTCGCGGCGGCCGAGAACAGTGACGTCGCAAGCTGAGCGATGCCTTGTGACGAACGCGCTTGCTCCAGAAAGTCGAGCAGCAACACGGCAGCGCCGTTCGCGGGCGCCGAGCGCCCAGCCAGCGCGAGCTCCGGATGCGCTTGCGCGTCGTCCACGAGCTGCACGTCGAGCGCGCTTACCCGACCCGTGAGCCACCACAGCTCGGTCGCAAACGCGCGCGCCACGCCCGGCGTTTCACCGGGATCGAGCCGCTTGGCGATCGCTTCACCGAGGCACAGGGTAGCGTCGCGCTGGGCGAGCAGATCATCGTCGCTCGGGCGGCTCACGCAAAACGCGGCCGCACGGTCGAGCCCGCCTAGGCCAACGGCGTCACGCTCGGCGGTGAGCTCCGCGCTGCCCGACTCCAAGTACCAATCGAGCGCGTCGCTGCCCCCGTGTGCGTCATCGGCGAGCGGTGCCGGCACGCGCAACGCTTCCACGACTCGCTCGTAGCCGAGCTCGAACGCGGGCAAGGCACGGTTCGCCTGCTCGGCGCTCACGCCCGCCCCGCGCTGCACGCAGAGCGGGTAGCGCGCCGAGCACGCCGCTCCGAGGCTGCGGGGCCGCTCGCGTTGAGCGGCGAATGGCGCTCCCGTAGGCAGGAGCGGATCGATCTCCACCGGCGGCCGAACTACATGTGGGCCTGCGCCGAAGAGCAGGGGCGGATCTCGCCGCGCGGTGCCGGCGAATGCTGGTCGGGCGAGCAGGGTGAGCGCGACGACGAAGCTGACGAGCGGACCGAGAACGAGCACGCAGCGTTCGAAGCCAAACCGGCTGCTCTTCCGCATTGCCCGTTCGACTTTACCCCGGATCCCGAGTCGAGCTTGCATCAGTCCATGCTCCCGGCACACGAGCCGGGCGCCTCCCTCAGGCGCGGCAGAGGCACCGCTATAGGCACGAGAATTGACAGGATTTACCTAGTCACCCCTATACTCGGAAGTCACGGGCTCCGTCGCCCGCCCAGCAAGTTACCCATGAGCCTCAACTTCGACCCGTCGTACGCTCTGGAGTTCGATATCGGCCGCGGCCAAATCCGCATGGCCAACGCCGGCGAGCGCGTGGTCGTCCCCGCAGATGCTCTGCTCGCGCTTTGCCAAGGCGCGAGTGAAGACGCAGTGCGTGATTTTGGGCGCCGCATCGGCACCGAAGCCGGGCGAATCATGAACGATCGCCTGGGTGAGGCTTGGCAAGCGTCACTCGAGACCGTGGTCGAGCACCTGGGAGGTGAGCTCTCGCTCATGGGGCTCGGCTCGCTCGGTCTCGAACGCTGGGGTCACGCGCTGGTGTTGTCATTCGCCCATTCGCCGCTCGGTTGGTCGGGCGATCTGCTGCTCGGCTCGGTGCTGGAGGGCGCCATGCAGCGCAGCTTCGGCCGCGACGTCGTGGCCATCAAGTTGATCCGCGACGCCGAAACGGTGCGATTTTTGATCGCCGGTCATGTCGGCGCAAACAAAGCGAGTGAGTGGCTCGCCCAGGGCGTGCCCTGGGGCGATGTGCTGAGCCGGCTCGCCACGCGAGGTGCCTCGTGAGCCACGAAACTTCGATCTTGGAGGAGCTGCTCGCGCGCGTGCAGCGCAACGCGGCGCTGCCCCGCACCCTGGTCTCTGCCGCCGAGCCCGTCGCTGCCGCGCCGCAGCCGGAATACGTGGCCCCTGCGCCGTACGTCGCGCCGGCGTACGTCGCGCCGGCGTACGTCGCCCCCGAGCCGGCCTATGTCGCGCCCGAGCCGGAAGCCGTTTACGAGCCGGAACCGCCGCCTTTTCAGCCGGAATTCGAATCCTACGTGCCCCCCGCGCCCGCTGCGCACGCCGCGCCGCTCGACGCATCCGTCGACGACCTGCTGCTGGAAGATCCGTTCCCCTCCGCGCCCCCGCCCCCCGCGCCCAACTACAGCGACGTGCTCGAGGAAGAGCCGATTCCGCTGGTCTCGGTGTCGTCGAAGCGCTCGCACGACGAAGACATCTCCGGCGTCATGGTCGTCTCCGAGCTGAACGACGATCAACCCGAAGAGCTCCTCGAAGACGACATCGTCGAGATGACCCCGGGTGACTCCGAAGCTCCCGCGAACAACCAGATCGACGATCTGAACTTCGACGACGAAGAGCTCGACGGCGACCATGCGTCGTCCGTCGAAGAGCCGCCCGCTTCCTCCTCGCGCAGCAAAATCGCCGGCACGATGGACGAGGCGCTGGCCCATGCCGCCGAGCAGATCACGCTCGAAGAGGGGCGCGAGGTTCCGCTCAAGACGCCCCCGCCCGAGTCTGGGCCACAAGCCGCGGTGGCACTGCCCGCAGGCATCCACGCCCCGTTGGCACCCGATATCGAGGAATTGCTCGAAGCCGACATTCAGCCCAAAGGTGGAGTGCGTTCGGCAGTGCCCACTGCAGAGCAGCTCGGTCAAACCATCGATCTCGAAGAAGCGCGTGGCCCGTCGCTCGAGCTGGATCATCCGCACGTCGCGCCACTGCAAGAAGAGCTGCCGAGCGAAGAGCTCGAGGTCACCTTGCCCGGTCGTGAGTACGCCGGGGGCTACACCGAAGATCTGATGCCCCCGCCCGAGGCGCGGCAGGACCTCGACGCGCATCGCCAGCGCGTCGGCGATGATTCGGTTCCGCCTCCGCCGGAATCACTCGCCCAGTATCCCTCCCAGCCGGCAGCGTCTGCGAGCGCCGAGTTCGCCCCCGCAATCGTGCCCTCGAACGTCACCACCGACTCGACCTCCGAAGGCGTGTCCATGGTCACGGTCGACGCCCCCGCCCACGCCGAGCTCGTCCCCGAGCTCCTGGTCCGCCCCACCCTCGGCCCGACGCCGGTCGCCAAGTTCATCCGTGCTCAGCCGCCCCGCCCGAATACGTTTTTGGAATTGTTGGACGCCTCGTTGTCGCTCGGTAACGACTGAGCTCAGGTTTCTTGGGTTAGCGGGCGCAGCAGGCGTACCTCGTCATGAAGCTCGCAAGTCGGCGCCAAGGACGGGACGGCTCGCTGCTAGTAGTGAGCCGTGATGGCCGGCGCTGCGCGTCCGCAAGTCACATCGCGCCGCACCTGCAGGCCGCGTTGGACGATTGGGAGCGCGTGCAGCCCGAGCTCAAGCGGCGATTCGAGGCGCTCGAGAGTGGGCTCTTGCCGGGGCAGAAGCTGAGCGAGGTCGAGCTCACCGCGCCGCTGCCGCGGGCCTACGAGTGGATCGACGGCTCGGCGTTCATCACGCACATCCTGCTCGTGCGCCGCGCGCGCGGCGCGGAACCGCCCGAGACGCTACGCACCGATCCCTTGGTGTACCAGGGCGCGTCGGGCTGCCTGCTTGGCCCCGAGGACGACTTCAGCTTGGGCGACGAGGGCTTCGGTTTGGATTTCGAAGCCGAGGTGTGCGTGATTTTGGGCGATACCCCGCGTGGCACGACGGCGAAGGACGCCGCCCAGCACGTGCGCTTGTTAATGCTCGCGAACGACTGGACCTATCGCAACTTGGTGCCGGCGGAGCTGGCGAAGGGGTTCGGTTTCTTCGTTTCCAAGCCCGCCACCGGATTTTCGCCCTTCGCCGTGACCCCGGACGAGCTGGGCGGCGCGTTTCACCACGGACGCGTGCATCTGGCGCTGAAAACGCACTTGAACGGGGCGCTGGTCGGCGATCCCAACGCCGGCAAAGAGATGCACTTTTCATTCTTCGATCTAGTTGCCCACGTGACGCAGACTCGCTCGCTGACGGCGGGCACGATCCTGGGCAGCGGCACGGTCTCGAACGCGGATGCGGCGCGCGGCGTGTCCTGCCTGGCCGAGCAACGCGCGCGTGAAATGATCGCGACAGGCACCGCGCAGACGCCGTTCTTGAAGGCCGGCGATCACGTGCAGATCGAGATGTTCGACTCGCTGGGCGTCAGCGTGTTCGGCGCGATTTCGGCACGTGTCACGGCCTGAGGCGCTAACCTGCGTCACATGTTGCTGTACACCTATTGGCGCAGTTCATCCGCCTACCGCGTGCGTATTGGCCTGGGCCTGAAGGGCCTGAGCTACGAGCCGAGCTTCGTGCACATGGTGCGCGGCGGGGGCGAGCAGCATCGCCCTGAGTTTCGCAGCAAGAACCCGCGCGGGCAGATCCCCGTTTTGGAAATCCCGCAAGAGAACGGCGCGCCGCCGGTGGAGCTGATTCAATCGCTCGCGATCCTGGAATATCTGGAAGAGCAGTACCCAACTCCGGCGTTGTTACCGAAAGACCCGTTCGCTCGAGCGCGCGTCCGCGAGTACGCGCACCTGATCTGCTCGGGTTTGCAGCCGTTTCACAACACCGGCACGACCAACTACCTCAAGGCCCACGCGCCCGATCTCGATCAGCAAAGCTTCGTCGCTCACTTCGTCGGTGCCGGCTTGGCCGCGCTCGAAGCTCGCGCTGGCGACAGCGCGGGCCGCTTCCTGGTCGGCGACGACGTTTCGCTCGCGGACGTGATGCTCGTTCCTCAGCTTTACGCAGCGCGTCGCTTCAGCGTCCCGCTGGAAGCGTACCCCACGTTGCTTCGCGTCGATGCCGAGTGCGCGAAGGTCGACGCTTTCGCCGCAGCGCACCCTGACCGACAGCCAGACCGCGAGTAGCGACGGCGCGAGCGGCGCATCGCGCTTGGCGCGGCGCTACGATTGGCGCTACTTTTGAGGCATGGCAGAGCTCGAACCACTCGGGATTCTCGGCCTGGAAGGCGTTCATTACTACGTCCGCGACTTGGAGCGCAGCACGCGCTTCTATGTCGACCGTATGGACTTCGCCGAATTCGCAGAGAGCGGTGATGCGCTGAGCGAAGGTGGGCGGCAACGCTCACGCGCGTTTCGCGCGGGCGAATACGTCGTGGTCTGCTCGACGCCCCTCGGTCAGGGCGGCCGCGCCGATCGCTTTCTGAAAAAGCATCCGGACGGCGTAGGCACGCTCGCCTTTCGCGTCGCGGATGCCGAGCGCGCGTTCACGCTGCTCGATGGCCGCGGCGCGACCCCGATCAGTGACGTCGAGACGCACCGCGACGATGGCGGCACGCTGAAGACGTTCTCCATCACCACGCCCTTCGGCGACACCACGTTCCGGTTCGTCGAGCGCCGTGGTTATCGCGGCTTTTTCCCCGGGTTTAGCGATCTGCCGGCGCGCGCTGGGCACAACCTGTGCACGATCAGGGGCGTCGACCACATCACGTCCAATTTTCAAACCATGTCTCCCGCGCTGCTCTGGATGCAGCACGTGCTCGGCTTCGAGCGCTATTGGGACGTGGAGTTTCACACGCGCGATGTGGGGCGCGTGAAGATGCGCGACGGCTCCGGCTTGCGCTCGGTCGTGATGTGGGATCGCGTGTCGGGTTTGAAGTTCGCCAACAACGAGCCGTACCGACCGAACTTCAAGGCCTCCCAGATCAACCTCTTCAACGAAGATCACCGCGGTGACGGCGTACAGCACATCGCGCTCGACGTGAAGGACATCATCTCTGCGGTACGCAGCTTGCGCGCGCGCGGCATCGAATTCATGCGCACCCCGCCCACGTATTACGATGCGTTGCCCGAGCGGCTGCGGACGCTTCGAGTGGACGCCATCGATGAAGACGTGAGCACCCTGCGGGAGCTCGAGCTGTTGGTCGACGGCCACGGCAATCGCTCGTACCTCCTACAGATTTTTCTCAAGGATTCGGCCGGGATGTACGGCAATCGCGACGCCGGGCCGTTCTTTTACGAGCTGATTCAGCGGAAGGGCGACAGCGGGTTTGGCGCGGGCAATTTCCGAGCCTTGTTCGAGAGCATCGAGCGCGAACAAGAAGCGGAGAGGGCCAAGTAATGTTGGAGCGCCTCAGCTTCGGGGCGCTGCCGCGGAAGGCGCATACCGCCCTGCGCGGCCCGAATCAAGCGCTGCGTTACGAAGAGTGCATCACGCGCGCCGGCTTCGATGGGCCGTACACCATCGTGTACCACGAGCAGCGCCCGCACGAAGCCGAGCCCATCAACGTCGCGCACGGCTGGGAGGTCCTCGGAGGTCGTCCCGCGCGTAGCCTCACGCGCCATCACTTCCGCAGCTTCGAGCAACGTCAGCGCGGCGGCCCGCCGCTAGACGCGCGCGTACCGCTCCTGGAAAATGACGATCTGGTGCTGTCCGTGCTCGCGCCAGACGCAGAAGATCCCGCCTATTTCGTGAACGCCGACGGCGACGAGCTGCTCTTCGTTCGCGAGGGTGGAGGTGTGTTGAAGACGCAGCTTGGTGAGCTGCGCTTTCAGGCCAACGACTATTTGTGCCTACCGCGCGGCCTGTTGCACCGCTTCGTGCCCGACGTGGCGCTGACGCAGGATTGGCTGGCGATCGAAAGCGCAGGGTCAATCGCTATCCCGCGCCAGTACCGGAACGACATCGGCCAGCTGCGTATGGACGCGCCGTATTCGCATCGTGATTTTCGGGCGCCGGTTTGGAGCGGGCCGAGCGACGAAGGGATCCGCAAGCTGGTCGTGAAACGCGGCGGGGCATTCTTCGGCTATCGCTACCGAAACTCCCCGCTCGACGTCGTGGGCTGGGACGGGACTTACTACCCCATTGCGTTCTCGATCTTGGATTTTCAGGCCAAGGTCGGGATGGTGCATTTGCCGCCCAACCAGCACGCGACGTTCGCGTTGCCCGGCGCTTTGGTGTGCAGCTTCGTGCCTCGGCCGTTGGACTATCACCCGGAAGCCGTGGCTTGCCCGTACCCGCATTCGTCGGTCGATATCGATGAGGTCATCTATTACGTACGCGGCAACTTCACGTCGCGTAGAGGCATCAGCCCGGGCAGCATCTCGCTGCACCCCGCGGGGATCCCGCACGGCCCGCACCCCGGCGCCTACGAAGGCAGCGTCGGCGCTTCACGCACCGACGAGCTGGCGGTGATGCTCGATTGCGCTAAGCCACTGCGCGTCACCGCGGCGGCGCTCGCGATCGACGACCCGAGCTACCATCACAGCTTCGTCGATCCGGGCGGCAGCCACTCGATCGCCTGATCGCGCAGCCAAGTGCGCTGGCGGCGCGCAAAGATGCGCGTCGCGCGAAAGATCGATAGCTCCAGCTCCGCTTCGTCGATGGGCTTACCGCTCGCGAGCGCGAGCGCGACTTGCTTGTAGCCGACCGACGCGAAGGGGCGCGTGTCGCCGAAGCCGCGTGCCAGCATTTGCCGGCCTTCCTCGAGCCAACCGGCGGCCAGCATCGCTTTGCAGCGCGCCAAAACACGCTGATCGAGCTCTTCCTTCTCGCGGCGCACCCCGAGCAAGCGCGCGGCGTGACGCGACGTCTTGAAGCCGTGCGCGGTTTGCCAATCGGTCATGCGTACGCCCGTGAGCTCGTGCACCTCCAGCGCGCGGCTGACGCGTACGAAGTCATTGGGGGCCAAGCGCTGCGCAGCTTCCGGGTCCACGCGCGCCAGGTCGGCGTGCAGGCCCGCGCGTCCAACCTCGGCCACGCGCGTCTGGTGCCGTGCGCGCAGCTCGGGATTCGCGGGTGGCGCAGGCACGAGCCCATGAATCAATGCTCGCACCCAGAGAAATGTGCCGCCACACACGATTGGTCGTTTGCCGCGCGCGCGAATGTCCGCGATCGCGAGCTCGGCGAGCTCGGCGAAGCGCGCGGCGTCCATCGGTTCGCTCGGTTCGATCACGTCGATCAAGTGATGACGCGCGCGCGCCCGCTCTTCCGCGCTCGGCTTGCCCGTACCGACCTCGAAGTGCCGATACACCTGCACGCTGTCGGCGCTCACGACCTCTCCGTCGTGCTGCTCGCACAGCTCGATCGCGAGTGACGTCTTGCCCGACGCGGTGGGGCCGACCACGACCCACAGCGGTTCGTCAGTGCTCGTCACTCGCTACCGCCGACCCACTTTGCGTTCCAACTCGGCCCAGCTCAGGAACGTGACGACGGGTCTCCCGTGTGGGCAATGACCGGCGAAATCCGCATCGTCCAAGGCTTCGAGCAGGGCCTTGGCCTCGCTGGGCGTGAGCGCATCGCCGGCGCGGATCGAGCCGTGGCAGGCCATAGTGGCCAGTGCCAGATCCACGGCATCGGAAAAGCCGCGCCCGCCTTTGCGCGACACTTCGGCCAACAGATCGCGCAGCAAACGCTCAGCGCTGGCGCGCTGCAACAGCTTCGGCACCGCGTGAATGCTGATGCTTTCGGCGCCGCGCACACGCACGTCGAGCCCGACCTCGGCCATCTCCTTGGCGCGCAGCTCGACGAGCTCGACCTCTGCCGGCAGCACGTCGAGCGTGACCGGGAAGAGCAGCGCTTGGGAGGGCACGGCGCGGCTCTGGTACTGCTTGCGCAAGCGCGTGAAGGTGACGCGCTCGGCGGCCGCGTGTTGGTCGAGCAGGTAGATGCCGTCTCGGCTTTCGCACAAAAGGTACGTTTGGCGAAGCTGTGCGACGAAGCTCAAGCTCGACCATGCGATTTCCGCTTGCGGGCGCATCGGTGCGCCCGAGCCATCGCGCACGGCGAGCAGCGGCTCTTCGAGCGCGACGAGCAGCGCCGCGGGCGGCACGCTTTCGTTCAAGTAGCTCGAATCGAGCCCATCCTGAGCTGACTGCGATGCACTGACCTCAGCTGATTTGGGCTGAGTGGGTGTCGACCAGGGCCGCTCACCGATCGCGGGGCGCGCGGCGGGTGCCGCAAACGGAGGCAACGGTGACGCTTGGCTCGTCGTGCTGGTCAAGTCTGGACGCGGCTTGCTCCAGGCATTGCGGTTCGGCGTGGGCAGCGAGAACGCGCCGGCCAGCGCACGCGACAAGGTGCCGTACAGCGCGTCGGCGGTCGCGCGTGGATCGGCGAAGCGCACCTCGGCCTTTTGCGGGTGCACGTTCACGTCCAAGAACTCGCTCGGTAGATCCAAAAACACGACTCCGCGCGGATAGCGACCGCGCTCGAGCACGCTGCCGTACGCTTGCGCGATCGTGACGGCGAGCGCGCGGTCTCGGATGGCGCGCCCGTTGACGAACAAGCGCAGCCCTCCCGCACCCGCGCGTGCGTTCTCTGGACGCGACAAGTAGGCCTCGATCGTGAGCGGGCCGCGGGTGCCTTCGCAACGCGCCAGATCTTCGCCCGCGCACACTTGTGCGACGCGATCGGCGCGGCTAGCGGCGCGCAAGAATTCACGCACTTGCCGGCCATCGCGCGCGAGCGTGAACGTGACCTCGGGTCGGGTGAGGGCAGCGGCCTCCACGACCTCGGTGACGTGCCCGGACTCGGTGCCCGTGGAGCGCAAAAACTTGCGGCGCGCAGGGACGTTGAAGAACAGCTCGCGCACTTCCACGCGCGTGCCCACGGCCATGCCCGCTTCGCGCACTACCGGCTCGGCGGTGCCCTCGATCAGCACTTCGACGCCTGCGTCGTGGGTTACGGGACGTGAGCGCAGGCTGAAGCGGCTGACGGAGGCGATGCTGGGCAATGCTTCGCCGCGAAAGCCGTAGCTCGCGATCGTGTTCAGGTCCGAGATCGCCGTGAGCTTGCTCGTGGCGTGGCGTTCCACGCTGAGCCGCGCGTTCTCGGCGCTCATGCCCAATCCGTCGTCGCTCACGCTGAGCCGCGTCACGCCGCCGCCCTCGATTTCGACGTCCACGCGCTGCGCACCCGCGTCGAGAGCGTTCTCGATCAGCTCTTTGACGGCGCTCGCCGGCCGTTCGACGACTTCACCCGCCGCGATTTGGCTGGCTAAGGCCGGGGGCAGGACGACGATGCGAGCTTCCAAGTTGCGGGATGAGCATTGCACCGGCGCGCGTTCTACTCAATCAGCGGCCGTGAGCACCTCGGACGCTCGAGAGAGGTGCGATGCGAGCCCGGGGAGCGCCCACCAGAAGCCTTGAAACGGCGCTGCACGGCCTAGAGCAAGCCGGCGCGCATTGCGGCTTCGGCCAAACCGCCGCCGGTTTGGGCGCTGGCTTTGAGGATGTCCGTCGCGGCGGCCTTCACGGCGTTGGGCGCTTGGCCCATGGCGAAGGAGCGGCCGGCCCGGCGCAGCATGGGAATGTCGTTGAGCCAATCACCGACGGCGACGACTTCGGCGGCGGTCACGCCGTGGTGGCGCGCGACCCAATCGATGGCCGTGCCTTTGTCCACCCCAGCGGCGCGCACCACGAGGCCCCAAGTGCCCGAGTAGCCGGGACGGCCGACCTCGAACGTCACGCACTGCAGGTGCTCGGCGTTGGCCTGAATGAATTGCTCGGCCGTGCGGATCTGGGACGGCGTGCCGAGGGCCACTAGCGCAGAGAGCGTGCCGCCCTCGCGCCAGGTGTCGAAGTCTGTAAGCAGGTCGACCTGCTGGGTGCGCTCAGTCCAAGTGCGCACGTAGTCCAGGTACTGAGAGCCGTGCGCGTCGTGGAACAGGCGGTCGCCCGAGAACGCGAACGCAGCCGGCCGAATACGCTCCAGCGCTTCGAACAAAAGTCCGGCCCCTTGCTCGGACAGCGGGGTGCTGTGCAGCTCGAGGTGGTTCGTCGAGTCGACGATGTGGCTGCCGTCGATGCACGCGACGGGACCCAAGATGCTGAGGCCCTCAGCGATCTCGCGGGTTCCGGAGTACATTCGGCCGGTGCACAGCGTGACGGGCACGCCGCGCGCAATCAGCGCGGCGATCGCTTCCGCGTCGCTTGGGTGTACTTCTCCGTCTGAACCGAGCAGCGTCCCGTCGATATCGGTGACGAAGACGCGGCTGGGGTTCGAGCCCTGGCTCGAGCCGAGCGAGCCAGACGAGAGCGTCAGTTCGCGGCGCTCGCGGGGACGGTACCTTCGGGATACACGGAGACGCGCTTCTTGGTGCGCGAATCGTGCTCGTAGGTCACCGTGCCGTCGACCAGAGAGTAGAGCGTGTAGTCACGACCCACGCCGACATTGCGGCCCGGGTTGATGGTCTGACCGACCTGGCGCACCAGGATGCCGCCGGCGCGGACGGCTTCGCCGCCGTACACCTTGACGCCACGGTACTGCGCGTTCGAGCCACGACCGTTTCGCGTAGAGCCGCCGCCTTTTTTATGTGCCATTACGCGCTCACCCCGGTGATACGGACTGCCGTGTAGTTCTGACGATGGCCCGCCTTCTTGCGCGAGCGCTTACGCTTGCGGAACTTGAAGACGATCAGCTTGGGGCCGCGGAGCTGGCGAACGATCTCGCCCTCTACCGAGGCACCCGCGACGAGCGGCTTGCCGAACTGCGGCGCGTCGCCGGAGACCATGAGGACCTGGTCGAATTTGATTTTGGTGCCGGGATCGCCGGCGAGGAGCTCAACCTGAACGGTTTCGCCCTCTGCGACTCGGTACTGCTTGCCGCCGGTGCGGATAACTGCGTAGGCCATGGGAATGGGGCGCGAAACCTAATTCAGGACCACGGGACTCGCAAGCACTCAACAGCGATTCTCTCACTATTAATGCTGAACCGGTGCACAGCACGCCCGATTTCCCGCAAAAACGCGGTGCCGCCGTGTGTTAGCAGAGCGAGCGCCAAGGGCAAACCGCCGTCGGCCGCGAGGCCGCCTCGATCCGGGCGGTCAAATGCGGCCGATGAGGGCGTTGTTGGCGGTGTTCTGGTCGTTCTGGATGCCTTGCAGAGCCTGCAGTGTCGCGTCGCTGCGTTTGCTGGCCTTGTCGATCTCCGTGTTGGCGTCGCTGGCTTCCCACTGTGCCTGTGCGCCCGCCGCTTCCCACCGTTTAGCGGCGGCCTGATCATGCTGCGCGATGCTGTCTCCGATCATCGTCGCTGGCTTCGCCAGAGCGCTCGCCGTCGTGCCGACGGCGTTCCAGATGTTCGCGGTCTTCGTTTCCGTGGCCACGAGCTGACGCATATCGATCGTTTCGCCACAGAAGTCGTGAGGGTCCAAGCCGGCGGCGTTCGTGTCTGCTTTGAACTGACTAATCGCTCCGCCGATCTCGCAAGCGCCGCCCGCGACTGAAAAGGCAGCACTCACGAAGGCGGCGGACAGCGTCGCGTCGGCAGCGGCGTTTAAAGCGTTCACTTGAGACTGCACGTCTTCGAGGTAGCTCGTTCGTGCCGCCTCGCGTTGCAGATGAGCGGATTCGGATTGGTTCTCGTCGTTTTGCAAAAGCAATTCGGCGAGCTCGCTCGTGAAGCCAGTGGCATCGATGTGGGAGACTGCGATTGCCATTTCAAATCCTGTCGCTGAGCGCGGTGTTGGTGTCGGAGTCGTTTTGCACGAGTTGGGAAACGGTATTCGTTTCGTGTTGCGCTGTCCGAAGCGCGCGCTGCAGCATCGAGACGGCATCGTCGAAATCGAGGTTCGCCATGTCCTGATCGCCTTTGCACACCACGATGTCGGCCTGGTAGTGCAAATCGCTCGCGTGATATCGGGCGGAGACATAGTGAAGACCTCCTCCGACGGCGGTCGCAGCGCCCTGAGTGACTTTGGCGCCTAACTCCACGCCCCGTGCCACGTCAGCTAACTTGCCTACTGCTTGAACGCCACCTGGCGTGCACAGTCCGACGGCGACGGATGCGAGGCTGAGCGCCATACAGAGGTTCGGATCCAGCCCCAGCTCGGCCCCGGCCTTAGCGCCGAGTTGTAGCCCTTCTGCGAGCGCGATCATGACGAGGGGCGCCGAGGCGCCTCCGGTCGCGACTATCGCGGCGACCGAGGCGATCGCGCCCGCGATCTGAGCGATGTCGCTGCCGAAGATGTCGCCGAGGAAACCAAAGAACCCGGAATCGTTCGCCGCGTCCTTGGCTTTTTGGATTGAGTCGGCGAGCTGTTGCTTCAGCTCGTCCAACCGCTGCGCGTTCCACTCGATGTCCGTTCGCGCCCCGCCTTGCGTGGCGGTTTGCGTTTGAACGAGAATTGCGAGTAGGGCGCAAGCGCCGCTTAGTTGAGCGCTTGGACTATCTGTCGAATGGGAAGCGCTTGGCCACGAGGCGACCAAGAGCGCACTGCTGCTGGCAATGTTGGCCATGGGAGCTCAGGTCAGCTGATGTGGCTGATGATGCTGTTGGCGGCCTTGTCGGAAGCGTCCATCAGAGCCGACGCGGTCTGCTTTGCCTGGTTCAGCTGGGCGTTGAACTCCTGGATATTGATCAGGCCGAGTTGGTCATCTTTTCCGAACGCGTCCACTCGATCTTTGATGGCATCGGTCCACCGCTTTGCCGTGTCTTCATCGACCTTGACTACCGCAGGCGGGGGCGTTTGAACGCATTCCGGATGCTCGGCGGCTGCCGCGCCGAATTCATCCGCCCAATCTTTGTATGCGGGGTTTGGGGTCTCCTGCGTTCGCTGTGTCTCGGGTAATGTCTTGGGCGGCGGCGCGGGGATCCACTGGTTCGCGGCGTCGGTACCATCGGGCCGACGGGCGCCTAGCCCTTTCAGCTCGTCAGCAATCGGGCTGAGCGTTTGTGTCAGCTCGGGGAACTCGTTGCCGAACTTCTTGATTGCGTCGTCCATCATCGCATAGAGGTCGTTTGCATCGGCCTTGCCCGCTTGCACTTCGGCGGTCTTGGCCTTGATGTCGTTCAGCGCGTCCTCCGCCTCTGCGCGGTCGTTAGACACGTCCATGGCGTCGCCCATCTTCGTGTAGATGCCGTCCGTCTTCTCCTGCATCCAGGCCAGAATTTCGACGTTGCTGATGTAGTGGTTTCCCGAGGCACCATTGATGTTCGACATTTCGGAAGCTCCTTTTGATTTGGCCGAGTAGCGTTTGAGCTTCTGTCGGGTCGCCCGCTCTGCGAGTTGCTGAAAAAAGTGAAACCCGCTGTGGGTGCATGTGATCTGACGGCGGGAATGCGGCGCGTGGGTCGGGGCGAACGAGGGGCCGACTGGCGGCGGCGTGTAGATCTCGCTAGGGGAGGCGGGTTATGCTCGAGTCGATCATGCGTGGTTCGACTTTTGGGCTCGGGGCTTGGGCGCTGTGCGTGGCGCTGGGCGGGTTCGCGCTCGCACCTCGCACGGCGAGCGCTGCGCCGAAGCAGAAGGCGCGCCCTGCTGCGCAGAGCAAAACCCCCAAGAAGAATCCCAAAAAGGCCGCGCCGCAGGCAGCCGAGGCGGCCGCGCCGGATGCCGATGACAAAGCCGCCGATAGCGACGACAGGGCCGCGGACAAGCCGGACAAGGGCGAGCCGAGCGGCGTGAAAGCCGCCGGAACCGGCGCGGCCAAGGCTGCTCCTAACGCCGCGGGCGCTGCGGCCGTTAAAGAGACCAAGGAAACCAAAGAGGGCGTGAAGACCTACAAGTTCGGCACCATCGAGGTCGAGGGTCGGCTGAAGTCGCCTCAGATCATCTACTTCTTGCGCCGCGTGCGGGCGGAGTTCGACGCGGGCGCGCTCGGGCACCGTTCGTTCATGCGTGAGCTGTCCGACACTCGGAACAATCCGTCACTGCGATGAGCACTCCCCAGCCGCTTCCGATCGTTCTTCGAACCGCCGCCGTGTGGGGCACGACCGTGCTGGCCGTGCGCAATCTGGGCACCGGTGAATCGCTCAAGCTGAGCGACGGCGAGGGCAACTTCGTCGCCAAGCCGGACGGCGCGCAGGTTTCGGATTTTCCGGTGCGTGCCGTGGGCACGGGCTGGGAGCTGGATGCGCGCGGCTCGACGGGTGGCGAGCTCTTGCTGCGCGGGCGGCGCGAGAACCCGGCCGACCTCGGCCGCTCGGGCGCGCCGATCCCGATCGTGGCCGGCGATTACGGCCTGATTCAGTACGGCAACTTTTCGGTCTTCTTTCAATTCTCGCATGCCGCGCCGATCATCAAGCGCCGTCGGCGGCCGGATTGGGCGCTGCTGCTCTCGTTCATCTTCGCGATGGTCGCGGTGGGCGGTGGCCTCGCTTTGATCTGGGCCATCACGACGCCGCAGGGCATTCCGAAGCCGCTCGAGCTCACGAGCCAGCAAGAGCTGGAGCTGCAGTTCAATCTGAAGGAAGAGGACACGCCGCCTCCGCCACCTACCTCCGGCAAAGAGGAGGACAAGGGCTCGGGAATCAAAGATCCGGGCGCCAAGGACAAGAAGGAACAAGGCGGCGGCAAGAAGATTCAGGGCGCGGAAGGCAAACTTGGCCGCAACGGCAAAGACACGACGACTAAACAGACCGGCGACATTCGCGCGGGCCTGGGCGGAATGTCCGAAGCTTTGTCGAGTGACGTGGGCGACGAGGTGAAGAAGACGCTCGGCACGATCAGCTCGGTTGCCGATGCGCTCGGCGGGCTGCGCTCGGATCAGATCGTGCTCGGAGCGGGCAGCGGCACGGGGCTCAAAGGTGGCGGCAACGGCGGTGGCGGTGACGCACCGGGTGGCGTGCCGTTCGGCTCCGGCACGCTCGATACGGGTTGGGGTCCTGGCAAAGGCGGCGGCTTTGGATCCGGCTCAGGCGGCCCGGGTGGCCGTGGCTTGGGCGGCAACGGTAAGGGCGGCCTCGGCGGTGGTGATGGCTCCGGCAGTGGCACTGGCTCGGGCGATGGCGAGCACAAGGTCGCGGGCAAGGCGGGTGCAGTCGCTGGCCAGGGTCTCTCGCCCGATCAGATCGCGCGCGTGGTGCGCTCGCGCATGGGCGCCTTCCAGGCTTGCTACGAAATCGCTTCGGCGCACGACCCCACGCTGAAAGGCAGCGTCGGCGTTGCGTTCAGCATCAGCCCCGGTGGCTCGGTCTCGAGCGCTAGCATCACGGGCTCGTCGCTGAACAACCCGCGCGTCGAAGGCTGCATCTTGCGGCAGTTCAACCGCCTGCAGTTTCCGACGGCTGACAAGGCAACGGGCGCGAGCTTCCCGTTCGCGTTCCGGCCCGGGAAAAAGTAGGCGGCGCGCACACCACGCCGCGTGGCACGCCCCTGGCATAGTTCGAGGTTCTCGCGGAACGAGTCCCAAATGATGCGAAAAATCGGACAGTTCAACGGCGGCAACGCGGGGGGCACGCGCCTCGGCGCGGGGGCTCGCGGCCCCCAGCTGCTGACGCTCGGCTTCGCCATCGCGTGCCTGTCGCTGAGCACTGGGTGCAGCAATCAAGACCAAGAGCGCAACCTCAACCCCGAGCAAGTCGGGCTCACGCCGGACGTCCCGCCGATCTTCGATGATGGGGAGACTCAGCTGTTCGAGGTCAAGCGCGGCATGCAGTTTCCGATCGTGCAGCCGACTGCGGACCAAGAAGCGGCGCTCGCGGGCCAAGCGGTCGAGCCATACGGCCGCATGCCGTGGGTCACGAACAAAGACAGCAAGGTCCAGCTCACCTGGACGCTCAGCAACCTGGACGACAAAGAGCACGTGGTCGAGATCCTGATCGACCCATGGAACGAGTTTGGTCGCTACTACCCGGGCATGACGCTCACGAATGCCGAGGAGCAAGAGTTCCAGCCGAACAGCTCCGGTATCGATCACTACTACGTGCTCGACCCTTCCAGCGCGGGGGATTCGTCACGCCGTCACGGCACGTTCACGTTCGACGACATGAACGAGATGGCGATCGATTTTGCCACCGTGCAAAACATGATCAAATTCCCGCCGCCCCTGCCCGGCGGCGTGCAGCAAGATCCGGACATGATGGCCGATCCGCTGCCGATCTACGCGAACCACGCGTTCAACCTGATCAATCATTCGTACAACGACCTCTTGGTGCAGCCGTACATCCCGCAAGTGATCGCGGGTCTCACGGGGATCGACTTCGGGTTCCGCACCACCGAGAAGGCGACCATCGCGCTCGATATCCAGATCGAGATCGTGGACCTTGGTCAGGACCGCGTGGAGCAAGCGGGCGAGAACAAACCGCTCTTGGCGCCGACGTCTGAGGTCGTCACCGTGGGCAGCACTGTTCCGGCGAAGATGTAGTCGGGCGCCGGCTTTCGATGCCAATCGCGGCCGCAGTTGTGTGCTGCGAGTCGCCTTGTTATGGGCGACACAGCGACATGAAGCACGTGGTGCGGGTTCAGAGTGCCGGTTGGGTGATCGTGGGCGTGCTAGTCGCGCTCGCGATGTTGGGGGCGTGCAACTTCGGACCGAGTGAGGAGCGGCTCGGTTGTTTGAATGGCTGCGCGGCCGAGAAGGACCAGTGCATGTTGAATGCGATGACGGCGCAAGGCATTCAAGCCTGCGACGTGCGCGCCCGGCAGTGCACGGAGCCCTGCCCGCAATGAGCGCTCCACGCGCATCGATGCTGCTTTCTCTCTCGCTGCTCGGCGCGTGCATCCCCGAGTACCACCCGCCGACACTTGCCGAGCCGCACGCTACGATCAAAGTCCGGCGCACCTACGACAGCCAATTCGGCTCCACGCTGCGCGAGCTACTGCTCGTGGACGATCACTCCGCGCTCGTCAGTGAGGTGCCAGCGAGCTTGGCCAGCGCGCCGCGCATCGATGCGCGCTTGGTTTATTCGACGCCGGCCACGTTCGTGATGTCGAACCGCTTCTTTCATCAGGAGATGCGGGATGTCGATGAGACGTATTACGAGCAGGAGCCATATTCGGACTACGAGAGCTATGATTGTAGCTCGGGCGTCGGGACCAGCGCGGTGCACCGCACTTGCTCGCGCTCGGTCACTCGCTACCGCTCGGTCACTCGCTACCGCCGCGTTTCGATGCTCGTGGACGTTACCGACGCGGAGTGCCAAGCCGCGCGGCGCTTCAGCCCGGCGGTCGACCGCGTTTACCTGATGCAATACAGCTTTCAGGAGCACGGCGCGTGCTCGCTCTCGTGTTTCGAGCAGGTACCGAACAGCGACGGCACGTTCACGAATTCTCTCTGCCCAACCGCGCCGCCGCCCAAGTGAGGAACGGCGCGCGCTGCGAGGTGCGATGCGGGGACGCGAGCGCCCAAATCCTCGGCCGAAGCGAGCGGCGGCGCGATTTCGTGACGGAAGACGGCTCTGGCCAATAACGGGGGGTGATGGGCGTGCGGTTGTCGTTGAAACGGAAGGCAGAGCCTGGCGCGGCTGTGCCTGCCTTTCGGGACATCTTCGAGACGCAGTTTTCCTACGTGTGGAACGTGCTCAAGCGTTTGGGCGTCGCGGAGCGTGATTTGGAAGATCTCTGTCAGCAGGTGTTCTTGCAGGTGCACGGGCAACTGCACACATTCGACGGTCGTCGCCCGCTGCGTCCCTGGCTGTTCAGCTTTGCGTACCACGCCGCGTCCAACTATCGCGCGCTCGCACGGCATCGCGTCGAGCTGTCCATCGTGGCGCCGGAGCAGGCGGACGCCGCGCCGGGCGCCGATGAGCAGCTGATCACGCGCCAAGAGCTCGAGCTGGTGGAGCTTGCGTTGACCCGTGTAGCGCTGGAACGCCGCGCGGTGTTGCTACTACACGAAGTCGAGGGCTATTCGATTCCCGAAGTCGCCGAGACGCTCGGCATCCCACTCAATACGGCGTATTCGCGGCTGCGCTTGGCGCGCCAAGAGTACGAGCTTGCCGTGCGGAAGTTGCGCGCGCAGCGAGGTGAATCATGACGCCGCTCGAAGCCTTGCGCGCGCTCGGTACGGGCGGTGAGCCGCCTGTTGAAGCCAAAAAACGGGTGTACGGCGCGCTCTTGGCCTCGCTCGAAGTCGCCGCCGCAGCTGCAGCGCTCGCGCCCGGAGTTGCCCCGGCGCCGGGTTCACTCCCACCTGTCTCGCCGCCGCTCGTGGCTGGCATGGCGAGCTCGAAGGCGTTGCTCGTCGGTGCGGGGATCTGGTTGTTCGGCGGGGTGACTGGCGCGCTGTTGTACGGTGCATTGCATCCAACGCAGGTGCGCGTGGTGTACGTGGATCGCCCGGTTTCCGTGAACGCGACGCCCAGCGCGTCCGCTGAGGTTGCGCCGAGCGCGCCGCCTTCGGGCTTGCCAACGCCGAGCTCGAGCATTGCTCGCGGCGCAGCTCCACTCGCAGCGAGCTCAGCGGGCCGCGCGGGGTCGGACCTGGCGGCTGAGCGCGCCTTGCTCGACGCGGCTCGTGCCAGCGCAGCCCACGGTGAGCCCGAGCAAGTCTTGAGGTTCGTCGAGCAACACCGGCGGCAGTTTGCGCACGGGCACTTGGTCGAAGAGCGCGAGGCACTGGCGATCCGCGCCTTGCTCGCCCTCGGCCGCAAAGACGAAGCGCGCGCTCGCGCCGACGCATTTCGAGGCGCGTACCCGAATAGCTTCCTCACGCCGGTGATCGACTCGGCCCTGTCCACACCGTGACCGCTCGATTGCTGCGGATTGGGGTTTGGTTCGGCGCAGTCGCGCTCTGGTCCACGTCGTCGCACGCCGCGCCCGGCGACGCGACTAAGCTGGAATACGCGCGCAGTGCGGCGGCGAAGAATTGTCCGGATCGCGATGCGCTGCGCAGCGCGGTGACCAAGCGTCTGGGGTACGACCCATTTTTCCCGGTAGCGCGTCAGACGATCGTGGTCGAGATCGCGGACGTCAGTGACGGCTTGCGTGCGAGGATGAATCTGGTCGACGATCAGGGGCTGATTGTCGGCTCGCGTGAGCTCCGTGAGCGGGCGGAGCACTGCGATGAGCTCGTGGCGTCGCTGGCGTTGGCGATCAGTATTGCGCTCGATCCGAGTGCGGCGTTGGGGGGTGAGCCGGCGGTCGATTCAGCTGCAATGCAGACGTCGGACCGCCCAGACGAGCCAAAAGACGCGCCCGCTGTGTTGAGTGAACCCGATACAGCGCCAAGCGTCGTAGTCCCTTCACGTCATGCGCGTGAGCGCGCTCCGACCTCGGTGAAGGAGGGGGCCTCAAAGTCGACCCCGATCGTTGCCCGAGTTGGGACATTCACAGCAACTGGAGTCGCGCCTTCGCTGGCCTTCGGACTGCGCGCGGGGATCGGCGCACGTCGCGACTGGTTTCAACTCGTCGCGGAATTTGGCCATCAATTCACGGCTCGCCACGATGGAGGGAGTGGAGGAGTTCAGGCTTCGCTCGATCAAGGCAGTTTGGCGCCATGCTTTGCGGCGCGCTGGCTTGCTGCTTGCGCGATCCTGAACGTCGGAGCGCTGAGCGCCGAAGGACGCGGTGTTGCTGAACCCCTCAAGAGCCGCACCTTGTACGCAGCGCTCGGTGCCCGGCTCGAAGCGACTCCGGAGCTCGTCGCGCATTTGCGCTTGTTGTTTAGCGTCGATGCATTCAGATCGCTCACGCCCGTGACTTTGCGGCTACGTGGTGAATCTATCTGGGCGACGCCGCTCGTCTCGGCTGCTCTCGGGATCGGGTTGCAGCTGCAGTTTCCGTGATGGACGCCCCGCCCCGACACTAACAGGGGTGAGGGCGCAGCAAGTCATGCCACGACCACTGAACTTTCCCATCGCCAGCTTACTTATAGCGGTCTTTTCGACCGCCTGCGGCTCGTCCGTCGAGCTCGCGTCTGACCCGAACTCACAGCCGCCGCCTCCCCCGGAAGCGCAGTTCAAGCCAAGCGCTGATCCAACGACCATCACTGAGATCAACGAGCGGGTGGGAGATTTGCTGGTCGATGAGAAGCGAATCTATTGGGCCGGCATGGATGGGCCATATGGGAACCATTGGTTGCGCAGCTGCGCCAAGGATGATTGCGCGAACACAGTGATCAATTACGCGACGGCCTACTTCGCTCAGTCTTTTGGCGTTCAGAGTGGCCAAGTCTATTGGCTCGGTAGCGGCGGCTATCCCACGTGCCATATCGTGCTGAGTTGCGAGATTGACGGCTGCAATGGCGCGCCGCGCGAAGTTGGGCGTCCACACACCGATGCCTCTACACCGAGTGGCTGCGCTTACGCGACCACCTTCACTAGCGACGCGGCCTATCTATGCGGGGAGCAAATGCTAGAGAAGATCCCGCTTTCCGGCGCAGGGCCGCAGCTCCGGCTGGCGTTTCCGAAGTCGTGCAGTGCAGTCGCAGTAAACGGTGACTTCGTGTACTGGTTGGGGCTGAGCGATACAGCGGACACATCGCTTGCTCTGCGGAGAACGCCCATTGACGGTTCCGGGAGCACTCAGGTGCTCGCCGACAACCTGCGCGTTACGACCAACAACTACAAGTACGGGATGCCCGAATTTCAGGCGCAAAATATCGCCTTTCATTCGGGATTCGTTTACTGGAGCCAGGGCACGCTTTACGGGTCCATTGCTCGTTGTCCGCTCACGGGGTGCTTGGGTGAGCCGGAAGTAGTCGCTCAACCGCTCAACACCCCAACGAGCCTGTTGATCGATGGCGCGGTTTTGTACTTTCAGCACGGGACCATCAATCGAGGGTCGGCCATCTCGAGACTCACGTTACCAAGCGGCGCGCCAAGCGATCCGCTCGTGTTCGGCGTCGAAGCGGAGAGCGCGCTCGCTACTGACGATCTCTTCTTGTACACCGCGACTAGCGACGCGAAGTTGTCCGCTGATGGCGTTTGGCTCGACCCTTGGGCGTCGATACGTCGCATTCCTAAAGCGGGGACACAACCATGAAGCACCGCGCCATGATCCTCGCCCTTGCGGCGACAGTGGGCAGCGCCCTCGGCTGCGGTGGGACCGCGATCGATCTCGAGCGGCCGGCGCCCCCCGACTCACCTCAGGCGGGCGCCCCGCCGGTCATCGTCAGCGAAAAAGTGCAAGTCGAGCACTGGGTTACCTCGCTGTCGGCTGACGATATGGAGGTCTACTGGGTCGATAGCGTGGCGATGCAGGGCAAGCTTCGCAGCTGCACGTTCCACGATTGTGCTGGCACATCCAGAGACTACGCGGACACTTCGAGTCCGGTGTTCGTCACTTCGCAAGATTTCTTCTTCCCATCACCTTCGGTAATGAATCCAATCGGTGGAACCGAGTGGACACTGCTGCGCTGCCCGAAGTCGGGTTGCAACGGCGTTCCTGCCGAATTCGTCAATGACGCGGTCGGCGCGCTCAATGCAGATGCCACGTCGCTCTACTGGGCATCTGATTTCGATATCTATCGCTGCCCACTGTCAGGTTGCCGGGAGACACCGGACCTCGTTGCAGCTCGGCCTAGCGATGATCCGAGTCTGAAGGCACCTGACGGGGTTTCGGTGGGCAGTACGAGCGCCTTACTATTGGCGAGCGATTCCGTGTACTGGATCTCCGGAAACGTCGTCTACACTGCAGCTAAAGACGGATCGCGAAAAGCGACGCGAGTCATGACCATCGACACACCGTACGTGGTCGTAGCGATCGATGAGCTCAATCTGTATTGGGTCGATAGTGCATCCAAGATCTTGAGCTGCCCGCTTGCGCACTGCAGCGACTCTCCCGGAACCCCGCTGGTTACGACCGGCACGCCGAAGGACAACCTGTACGTCGATGGGCGAGGCCTCTACTGGCGAGAGTACCAGCACCTTCCGGACCCACTTTCGAGCGCAGTTTACTTCTGTCCGCTCACAGGCTGTTCAGAGCCGCGCTTACTGACGGACGCCCCCGTGCGCTTAATGGCGTTCAGCGAGCACTACTTGTATTGGACGAAGCTTGACTGGACCAAAACCGGATCCGAGTCGTTAGAGGATAGCAACACGGCGATCTTGCGCGTCCCCAAGCCCACTCCCTAGGTACCTTCAGGGTTCCGCGCAAATAGACGAACCGGAGAGCGCTCATCCAAGCACTCCCCGGTTCCCAGTTACGTCACGCGGCTCACGATGCCCGCGCCGACGGTGCGGCCGCCTTCACGCATGGCGAAGCGCATCCCGGCTTCGAGCGCGACGGCGTGGCCGAGCTCGAACTCCACTTCGGCGCGGTCGCCCGGGCCGAGCAGGCGATCTTGGAGGATCAGCTTGCCGGGCACGTCGCTTGCGCCGAAGTAGAATTGCGGGGTGTAGCCGCTGGCGCACGGGGTTTTGCGGCCGCCTTCGCTCGCAGAGAGCAAGAAGACTTCCGCGCTGCCCGCGCGGTGTGCGGTAACGGACCCGCGCGCGATCAGGGTTTGACCGCGCACGACCTCGTCGCGGCCCACGCCGCGCAGGAGCAGGCCCACGTTGTGACCGGCGACGGCTTCCGGAACGTCTTTGTGAAATTCCTGGATGCCGGTGACGATCACGGCGCGAGAGGCGTCCGCGCGCCCGACCAGCTCCACCTCGTCTTGCAGGCGGAGCACGCCGCGTTCGACCCGACCGGTGACGACGGTGCCGCGACCAGGGATCGTGCACACGCCTTCGATCGGCATCAAAAAGGGCGCCGTGAGGTTGCGCACGGGAGTCGGGATGTGCTCGTCCAGGGCGCGAACCAGCTCCGCGATGCCCAAGACGAACGGGTTGTCCCGCTCGCCGCGCTCGGCCGCGCGCAACGCTTGCAGCGCCGAGCCGCGCACCACGGCCGTGCTCGTGAACCCGTATTGGGCGAGCATTTCCCGCACTTCGAGCTCGACCAGCTCGATCAGCTCGGGATCTGCCACGTCCATCTTGTTCACGAACACGACGAGGTGAGACACGCCCACTTGGCGCGCCAAAACCACGTGCTCCCGGGTTTGCGGGGCAATGCCTTGCGCGCCGTCGACCAGCAAGATCGCGCCGTCCATTTGAGATGCGCCGGTGATCATGTTTTTCACGTAATCGGCATGGCCGGGGCAATCGATGTGGGCGTAGTGCCGCTGTGGCGACTCGTACTCGACGTGCGAGGTGTTGATCGTGATGCCGCGCTCACGCTCTTCGGGCGCATTGTCGATTTCGTCGAAGCGGCGCGCACGACCGCCGTACAGCAGCGCGGTCACTTGGGTGAGCGCCGCGGTGAGCGTGGTTTTGCCGTGATCGACGTGGCCGATGGTGCCGACATTGACGTGTTGTTTTTGGGCCATGACTATTTCTGTGCTGCTTTCCTCCTGGGCGACGAGGACGACCCTCGTGCCTGGATTTGGGGTGCGCTGAACGCGAGACAACGCGGGAACAAAACGCAAAAACCCCCTCGAGCCGAAGCCGGAGGGGGCGTGCAAAGCGCTTTATTTACAGCGACTTATCTGCGCGACGACTCCGGCTCCCGAGCGCACGAATCCGACGACGATGCCGAGGGCAACGACTTGGACTTGGACAGGGAGACGGAGAACACGAAGCGCACGATGGAGAGCATGATAGCCATTTTGCTCAATCCCGCAAGGAGGGCGCCTGCTTCGCGCTCCTGAATCTGCGCGTGCGACGGCGCATGAAGGCGACACCGAGCGCGATCGCGAGGAGCGGCAGGCCATGACTTGGCGAAGTGCGACCTCGTGCGGCGCTGGCGCAGCTCGAGGACGAGCTGCTCGGAGGCGCGACGCTCGTTCCGTCACTCCCGGATGTGTTGGCGTCGCCGCCGCGTGAGGTCTTTCCACCCACGGCGTTCGTGCCGCCCGAGGCGGGCCCGCCCGCGCTGGGGTTGCCGGAAGCCCCGTCGCCGTTGCCCGTGCCGGAAGATGCCGGTCCCAAGCCGGCCGCTCCGCTTTCACCCGCCTCCGTGTTGCCCCCACCGCCGGCGTTTGTCCCCGAATTGCCGCCGAAAGACAGCGCTCCGCCTCCGCCACCCGTGCCGGTTCCCGGGGCGATGCATGAACCGCCGTTGCACACGCTGCCACCCGGGCAAACGACGCCCGCACACGGATCGATGCACGCGCCGAGCAGGCACGTTTGCCCTGCCGGGCAAGACTTACTGGCGCAGGCGCTGTCGACGCAGCGCCCGCTCGCGCCGCAGGTCAGCCCAGCGGTGCAGCCCGCGCAGCCGCAACTGTCGACACACAGACCCTGATCGCACACGCGATTGCCTCCGCACGTCACGCCGGCACAGGGATCGATGCACCGACCCAGCTCACAGCGCGTTCCGTAGGCACACACCACTCCCGCGCACGGCTCGCCGACGCACGCGCCGTTGCGGCAGATGCTTCCGGGCGCGCAGCTGACCGCGGTGCAAGCATCGACGCACCGTCCGTTCGCGTCGCACGTCGAATTCGTCGGACAGGAGAACGCGCCGTCCTTGCAGCTTGCGTTACACGTGCCTCGGAAGCAGTTCGGCTTGCCCGCATCCGGACAGAGCCCTGTGCCGTTGTCGACGAAGCCGTCGCAATCATTGTCTTTGTTGTCACAGACTTCGGCGCTCTTCTGCTTGATGGGGCGGCACTGCGAGATTTCCCCCGCTACCGTGCACGTGGTCCGCCCGAGCGAGCATTGGCCGAACTGCCCGGTACTGCACGCCTGATTGCCTCCAGCACAGCTCAGCCCCGATAGGTGAACGACGTAGTCGTTGAAGTCACCGTCGGCGCCGGAGCCATTGGGACCCCCGGTTTTCCAACCCGCGGCGGGCATCGGCAGATCCTCGAACGCCAGGTAAAACCCACCGGCCTCGACCGTCGACTCATAGATCAAGCTCGTGACCCAAGGCACGCCCTGCGCGTTGCGTTGGTTGTGCTCGAACATCGAGAACTTGCTCTGAGTGCACGAGCCCGTCGCCGCTCCGATCAGCGCGAAGCCGACGAAGCCGCCCTTGTATCGCGGATCTTTGCTCAGATCGCCGGAGCTGAATGACTTTGGAGTCCAACGCACCTTCGACAGATCGCGAGGCCCGCGGTTGTCCCAAGCGAGCGGACAAAAGCCGTCGGTCTTGGGCGTCACGCCGTCTTCTTGCGTACAGGACAGGGCACTGAGTGGCTCGCTGATGAACGGATAAATCTCCGCTGCGCTCGGCGCCGTTTGACTGTTGGGATCGACTACGTTGTACCAGCCAAACTTCAACTGGCAGGTGCCGCCCATCAGCACCTGCTCGCCGCTGAAGCCACATTTGGCCGAGAAGTAACCAGGACCGGTCTTCGCGTCCTTCACCGGATCGATGGCTTCCTTGCGCCATTTGAACACGCCGCCGAGTGAGATGGCGTCGCCGGTGACGAACTGCGGATAGGTTGGCGGCTTGTAGTAATCCCCGTAGGCAATGGGCACGCTCAGCAGCGCGCCGCTCGCATCTCGAATGATCTGGGTCGCCGAGCTCCAGGCCCACGACTGATTCACCAGATTGAGCTCGGCGACGCTGACCGGTTGCGGTAACGGCGTCTTGATCGCATCGGTCTGCGTCACTTGCGCCATTGCCGAGTGAGTGACGGCGAACGCCGCAATCAAGCCGCCCACGCCGCCCCACCCCGCACGCCCTCGCCCGCGCTCCGCCATGGCTCGACCCTAGCATATGGGACTGATCCCACACTCGAGTGCGGCTCGCGCAGCTCGGAAACACTGCCCGCCGCGAGGTGCGATGCGGGGCTTTGGGCGCCCAACTCTCGTGTTCGGCCTGCTTGGCCACGAAAACGGCGAGCTGAATCTGTCACGTGTGGCGCGCGCGGGCTCGTGCTAGCACCGGCGCGCCATGAGCCGCATTTATCGATCGTTGCCGCCCGAGGGAACTCGCCTGGGCATCGCTTTTTCTGGTGGTTTGGACACGCGCTGCGCCGTCGCCTGGCTGAGCGAAAACGGGATGAAGGTTTACGCGTACACCGCGGACCTCGCACAGCCGGACGAGAGTGACCCAGCAACGATCCCGCCCATCGCGCTCGAGCACGGCGCGGTCGAAGCGCGCTTGGTCGATTGCCGTGAGGCGATGGCGCGCGAAGGCGTGACCGCGATTCAATGTGGCGCGTTCCATTTGTCGAGCGGCGGCAAGAAGTACTTCAACACGACCCCGCTCGGGCGCGCGGTCACCACGACGGCCATCATCCGCGCCATGCGCGAGGACGACGTGCACGTGTTCGGCGACGGAAGCACGCACAAGGGTAACGACATCCAGCGCTTCTATCGCTACGGGATCCTGACCAACCCGAACTTGAAGATCTACAAGCCGTGGCTGGATCAGAAGTTCGTGGACGCGTTCGGTGGGCGCACCGAAATGAGCGAATACCTCAAGAAAATCGGGCGCCCGTACACCATGAGCACGGAGAAGGCGTACAGCACCGATGCCAACGTGCTCGGCGCCACGCACGAAGCAAAAGATCTCGAGCACCTGAACAAAGGCATGCACATCGTGCAGCCAATCATGGGCGTCGCGCATTGGAAGAGCGACGTCGCGGTTGCCGCCGAAGACGTCACCGTCGATTTCGAGGGCGGCGTGCCCGTGGCCATCAATGGCAAGCGGTACAACACGCTGATCGACTTGGTGCTCGAAGCCAATCGCGTCGGCGGCCGACATGGGCTCGGGATGAGCGACCAGATCGAGAACCGCGTGATCGACGCCAAGAGCCGCGGCATCTACGAAGCGCCGGGCATGGCCCTCTTGCACATCGTGTACGAGCGCTTGTTGTCCGCCGTGCACAACGAAAACACGCTCGACCTGTACTTCACGCTCGGCCGCCGCTTGGGCCGCGTGCTGTACGAGGGCAAATGGTTCGATCCCGAAGCGATGATGCTGAAAGACGGGCTGACGCGCTGGATTGCACCGAGCGTGACGGGCAGCGTGACCGTGCAGCTGCGCCGCGGTGACGACTACTCGATCATGGAGACCAAGGCCGAGTACATGGCCTACGCGCCCGAGAAGCTATCGATGGAGCGCGTGGAAGATCCCGCGTTCTCCCCGGCCGATCGCATCGGCGCGCTCGAGATGCAGAACCTGTCCATCACGGACAACCGCAACTTCCTGATGCATCACTTGGAGAGCGTGGCCAAGCTGGGCCAAAGCCAAAGTCCGTTGCCTGAGCTCCTCGGGAAGACCGAGAATGAGCTCCCCGGGAAGACCGAGAAGTAGGCGTCGCCATGGGCGAGCGGGCGGTGAGCGCGTTCGGAATGCTGGTCATGATGGCCTTGGCATTCGCGCTCTGCCCGCGCTACCGGCGTCGACTGGTGAAGCTGCGCACGGTCGGGGGCGGCTTGTTGGTGCTGATCGTGTTCGCTGTGATCGTACTGCGCACGCCGGCGAGTCGCTTGTTCCTGTTGGGCAATGATCTGGTCGATCGACTGCTTGCCTTCAGTCGCGACGGCGCAAGCTTCTTGTTCGGCCGGCTGACGACGGATCCGGCTTCGTTCGGCTTCATCCTGGCGTTCCAGGTGCTGCCCACGATCCTGTTTTTCTCGGCGCTGATGTCGCTGCTCTATCACCTGCGGGTGATGCCGTTCATCATCGAGACGTTGGGGCGCTTGCTCATGCGCGTGCTTGGTACGAGCGGCGCCGAGAGCTTCTCCACCGTGGCCGACATCTTCGTCGGGCAAACAGAGGCCCCGCTCGCGATCAAGCCGTACTTGGCGAAGATGTCGAATTCGGAGCTCAACGCCTGCATGGTGGCAGGCTTTGCCACGACCGCCGGCGGAGTGCTCGCCGCGTACGTGGCGATGTTGAGCGGCGCCGTGCCGGGCATCGCCGGTCACCTGATCGCGTGCAGCGTGATGTGCGCGCCGGCCTCGCTCGTGATCGCCAAATTGATGCTGCCCGAAGACGCTGGCCGCGATTACGCGCACGAGCAGCGCGTGAACATCCCGCAAGCCAGCGAGAACGTGCTCGACGCGATCACCCAGGGCACGGGCGATGGCATCCGCCTGGCCGTGAACGTGGGCGGCATGCTGGTCGTGTTCCTGGCGTTGACGGCCATGCTCAACGCCGGCTTGGGCTACCTCGGCGGGCTATTCGGGCACCCGCTGACGCTCGAGCAAATCTTCGGCTGGGTGTTCGCGCCGCTGGCCTGGGTGATGGGCGTGCCGAGCTCCGACGTGCTCAAAGTGGGCCAATTGCTCGGCCAAAAGACGGCGCTGAACGAGTTCGTCGCGTACTCGCACATGGCAGACATGCTGAGCAAAGATCCGCACTGGCTCACCGAGCGCGGCCGTGTGATCACGGCCTACGCCCTGTGCGGCTTCGCGAACTTCGGCAGCATCGGAATTCAGATCGGTGGCTATTCGGGGCTCGCCCCGGAGCGGCGCGGCGATATTTCGCGGCTCGCGTTCAAGGCGATGCTCGGTGGGTTGCTCGCGACGTGCCTCGTGGCGTGCGTCGCGGGCGTATTGCTCTGAGCTGAGCCGTTACGGGCGCGGCCGCGCAAGCTAGGGTCGGGCCGCGGCTTTCGCTGCGACCACAGCAGCCGGCTTCTTCGCCAACGCGCGCCGAACCGCGCGCTTGAACGCGCTCAGCGGCTGCGCGCCGGAGACGTAGAAGCCATTGATCACGAACGCGGGCGTGCCGTTGATGCCCGCCGCGCTGGCAATGGCTTGGTCTTTCGCGAACAGGGCGTCGTAGCGGCCGTCGGTTTGGGCCGCGCTGAAGCGCGCCGCATCGACCTTCTGCTCGGCGCCGTATTTCGCCAGGGACTCGAGCGACAACGCGCCGTCGACCCCTTGATCGTGAAACAGCACGTCATGCATCTTCCAGAATGCGGCATCACCCTTTTGCGCGCGGACCTCGCGCGCGGCGATCGCGGCAGGTTTCGCGTTTTGGTGAAACGGCAGCGGCAAATCGTGCCACACGAAGCGCAGCTGATTCGGGAAGGCTTTTTCCAGCTCAGCAAGCGTGGGTTCGACTCGGCCGCAAAACGGGCTCTGAAAGTCAGCGAACTCGTGGATGAGCACGGGGGCGTTGAGCGGGCCGCGCGTCGGGTTTTCTGCGGTCGGCGCCGGGATCTCTTTCGTCGCGGGCGCATCGGCTTCCTTCGCGTGAGCCAAGATTTCGTCGTACACCTTGGCGCGCGGCGTGCCGGTTTCGACGAGGGCGCGGGCGACCGCGAGCCTAGACTCGACGACGGTCACGAAGTTTTCGAGCGGCTGCGCGCCGGACAGGCGCTGCCCGTTGATGAAGAAGTGCGGCGTACCAGCGGCCTTGAAGTCGTTGGCCAGATCGACGTCGGCTTCGATTTCGGCAGAGTGCGTGTTGTTCCGGATGGCGTTGCGCACGCGCGGCTCATCGAGCTTCATCTCGCGCGCGATCTTGAGCAGATCCGCCTCTTCCAAGTCGCCTTCGAACAAGCGGCGATTGGCCTCCAGGAATCCAGACTCGCCTCTTTCCGCGCGCGCTTCGAGCGCCAGGTTCGCGGCAGGCATTGCGTGCGGGTGGAATGGCAGCGGGTTCTGGCGCAGCACGATCCGCAGGTCCTTCGGGTATTTGGCGACGAGCTGAGTCATCGTGGCCTCTGCGCGACGGCAGTACGGGCATTGGTAATCGAAGAACTCCACGATCGTGACCAGGGCGTCGGAAGCGCCGTAGGCGGGAGCGCCCTTGATCGGCACTTTCCAGATCGTCAGATCTTCGGCATCGTCGTCCGAAGGCGCGGGCGGCTTCGGCGCGACGAAATTCGCGGCCACGCGCGTCTTGTAAATGGCGTCGGGAGCGACGCCCCGCTTCTGCAAATCAGCCGCTGCGACGAGCTCCGCATCGATGATCGTTGTGAACGCCTCGGGAGGCTGCGCGCCAACCAGCTCACTGCCATTGATGCGAAATGCGGGCGTGCCATTGACGCCCACGCTCGACGCCAAAGTGATGTCACGGTCGAGCTTACTGGCCGTGTCCGGCAAATCAGCACGCTGCATGACCAGCGGAGCGGACAGCCCGACGCGCGTCACCCAATCCGCCAAGGAAGCGGCACTCAGCTTCATTTGTTCCGCGAACGCCAAATCCAAGAAGCTGAAGAACTTATCCGAGCCACCCTGATGGAACACAGCGTCGGCAACCTTGGCTGCGGGGCGCGCTTTGTCGTGAAACGGCAAGGGGTAGTGCTTGAACACGACGCGCAGCTGGTTCGGGCCGTACTTCGCCTGCAAGCCTTTGATCGTGGGCTGCACGCGCGCGCAAAACGGGCACTGCAGATCGGAGAACTCGACGATCGTGACCGGCGCCAGCGGAGAGCCCCAAACCGGATCATCGGCGATGGGCAGCGCCTCGGCGCTCGGTTGCGGGCCGCTGTATGCGCTGGCCGTCGCCAATTGGGCCATGGGCGCAGCGCTCTGCGCGGTCGCATCCTTGGCGGCCGGTGCCGCCGGTTGAGACGCGCAGCCCACGAGCTGAGCAATCAGGAGCAGCCCCGGAACGTGCACGCGCGCGAAGCGATGAATCCACATGTTGCTCGCCTCATAGCGCCCTGAGCGCGTCGCGTCTACGGGCCGAGCAGCAAGCCGAGCAGCGCGCTCAGCTCGGCTTCCGTCGGATCCACGGCGAGCTTCAGGCGTGCTCCGGTTTGGCTGACGCTGACGCGCTCGGCCAGGCCGGAGAGGGCGGGATCCAAGGGCAGGGCATGCAGCGACGAGCGCAGCTCGCTCAGCAGGCTCGCCACGCGCCCAGCACCGTCGCTGTCCGTGCAATCGAGTAACAACTGCACGTGCGCGGTGTCGCTGACGTCGATGTGTGCGCCCACGGCTTGCAACGCGCTGAGCGGTGAAAGGCGCGCATTGCCATCGTCGCCCGCGACGCGCTCGAACCAGTGCTCGCCGAGCAGCCAGGTGGCGACGATGGTTCCCGGGCCGAGCGCGCGCCGTAGCTCGCTGTGGCGTGCGTCGCGCGGATCGCGCTTGGAGCTCGCGTGCCCTTCGGCGGCGTCGAGCAGCTCGCGGAAATAGCTGCCGCCGCTCACGATCAGTGTGCCGTCTTTGGCGGCGATCTCTGCGCTCTGTTTGCGATCGCGGACCGAGCGTAGCTTGCCCAGCTGGGTCTCGATCGCTTCGCCGCCTCGCTGCGTGATTACGGCATTGGCGCAGCGCATGATCTCCGCCGCGGTGAAGCGACCTTGGGCCACGACGCCGAAGTCTTCGGGGTGCTCCTGC
The DNA here is from genome assembly GCA_040348785.1 of Myxococcales bacterium. GTDB lineage: Bacteria > Myxococcota_A > Polyangia > Polyangiales > Polyangiaceae > PMG-095. The sequence continues at coordinate 62,795 of JBEQTH010000028.1, read as the reverse complement.
GCGGCGCCGCCAGCGCTTGGTACCGCGAGCGCCAGCTGATCCAGCCGGGCCAGCGGATCGAGACCGCACACTTTGACGAGCTCAGCGGTTTTACCCGCGCGTCCGAGGCGCTTGGACAGCAACGCACCGAGGGGCGCGTGCTGCAATTGCCGGACATCCGCCGTGAGCACGAAGGCCGAGCCCGAAGGAATGAGCGAGAGCGCCGACGTCTGCGGGGCGATTATTTCGTGGCTCGCTCGTGCGGACTCGGACGGTCCGGACGAGCCGTGAGCGGTGCCGAACACCCAGCCGCACACGGCCGCGGCTGACACCAAGATGCCGAGATGGATCGCCCGTTCACTCACGCTCACGGGGGCACGCTATCACTCGGCGCGGTCCGTGGCGCGCCGGCCGCTCGAAGCGCGGCGACCCTCGGGGCGAGCCGGGAAAGCGCGGCGATCGAGCGCAGCGCGACGCTCGAGCAGCGAGCGCTTGCCGCGCCGTTCGGCGTACGCCTGCCGCAGCTCGGCGATCGTCGCCGGTGACTGAGAGCGCACCTTTTCGGCGTGCCGCTCACACAGCGCCAGCACGCGGTCCTCCACCAGCACGCGGCGCAGCTTCGGTTTGTGGTCGATGGCTGAGTGACGAGTCGTCACGGCCGGGCACAGCTCGCACTTCCTGGTCATGCCCTTCGGCTACCGCAGCTCGGCCGATCCGGGCAAAATTTCGACGCGAAATAACAACGGGGGCGCGCGCCGTTGCCGGCCGCGCCCCTGTCCCTCATCCGAGGTCCGTGTTTACTTGTTCGCGAGCTTTACCGCGGGAGGGGTGCACACGAGCGACGTCAGATCCGTCTTCCGCCGCCCGAGGTCATTGATCGTGCGGAGCTGACCCGTGACTAGATCCTTGACCGTGGTTCCCGTGAGGAAGGGAGACAGCGTGGCCTCACTTCCCGGACTGCGCGGGCTGACCATCAAGAACCCGAAGGTGCCCGTCTGCGGGCTATGGCAGCCGTTGCAGGTGTTCAGCGAGGCGTGGAACCGCGCGTTCGGATCGGTGATGCCGGGCGCGTTCCACTCGGTCTGATTGTTGAACACCGAGCCTGCGAGGAAGGGCTGGCCGTTGAATTGCTCGGGCACGGTGTGCAAATCCCCACCCGGCACCTCGGCAATGATGTTCGTCGCGTTTTGATTCACGAAGCTCGCGAACGTGGACGTGTTGTTGAAGCCGAGATCCGGCGTTTCCTTGACCGTGACTTCGTCGAACAAGCCCGTCGTTGGGGAGAGCGCGAACGAGCGCAGCTCCCATTGGAACGACAGCGCGATCTCGTTCGTGCGCAGCTCGACCAGCGCGCTGCCATTCACGCTGCCCGGTGAGGCATTGCGATCGGTGAAGCGTCGAGTCACGGCTTCCAGTGCCGCGTTGTACTGCTCCGACGGGAAGGGCAACGAGCCCAGGGCGTGCCAACGGTTCGCCCAATCCGTCACGTCTTGCTCGGTGTGCGCGGGCAGGTTGTACTCGACGATCAACCCGAAGCTGCCGAAGTTCGGGCCGTTCACGCCGAACACGAAGCGGCCTTCACCGGCAGAGCCCTCGGCCAAATTGCGAATGTCGATGCGGTTGACGATGGCTTGCAGAGTGAGCGGTGATTGGTCGAGATCGAGCTCGCCATTCGCGGTTTTCGGCCAGATATCGATCAGCTGCTGTTGCATGGCGGGCCGCGCGAGGACCGTGAAGCCGTTGACGTTTTGGTCCGTCAGCCAGTGCTGGAGCAGCTTGAGCGTCATCGCGGGAGCCGCTTCCGGAGTTGGTGCCATCTCACGCATCAAGTGACCGAAGGACCAAACGCCTGCCGGCAGACCGCTGCCGCCACCGCCCACGCCACCGCCCGCGCCAGCAGCGGAGAAGCCGCCGGCTGCGCCGCCAGTGCTGCTACTGCCGCCTTCCGCCAAACCCTTGGGCGGCGGAGTGTTCGAGGCACCAGCCTCACCTGTCTGCCCGCTGTCACCGGCTGAGCCAAACCCGCCGCTGCCGCCACTACCACCGCCGTCGCCGTTGCTCGAACCGGCGGTGCGGATCGGATCATCGACGACGCTGGGGTGGGTGATCATCAGCTCACGGCGCGTCGTCACGAAGCAACCCGTGGGTGCTGCCAGCTCGAAGTTGAGCTGCGGGTTGAATTGTTCGAAGGGGAAAGTCGGCGGGCCACCGAAGCTTTGGATGAGCAAAGGCACGGCGTGCGGTCCGGGATCTGCGTCCTCCGAGCCGCTCACCTCGACGCCGAACTTTGCTTGAGCGCCTGGCAACGCGCTCGTGAACTGCCCGGGCGGGAAATCGAAATTGACCGAAATGCCCGGGTCAGCCTGGAAATTGAAGGCATCGTAGCTCTTCGCCTGGCACGCGCCGATGTCGTTGTTGGTGAACGTGACGTCGTAATGCACGTTGGTATTCGGCGGCACGGGCCCGCTGCTGGCCGGCGTTACGTCGAGCGTCGAGGGGCGCGTGATACACGACAGCGACGTGAGCACATCGGACGTGATCGTTTGCGTGGTGAGGAACACATCGTCGATCGTGCCGTTGAAGAACTGTGTTTGCGTCGTGGCACCGATGCGAATCGGCGCGAATACGTCCCGCACCTTGCCCGCCCCGAAGACCTGACCAAACTGCTGGCCGTTGATGAACAAGAACACGAACGTGCCGTCGAACATGCCGGCCACGTGCGTCCACTTCTTGGCCGCGATGGGCGCGCGCGAGATGACCGTCGTGCCGTTCTTCAGCACCACCGACATCTCGATGTTGCCATTGTGGATGCCGAGCGAAAATGCAGTCTTGTTGTTCAGGCGCTTGATGACGATCGGTTGGTCGCCCGATACAGTCTTGGGATTGACCCACGCGGCCACGCCGACATGCTGGTCGACGGTGAATTGCGGCTCGTCCGGGACTTGAACGATGTCCGAGCCGTCTTTGAATTGCACGCCGAGCCCGCTAATGCCGGGCACGCAATTGGCTTTCAGCGCTTGTTGGGCATTGGCACCGAAGCCCGACGAATCGATCAAAAAGTGCGATTTTGGCGAGCAATCATCGAAATGCCATTGGCCAAAGCCGCCGTCCGTCCCCGGATCCGGACTGCCGCCCTCGGGGAACGCGCCGCCACTACTACCGCCCTTGCCTGCGCTGCCCACGCCGCCTGCTGCGCCGCCCGCGCTCGGCGCACCGCCGCTCGGTGCGCCAGCCGCGCTCGCGCCACCAGCGCCGGCGGCGCTTGCACCAGCCGCACCCGTTGCCCCCGCTTTGCCGGCCGCCGCCGCGATGATCGTCGATCGCCCGTCGGCCGAAATCTCGACCGTGCCCGTCGGAGTACCGATGATCGCGTTCGTCAGCGGCTCTTTGTATTCGTCGTCCGTCTCCGCCGAGAATTTGTCGTCGGCGCCGCAACCGAGCGGCAAACCGCACACGATCCCCAGCAAACCCAGCGCAGAAAAACGCTTAGCCACCCGCCCATTGAATGCACTTCTCATTTGAACCCTCCGATGCAATGCCGCCGCCGCCAGACCCCCCGGTCTGTGCACAGACGCTGAAGCACTGGACGAGTTATGTCAAGGCAGCCTGAGGAATAAAGTACGAGTCACGTGATGCGCAATTTTCTCAACGCACGTGGTTGCGAACGTGATCGCCTGCGCGTAACTCGGACATCGCGCGTGCGCGTTGTGCGTACGACGCGCGCTTCTCGGTAGTCATTTTGCCGCGCGCGCCGAGTGACGGTTTTCGTCGACGCTCGCAGCTAGGAGTCAACGAGCAGAGAACGCGCGCCGCTCGACCCACGCGATCACGTCTTGCTCGGGGTGCTTGCCTTGATGACGGCCGAGCTCCTGAATCCCGGTCGGGCTCGTGACATTCACTTCGATCAGCTTCTCGCCGATCACGTCCAGGCCCACGAACCAAAGGCCGTGCTGACGCAACTTGGGAGCGACGGCTTTGATCATCTCTTGCTCGCGCGGCGTGAGCTCGCACGCCTGCACTTGACCGCCAGCGTGGATATTTGCGCGCACGTCGTCCTCACGCGGCACGCGCAGGATCGCGCCGAGCGGCTCGCCATCGAGCAGCAGGATGCGCTTGTCGCCCTGCCGGATGGCGGGCTGATATTCTTGAACCATCGCCAGGCGCTTGCCCTCGGCGGTCATGATGTCGACCATGGAGCGCACGTTGCGGTCGCCCGCGGTGAGCACCACCACGCCCGAGCCACCCGCACCGTCGAGCGGCTTGAGCACGGCCGTACCGCCCACGGTGCTCACGAACGCGATGATCTCGGCGGGCTGGGCGCTGACCAGCGAGCGCGGCATGAACTCCAGGAACTGGAACGCGAACAGCTTCTCGTTCGCGTCGCGAATGCCCGTCGGGTCGTTCATCACGAGCACGCGATCCTTCACCAAGTCGAGCTGCTGCGTGAGGTACAGGTAACCCGCGTCGAACGGCGGATCTTTGCGCACGAACACGGCGTCCAGCTTGGCGAGCTCTACGCGCTCGTCCGCGCCCAGGGTTACGTGCGGTTTATTCTCGCTGACCGTCACCGAGCGCGCGCGTGCGAACACTTCCCGCCCCTCATTCGAGATCTCTCTCGGCAGACAATGCAGGCATTCGTGGCCACGAGCCATGGCGCCGCGAATGAAGGCGAAGGTGGTGTCTTTGTCGGCCGTCATGGTCTCGGCCGGGTCCATTACGAATAGGAAACGCACGGTGGCGCAAATCTCACACGCGCAGAGCAGCAGAGCAAATGGTCGGCCCGCGATTTTGCTAGGCTACGCGTGATGGCTCGCAGGGCACCGAAAACGACCGCTAATTCGAGGTTACATCGGATTGTCAGGGGGCCCGCGGCGGTGCCGTGGTGCGCGGGCCTGTGCGCACTCGGTTTGTTTTTTGCGGCGCCCGGCGGCCACGCGCAGACCAAAGCTGCTCACGCAGCAGTCGCCACCGAGAACGCCGTGTCGTCACGCGAGGCGATGGCCGAGCTCGATGCGGGTGGCAACGCGGTAGACGCGATCGTACGCGCCGTATTGGTTTCGGGGATCACGGCGCCGAGCTCGAGCGGGCTCGGCGGTGGCGGCTTCGCGATGCTCTGGCGCGCGGCCACGAAAGAGCCGTACTTTTTGGACTTCCGCGAGACCGCGCCGGCGGCGATCGACGCTTCTGCCTTCGAGGCGCGCCCGTTCAAACCCGAAGAGCGCGCGCGCGCCACCGGCGTGCCCGGTGAGCTCGCGGGGCTGTGGGAGCTCCAGCACAGCTTCGGCAAGCGCGCCTGGCGGGACGTCGTGCTGCCCGCTTCGCGGGTGGCGCTGAACGGCTTCCCGGTGAGCCCGCACTTGGGCAACGCTTTGGCGTCGAATTGGAATCGGCTCGCCGCCACCGATCGCGGGCTCGGAGCATTGTTCTTCCCCGCGGGCAAAGCGGTCATCGCTGGCAAAGTCGTGCAGAACCCGAAGCTCGGCCGCACCCTCGCGCGGCTCGCCGAGCAGGGCAAAACACCGTTCTACGAGGGCGACCTCGGGCGAGAGCTGGTCGCCACCGCGCACGCCTCGGGCGGCGCGCTCTCGGAAAGCGATCTCGAAGACTACCACCCCGTGCCGCGCACGCCGCTCCACGTGAGCTGGGAAGGCTACGACGTGTACACCGCGCCGCCGCCCTCTGCCGGCGGCCTCATGGTCGCCGAGACACTCGGCATGTTCTCGAAAGCCGAGCTCACACGCCTCGGTCAAGGCACGGGCGCCTATCAACACACACTCGCCGAAGCGATGCGCGGCGCGCTCTCCGATCGCTTCCGCTTGTTCGGCGACCCCGCGTTCGAAAACGTGGACGTCGGCGCACTGCTCGACCCGAAGCGGCTCGCCGCACGCAAAGCGCAGATCTCCACCGAGCGCACCCAGGCGCTGCCGCGCTTCCAAGAAAACGAGCACGGCACTCACCACCTGCTCGTCATCGATCGCGAAGGCAACGTCGCTTCTGTCACCACCACGGTGAACAACGCATTTGGCGCCAAGCTCAGCACGCCGCAGAGCGGGATCGTCCTGAACGATGAATTGGACGATTTTACGGCCCAAAAAGACGTCGCGGTGTTCGGCCTCACGCAAAGCCCCAATCGCCCACGCCCGGGCGCGCGCCCGATCTCGAGCATGACGCCCACGCTCGTCGTGAAAGACGGCAAAGTCGTGTTCGCCCTCGGCGGCTCCGGTGGCCAACTGATCGCGACCAACGTCACTCAGCTTCTACTCACGCGCCTCGCGTTCGGCCTTTCCCCCGACGCCCTCGCGCACACGCCCCGCTTCGCCGTGCCCGCGTCCGGCCCAACGCTGCGCGTGGAAACCGGCGCCACCCCCGCGCTGCTCGACGATCTCAGATGGCGCGGCGAAATCGTCAAAGAGATGCCCGAGAACACCACCGCCGTGCAGATGATCGCCGTCGACGAAGCCGGCGTCACCGCCGCCGCCGATCCACGCAAACACGGCAGCGCACTGACGAAATGAACTCGCGCGCTCTGACGTGGTGGCGGCGCGAGTCGAGGTTCACGTTCGTCGCGAGTCGGGGTTCGCATTCGTCGCGAGTCGGGGTTCGCATTCGAAAACGTAGCGTGAATTCACGCTACGTTTTCTGTCGCGAAGGGGCTTCCGGACCGCTCTCATTGGCCGTACGCGGCATCTTTGTTCATGCGCGCCTGGCGCTATCCTCGAGCAGGGGGGCGCTCTCAAGACGCACACCGCACCTCGTAACTCGTCATCGGTCCCCGTGCCTCGGCACGTCTCAAGACGCACGCGTCGCGCGCTGCGCGCCCAAGGTCCCCGCGCTCTAGCTCGAGGCACTCAAGGCGTCTTCTGCGTTGCCGTCCAGGGAGGCGCTGCTACGTACTGCGAGGTGCGCTGCCTCACCAGCGAGCGCCCCTGCTCCCAGCAGGACGCGCTCAGTAGACGGCGGCGACGAGCTCGGCGGATTCGTCGTCGTTCAAGTCGGAGGCGAGGGCGTAGCCGACGCCGCGGTGCTCGGTGGCGGCGATGGAGACGCCGCGGCGGGTGCCGACGTAGACCGGTTCGTTGCGCACGGTGCGGGCTTTGAGGCGGCTTTCGATCGGCACGCGGGACGAGTTGTAGACGTAGAGGGTGACGTGGCGGCCGCCGAGGGTGTAGCGGAGGGACGCGGCGTGTTGGTTGCTGACGGGGACGACGCTGCCGCCTTCCCAACGCGCGCCGTAGGCCTTGAGGCTCGGCAAGGTGACGGGCACGCCGACTTCAGGCTCCAGCTGGCTGAGCAGCGTGGGCTCGGTGACCTGCGGCAGGCGGGCGTTCATGTGATGGTCGACGAGCTCTTCCAACAAGCGGTCCGCATTGTCGAGCTGGGCGACGGAGGTGCTATTGCGATCTTGGGTCTGCTGCTTGGCGGTGGAGCCAGCCCAAACCAAGGTGAGGGCTGCTGCAGCAGCGACGGGCACCACGGTGCGCCAGGTGAGCATGCGCGAGTGCTGGGCTTCACGCTCGACGGCGCCATCGACCGCTTCTTCACGGTGCGACTCGGCGCGCAGGGCGGCGGCGATGCGCTCTTCGAACGAGGGCATCACCGGGGCCGCATTGCGGACGGCGCTACGCAAGCTGAGGTGCAGCGCATGGTTCAGACGAAGCCGCTCGCCACAGGTCGTGCAATCGACCAAGTGTTGTTCGACTTCGAGCGACTTTTCGGCGGCGAGCTCTTCGTCGCCGTAGGCTTCGAGCAGGGGCTGGATTTGACGACAAGTGCTGGTCATGAGCGTGCCACTCGCTTTTCGCGATATTGAGCCAGATCAACCACCGGTTCTTGTTTCGCGGTCGTGTCACTTGCAGACGCGACCGACATGTCCCCGACGAGCGCTTCGGGACCGACGATGCCGAGCGCGCGGGCGTGTTCGTAGAGGCGGCCCTTGAGCAAACGGCGGCCGCGGTGCAGGCGAGACATCACCGTGCCGATGGGGCAACCCATGATGTCTGCGATTTCTTTGTAGGAGAGCTCTTCCACATCCGACAGCACGACGGCCAAGCGGAACTCTTCCGGGAGCTCGTCCAGGATGCGCTTGATCTCTTTTTCGAGCATGGGCCGCAGCGCTTGCGACTCCGGATCGCGCATCGACTCCATGGTGGACGCGCTGATCCAACCGTCCGCTAGCGGGTCGGCGTCCGGACCATCGAGCACGCTGCGCTCGAGGCCACCGCGGCGGTAGCGGTTGATGAACGTGTTGGTCAGGATGCGCAGCAGCCAAGCGCGCATGTTGGTGCCGGCTTCGAACTGGTCGCGAGCGCGCATGGCCTTGAGCAGGGTGTCCTGCACCAGGTCTTGCGCGTCGGCGTTGTTGCGGGTGAGGCGCGAGGCCACCCCGAGCAGGGCGCTCAGCTGGGCGATCGCCTCGGTCTCGAATTCCCGCGCCGAGATGCTGCTTTTGCGGCTCATGGTGTCGTTAGGGCAACCGGGCCCCGAGCCCAGCTATTCCCGATTTTCGGGCGGGCGTGACGATCCCGCAAGGTTCTTTTCGAGGCTTTCGAGCCGCTCGGAAAGGCGCTTTACCTCTTGCTCGAGATCGCGAAACGCTGCGAAATTCGGCAGCACGGCGCGGATCCGCTCGTCGATCGTGGACTGCCACTGTTCCAGTGTTGCGCGAAGGCCTTTGCCTTCCTTGCTCTGGGACATCTCGTCTTCCTCTCGGGACGGTGGAATGGATGATACCGACGCGACGGCCGGCGCGCCCGGCACGCCGCCTTCCTCTCCCTCCTTGCCGGGGACGGGCATCAGCTTGCCGATGGGGCCTTCACGCAATTGAGTGAGGATGCGCTCGCCCTTGTTGCGGATGAGGGCTTTGAGCGTCGAGAGCGGGATGCCGCGCGGCTTGGTGCGCAGCTCTTCGGAAATGATCAGCGCCAGCGTGACGTCGGTTTTGTCTTCCTTCGTCGCGTTGTCGATGATCTGCACGTCCTCACCCTCGCGGATCATCTCCGCGATTTGGAGCAGCGTGACGTAGCTCGAGCCTTTGGTGTCGTACAGCTTGCGGTTGGAATAGCGCTTGATGATCCGGCGAACGGATGGAGGAGCTGCGCTATCTGAAACTTCACCGCTGATCATGTTGCACCCAACTTGAGCCAATCAAGCTTGGCGCATAGCGTCAAGTTGGTCAAAGGTTGCAACGCTGTTTCGTGCACGGCCGCGCTGTTGGGACGCGTTGCCTACACTGGCCCCTTGGTATCGCTAGGCGACGCGCAGGCCTTGGCGGGGGACCTGATAGCCCTCGAGCTCCGACTCGCACATCTCGGCAACGAACTCGAGGAAGCCCGTGAACGTGTCGCGGCGCACGCCGATTTCGTTCACCCAGGCCACGACTTCGCACTCGCCGTCGGCGCGGGTCACGTTCGGGTTGAAGGCGAACAGCGTCGTGCCCTGCAGATCGATGCCGAAGGGCACGATCGGCGCACGCTCGATGCGCGACGGCGGAGCCAGGTGCGGCACGGGCGTCTCGGCAGCCTCGAACACGGCGCGGGCCATGTCCTCGTACATGCGCTTGCCCAGGTTGGCGGTGCCGAGCAGGGTCGCGCCTTCGAAGAAGCGCGGCCAGCCATCGTTCTGGGCCAGGAACTGGCGGTAGGACGGCGGGAGTGGGTGGGAGATGCGCTCTTCGACCGCCGCGATGGCGACCTGCGATGCGCCCGGGTTCGGCACCAAGCTAATGTCGCGGTACGGCGCCACGCGCAGGATTTCGGTCTGCAGTTCCTTGATGCGTGTCAAAAGTGTCGAGAAATTCGCCATGGGGATCTCCGCTGCCTCGAGCCTGCGGCACCTAAAGCACACGCCGCCGCTCCCACCCAAAATTTTGGCAGACGCCTCCGGTTATTCGTCCCGCGCGCGCCCTTCGGGTTAAGGCCCACGAGGTGCGTCCCTCTGCTTCTGCTGCGCTCGGCGCCCGCCTCGGCGTGCTCGCGCTCGTCCTCCTCGCCGCGGCTTGTGACGGACGCGACAACTCGCCCAACCTGCTCGAGGTGAGTGACCTCAACCCGCGCTCGCTGGAGGTCGGCGATCGCCTGAGCTTGAACGGCTCGGGGTTCCCCGAGGGCCGCGCGGCCAAAGTGAGCTTCCACGGTGATGTATTTCGTGCGGGTCAGACACCGCTGCGCGACGTCACCATCGCGGCACCCGCCGCCGCCAGCGATCCGCACTCGATCGCCGTTACGTTGAGCGCGGAGCTGGCCCGGGAGTTTTGCGGTGCCGGAGACGCGGTGCACGCCACGTTCCGCGGCGCGGCGACGGCCTCATTTGCGGCCCGCGAGGCCGGCGCGCCGCCCGTGCGCGGCATGCTCGAAGGGGTCGTCCTGGACGTGAACCCGGCCTCGATCTCGAAGCTCTCGTTGCAGGCGCACGAAGCCGAAGCCGAGCGCTTCGCGCAGTACGCCGGCATGGCCGTGGTGCACTCCGAAGAGCGGGATGTGCTGCTGATCGACACCCTCGATCCCGAAGGTCGAGCGGCGCGCGCCGGGCTGCTCCCCGGTGATGCTTTGCTCGAGCTGGACGGGGTGCGCTTGGCGAGCCTCTCGGACTTGATTCCGCCGCCTCGCGCGCGGCTCTCGCATTTGTCGGTACGCCGCGGGGATGAAAAGACGCCCGCGACGTTTGCCGTCGATGTGTCCGGCTTTCAGCCTGGCTCGCCCTCGGAGCTGATCCCGGCGGCGACCTTGCTCGGCTTCGCGGTCGCGCTGTTGCTCTTGTTTGCGTCGCCGATCGGCCGCTCGTTGTCGTGGTTCGAGGCGCGGCTGGCGTCCCAGCTGCGTGAGCGCGCTCGCCCGTCCGCGCTGTCCCGAGCGCGCGGCGATCTGAAGTCCCTCGGCTTCGTGCGCGTCGCGTTGAGCGAGCTGCCGAGCTCGCCGCTCCCTTACTTCGTGTTCATCATCGATAGCGCGTGGCTCACCTTGCTGGCCATGAGCCGCACGATTTGGGCGCGCGAGCTGGATTTGCCCGTGTTGTTCTTGGGCTCACTCACGGCACTGTGCGCAACGGCGCTGGTCTTGGGTGGCCGCGAGCCGGGGCGGCCATTCTCGCTCATGCGCGGCTTGCGTCACGTGCTCTTGACGCTGGTTTTTCAAACGCCGGTCTTGGCGGCGATGGCAAGCTCGGTCGTGCTCTCGGGCAGCCTGCGTTCGGACGACATCCTGGCTGCCCAGGGCGGTTGGCCGTGGCAGTGGTTCGCCTTTGCGAGCCCGGTGGCTCTTGGCATCTTCGTGCTGCTGGTGCTCGGCTTGGTGCCGGTGCTGTCGCGAGCGCCCGGCGCCCTGTCTGCCGCGATCAGCGACGCTGCTGCTCGGCCGAGCGCAAAACGACGCACGACGCTGGCGGAGTGGAGCCATCTGATCCTGACCAGTGGCGTGATATCGCTCGTGTTCCTGGGCGGTCCGCGGGTGCCGGGTTTCGCCGCCGACCCAGCCGCGAGCATGTGGCTGCAAGTGCTGGGCGCCCTTTTGTTCCAGACCAAGGCCGTGCTCGTGCTGGGCAGCGTGCTCGTGTTGCGCTTCGCCAGCAATCAAGTGCGGCTGAGCGAGGTGGCGCGTCTCGGGGTGCGTTACCTGATGCCCGGAGCAGTCCTGCTTTTAGTGGCGACGTATTTCTGGGCGTTCGGCAGCCAGAGCCCGTTGTTCGCGGCCGCCCGCGTGCCGTTGAGCCGCGGCTTGTTCTTCCTGTGTACGTTGTGCGCCGGGCATGTCGTACTTCGCGTATTCGGCCTGCTGACAACCGAGCGCGCGAGATCCGCCGTCAATCCCTGGCTGTAGGACCATGACGGCCGTGTGACCGCCCGGCGTGCTCCGAATGACGGCATGTTTCAGCGCCAAAGCCGAGCTTAATCTGCTCGCGGGGCGCGCCGTTTAAGCTCGCGTGGGACAACCTGCCCGACCCGATTCGATTGAACCCCGTCGCGAGCACGATCGCTTCTCGGTCGAGCTCGAGGTGAGCGTGCTGAGCGAGCATAACCTGTACGCCGGACTCGCCGAAAACCTGTCGGCCGGTGGCCTCTTCATCGCGACTCACAAGTTGCAGAAGGTGGGCTCCAAGATCGAGCTCAGCTTGCGCATGCCAGGGAGCGAAGAAGAGTTCCCGATCGTCGGTGAAGTGCGCTGGGTCCGGCTGTACAACGAGCAGAGCGATACTTCGCCGGGCCTGGGCGTGCGCTTCCTCGAGCTACCGGCCGGCGCGGCCGCGGCCATCGAGCGCTTCCTCGCTCAGCGCGAGCCACTATTTTTCGACGACGAGTGAACGCGCGGCGCGGAGAGCCCGTTCTTCTTGCCCGAGCTCGGCGACCGCTTGCATCACGCGATCGGAGATGGCCTGGTGCACCTTCGGGCTCTTGCCCTGATCCAAGAGATCCCCGAAATCTACCGGGGAACCGAAGACGACGAAGATGTCTTGGCCCGTGCCGTCGAAGTTGCTCGTCATCTGTTTGCCGAGATCGTTCACCAAGCCGTTGATGAAGACGGGAATCACCGGCACCCGCGAGTCCTGAATCACTTTACCCACGCCGCGTTGTGCGGGCAGGAACGTGTACGGATCTTCGTCGCGCTTGCGCGTGCCTTCGGGGTGGATGCCCGCGAACATCCCGCCGCGCCGGAGTAAGAACGCGAGCTCTTCGAGAGCCAACGGGTTCATCAACGCCTTCTTGCGATCGCGAAACAGCGGCGGATACATGGCAAAGAAGCTCATGAACCCGTTCACGAGTAGACCGAGCGGGTTATCGTAGAAGAACTTCGACCGAACGGGGAACACGATGCGATGCATCAGCCCGCGGTGCACCAAATCTCCGAACACCACGTACAGATCGAAGAAGCTGCGGTGATTGGCGATCAGGATGTAGCTTTGATCGCGATCGAGCGCGGGCAAGCGTTCGTAGCCGTGCACGTGGCGCAGGTTCTTCGTACACCAGTGGATCCAGCCGCAACCAATGGTGCGCTGGCCGTATTGCAGCAAGCGACTGAACAGCCCCGGCTCGAAGCTGCTGCGCACGATGCCGATCAGCGCGCGTTCCAGCCAGCTGAGCCGCTTCTGACCGGCCGCGACCAAATCCGGGCGTTGGTTGCCGGGGGCCAAGCCGACGACCTCGGTGTCTGGTCTCGCGAGCTCCGACAGGGCAGGGTTCGAATCAGGCGTCGTCATCGATTCGGTCGAAGACGATGTCGATGTAGCCGGGCGGCGGCAAGTGCTTGCCGATGGCGTCGATCATTTTCGTGGCGATCGCGGAAAGCTCGCTCTCCGGCACTGCCGTCGCGAGCTTCAGCGTGGGGTGTGGCTCCAGGTCGCGCTCGGCGTTGAAGGTGCGGAGTAGCGCGTAGCCGGCGACTTGCGGCGTCTCCGCCAGGCAAGCCTCGATCGCGGCGATCAGGGCCGGGGCCGGGGGCTCGCCGCCCTCGGCGATCAGCGTCTCTTCGCCCTCGTCGGGCGCGAGCGCGGCCACGTAACCGACGAGCGGGATGGCCTTGCCGTTCGTGATGCTGGCCAGCTCCGGACGGCGGAGCGCGAGCTCGTAGTCCGTGCCTGCGTTCAAGACCAGGCCCAAGACGTGCTCGTCGTCGACGACCTCGAGGGCCATGTCCAGCGCGAACATGGCCGGAACCGTGCAGAACCGGAGCTCGCCGCCGTCCGTCTTCCAACCGAGCTGGCGCTCCATGGGCGCCATCAGCTCCGGGTGGCTGAACAGGGCCGCATAGTGATTGCCCTCCTCGTCCAGCAGCATGTGCGGCACGAGCTTCACTTCACCCTGGTCGATGTCCAGGCGTTGCCCGTCGCTCACACCTTCGATGTTTCGTGCCAGCGGGATGAACAGCTCACCTTGCGGTAAGCGGTCGAGCAGCGCTTGCACGTCCTTGCGCAAGCCACGCTGCGCGGCCTTGATCGACGGGGTGAGGTCCTGTGGGTCTTCTGACGGGGCTGACGAGTGTGAGCCGTTGCCCGGGCTGGTCGCGTCTGTCACCCGCGTGACCTATCATGTGGCAGCCTCTGACTCTACCGAGGCCCTACCGAGAACACGCCTGCACGCTTGTGAGGCGCCCGTAAGCCTCGTACCCTGATGCCCCTGCCCATGTCTCGGCGCACTTTTTACCCGGAGATCCAGCCCTATCGCGCGGGCTACCTCGAGGTATCACCCGAACATTCCCTGTACTTCGAGGAATCCGGCAACCCCCGCGGCAAGCCCGCGGTGTTCTTGCACGGCGGCCCCGGCGGCGGGACGAGCCCGAAGCAACGCCGCTTCTTCGACCCCGAGCGCTACCGCATCGTGCTCTTCGATCAGCGCGGTTGCGGCAAGAGCAAGCCGCACGCGTCCTTGGTCGACAACACGACCTGGCACCTGGTCGCGGACATCGAAGCGCTCCGGCAACACCTCGGCATCGAGAGCTGGCTCGTGTTCGGCGGCTCTTGGGGCAGCTCACTGGCGTTGGCATACGCCGAGACGCACCCGTCGCGCGTGACCGAGCTCGTGTTGCGCGGCATCTTCTTGCTGCGTCGTTGGGAGCTGGAGTGGTTCTATCAGCACGGCACGAGCTTGCTCTTCCCCGACGCCTGGCAAAAGTACCTGGCCGTGATTCCGTTGGCCGAGCGCGGTGATCTGATCGCCGCCTATCATCGCCGGCTCACTTCGGAGAACGCCTTCGTGCGCCAGGAAGCGGCGCGCGCCTGGAGCGTGTGGGAAGCGAGCACGAGCAACTTGCTGCAAGACGAGGACTACATTCGCAGCTGCGCGGGCGATGAGTTCAGCCTCGCGTTCGCGCGCATCGAGTGCCACTACTTCATGAACCGCGGCTTTTTGGCGCACGAAAACCAGCTCTTGGACGACGTCACGCGCGTCCGTCACATCCCGACCGTGATCATCCAGGGTCGCTACGACGTGGTGTGCCCGCTGCGCAGCGCCTGGGAGCTCTCGCGCGCGTTTCCAGAGGCAGATTTTCGCGTCGTAGCCGACTCCGGCCACTCCGCTTATGAGCTCGGCACGGTGCACGAGTTGATTTCCGCGACCGACCGGTTCGCGGGGGGCTGATGAAAAAAGAAGTATCCGCGTTGCTCGGCTCGCTCCGGAAGCTGTTCTCTGAGCGCTCCCGGCGCACTTGGATCGGACGCACGCGCGCTCACCTGGAATTTCGCGATCTATCGCCGTCGGAGCTGCGGCTCTTCGTGCGCCAAGTCGAGCTCGGCTTCAAAGCATTGTCCCGCGTCGAGTGGGTGGAGCTCAACCCGCACTCGCGACGCATCATCGTGTCGTTCGAGGAGGAAGCGTACGCGCTCGAAGAGCTGGTCGAGGTCGTGGCTCAGGCGGAACGCACCCTGGGCGTGCAGGAAGCGATTTTTCGCGACGAGGTTTGGGAGCACCCGGCAGATAGCGAGACCGTCGAGCGGCTCAAAGTGGGCCTGCTGGCAGATGCCGTAGGCGTCGTGGTCGGCGTCGGCTTGCGCTTCTCGCCGCTGCCCGCGTCGCGTGTCGGCGCCGGTGTTGCGGCCGTCGTCGCGGTCGTGCAATCGACCGATCGCTTGCGGCGCGTTGCTGAAGAGCGGCTCGGCCCGCTGCGCGCGGATCTGACGATGCGCGTCACTGCCGCGCTGGCGTATGGCGCCGCACAACGGCCCGGCAGCGCGTTCGTCGAGGGCGTGCACAAGTTGTCGCTGCTCGGTGAAGCCGAAGCGCGGCGCCGAGTCTGGAATCAGCGCGAGACCGAGCTGTGCCAAACCCAAACCGAGCATGATTTCGAAGCGGTGCGACGCGAAGCACGGCCGCGAGCGTTGCCCCGCGGTCCGATCGAGGAGTACGCGGACCGCGCCTGGATCGTCTCGCTGGGTGGCTTCGCGGTCAGCTTCTTGACCACGCGCAGCGTGCAGCGCGCGGTGGCCGCGCTGTTCGGTGGTTTGCCCACGCCCGCGCGCCTCGGGCGTGATGCGTTCGCCGCCGATCTCGGGCGCGCGCTCGCCAAGCGCCAAACGCTAGTCGTCGACAGCGAAGCACTGCGCAAGCTCGATCGCGTCGATTGCTTGGTGCTGCAGGCCGACCTCGTGGCGCGCGATCGCTTCGAGATCCGCAATCTGGTCGTCACTGGCGAGGGCAACGAGGCCGAAGCGCGGCGCGTGATTCAGCAGCTGCTGGACGTCGAGCGGCCGATCGACATCAAGCGCAACGGTGAATACACCCTCGCTCCGTTGGGCGTGCTGGACGTGGCCGTCCCCGCCGAGCTCGCCGTCCACACCCCCGGGCTCGGCGCGCGCGGTGGCTTGGTTTTCGGTCTGATGCAAGCCGGCGCCTTGATCGCCGCAGCCGAGGTCGACTTGATTCCGCAAACCGGGATCGATGAGCTGATCGCCGCGGCCCACGAAGCGCAAATGCGAGTCGTGATCGCGTCCAATGACGAAGCCGTGCTGCAAGCAATCGCCGCGGACGACACCATCCCCGAGGGCGAGGGCTTTGCGCGCGGTATTCGCCGTTTGCAGCGCGAGGGGCGCACGGTGTGCGCTGTCGTGACCGGCGCTTCGCCGGGCATGGCGGCGGCGGATTGCGCGATTGGCTTGATGCGCGATGGAGAGGTGACGCCCTGGGGCGCTCACCTGATCGTGCGCGACGACTTGTCGGACGTGCGCTTCTTGATTCATTCCTGCGTCGTGGCGCGCCAGGTCTCGAAGCAGAGCGTGAACATCGCCCTCGGCGCTGCCACGCTGGGCGCCCTGGTGTCGGCGGGCGGCGTGCTGCCGCTCACCGGGCGGCGCGTGATCGCGGTCGTGAACGCGGCCTCGGTGGTGTCCATGTTGAACGGCGTGCGCGGCTCGATGAAGCTCGCGCGCCGCGCGCTGCCTGCGCCGCGCGACCGCACGCCTTGGCACGCGCTCGAGGCCGATGGCGTGCTCAAAAAGCTGGATACTTCACGAGAAGGGCTCTTGAAGCGGGATGCGCTGCGCCGGCGTCGGCGCGCGCCCGACCAGCGCTCGGCCCTAGCGGAGCTGGGCGAGAACATCACCGACGAGCTGTTCAACCCGCTCGCGCCGATGCTCGCGGCAGGCGCGGGCCTGTCGGCTGCAGTGGGCTCGTTCGGCGACGCCGCGATGGTCGGTGGTGTGGTCGTGCTCAACTCGCTGATCGGCGGCGTGCAACGCTTCCGCACCGAGCGGCGCATTCGCGAGCTGTCTCGTGTCGCGCGTCGGCGCGCATTGGTCCGGCGCGGTAGTGATGTCGCCGAAGTAGATGCGACGGACCTGGTGCGCGGCGACGTGATCGTGCTCGAAGCGGGGGATGTGGTGCCCGCGGATTGTCGCATCATCGAGGCCGAGTCGCTCGAGGTCGACGCCTCGAGCCTCACGGGTGAGTCCCTGCCGGTGCGCAAGAGCGCCGCGACTTCGTTCGAGCCTCAGGTCGCAGACCGCAGCTCGATGTTGTTCGAGGGCACCGCGCTCGCCGCGGGCCGCGCTTCGGCCGTCGTGGTCGCGACCGGTGACGAGACCGAGGCGCGTCGCGGTGCGGTCGCCTCGAAGCGCGACCCGAGCCGCGGTGGCGTCGAAAGGCGCATGAAGTCGCTGATCAATCTTACCGGTCCGGTAGCCCTCGGCGCTGGCATCGGCGTGATCGGCGCGGGGCTCCTGCGCGGTCGCAAGCTGGAAGATCTGGTCGGCTCCGGCGTGAGCTTGGCGGTCGCCTCTGTCCCCGAAGGCTTGCCGCTCTTGGCGACGGCCGCACAATTGGCGGCTGCGGATCGGTTGTCCAAGCAGGGGGCCCTGGTGCGCAACGCGCGCAGCATCGAGGCGCTGGGTCGCGTGGACGTGCTGTGCATCGACAAGACAGGCACCCTGACGGAAGGGCGGGTCGAGCTCAGCTTTGTCTCCGACGGAGAAGACACGAGCCCGATTGGCGAGCTGTCGGATGTCGCAAAGGGCATTCTGGCGGCCGCGTTGCGCGCTGCGCCCGATCTGCGCGCCGGCCCGTCCACGCAGGACCCGATGGACGCCGCGCTCGGGCGCGCAGGCAAGGCGCGCCAAGTGGGCGCTGGTGACAGCGCGCTAGTGCGCGGGGAAGAGCTGGCGTTCGAAGCCGGCCGCGCCTACCAAGCGGTGAGCTACCATTCAACGGAGCGCCTGCTCGTCGCCGTGAAGGGTTCGCCCGAGGCCGTCCTGCCGAATGCCGAAGCCTGGCAACGCGGCAGCGAGCGGGTTCCGCTGGACCGTGCGCTGCGCGCGGAATTGCTCGCAAAAGCTCGCGAATTCGGGCGCCGCGGGCTGCGCGTGCTGGCCGTATCCGAGCGTGAGCTCGCGCCGGGTCAGCCGCTCGAATTGTCGCGCTTGGAGGCGCTCACGTTCCGCGGCTTCGTCGCGTTCAGCGACCCCGTTCGCGCGACCTCGCCCCAAGCCGTCGCCGATTTGCGAGCGGCGGGTGTGGAAGTAGTGATGCTCACGGGTGATCACCCGAGCACGGCAGAAGCCGTCGCGCATGACGTGGATCTGCTGCGCGGCGGCCGCGGCGTGATCACCGGCACGGAGCTCACGGAGCTCACGGACGACGAGCTCGATCGTCGGATCAAGAGCTTCGGCGTGTTCGCGCGCGTCACCCCGGCGCAGAAGGTGCGCGTCGTGCGCGCCCTGCAGCGCGCGGGCCGCGTCGTGGCCATGGTTGGCGATGGCGCGAACGACGCGCCGGCGATTCGGCTTTCGAACGTCGGTATCGCCATCGGCGAGGGCAGCACTTCGGCGGCACGCGCGGCGGCCGACATCGTGCTCACCGACGAACGCATCGAGACTTTGGTGCTGGCCGTGGTCGAGGGCCGGGCGATGTGGGCTTCCGTGCGCGACGCGGTGTCCATCCTGATCGGCGGAAATTTGGGCGAAATCGGCTTCACTTTGGGCGCCGGTCTAATCGACGGGCGCCCGCCGTTGAACGCGCGTCAATTGCTGCTGGTGAACTTGCTCACCGACGTGGCGCCCGCAATGGCCATTGCGCTCCGTCCGCCCACGAGCGCGACGATGACGTCGCTCGCCCAAGAGGGTCCCGACGTGTCGCTCGGCAAGGCGCTCAACCGCGACATCGCCTCGCGCGCCATCGTGACCACGTTGGGCGCCAGCACCGCGTGGGTGATCGGTCGGTTCACCGGCACCCGCGCCAATGCCAACACCATTGGCCTCCTGGCTTTGGTCGGCTCGCAACTCGGTCAAACGATCGTCTCTGGTCGCTACAGTCGGCCGGTGATGATGACGAGCATCACCTCTGCGGCAGTGCTGGCGACCATCGTGCAGACACCGGGACTCAGTCATCTGTTCGGCTGTCGTCCGCTCGGTCCCATCGGTTGGGCGACGGCGGTAGGTGCCTCCACAGCGGCCACGTACGCCGCGATTCGTTTCCCTGCCTTGGTGAACGAGGTCATGCGCCGCACCAAGCTCGATACGGAGGTGATGGTCGACGACCCGGAAGCGCTCCCGGAATAGCTGCTCATTGTCGAGAAAAGAGGTCTTCCGGGCGGCGCTTGGGCGCGACGCGAACGGCCGGCTTCTTCTGCGCTTTTTTTGGTCGGCAACGGCGCGGCGCTGGTGGCCGCGGCTGCCGGAGCGACCGAAGCCGCGGGAGGTGAGGGGACAGGCAAAGCCACGGCCGCGCTCGGCATCAGCTCGAGCTGCGTGCGGCCTCGACGAGCCGGCGCAGCGCACGTTTCAAGCGATCGAAGTCGAACGGCTTTTCGAACGTCAGATTCACGCGGCTGTCCAAGAACTCACGCGCGCGCTCGATCGACACGCCGCCGGTCATGAACACCATGCGCGCCTCGAGCCCCGGATGCGCTTGCTTCAAGCGCTCGTATAGCTCCATGCCGCTCATCCCCGGCATCATCAAGTCGCACATGATCACGTCGAAGCCGTCGCCGCTGCTGTTCGCGATCGCTGCCAGCGCCTCGGCGCCATTGCTCGCCAAGACTACGTCGTGCTCGTTCTGCAGCAGTGCCTTCAACGTGCGCGCGACCGAGATCTCGTCATCCACGACCAACAGGCGGCCGCGTTGCACCGGCGGCGGGGACGCCGTACGTGGCGGGGTCCCCTTGGGAGACAAGGCCGTGCTCGACGCAGGTAAGGTCACCGTGAACGCCGAACCCTGTCCGAGCACGCTGCGCACACTGATCTCTCCGCCCAGCCCCCGCACGATGCTTCGGCAAATGGGCAAGCCGAGACCCGTGCCTACCCCGACGGGTTTGGTCGTGAAAAAGGGGTCGAAAATCTTGCCCAGTAGGCTTTCTGGAATGCCCGAACCGGTATCTTCGATGGTGATCCCGACTTGCCCTTCGCTCGTGCGCAGCCGAGCGCGCACCTCTTGACCAGGCGTTCCCGGGCCGGGCAGCGATTGAACCGCGTTCAAGATTAAGTTCAGCAGCACTTGCTCGATGCGATTCGGATTCGCGTCCACCGCGGGCACGGGCTCGTAGTCACGAACCAGCTCCGCCTTTTGCTTGATCTCGTTGTTGGCGATGTTGAGCGCGGACTCGAGGGCGGCCTTCACGTCGACCGGGCCGCGCATGCCTTCGTCCGCGCGCGCGAAGGTTCGCAGATCGCGCACGATGCTCGCGACGCGCTCGGCGCCGTGACAAGCGTCGCGCACGCGCACCATAAGCGCATCGAGCTTGTTCGGCTCGTAGGCGAGCGTGGGCAGCTCCCGCGACAGGTACTCGAGGTTCAAGAGTAAGTAGGCGAGCGGATTGTTGATCTCGTGAGCGATTCCCGCGGACAACACGCCGAGCGCTGCCAAGCGGTCCGCTTCGACCAAGCGTGCTTGGATGGCCTTGCGTTCGGTGACGTCACGAGCAAACGCCAAGACCGCGGGTTTTCCCTGATATTCCGTCGGGATCGACGAAATCTCCAGGTTCAGCTCGCGGCCCGCCGAGCGAGTGCGATACTCCACGGGCTCGGGATGGCGTGTCCCGGTGCGGTACAGCTGACCGATGCGCGCTGCGGCGAGTTGCGCGTCGTCGGGGTGCAGGAAATCGGTGATGGGGGTGCCGAGCGCGTCTTCGGTCGTGGTGCCCAGCATGCGGGCGGCGGCGGGATTCAAGAACGCGACGTTGGGGCCGAGCAAAATGGCGATGCCATCGGGGGCACCGTCAATCAAGGAGCGGAACCGCGTTTCCGACTGACGGAGCGCGAGCTCACTGCGTTTGCGCGCGCTGATGTCGAAAAGGAACGCGACGGTGAGCGCCCGGCCATTCACGACTGGGTGGCTGCGCGACACCTCGACGTCGATGCGCTGCCCGGAGCGACTCAGCACGGCCGTTTCCATCGGGTTGGGGAGCGCTTCTCCTTGCTCCGAGTGCTCCCGCATGGCCGAAATGCGTGCCACTTGGTCGGGTGCGAGCCACTGCCAGATGGGCATGGCGCGGAATTCCTCGGGCGAGTAGCCGAGCAGCTTTTGCGCGCCTTGGTTCAAAAACAGGTTACGCGGCGGTTCTTCGTCGTTGAGCGTGATGACGACCGGCAGATCGGCGCTGTCGCACGCGCCGGCGATCAATTCGTACAGCTGCGCATGGTCGAAACCTGCGAGCTGTACGGAATCCGCGCTCATTGGTGCTCGATTATATATCCGCTCCGCCGCGCGCTGCGCGCAAACTTGGCCCAGGCAAAGGCTTCATGAAAAGGGGTATGGCCATGAAGCCCGCGGCAAAAGCCTGTGCAGTCGTCTCCCTCGCACTCGTTCAATTCGCCCTGCCGGCCTGCGGCCTGTTTGCCCCCGCGCAGACGCAGGTCCTGTCCGCCAAAAACGCACCACCGGCTCCCGCAAAGAGCCAGGAAAGCGAGCGAGCTCCGGCCGAGTCGCGCAAAGTGGGCGACTTTTCCGTACACCGCTTCAGCGGCAGCTATCAAAAGGCGCCGCTCACGCTGACGGAAGAGGTGGTCGGTCAAGAGTTTGGGCTTTGGATCATCGACTACACCTTCGAGGAACAAGCGGGCACCACGAAGCTGCGCGTTCGTTTCAATCCACGCACGGAGGCCGTGTTCAGCGTGGCGAAACTCGACGGTGCGAAGGAAATCAGCGTGCCGATCTCGGTTTACGATCAGATGATCGAACGCACGAGCTTCGCCGCCGACGAAAACGACGGTGTGGTCGCTCGCGGTCACACGACCTGCTTGGTCGGTCCGGCCGAGCTCGACTGTGAAACCAAGACTTACAAAGTTCGCGTCGGCGACAAGCTCGGCACGCTGACGGTCGCGCACAGTGACCAGGTGCCCAGCGGCGACGTCACGGGCGACCTCCTCGCCGACGACGGCACGGTGATCTACCGGAGCGAGCTGGTCGAAATGGGCAACTCGGCCTCGCCCAAGCACGGCGTCGCGAGCCGCTGAGCGGGTCAGACGCGGGTCAGCCAACTCGCGCGCGACTCGTCCTTGCCCGTGACGGCGCGCAGATAGGCGCGTTGAAAAAACGCGCCCAGCGACTTTTTCCCGGTCTTGAACTCGGTCCCGTCGAGCTCGCGCACTGGAGTCACTTCGGCGGCGGTGCCCGTGAAGAAAACCTCGTCCGCGCGCATCAGATCTTCGCGCGTGAACGCGCGGATCGTGATCGGCACCTGGTGCTCGCGGGCCAGATCCAAGATGCAATCCCGCGTGATGCCAGGTACGATGGATGACGTTTCATCGTTCGTGAACAGCATCCCGCTTTTGACGAAGAACACGTTCTGACCAGTCGCGCTGGCCACGGTGCCATCTTGATTGAGTAGGATCGCGTCGTCGAAGCCGTGATCCAACGCTTCGTGTGCTGCGAGCACGCTGTTGGCGTAGTGACCGCTGGCCTTGGCCATGGTCGGCAGCATGGTGTGATGGAACTTTCGCCAGCTCGAGATCATGACACGCACGCCGTTGCGCAGCGCGTCCTCACCCAGGAAAGTGCCCAGCTCGCGCACCGCGATGAACGCGCGTACCTGGCACTCCTTCTTCGGCCTGAGATCGATGGGGCCTTCGCCGAAATAGGCGAGCGGCCGCAGGTAGCCGTTTTGCGTGCCGTTGCGACGCGTGACCTCGATCGCCCCGCGTGTCAGCTCGTCGGCAGTGAACGGAACCTTCATGCCGTACAAGCGCGCGGACGAGAGCAGGCGCTCGATGTGCTCACGCAAACGAACCAAGACGGCGCCGTTTTGTGTCGGATAGCAACGAATGCCCTCGAACACCGCGGTGCCGTAGTGCAGCGCGTTGGCGTAGTAGTGAACGTTGAGTGAGTCGGACTCACGGATGTCGCCGTTCCACCACACGTAGCGAGCCAGCTTTTGCCCTCGCGGGCGCGCCGCAGTGAGCGAGTCGTCGTCGGGGACTCCGTCGAAGTTCGGCCATTCTTGATCCAGCGCCATGCCCATATTCGAGCACATTTCGAGCGCGCGCGTTCGGACCAGATCGAGGCATGCCAGGCGTTGCGCTAAGGGCCTGCGAATGGCCAAGTCGGTCGATGATCGCGGTCGAGGCGCCCCGCTGGCGAGGCGCGAAGAAGGCCGATACTACTGGTATGTAACTGAACCGCAACGTAGCCAGCCGGATGCGTCGGCCGCGAGAGCGATCGACTTGGCCATTCGCGGGCCCTAAGCTCGCGACGGAGAAAGCCGCATGTTTTCCGCGCGTACCCTGCATGATTCCGAGCCCAATGCGCTGACACGGGCGCTGCGCGCCCGGCGCGCGGCCGGGCTGCCGGTGTGCGACCTCACGCAGTCGAACCCAACCGTCACTGGTTTGCCCTACGCCGAAGGGCGCTTGCTGCAGTCGCTGGCCGACCCGCGAGCACTGACCTACGAGCCCGAGTCGTTCGGCCTGCCCAGCGCGCGTCAGGCGGTGCGAGGGCTCATGTGCGAGGCGGGCTTCGACGTTCCCGAGGCTCGGATCTTACTCACCTCGAGCACCAGTGAAGCGTACGCATTCCTGTTCAAGTTGCTCTGCGATCCGGGGGACGAGGTGTTGATCCCGCGTCCGAGCTACCCGTTGTTCGAGCACCTAGCCCGGCTCGAGCACGTCGCTGCAACGAGCTACGCGCTCGCCTACGACGGCGCGTGGCACATCGACTTCGATTCGCTGCGTCGCGCGCTCAGCCCTCGCACTCGCGCGATCGTGGTCGTGAATCCGAATAACCCCACCGGCTCGTTCCTCAAGCAGGACGAGCTCGAGGTGCTGAGCCGCTTCGGCCTGCCGCTCATTTCGGACGAGGTGTTCTCGAGCTTCGCGCTTGGTCCCGATCCGCGCCGGGCGGAGTCGGTGCTCGCGGCGCAGGGCGCGCTGTGTTTTGCGCTCGGCGGCTTGTCGAAGCTCGCCGCCCTCCCGCAAATGAAGCTGGCTTGGACGTGCATCGCCGGACCGAGCTCGGAGCTTGCACAGGCGCTGCCGCGGCTCGAGCTGATCGCCGACACCTTTCTGTCTCCGAACACTCCGGTGCAGCAGGCGCTGCCCGAGATCTTGGAGGCGCGCGCGCCGGTGCAGCGCGCGTTGTGCGCGCGTATCGCGCAGAACCTCGCCGTGTTGCAGCGCGCTTTGCGCGGTTCGGCGGCCGCGCCGTTGTTCCTCGAGGGTGGCTGGTACGCGACGGTGCGTTTACCGGCGCTGCGCGGCGAGACCGAGTGGGTGCTCGGCTTACTCGAAGATGACGGCGTGCTCGCTCAGCCCGGTTGGTTCTACGACTTCCTCGACGGCGCTCACCTGGTGCTGAGCCTGATCACGGAGGAAGCGACGTTCGCGCTCGGCGTGGCACGCATCGCCGAGCGCGTTCGCATCGTTTCGGAGTAGCTCAAGCCGCGCGCTTGCGCCGGCGTAGCACGATGCTGCCCAGAGCCAGCGCGGCGAAGCTCAGGCCGGCAGAGCCGCTGGTCCCGTTGTCGGCGAGGCGACAACCGCAACCGCCGGGCTTCTCTTTGATGGTTTGCGGCTCGTCGGCGGGCGCATCCTTCTTGTCCGTGTCCGCGACGGGAGCCGAAGTGTCCTCGGAAGCGGGCTTGTCTTCCGCTGCTTTCTTCTCGTCGTCCCCGCTCTTCTCGTCGCTCTTGGCGTCGTCTTTCTTCGCCGTGTCTTTCTTCTTCTTGTCGCCCCCGCTGAAGACCATGGCGCGGCGGTCGATGATCTCGTTTTCGCCCTCGAAAACCAAGGTCACGGGCGTTCCCACGGATTGGTCATTGCGGCCGTCGTGGATCGACACCTTGTACTCGCCGGCTTCGTAGCCATGGGCGCGCGTGAGCTTGAAGCTGAAGCGGGTGCGCGGTTCGATCTTGCCGCTGCCCGAGTCCAAGAAGCCGACGTCCACGCTCTCGATGATCGCTTGGTGATTCTCGAGCGGTACTTTGTGTTCGACGACCTTGTCGCCGTCGACCATGTCGCGCTCGTAGTAGACCTCGGGCTGGAACTCGAACTTCATGGGCACGTGCGGCACGTCCGGTGCCTTGGGCAGGTAGATAGCGACCTCGAGCCGCCAGGCCTTGTCATCGCGCTCTTTGAAGGTCTTGGCCTTCCACTCCACGCGGCCTGCCGCATGCGCGGCGCTACTGACGGTGAACCCAATCACGGCCAGGGTGAGAACGAACAACGAGCGAACAGAGACGGGGATGCGGATCGACAACGGCGTAACCTCCACTCGGCGGACGCTAACATTGCTCCCCGGCTCGTACAGCCGCGGATCAGCGCGCAGGCAGGGGTGGCTACGGTTGCAGCTCGTAGTCAGCCTCGTCGAGCTCGTCTAGCCACGGTGGTGCTGGAATTGTGTCGTGAAAGTCGAAGTGCGCGTCCGCACCGAGCTCGTCCAGCTCCTCGAGCTCGTGCGTGCTCAATCGATCACGCATCGGCGGAACGGGCGGCGCAGGCACCGACCAGGAGCGGGGCTCGGTCGGGCGCGATGATTCGGAGACCGGGCCGCGCTCTTCGGCATCGCCGGGTGCGTCGGGTGCACTGTCGTCTAGTTGGCTCGCGGCGGACATCTGAGCTCCCTCTCGTCCAGAGAGCGGCGCGGAGCGTTGACGCTCGCGCACTTCCCTCGGCTGTTTCCCGGTTATCCCAAAACGATCTCCCGCAACAGCCATTATTTCCCGGCGATCCGGGAGATTTCCGCAGAACCCTCGGGAAGTTCGGGTGATGTTGGGGAGTTAGGTGCCGAGCTTCACGTCACACGTGAGTGCGCAAATGTGTGGGCGAAGGTGTGGCGACAATGCCATGAGTTGGTGGCGTGAGCTGCGAAAGCGCGTAGAGTGCAAGTGACGATGAATCGGGGACACGGGAGACTCTTGCTTTGCGCCTGCCTCACCTTGCTGATTGGTTGTGGGGCTCGGACCTCGACGCTCGAGGATGAGCTTGGCGGTCAGAACGCGGGCGGTGCCGCAGGGGACCCTGGCTACAGCGGTTCTGGCGGGGTGCACCTGACTCCTGGTGGAGGCGCCCCTTCCGGTGGAGCTCCAACGGCGGGCTTCGGTTTCGGAGGCTCGCTCCCGATCCCCGCTGGTGGTGCGCCGGCCGCGGGTGCGCCGTTTGGCGGTGCCCCGGCAGGCGGCTTTGGCACCGGCGGCGCAGCAGGCGCGCCCCACGGCGGCGCTCCGTTTGCGGGTGCGCCAGCGGGCGGCGCTCCGTTTGCGGGTGCGCCAGCGGGTGGTTTTGCGGGCTTCGGTGCAATCGGTGGTGATGCGGGAACGGGCGGCATCGGCGAGCTGTGCTCGGTGCTCGGAGGCAGCACTTGCGCCGAATGTCAGTGTAAGACGTGCGCGCCGGCCATCGAGGGCTGCTTCTCGGATCTCGGTTGCACCTTCATTTTTGCGTGCGCTCAGCAAACGGGTTGCAACGGGATTTCCTGTTACTCGCCCACGACGTGCCAACCCGTGATCGACCAATTCGGTGGCCTCGGTGGAGCGTCGATGAAGCGCGTGTTCTCGCTGCTCACCTGCGCGGTCACTGCGCAAACGAGCTGCGGCTGTAACTGACGCTACTCGTCAGTGAGTCACGGCGGGGCGTGCTTCGGCGAGTGCCACGATCAGCGGCCAGGCGAGTGGATCTCGCGACCAATGCTCGCTGCCGACGGCGCGAATGTCCACGCGCACCTGGTAGTTGTCCGCGATCGGCGGCACGGGCATGCCCATGGTCCGGGTCCGGTAGCGGAGCGTCGCCGACTTGTGGGGATAGGCGTCAGTGGAAGTTTCGAGACCACTGCTGGCCACGAGCACGAAGCGCAGCTCGAAGCGCTGGTTCAGCTCCGCCGGTTCGAGCTGGAAATAAGCGTGCAGCTCGATGGGCAGCAGCGCGCCCGGGGGCGGCTCGACTCCGCGCGGCAAGTTGATCTGCTCCACCATGTTGAACAACGAGACATTGTTCGACTGTTGATCGAGGCTCGAGGAGCTGGCCAGGGTCAAAAGGTAGCAGCGCGGCATGGGCGGCCCTTTAGCATGTACGCTCGCGCAAGCGAACTCGGGCCAAGGGCCTTAGGGCAGCAGCGAGCCCGAGGCGCAGCGGATCACCGCGTAGCTGCCGAGCAGGTAACTGGTCACTCCCAGGGCAACCAGGAAGCGAGCCAACGCCGGACTGGCGTCTGGAAACGCCTTCTGCATTTGCCGCAGCGCATAGAAGGCCGCCGCGCCCACCGCGCACAGCGCGCCGATGGCTTGCAAGGGAAGGCCACTCTGCGTGCTCGAAAGGAGAGCAACGAGCTCGGGCCGCACGTCCTCCGCGAGCAGGCGATCGGAGAGCAGCGGCCAGACCAGCTCCGCCGAGTGTAGCGCGACGAACGCGAGCACGACCAGCAGCGCCAGCGGCTCGATTTTCGCCAGCGCCTTCTGCTGCGCCAGAGCTGGCCGCTGAGTCAGCTCGGTCGTGCGAGCTTGCCCGAGCGCCCACAGCTCGCTGCCCGCAAAAACGAGGAACGGGAGCCAGACCGCGAGCAGCAGGATCGCCACGAGCCAAGGCTCGGCCTCGAGCCCCGGCTGCGGCACGGCGCCCGAAGTGCCCGCGCGGTATGCTTGAACCAGCGAATGGATCAGCACGAAGCCCGCAAAGCTGATTCGAACGTAGTTCCGAAGGCGCTCGAGCTCTGCCCCGAGGAGGGCGCCGAGCCAGCTTGACTGGCGCGCGGGGCGCGCATCACCCTTTGCAGGCACGAGCGCAGCATATGCCAAAGGCCCACCGGTTATCTTCACTTTCGACGCGCGCGGGGCGTCTGCTCGGGGCTGCTGTTCTCGGCGGCGGGTCGCTGCTCGCGTTGCTCGGCGGGTGTCGCGGGTCACGTGGCGGCGCTGATCGGCCGGAAGCGACGCTCGCCGCAAGCGCTGACTCGCAAAGCTCATTTCGCGCGCTGCGCGCCGCTTGGTTCGCCGGCAGTGGCGTCGAGCGCCGCAAGCTCGAGCCCGAGCTGCGCTCGTTCCTCTTGCGCTTCCCGACGGACGAGCAGAGCGACATGGTACGGGTGCTCATCGCGTTCGATTGCGCGAGTCGCGGCGCGCTGCTCGACGCGCGCGTCTTGCTCGCTCAAGTCCGCGAGCACAACGGCTCGGTGCACGATTTTTCACGCGTTGCCGAAGCGTTCACGCTGCTGCGCGACGGTAAGCCGGAGGCCTCGTGGAGCGTGCTCGATCCGCTGGCGGGTAAAATCGTCGATCCCGACGAGCGGCTCGTGTACAGCGAGATCCGATTGCGCGCGGCGACGGCGGCGCATCGCTATGCGCACGCCTTGACTGCGGCTGAGGAGCTACTCGCCGAAGCGCCGCTCGAAGCGCAAAGCAGCTTGCAAGAGGTGGTGCGCCAGCAGTTTCAAGCGGCGTCGAAGGCGGGCCTCGTCGAGAGCCTGCAGAGCCTCGATCACGTCGAAGCCGATGAAGGCGCGATTTCCCAGGCGCGCGCGTGGCTACGCCGCATGCTGCGCGAGCGTTTGGTCTCGATCGCCGTGCGCGAAAAAGACGCTTCGCTGGCCCGCGATCTGCTCGACACGGCTCCGGCTCAACTGCGCGCGAGCGCCAGCGGCTCGGCCCTCGTCGACATCGCCGGGGGCGGACAGAGCGTCCCGCTGATCTCGGGCCGTTCGCTGGGCGTGGCGCTTTCGCTCGCCAACTCCGAGACACGGCGGCGCTCGGCGAGCCTCGCCGCGGGCCTCGCGCGCGGCTTGGGCTCGCCCAGTACCATGAATGATCCGGGCGCCGTGCACCTGATCTCGCAAGACGATGGCGGCACCGGCACCGGCACGGTCGAAGCGTTGCGCGAGCTCGCCGCGGAAGGCGCAGCGCTCTTGGTCGCCGGTGTAGACGGCTCTTCTGCCGATGCCGCGGCGCTGTTCGCGGAAGAAAACGCGATCGCCGTGATCCTGACGCAGCCGCCCGAGACCGTGGTGGGCCCGTTTCGGCACGTGTTCGTGCTCGGCGAGAGCTCGAGCGACGAGCAAGCGGCGATCGACGCCGAGCTGTCGCGACGCGGCTTGCTGCGCATCGGCCGTGTGGGTCGCCTGGGCGAGGCGTGCGACGTGCCCACGCTGAACGCCGGCAGCTCACGCTTCTCCGTCCAGCAGTGGCGTCAGGACCGCGTGGCCGCGCTGCTGATCCTGGGGCCTGCCGCCTGCGCGAGCGACGTGGTGCGCGAGCTGCGCGCCGCGGCGTTCATGCCCGAGCTTGCGCTGGGGCTCGAGGCCGCGGACTTCGTGTATGCGAGCGACGCGCCGCCCGGGCGGTTCGCGCTCGGTGCTGGCAGCTTTCCGGCCGCAGTTCGCCTAGACTTCGCGGACAACCCCGCGCTACCCCCTTTGGAATGGTACGAGGCCCTGGGTCACGACGCCGCTCAGCTGGCCAAAGAAGCATTGGTGGGCTTTCCGGACCGCCGCGAGGACAATGGCCGAGTCGTGCGCGAGCTGCATGCTCGCGCCGAGCGCGCGCTGGGTACCGCCCGTGCCACCCTGTGGACCAGCGACGAACGCGGCTTCTCCGAGGCGCGCGTGCTACGCCGCACCCTGACCGTCGTTTCCCCCTCAACCTACGCGAGAAAGAAGCCGTGACTGTCGCGGATCTGCATTTCGAACTCCCCACCCGCCGCGCGACCCAGAAGCTCGCGCAACTCGTGGCGCCCACGCTCGCCGCGAGTGATTTGGTCATCCTCACCGGGCCGCTCGGTTCAGGGAAGACGTTCTTCGTGCGAGCGCTGTGTCGAGCGCTCGGTTTGCCACAGTCGCAACGCGTGGCAAGCCCCACCTTCACCCTGGTGCACGAGCACGATACCCAGCCGCCGCTCTCACATGCGGACCTGTATCGCCTCAATGGCCCCGAGCAAGTCCGTGAGCTCGGCCTCGACGCGCAGCGTGACGACGGGCGCATCCTGCTCGTGGAGTGGGGACAGCCGTACCTCGAGCAGCTCGGTGGCGACGCGCTGCTGCTCACGCTCGCGCTCGATCCGCGGCGGGCCACCATTTCTGCCACGGGGCGTCGTTCACGGGCGATCCTCGGCGAGCTCGGTGCTAAGGGTTGAACGTGGCCGACACCGAATTGTCCGATGAAGGGGCGAAGAGCCCTTGGACAGCGGTGCTCGACCCGGTCATCTCCTTGCTCGAGGCCGTCGGCTCGGTGATCGCGCTCACTGCCGAGACCGTGACTTGGCTGATTCGCCCGCCGTACCGCTTCGGTCAGCTGCTGAACGCCATGGAATTCATCGGTGTGCAGTCGGTGTTCATCGTGGCGCTGACCGGCGTGTTCAGCGGCATGGTGCTCGCACTGCAAACCACGAGCAGTCTGCGTGCCTTCGGCGCCGAAGGCATCGTGGGCTTCATCGTCGCCAAATCGCTGACCAACGAGATCGCGCCGGTCTTCACGGGGCTGATGGTCGCTGCGCGCGCTGGCAGCGCGATCGCCGCGGAGCTCGGCAACATGCGGGTCACGGAGCAGGTGGACGCGCTGGTCACCATGGCCGTGAGCCCCGTTCAATATTTGCTCTCGCCGCGCCTGCTCGCGGCTGTGCTCATGGTGCCGCTGTTGTGCGTGCTCTACACGTGCGTGGGCATGGCCGGTGCGTGGCTCGTGGCCGTGCAGTGGCTCGGCGTCGACCCGGGCATCTTCATCAACAACATCGAGAAACTGCTGCACACGAGCGACGTGACGATGGGGCTCATCAAGTCCGCCGTGTTCGGCTTCTTGATTTCGGCCATCTCTTGCACGCGCGGCTTCTACGCGGCGGGTGGCGCGCGCGGCGTGGGGCAAGCCACCACGCAAGCCGTCGTGCACAGCGCGGTTTCGCTCTTGATCGCCAACTATTTACTGACTTCGCTGCTACTCGGCAACCCGGGCTGAGCCCGGTCACGGCGTCACTCGTGAGCGTGCTCGCGGCCCGCGGGTGAATCGTTGGACGCGGAAGCGACCTCGCGAGTGATGATGCCCTGCACTTGAGACAAGGAGTGAACGGCTTCTTCCGGTGACGCTAGCTCGCGCTTGCCGGATTTCTTCGCGCCCTTTTTCTCGCTCTCGTTGATGGCGGCCATGAACGCGTCCATACGCTCGGCCTCGCCATTGCCGTTGACGTCGACGATCACGAATTTGCCGGGGCCTTGGCCCAGGTCGTCGCGGAAGTCGAAGACCGCGCCGACGACCGTGAGCGAGCCGCTCTGGACACGCTTGCCGTACTTCTTCAGCGCGCTCGTGACCTGATTGTGCACGTTGGCGACCACGCCGTCGGCCCACTGTTGGTTCTCGTTCTTGCCGGCGGCCGCGCGCGGGATCTGCATGCCTTTGAGCTGCGCCTGCATGCCCTTGCTCAGCTTCGACGTGTCGCCGCTGGCGGCTTTCACGGCGCCGCAGCCCGTGTGCCCTACGATCAACAAGAGCGGCGTGTGCAATTGCTCGATGCCGTACTCCACCGAGCCTTCGTCGCCGGCCAACGTGTTGCCGAAGTTGCGGATCGTGTAGTCGTCGTTCTCGCTGGTTTCGTCCCAGGCCTGCGGCTGCACGCGTGAGTCCGAGCAGGTCACGACGGTCGCCCGGGGCAGCTCGGCATCGGCAAAGGCCGAGAAGAACTTGGGCCCGTGCTCCATGTACGTTTTGTTGTCCTCGAAGGACTCCTTGAGGAACGCGCGTGTCAACGCCAGGGGCTCTGCTTTGGACGTCTCCCAGGCGAACGGCACCGTGTACTTTTGGGGCGTCTCGTCGCTCTTTTGCTCGCCCTTACCGTCTTCGCTGGCTTTGGCTTCCGCGTGCGCCTTGCCCTCTTTCGCCTTGTGGGGGCGGACCTCTTTTTCGGGTGTCACTGCCGCCGCCGGCTGTTTACAGGCCGTGGCGACCAGGACGCCCAAAAGCAGAGTCGAGGTCAATTTTACGAGTCGCAGCGATCCCATGCCGAGACAGAACGGACGTTTGGCCCGAGACTTGAGCGCGCGCGGCGGGTCGGCCAGAAGATCCAAAGATGTGTGGGTCTTGCTCTGATTGGACTACACTGCGCCGCTCGCCGTGCAGGGAGTCCCCAAAACCGAGCTCGAATCAGCGACGCTGCCCGTCTCTTCGCTGGTCGCCAATCGTTTCGCGCGCTTGCGGCGAATCGCCCAGCTCCGGCGCCTGTGCGCGCCGTTGCTCTTGCTCGTGCCGACCGCAGTGGTGCTGGGGATGGACTTCGCGCGGCGCAGCGCGCGCTTGGCCAGTCTCGACCGAACCCACCAGGGTTTGTACCTCGCCTCGTTGATCGAAGGGCTTTTGGTGTGGACCGCGCTCTTGCACGCTGCTGCGCGGCGTCAGGGCCGCTGGCGCTGGGTGGCAGCGGTGCTGTTCGTGATCGGTTTCACGTTCACCGTCGGCGGGCAGACCTACTTCTACAGTCAATACAACGCCTATTTGAACCTCGACGTCTCGCTGTTCGCCACGAACTTCAAGGACAGCGTGATCAATCAACTGCTGGCCGACTTCGGCAACTACTTGCGCGCCAAGTTGCCGCCGCTGTTCGTTGCGCTGGCAGTGGTCTGGATGGCGCGGCGTTGGCTACGGCCCAGCCGCTGGCGCGCCTGCGTCACCGGCTACTTGGCGCCGCTGCTACTGATCGCGAGCTTCTTCGTTCCTGCCCAGCACCGACACTTGCAGGCGGCGCCGCCGGACGTCTTGTACCTGAACGCGGTGGGTGGCCTGATCAGCACTCAGCTCGGCTTTACCGAGCAGTCCAATCAGATGCGCCCGCGCGCGCGGCAGTCGATGCCCGTGCCCGCGCTGCAACCGGTGCCGACGCCAAAGCGCAACGTGCTGTTCGTGATTTTGGAGAGCGTGCGCGCCGACGCCACGTGCATCGACTACGAGCCCGATTGCCGGCGGACCGAAGCCACCAACCTGATGTTCCCTGAGCGCATCGGCTTTCCGCAAATGCGTTCGATGGACTCGACCACGGCCGTGTCGCTGGCCGTGCTCTGGTCGGGCCTCGGCCCCACCGAGTCGCGCGACAACTTGCACACTTGGCCGCTGATCTTCGATTACGCGAAGGCCGCTGGGTTCGACACCGCATTTTGGACCAGCCAAAACATGTTGTTCGGCAACGCGCGGCTGTGGGTGAAGAACCTGGGCGTGAGCAAGTTCGTGAGCGCCACGGACATGGAGCCCACGTCCGACTTGGACATGGGCGCGCCCGAGGGCTTGCTCGCGGATCGCGTGAGCCGCGAGTTCGGATCGCTGCGTGAGCCGTTCCTGGCCGTGGTGCAGCTCTCCAACGTGCACTACCCGTACTACGTCGATCCCAACGGGCCGCAACCGTTCCAGCCTGCGACCACAAGCAAAGCGCCGGAAGACAACCCCTACTTCAAGAACTACTATCAGAACTCGGTCTACCAGCAGGACCAGCACCTGGCGAAGCTGCTTGCTCACGTGCGCTCCACCGAAGCGGGCAAGCACACGGTCATCGTATACACGAGCGATCACGCCGAGGCCTTCCGCGAGCACAATCAGATGGGCCACACGTTCAGCATCTTCGACGAGGAGATTCACGTGCCCGCGTGGATCGACGCGCCGCCCGGAACGCTCACGGATGCCGAGCTCGCAGCGCTCAATGCCAAACGCGGCGCGTACCTATTTCACGTCGATCTCGCGCCCACGATCTTGGACCTCTTGGGCATCGGCAAGGATCCGAAGATCGCCGAGTACACCGCGCGTCTTTTCGGGCACAGCTTGCTTCGGCCGCCCGTCAGTGATCAGCCGTTGCTGATGACCAACTGCGCGGGTGTGTGGAGCTGCGCGTTCGAGAATTGGGGCATCATGCAGAAGAACATGAAGCTCGAGTCACGCGCCTGGGACACCGGCTGGAAGTGCCATGACGTGGCGCGCGATCCGTTCGAGATGCAGAACCTCGATTTGAAAGAGTGCGGGGAGCTCATGGCGCTCGCCAATCAAGCCTATGGCCGCATGCCGGGGCAAGGCATCCCGAAGAAGCAGTAGGAGAACCCACTCGGGCGAGCTCCGCAGCTCAGCTCAGCGCAAGCATGCGGTCGATCGGGATCTGAGCCCGAGCGCGCAGCTCTTCGGCCATCTCCAAGCGCGGTTCGAGATCGCGCAGCGCGAGGTACACCTTCTCCGGCGTATTCAGGCGCATGAACGGGCACTCGTTGCAGGCGCAGTTGGCGAGCGGCGGCGCGGGGATCAGAAGCTTGTTGGGCGCGCGCTTTTGCATCTGGTGCAAAATGCCGGACTCGGTAACGACGATGAACTCCTTGGCGTTGTCGTTCTCGACGTAACGGAGCAGCGCGGCGGTGGAGCCGATGAAATCAGCTCGGTCTAGCAGCGGCTCTTCGCACTCCGGGTGCGCAATCACCTTGGCTTCGGGATGCGCGACGCGAATGTCCTCTAGCTTTCGCAGGCTGAAGGTTTCGTGAACGATGCAGCTGCCCTGCCAGAGCACCAAGTCATCACGCCCGGTTTGCTTTGCGACCCAGCGGCCCAAGTTTTTGTCCGGCGCGAAGA
Organism: Myxococcales bacterium; assembly: GCA_040348785.1. Classification (GTDB taxonomy): domain Bacteria; phylum Myxococcota_A; class Polyangia; order Polyangiales; family Polyangiaceae; genus PMG-095. Next base: position 27,924 of record JBEQTH010000028.1, on the reverse strand, counting down.
GCACCTTCTGATCGCGCGGCAGCGAATTGACGATCTTCACTGCGTTACTGGAGGTGACGATGTAGTCACTCTCGGCCTTCACGGCGGCCGAGCAGTTGATGTAGCTGACCACGACCGAGCCCGGGTGGCGCGCTTTCCAAGCCTTGAATCGATCCACGGGGCAGCCGTCGGACAGCGAGCAGCCCGCCTTCATGTCCGGCACGAGCACGATGCGCTCGGGGTTCAGGATCTTGGCCGTCTCCGCCATGAAGTGCACGCCGGCAAACAGAATCACGTCAGCCGTGGTTTTCTGTGCGGCTTGGGCCAACTGTAGCGAATCCCCAATCACGTCCGCCAGGTCTTGGATTTCGCTCTCTTGATAGTAGTGAGCGAGGATGACCGCGTTGCGCTCGCGCTTCAGGCGACGAATCTCCTCGTCGAGGTCGAGCGTGCTCAGATCGGGTTCGAGGGTCTTGGCAGGCGAGGCCATTCGGATGGCTTACTGTATAAGACTCGAGCGCGTGCCGCGCCAGCGGCAACGTCGCGATCCGCCTTGGCATGGCCGGACCTCGGTGTTACGCGCGGCCTGATGACGCGCGAGACGGCTTTGGTTCTGGCACCCACCGCGGATCCGCGAGTGTTCGTCGCGCCAGATGGCGCGCGGCATGCGGCGCCGCCTGGCTGGATTTGTCTGCCGCCCGGTGACGCCGGCCTCACTCGGCGCGTGAAAGCCTTGGGTCCGTCTTGGGCGATCATCGAGAAGCGCGGACGTAAGGCGTTCTCGAAGGGTCTGTGGGCGCCGAGCGCCCAGATCGAGGCGGCGAAATCGGCGCTCGACGCCGAGCGCAGCACGCCAGCCTACGCGAAGAAGCGTGCCGCGGCCGGCGCGCGTCGTGAGCACGAGCAAGCGGCTTACGTCGTTTCGTTCGAGGTCGAAGTGCTCGGCTTCTTGCGCTTTGCGCCGCGCTTCGAAGAGCTCGCACGGACGATCGCACGGCGCGTGACGGAGCACGCCACGCCCGTTGGCAGCGGCACCGTGGCCCGCACCGAGCGCATTCCGATCGAGCGCCGCGCCGAGTCCGCGGTCATCGCCTGGCTGCGCCATCAAACGACGGCTTATGATCAGATGGCGATTCCGCGTGTCGCGGGTAAGCGTCGAGAAGTGCGCCGTGAGCTGGCTACCGTGTCGCGCGCGATCTTGGATCTGCATCGTCGTGATGCGCCGCACGCGAGCGCCGCTTGTCCGCTGTGTTCGGCCGTCGCTCGATCGCAGAAGTGAACCACTCGAAAGCCGCCGGGTCTGCCCAGGCGAGTGATGCGCGTTCGTCCGCAGTGCCAGAGGCGTGCTCGTTCCGATCCATTTCTTTGGGCCAGCGGCTCTTGAGAACCTGCCGGCGGGAAGGGCTCGATCCCAATAGGAAGCGCCTTCCCCTCGTCTTTCGTGCGCAAGCTGGAATTTTGACGAGCTGCTAACTAATCACCGATGAAGTAGCGTCAAGCGAGAGGCTTCTTGTCGACCTTGGGCACGGCTTGCGCGAAGCGCTCCGCGAACACCTCGGCGGAGCTTGCCTTGCTCAAGTCGAGCTCGAAATCCGGCACCGGCTTCGACTGTAGCTTGGCCAAAAGCTCCGCCGCTTCACGTTTGGCCAGGCCGCCTTCGGCAAGCGCGGCCGCGTCCAAGGTCACGCCGTCTCGCGCGCGCAGCCCGTCGCCCTCGGCGCTCACTAGCTTGCGCAAGGTATCGAGCTCCATGCGGCTCACGCGGTCACCGCACACGTCGTAGTCGATCCAAGCTTCGTAGCTGAGCGGAGCAACGCGCTTGAGCATGCCCGCCATCACCCGCCCGTACTCCTGGATTTCCCACTGCGCGTGGCTGTCCACGCGCAGCTTCAAGAAGTGCAGCAGGTTGTGCAGATCGATCTTCCAGTACCACTGAGTGTAAGTAGAGAGCGGAAGATCGATGCGCGCCAGCTCCCGAGCCATGTCTTCGAGCATCATCCACTCGTAGGCTTGGCGGCTCTTTTCGCGGATCTCGTTCCAGCGCCGGACGGCTTCTTCGTACTTGGCCGCTTCGACGGTGGTTCCGCTGCGGCCCTGGTTGTTCTGCTTACTCTGGGTCTGCAGCTGATCCGCGGTGGGCGTGTGGAACAGCATCGGCATCAGCGAGTAGCGGCCGCTGTATTCGTTCACGTTGGCCGAGCGATGGCGGATCCATTGCCGTGCGATGAACATCGGCATCGAGCAATGGAACTTGAACTCGATCATCTCGCTTGGCGTGGTGTGCATGTGACGCCGCAGGTAACGTAAGAGCCCGCGAGTCTGGCTGGTCTGCCGCGTGCCGTAGCCGTAGCTGACGCGCGCGGCGCGCTCGATGGATTCGTCGGTGCCCATGTAGTCGACGAGCGACACGAAGCCGTGGTCGAGCACCGGGAAGTACAGGCCGAGGATCTCTTCGGCCAAAGGCGAGGTCGGACGCCGCGTTTCGCTCATTTGGGCTTACCACTACGCGGGCCCCCGCCGAGGCGCTACGCTAAAAAGGATGGCCCTTTCGGCGCGCTATTTCTGGCTTCTGGCCGGTGCAATCACGACCGTCTCGAGTGGCTCGCTCAGCGGCTGCGCAGGGAAGGGCCTGATCGCGCATGGGCCCGCGGCGGAGCGCGCGGCCAAGCCCACCGGCTCGTCGTTGCCCAGCCTCGCGGTGAGCGCGAGCCCCATCGGCGTGCGTCCGGACGACGACGCGCCCCGGCTGTTCCCGCCGCTCGAAGGTAGTGCGACGCTCAGCGCGGGTCAGGATCGCGACGGCAGTGAACGACTGATCGCTCATGGCTTGCGCCTGCTCTCTCGCCCGGGCGGTGCGATCGAGCTCGCCGATCAATACCTGCCCGCTGCGCGTGCCGTACAGTCGCTAGAGCTGCCGTCTCGCTTGGGCGGCGGGTACTTGTTTTATGTGCTCGCTTCCGGCACCACGCTGTTTTTTCGCAGTCAGACTTTTACGGGTCAGCTCGAGCCGTTTGCGCGTTTGGACTTCGAGGCGGAGCAGGTCACGGCGGGGTTCGATCGCTTGTACGTGTCGTCACGCCGTCCGGATCGCTTCGTCGCGCTCGACGCCGAGCGCGGCGCGGCCGTTTCCGTGGGCAGCCTGCCGCCCTCGCCGGCGTACTCCAAGCTCGCCTTCGTGGACGCATGGTTCGGCGCGGTCGAAGTGCCTTTCCGCGGCGCTTTGGTCACGTTCGACGCGGGCGAATCCTGGCACCCCCTCGGCCAGGCCGCGACGAACATCGAGGCGCGTGACGGCGTGTTGCGCCTGACCAGCCCGGACGGCGTGCTCGATTTGGATCGCAACGGCACGTTCACGCGCCGCGATCAGCCGGCAATTGCGGGCGGGGCGCCCCGTGAGAACGCGGTCGCTCGCGCGTTGCGCGGCAAGAGCGGGCTGTCCGGTGAAGCACGCGCGGTCGCGGATCGCGTCGGGCGCAACGTGCTCAAGCTCGCTGTCTTGCGCGGCTTTCGCGCGGCTGATGGCTCGCTCGTGGTCGCCAGTGCTGGGCGGCTGCTCCGCGTACGGGCCACGGACGGAAAGTTGCTCGACTCGGACGAGCACGCTTATCCGGGTAGCGGTGATTGCAGCGCGCTGCCCTTCGGTCGCGGCTTCGGCTTCTCGTGCAGCGACGGCACGAGCCACACGACGCTGTACGCGTTTACGCCGCCCTTCGCCATGCAGCGGGTGCGTAGTTTCTCCGGCGCACGCTACGTGGCGTCCAGCGGTAACGGCGCGCTGGTGATTCGTGGCGCTTGCTCGGGGGAGCCCGCGTCGAACGCGCCGGGCGTCTACTGCTTGGCGACGAGCTCCGAAAATTTCAGAGAGATCCACGTCCGCGGCGATCTCGGGGTGGAGCGCGTGGTAGCGCTTTCCGACGGCCGCGTGGCGGTGATCGTTCCGCCTCGGCTCGGCGCGTCCGGCTTCTTGTCGTTGATCGATGGTAAAGGCAAAGAGAGCCGCTTCGAGCTCAAGTTGCCCGCCGAGACGCCCGCGACGCAGCTGTTGGAGAAGGGGTTGTGGCTCGATGGCTTCATCGAGCAACCGACTGGCCTCGCCGGTTGGGTGGTGGGCTCCGAGCCGTTCGCCGGTGTGCGCGTGGCGCTGGACGGCACCGTGACGATCAGCCGACCCGAGGTCAGCATCGACCGCTCGCTATTGTCCGGTGCTCATGCGCTGATCGTGGGCCGCACCGGCCGCACGCGCGAGAGCAGCGACGGCGGCTTCGAGTGGAGTGACGTGGAGCTGCCGTCCGAGTTCGACGCCACGCGCGAGCTGCACGACGAGGGACGCCTGCAAGGTTGCTCGAGTATCGGCTGCGCGTTCTCTGGCTTCGTGCGCGTCGGCTGGCGCACGGGTAGCTCGGCGCCGCGCCTTCGGATCGCGAGCGTCCCGGACGCAACGCCGCTGCTCCAGCCAGGTGGCAGCCGCTGGCTCCTGCGTTGCGAGCCCAGCGGCGAAGTGAGCGAGCCGGCACTGACATTGAGCCCACGCGCCCGCGGTCCCGGGCGCAGTGACGACGCACAGACCCCGCCCTGGGCCGCCTTTCAAGAGCTGCCTGCGCCTGCGCTCGGCGCTGGGGAGGTCGGCTTCGACGCAGCCAACGGCGATAGCGATTCGCCCATGTTCCACGCCTACGCTTGGGGCGAACGTGGCGCCGATTGGGGGCGCTCCGGCCACGCCCAACTGCGTGCGTTGGATCGCTTTCAGGTTCATCACGCCGTGCTGCAAAGCGCAATCACGCGCAGCCCTTGGGCTGACGCCAACAGCGCCGCCGAGGCGTTCGGTTATGACGGCAACGGCAACCCGACCTCGTGGCGTGCGGTGTTGGACGCGGGCGCCCGCGCGGCGGCCGTCCTCGTCAGCTCGCGGGGCCTGCTCGATCTCCTATTGTTCGAGGAGGGGAAAACTGTGGCCCACATCGCGAACGCTGGGCGCTTGGGCTTGAGTTTCGGAATGTTGAGCAGCGTGGCCAAGCAGAGTGACGCCTGGTACTTGGCGTCCTTCAACGAGAACCACGCCCTCAGCGTCGCGCGCATCAGCGGTAGCCGCATCGAGCGTTTGGCGGAGTATCCGGACGCGGCCCACGACATCACCGCGGCTAATCTGGTGCGCGGTGTACGCGGCGACGAGCTCGGCATCTGGGTCGCGAGCCGTGGTTGGTACCTGTATCCGATCGACCCGCTGAGCCACGCCGTCGGCACGCCGCTCTACCAAAGTCCCGCGGACTTGGCGGTAATTCCCGCACCGTGCGCTGCCGACGCGGACGGCTTCTTACTCGGCGGCTCACCCTCCTTGGAACCCAGCCTGCGTTTTCCCGGTGGGCCAAACGGGGCCGATGAGCTCATTGCGAGACGGGTCGAGGCCCAGTTTCTATGGTCGGCGCGCGGCTTGTGTACGCGGGCGTTGGCGGCTGATACCGAAACTCAAATCAAGCGTGCTACCAGCGCGGCAAATGTAAGCGCAGCGAACGGTAGCTCGAGCGAAAGACCACGCGCGGTGCCCCTCGCCGTCACCGAGCGTCGGCCGCAGGGTCGACGGTGGGGCTACGTCTGCGCTCCCTGAAAATCGCCGACCAAAACCGAAGATCGAGGACCGCTCGTCAGCGATGGAGTGTGTGGACGTAGCGCAGCTCCCCACCCGCGGTCTCTCACTGCTGCGTGTTAGAACCGTCGCCCATTTCAGATCTGAAATGCGCCGCGCAAGTTCATCCATCTCCCCGCACGCAGTTCGTTTTTTTCGACAAAGTGGGTTTGCGTTCAGCGCTTCTGGCTGCTACGAATTAGTCGTCCGCGTAGAGCGAGGCTGTCCCCCCCCCGGCCCCTTTGCGCGGACACTATTATTTTGTGCGCCTGGTTTTAGCGACGTTCGCGGGACGTCCGAACGGCGCCCAGGGCCCTCGGAGCGGCGTTCCGTTCAGCGCTTGGACAGCTTCGCGGCCATTGCCGCGCCGAGCTCGGTCGCGCGGCGAGTCGCCACTTCTACGGCGTTCATCAGCGTGTGGCGCAGCCCGCCTGATTCGAGCGTGTGCAAGCCGGCAATCGTGGTTCCGCCCGGGCTGGTCACCATGTCCTTCAGACGACCGGGGTGCTCACCCGTTTCGAGCAACAACTTGGCGGAGCCGTACACGGTTTGGGCGGCCAAGAGCAGCGCGGTCTCGCGATGCAGGCCCATTTTCACGCCGCCATCGGCGAGCGCGTCGATGATCAACATCACGTAAGCCGGGCCGCTGCCGGACAGGCCGGTGACGGCGTCCATCAGCGATTCGTCCAACACCACTGAGCGGCCGGTGGCGTCGAACAGCGCCTGCGTGAACTCGATGTCTGCCGCAGTCGCCTTGGAGCCGGGCGCGATGCCCGTTGCTGCCGCGAGCGCCATGGCCGCTGTGTTGGGCATGGCGCGCATCACGCGGATGCCGTCCGGCAAGCGGGCTTCGATGGAGCGGATCGGAACCCCCGCCGCGATCGAGATCACGAGCGTGTCGGAGCTCAGCTCGCCTGCTACTTGATCGAGCACGCGGTCGATGCCCTGAGGCTTCACGGCCAAGACGAGCACGTTGGCCCACGCCAAGAGCTCGGAGTTGCTCGTGTGCGTCTTGATGCCGTACGCCTTCTCGAGCTCGCCCAGGTGCTCCACACGCAGATCGCTGCCTCGGATCTGATCGGGGCTCAGCGTCTTCGAAGAGAGCAGGCCGCGGATCAGCGCCGTTGCCATGTTTCCGGTGCCCAACAGCCCGATTTTTCGGTCTTTCATGTGCTTTCCTGTGAGCTTTGCAAGAGGCCGAATGCATGCAGCGCTGCGCGCAGCTCAGCGGCGCCCCTGCAGGCCAGCACTTTTTCGGGCAGCGCGCGAGTGTCGGTGGGAGAAAACCAGACGGCTTCGGCGCCGGCAGCGCGTGCGCCCAGCACGTCTGCCTCCCATGCGTCACCGACGTGCACGAGCTCGTCCAAAGACACGCCGAGCAAACCGGCGGCGTGTTGGAAGATGCGCGGGTCGGGCTTATCGATGCCGAGCCGCCCCGAATCCACAATCACGGGGAACAGCGCGGTGTAGCCGAGCTCCTCGACCAGCTCGGCGAGCCGGCCCTCGGAGTTGGAGATGATGCCGACCGGAACGCCCTTGCTGGACAGCTCGGCCACGACCTCGAACATGCCCGCGATCGGCTTGCGCCACAGGTTTTGCGTGGGTTGCGCGTCCCACAACAAGCTCGCGATCTTTTCCGGGTAGCCCGGATCGGCGTCGCCACGCAGCTTGTGCACGCCGCCTGCGCGGAGCAGCTCGACCATCATCAATTGCCAGGCGCGCGCGTGCCCGAGCGCTTTGCCGGTGCCGTAGGCATGCCAGGCCGCCACCGTGCCCGCGCGCGCGGCCTCTGCGTCGAGCTCCGCGCCGAAGGTGAGCACGCGCCGGGCCAAGAACTCGTGATCGAGCTCGGCCAGCGTTTGCCCGAAATCGAAGCTGACCGCGCGCAGGCGGCCCTGACCTGAGTTAGCCGAAGAGACCACGTAGTTTCTCCACGAAGCTTCGTTGTTGGGGGGACACGTCTTCACCCAGCTCGCGGCCGAGCTCTTCGATCAGCTCGCGCGCGCGCGGGCTCAAGTGCGAAGGCACCTCGACCGTGACCTCGACCAGTTGATCACCGCGGCCGCCCCGGATCCGGTACGGAAAGCCTTTCCCGCGCACGCGCAGCACGGCGCCCGATTGCGTGGAAGGTGGCACGCGCAGCTTGATCTTCCCGGCCAAGCTCGGCACGTCGATTTCACCGCCCAGCGCGGCCTGCGCGAAGCTGATCGGCGCCTTGCACACCACGTCATCGCCCACGCGTCGGAAGAACGGATGCGTGCCGACTTGGATCACGAGCTCCAAATTGCCGGGCGGCTTGTCGACGCGGGTGCGATTGCCGGCTTGCGACACGGCGCGCATGGCGCCGTCCTCGATGCCCGCCGGGATCTCGACGGCCAACGTGCGTTCGCCTTTGGCGAGGCCCTTGCCGCTGCAGATGCGGCACGGCGTGAGCACGATTTGCCCGGTGCCCCGACAGCGTGAGCAGGGGCGTTCGACCGCGATCGGAAACAGTGCTTGCTGAAAACGCACCTTGCCGCGCCCGTTGCACGCCGAGCAGGTTTCGACCGAAGTGCCGGGCTCCGCGCCGCGCCCGGCGCAGCCGCCGCAGACGTCGAGCCGCTCGTAGCTGATCTCGCGCTCACAGCCGAGCGCCGCTTCCTCGAAGCTGAGCTCAAGGTTTTTGCGAATGTCCCCGCGGTCCCCGGTGCGAATCCCGAACGCGCCCAGCAGATCGCCGAACAAATCCTCGAACCCAGGGATGTCCGAAAAATCGATCCCGCCGCCACCGCCGCCGCCGGGGCGGAATGCGGCCTCGCCATAACGGTCGAAAGCCGCGCGCTTGTCCGGATCACTCAGGATCTGGTGCGCGAGGTTACATTCCTTGAAGCGCACGCTCGCTTCCGGATCATTGGGGTTCCTGTCCGGATGATGGACCGCCGCCAGGCGGCGAAACGCCGTCTTGATCTCGGCTTCGGAGGCGTCCCGGCCGACGCCGAGCACCTCATAAGGGTCGCGCACACCGCGGGTGTAGCATTTTCATCGCGGCTTTTCCCACGTTTGCTCGCCCTCCGGCGCTCCCCCGCGCTCTGCCTCGTTCAAGGGCTTGCCCTTGGCCCGGGCTGGCCGGAATACTAACGTTTGGAATTGATGAGCTCAGGCGACAAGGACGACCGGCGTTACGGCACACGCGCGCCGATCGAGCTGAAAGTCGAATACAAGCGGCTCAATACCTTCTTCGCGGACTACACGAAGAACATCTCCCGCGGCGGCACCTTCATCGCCACGGACAAGCCGCTGCCGGTCGGCACCGACTTCGTTTTCGCCCTGGGCGTACCCAACATGGCCGAGCCCGTGCGCCTGCGCGGCAAAGTGATCTGGACCACGCCCGCCGAAGAAGCCACCAAAGCCAACCCCTGCGGCATGGGCATCGAGTTCCAATACGCCGTCGGCGAACGCGAGCAAAAAGAAGCTGCCGTCGAACGCCTGATGACCAAAGAGCTCGGTGGGCATCTGGCGGAGAAGCTCCTCGGTCGTAAACCTCAGGGGTGATTGGGGTTGGGTTAGCGGGCGTTGCACCCAGGCTGCGACCCAAAGCTCACGGGGGCTGCTTCGAGCGGAGTCGTACGACGCTGCCGACAAACTGAGGTGCGCGCGAAGCGCAGCACGCCTCGCGCCGGTGCGCGCGCCAAGCAGCACAGCCGAATGCCCGGAAATACGTCGGGCTCAACCGACTTTGGCACGATCAGATCGTGATCAACGAATGAGATGGAGCCTTACGAAGCCGCTGCGGAACACCCGAAGGGGTGGAACTGACCGCACAGGCGCGTGCTTGGTCTGGGCGTAGCGCGGGCGGCCCAGCGATCACCAGCCGAGCGTGCGCTACGCGAGTGTTCAATCGCCCGTCGTTACGGCAGCTTCACATTCGCCGGGAGCTTGTAGTCAGGATTCGTCTTTTCACGCGCGAGCAAGTCGCGGGCGATGCTGACCTCGACGAGGTCGATCGCCGGGCTCTGGGCGACGCGTTCCAAGTCTTTGGAAGAGTCGGTGCCGGTCTGCAGCTTGAGCATGGCGGCGTAGAACGTGGCTTCGGTTTTTTCCGAGGGGGTACGGGCGGCGTTGGCGAGCTCCTGATCGCTGAGCTTGCCGCGGGCCCAAGCGCGCAGGCGCGCAGGCCAGCCCGAGTTTTCGTCGACGCCGGCGTAGGCTTCTTCGACGGTGCCGTCACTGGGCACGTTCAGCTTCTTTTCGACGAGCTGAAGCCAGAGCGCGACGTACACCAGATCGTCACTCGCCAGGCCCGCGGCGACGGCGCGCTGAGCGGCGCGGCGCGCGGCGCCCAGATCGGCGTGGGTGAGGGCCCGGCGCGCGGCGTCCAGTACCGTCGCGGTGAGCTGTGTCGGATCGGAGCTCGAAGCCTCATAAGCGCGCTCGGTTGCGCGACGCGTGGCCGGCGGATTGTCATAGTGCTCGAGGATTCGCGCGAGCAGCCGCTCGCTGCGCGCGAGCGCCGGACCGCCTTGGCGCGCGCCGCGTTGCGCGTCGATCGCCCGTGCCAGCGCAGCGTCCAGGGTCTTGGCGGCGCTCTGCGTATCGCCGTGATCGCGATACACCTCGAACTTCATATTCAATGCGTCGGTCTCTGCGAGCGGATCATTGGCCGCTTTGGCAAGCTCTACGGCTTGACCGAGCGTGGTCAAGGCCGCGCCTTTGTCGCGTTGGCGCTCGATTGCGCTGAGCGTCATCAACGACTCGAGGCTCGGCTCGACGCGCACCGCGGCTTGCACCAGCGGCAGCGCCCGCGCGAGCTCCCCGTGGCGCGTCTCGAGCGCGCCCATCACGTAGCGGAGCCGGGCGCTGCTCGGGCTCACTTTGCCCAGGTTCGCCTTATTTTCGCCCAACGCCAGGATCGGCGCGGCGTTCTCGAAGGTGTGGCGAGCGCTCGGCAATTGATCCAGCTCGTCCTCCGCGACCAACGCCTTGCCCACGATGCCGAGCGCAAAGCTCACGTTGTCCGGGCTCGGCTCTTTGGCCACCGCGGGCGCGAGCACGAGCGGCGCCACCTCGGCCATACCGTAGTTGACGAGCTGGGAGGCGAGCGGAACCGCTCCGCGCATCGAGCTGGGCTCGGCGCGAAACAGCTGCACCGCGGTGCCCCAGGTCGCGGCCTCCATCAGCGTGTGATCGAGCAACTGTTCGGCGTCCGCTGCGTGGGCGGCCGAGTCGAAGAAATGAAACAGATCCGCCCAGGCATCCGGATCGTTCTCGTCAGCAGCGCGCTCCAAACGGTCACGCAGCTCGGGCGCGACGATGCGGCCGAGATCGGCGTGGTCCGCGGCGGTGAGCACGCCACGCGCGTCCCCGTGCCGCAAATACAGGGCGATCAGCGAATACCCGCCGCCGCGCAGCGCGCGATAGGCTTCGAAGGCTTCGTCGCGATCGGCGCTGGAATTCATGGGCGCATCCGCCGCGTTCGATTCCAGCGCGCGCTTGAGCCAGGCGATCGTTCGATCGCTGGCCGCATCGAGCGCGGTTTTCCGGGCTTCGATCAACGAGCGCTGAGTGGCGGAACGCAAGTCGGCGCCAGCGGCTTGCATTGGGCCTGCGCCGCGCGTTGCTTGAGAGAAGCGCGTCATCGCTTCCAGGTGCGCCTCCACCTCGTCACGCTCGGGACCCTTGGGCAGCTTGTCCCGCAGCATGCCGTACAACGTGAACGCGTAGCCCTCTTGCCCGAGCCGTGCGACCTCCGAGGCACCCGCGCTGAGCGCGCCCTCGGCGCCGTCGAGCGCAGAGTCCTGGAACTCCCCGGCGCGCATCAGATAGAACGCGCCAGTCAGCGCGCTGAGCCCGGCTTCACGCTGACCCGCGTCGAAGCGAGCTTTCGCGCGCTGCAGCTGGCGGCGCACCACGCCGACCAAGAGCCCCGAACGCTCCGGCGTATTTTCGCCGCTGGTCAGCACGTTGTACGCGGCTTGCGCAAAGGCCTCGTCGCCCACGGCGGGGATTGGGCCCGAGCCGTTCATCGCCGCTTGTGCCGACTTGGCGTTGCCTGCGTGAGCTGCGCAGCCACTGCTCGCGACGGCTACGCAGCCGAGCGCCAGCAGCAGGGGTAAACCAGAGACTCGCAGGCCACGTCCAGACCAGGGCATTGCCTGCGAGTCTATACCCGGGACTTTAGAACGCTACATCGCAGTGCAGCTCGAGCCCGCTGATCGAGCTGTCGGCCAGGCGACCGCCGATCGGGAAAATGTAGCCCACGCTGGGGCTGATTTTCCCGAAGCGAGCGCCGATGCGCGGCTCGAACACCACCTGGAAGCGAGTGGGCTTCTTGGCGTTGTCGAAGGATTCGAACTCCACCGGGTTGATCGCGCTGGTCGCGAACCACGAGTCGAGCGCGCCGTACAGCTTCGGCTTCTCCAGGAACTGGTAAGCGATGCCGGCCGAGGTCACGTTGCGAAACGAGACCGATTTCACGTCGTAGTTGCCGACCGGATCGCCCGGGGGCCAGGCTTTCGCGCCCGCCTTTACGCCGGCCACGAACTTGGTCGCGGCGTGCACGTTCAACGCCTTGCGCTCGTATTCGATGCCGACGCCGACCACGATCGGAAGCCGCTTGGGTGCGAACAGCTCGGGATCGCGATAGCCCGAAGCGGCGTCTGCAAAATCATTCATGCGCGCGGAGCGCTGACCCGTAGGCGTGTCGTAATTGCCCTGTGCGACCGGCACGCCCAGGCCGAACGAGATCGGCAGTCGTGTGAACGGGCTCAGCGCCACGCGGTACTCCGCAATCAGCTCAGGGGTGCCGAGCACCTGGCTGCTTTGGTTGAGCCCATCGACTTGTCGCTCGGAGCCAGCCGTAAACGGAATGCGCAATCCGATCGAGAGCTCTGGGCTCAGCTCGTAGTGCCCGCCGACCATGAACGTGGCAGCGGTGGTCTTGCCCGTATACTTCTGCGCAGCAGGGCCGGGCTCGGGGGCCTTGCCGAAACCGATCAGCACGTTGCCGAACACTCCGACGCGATCGTGCTCGCGCGCGGCTTTGATCTGCTTCGTATCGAGCGCGAGCTCACGCTCCTTCTGCTCTTGCTCGAGCTCTTCGTCGGTCTTCTTCTTGACCGTGGCTTCCTTTTTCTCGCTCACCTCCTTCTCGGTCGGATCCGCTTCACCGGAATCCATGGACTGGGCGGGGGCCTTTGGTGGTGCCTTTTTAGCGCCCTTGGCGGCGAGCGCGTGACCCTCACCAATGCTGAAAACCACCAGAATGAGTGCAAGACCGAAGCTAATTCGCATGTGTTCTCCCTATCGCGGCGCGGGACGGTAACACGCGGGCATCCGTTCGCGCTAACGTAGCGCGTCGAACCTTGTCTGCTTCTTCGAGCTGCTCCGCCCGCGTTGCCTCCCGCTCTGCTCGCCGACAATGACTGAACCGCCCGTTCGCCCACCACCCAAGCGCCTCGCTGACTTCGAGATCATTCGTCGCCTCGGCGCGGGTGGCATGGCTGAAGTTTTCTTGGCTAAGAAGCGCGGCGCCGAGGGCACGTTCAAGCTGCTCGTGCTCAAGCGCATCCTGCCCGCCTACGGGTCTTCGCGTCGCTTCCGCACGATGTTCGCCGAGGAAGCGCAGCTCGCGACGCGCCTCAATCACCCGAACATCGTGCAGGTGTACGACTTTCAGGACTACGGCGAAGAGGGCCAGCTACTCAGCATGGAGTACGTGGAGGGTCCGGACCTGCGCAAGCTCATGCGCTCGGCGCAGGCCAAGGGCCAGCGCATTCCGCCCTACGTGGCAGCTTACATCATCGCCGAAGTGGCCAAGGGCCTGCACTACGCGCACGAGCGCAAGGACGAGGCCGGCAAGCCGATCGACATCGTGCATCGCGACGTGTCGCCGCAGAACATTTTGATGAGCTTCGATGGCGGCGTAAAAATCGCCGATTTCGGCATCGCATCCGCCAACTTGTTCCGCGAAGAGCCAGGCGTTCTGAAGGGCAAGACGGCATACATGTCGCCCGAGCAAGCGCGCGCAGAGCGCGTCTCGCGCCGCACCGACATCTACTCTTTGGGCGTCGTCTTTCACGAGCTGCTCACCGCGCGCCCGCTGCACGGCGCCGCAGAAGGTCAAGAGCTGCTGGAGGCCGTGCGCGCTGGCGTGGTCGAGCCGCCGAGCACCTACGTGCGCGAGCTGCCCGCGGAGCTGGAAGAAGTCGTGATGCGGGCGCTCGCGAAAAATCCCGACCAGCGGTTTCAAACCGCGCGCGATATGGCGGCTGCGGTGTCGCGCGCACTGTTCCAAAAGCAACAGCTCGTCGATTCGCACGTGCTCGAGACCGTGCTCTCCGAGCTAGTGACGCGCGAGCACACTTCACCCGGTGTGGAGGCGGGCTCGAACCTACCCAGTGACGCGCCGCACGGCAGTGAAGCGGTCGACGACTTGGGCTCGGTCGCGCTCATCGCCGGCACGGCGAGCGGTGGCGCCAACGAAGAGAGCACTGGGCCCGGTCGCGCGCGCCGCGTCGGTCGCGAGGTGCGCCACGTCGCCGTCGTGACCTTGCGCTTGCACGGCTTCGATCAGCTCGCGGTGAGCCTGGGCAAGCCGCAGGCCGCGCGCGTACTCGAGCAATTGCGGTCCACGTTGGGCGAGGTCGCGTTTCGTCGCGGCGCGCGCTTTGCCTGGGATACCCCGCGCGCCGAAGGCCCGAATTCGACCGATTTTGCCACTGCGGCGCGCGCGCTGGTCGGGCTCATGGCCAATCCCGCCCGCGCCCCGTTGGACGCGGTGTGGCTCGCGATCGACGTCCACGAAGTCATCCGCGGCGCATCCGAAGATTTGCCCGTCGGCTTGTCCGCGAGCGTCGGCATCGTGCGCGGCATCGCCACGGGTGAGCGCGACCGCGCAGGCCACTTGATTCAACACGCCCTGCAAGAGCCGGCCAATCATTTGGCGGATCTGCTCGGTGACCACGCGCCGCCCGGGGTGAGTTGGGTGGCGGGCGGCCTGTACCGCTTGGTGCGGCGTGACTTCGTGTGGGGTGACGCGCCGACGATCAAGATCGAAGATGCAGAGCGGCTCAGCTTGCCCCAAGACATGCGCATCTATTCGCTGCTTCGCCCGCACACGCGGCAAGAGAAGCTGGACGAGATGGCGGTCGCGCCCAACGACCTGATCGGTCGTGACGCGGAGCTCGCCGATTTGCATGCCGCCTACTACGGCGTGGTCGGCTCGGGCCCGACTCCAGGTCAGGTCTCGGCGCGCGTGGTGTATGGCGAAATGGGCATCGGAAAAACCGCGCTTTTGGCGGCATTCTTGAATGAGTTGCCGCCGGACGCGCGTGTGCTGCGCGTCGAATCCTCGCCCGCGCTCAGCGAGGTGCCGTTCGCGACGATCAGCGAATGGCTGCGAGAGCTCACTGGCACGCGCATCGATCAGCCGTTCGAGCAAGCACGCGACCAGATCACCGAAGCGCTCGGTGAGCTTGCGGAAGAGGAAGACGGGACGGAGGTCGTGTTGCGCATGGCCGAGCTCGCCACGGGCCGCGTCCGGCAAACCGTCGACGACGCGGACGTGGCCGAGACACGGCAGCTGATCGCGCTCGGCATGCGGCGCTTCTTCGCGCGCGCGGCGGCCGACGCGCCGCTCGTGGTGGCGCTGGATGGTCTGCAGTGGAGCGACCGCCCGAGCCTCGACTTGATCGTCGAATTCCTGAAGCGAGCGGAGCCGCTCAGCGTGCTCGTGATCTTGCTCTCTCGTCCCGAGGATCGGGTGTCCGCGTACATCGAGGGCTTGGTCCGCGTCGAGCTGAAGGGGCTGAGCGCGGAGCACCAATTGCGGCTCTTGCAGACGCGGCTCGGAGTCAGCCAAGGTGTGCGTCAGGTGTGCGCGGATCTCTTGCCGCGTGCCGGAGGGAATCCGTTTTTCTTGCTGGAAATGGTGGACGCGTTGCTCGAGCGCGGCCTGCTCGAGATCCGCGAGCGCGAGGGTCAACAAGAGCTCGTCCAGGTCGAGCGCTTGGGCGACGCCAGCTTGTCGCTGCCTTCGACGCTCGAGCAGCTGATCGCCGACCGCCTGAACGAGCTGCCGCCCGAGGAGCAGGCCGTGATCGAGTGGCTAGCCGTCGCGGGTGGCCCGCTCGGCCTTGCCGACCTGAGTGTGATTAGCGGTGAGGATCCGGCAGACGCCGTGAGTCGGCTCGCGGCGCGCGGCTTGTGCGAGCTGCGGGCTGACACGATCGACGTGCGCCACCCGCTCACGCGCGACGTCGCGTACCGTGCGCTCGACCGCCGCCGTCGCGTGCGCATGCATCGCCGTTTGGGCGAGCACTTGGCGGGCACCCCACTCGGCAAGGGGCTCACCGCGGCGATCGTCGCGCGCCACCTCGCGCGTGGCAATGCCCGCGACGAAGCCGCGCGCTTCTACCTCGAGGCGGCGGACGCCGCGCGCGCCAGCTACCAGACCCAGCTCGCCAAGCGCTGTTATCGACGCGTGATCGCGCTGGTAGCCGATGGCGACGTGCGGCTGTTGGAAGCCCACGAAGCGCTCGAGTCGATCTGTCGCAATCAGGGCCGCTGGCGCGAACGGCGCACTCATTTGAGCAAATTGCGCGCGCTCGCCCGCCACGCAAAGAGCGCGCAATGGGCGGCCATCACCTTACTGCGCACGGCCCAGTTCGAGCTCGACGCAGGCCAGCTCTCGAAGGCGCTCAGCTCTTCGCGCCGCGGCGAGGTCGTGGCCACGCAAGCCAACTCTCCAGTGCTCGAAGTTCAAGCGCGCACGCTGATGGCCGAGATCCTGCACGACATCGGCGACATGCAAGGCGCGCTGTCCGCCGTGGACCGCGCACTCAGCACCGCCGAAGGCAGCGGCGTCCCCGCGCGCCTGCGTGCCGAGGCGCTGCGCCTGCGCGGCACGCTGCTGCGCCGGGTGGGCCGCGTGCACGAAGCGGTGGAGGCGCAAGCCGAAGCAATCGCGGTCTTCCGCCAAGCGGGGGTCAGGCGCATGGAGGCCCGCGCCAAGAACTCGCTCGCCTACGCGCTGCTAGTGCTGGGCCGCTTCGAGGACGGCATCGCCCTCGCGCTGGACGCGATTCGCATCGATCTCGCGATCGGTGGCCGCTTTCAAATCGCCAAGACGCTGAGCACGATCGGCGAATGCTACGCGAGCCTCGGTGATCTCGAGCGCGGGCTCGCCTACTTGCGGCGTGCTCGCGAGGCCCACGAGCGCTATGGCGACCGCGACTCGCGCGCCGACACGCTGCTGTCGACGGCAGAAATCCTGATTGACTACGGCGATCTCGACGGAGCCGAAACGCTGGTCGGTGACGCTGGCGCGCTCACGGCGGTGACCGGCAGTGCGTTCGACTCCGTGCACGAGAAGATCCTGCGCGCGCTCTTGGCGCGCGTGCGCGGGGACCACGCGCGAGCCGTGATGCACGCCTTCGACGCACGCCAAGCCGCCGAAGCGCAAGCCTACGTCGCGTTCCACTTCTACGCGATGGCCATCGAGGCGCGCGCGAGGGTCGACATGGGCGAAGAGCACACGGGCATCTTGCTCGCCACCACCGCCCTCGGCGCGATCGACACCCTGCAAGGCTCCGAGTACGGTTTGGCCACACGCGCGCTCGGCTGCGAGACGTTGCGCGTGGCGCGCTCGCCGCAGGCGGAAGAGATGCGTGAACGCGCTGCGCGTTACGCGCGCTCGCTGCTCGAGCACATTCGTGATCCCTCTTTCCGGCGCTCGTTCGTGGAGCGCAAGGTCGTGCAAGCCGTGCTAAACAAGTCCGACTCGCGCCCCGACGCCACGCGCGGCGTCGACAACCCGCTCAACCCGCCGCGCTAAGACTGTACGGTCGCCAATTCGGATTCGAGCTCACCCAGCGCCTTCGAGTCCTTCTTTTCCGTCGCCAGGGCGATGCCCTGCTTCAGCCAGACAGTGGCTTCCGCCAGCCGCGCTGCTTCGCGGAGCATCTGTCCAGCCATCAGGTACATTGCCAGGTAACCGGGGTCCCGCTCGCGCAACGCCCCGAAGGCGCCCAAAGCGTCGTCCACTCGGCCCTCTTTGCGGTACTCCATGCCCAAGCAATAGAACGCGAAGGAGTCCGCCTGCGCGGAACTAGTGAGCTTTTCCAGCATGGCCAGCCGCTTGTTCATGGGGAAGCCATTTCCCGGACGACCCGCCGAGTCAACAGAACCGTTTTTGAATCGCCGGGTTGTTCTGATACCGGGGTAGATCGTCGTAGGTTTTGGGGTCGGGGCGCCAAAACGGCATCACGACTGCGTGGGGCCCCGCTGGATCCCCCGTCGGGTCACGAAGCGCGTCACTCCAGCGGCGCGGGAGCCGAGCGCCCGCACGACCGTGACGAAGCCCTGCGAAACTGCTACGAACCCGGCCCTGCTCGGGCTCGCACTGGCCTGCTGAGCGGAAAGGTCTATCCAGATGTCTCCATCCAAGAACACCCCCGCTCGCGCGCTCATCTCCGTCGTTGGGCTCTTCGCGATCGCCCTGGCTTCCGGCTGCAATAAGCCGAAGTCGCACAAGCACGGCACCGCCCCCGCTGCCTCCGGCTCCGCTGGAGTCGCGGCGACCGCGGCCGCTGCTGGCCCGTGTCAGAAGTACGCCGCTGCGCTGTGCGAGAAAGCCGGCAAAGAGTCCGAGAGCTGTCAGCAGCTCACCGCGGTCTCCGACATCTTGTCGCCCAACGCGTGCACGGCGGGTCTCAAGGACATCGCCTTCTCGGTCAAGAAGCTGGGCGAGGCGAACAAGTCTTGTGAGGACCTGGTCGGCAAGCTGTGCGCCGCCATCGGCCCGACCAGCGAGACGTGCAACATGGTCAAGACCCAGACCAAGACGTTCCCCGCGTCGCGCTGCAAACAGATGCTCGAGCACATTCCCGAGATCACCGCCGACCTGAAGAAGATGGAAGCGGCGAACCAACCGCTGCCCGCCGAGGTCGCCGCCAATATCGCCAAGGGCAAAGGTCCCTCGTTCGGTCCGGAAGACGCCAAGGTCACGGTCGTGGAGTTCTCGGACTTCCAGTGCCCGTACTGCTCGCGCGCTGCGACAGCCGTCGACGAAATCAAGAAGAAGTACGGGGATCGCGTGCGCTTCGTGTTCCGTCAGTTCCCGCTCCCGATGCACGAAAATGCCCGCGGCGCCGCCGAAGCCGCGCTGGCCGCCAACGCGCAGGGCAAGTTCTGGGAGTTCCACGACATGATGTTCCAGAACCAGGGCAAGCTCACGCGCGACAGCCTGGAAGAGTTCGCCAAGCAAGCCGGGCTCAACGTGCCCGAGTTCAAGAAGGCGCTCGACAGCAAGACCTACGCCGCCGACGTCGACGCCGACGTGAAGCTCGGTGAGAGCGTGGCCGTGAACGGCACGCCCACCATGTTCATCAACGGTGCGCGCGTGCAGAATCCGACCAGCTTCGACGCCATCGCGCAGCAGATCGACGGCGCCCTCAGCGGCAAGCCCGCCGGCGCCGCGCCTGCTCCCGCCGGCACCCCCGGCTGAGCGCGGCCCGCAACGCAGCCAGGCCGAGTGGCGAGCAGGAATGCTCCGCCGCTCGGCCTTTGCTCATTTTGGCGGCGCCGTTGCGCGTCTACTTCGGTGGGACGCCGACGAAGCCGCCCGCGCCGCCGAGCGGTGCCGTGCCGACGGCGGGCGGCTCATTGCTCGCGCCCGATTCTCCACCCATATCCCAGCCTGGTGCTCCGGAGCCCAACGCGTCCGGCGCCCCCGCCTCGCCGATGTACGGGCCGGTTCCGCCGGCGCCCGGCGCGCCCCCGTAATGGCCGTCGACTAGGCCGACGAAGCCGCCACCTGCTGAGTCAACGCCCCCGGCGTTGGGATCGACCAAGATGCCGATCAGAGCACCACCCGCGCCGGCCGCGGTGTACCCAGCCGTGGGGTCATCATGCACGACGGCGCCCGTCTCGGCGCTGCCGCCGCAATGAGTCACGCCGCCGCCGACCAACAACACACAACCAATCGTGAGTGAGCGCTTCATCGATCCTCCGCGCGGCGCTCAGGCGGGAGGCACGCCGACGAAGCCGCCCGCGCCGCCGAGCGGTGCCGTTCCGACAGCGGGCGGCTCATTGCTCGCGCCAGACTCACCGCCCGCTCCGGCGTTCCAGGCATCTGTTGCTCCCGCCTCCCCGATCTGCGGCCCGACGCCGATGTACGGCCCGGCACCGCCAACCCCGGGTGCGCCTCCGTAATTCGGCGCGCCCGCCGTCTCCACGGGCACCCCCAGCGTGCCGACGTACGCGCCCCCTTGCGGGATCGTGCCCACGAAGCCGCCCGTCGCTACCACCGCGCCGCCGGAGCCAGCATGGGCGTCGGGATTCGTTAGGGGTCCAGTGCCAATCTGTCCCCCGCAGTTGGCCGCGCCGCCGCCAACCAGCAACACACAACCAATCGTCAATGTCCGCTTCATGATCCCTCCAAGTCGCCAACCCCGAGCACAGCAACGAACATGCCACACAACTGATCGAGAAACCCGCTCTAACGCGAGGGTGCGGCTCGCTCGAGTGGCACGCCCTGGCACAAATCCCGGTCGCGGATCATGTCAGCTCCCTTCGTCCCACTCGACTGCGGGCAAGGGGCGGATCAGCCCCGCTCTCGCGAGCCCTTCGAGCAGACCCAAAATCTCGTTCGTTTGAAAGTCGTCGAAGCGATCGCAGATCTCGCTGGTCGAGAACGCGCGATCGGTGTGCTGCACCCATTCCACGATCGCTTGCGCCTGCGCCTCGAAGGCGAGCACGGTCTCGACCGGTGGTCGATTGAACGCGCCGCCCTTCACCGTGCAACGCAGCTTGCCGAGCGCGGCGTCCTCCTCGAACGTGGCTGAGGCGTTGGGCAAGCGCATGAAGCGCGCAAAGCGAGCGCCCTGCGGATACTCGGTCAGCGTGCCCTTGTTGAACGAATCGAGGCTGAGCGCCGCGAACGCATCGCCGGTCGGTAGGTGCTTGATTCGTTCACCCAGCTCCGAGAACAGCTGCGCGAACGCCCGCTGTTCCGGCTCGGCCAGCTCAGGCTCGCTCGCCCAGCCATGGTACGCCGGTTCACGCCATGCTGGCGACTGCGCCGCATAGTAGCGAATCAAGTTCAGCGCGACGTCCAAGCGGCTCGGCGCGCGCACCGAAACCACGACCGAGAGCGCGTGATCCGGCTGCTCGGCGGTCGTGTGCCACAAGCCGCCGGGCATGAAGATCACCGAGCCCGGCTCGAGCTCCACGGTCTCGAGCTGCTCTTCGAGCAGCGCTTGTGTCGAGCGCGGAAAGCCATGTCGATAGCTCTGCGCCCATTCGAGCGGCGCCGTGGCGAAGGGCGTGAACTGCACGCTCGGCTGCTCGACATAGCGATTCGCTAGATACCGAAACCGCTTGCTACCGCGGATCTGAAACAGCAGCTGATCGAAGCGATCGTGATGCAGTGCCAAGCCCGAGCCGGGCGCGTTCACGAAGGCCGAGAGCCCCGCGCTGATCGGGATGCCCAATGCGAGCTCGAGCTCCTGCAGAAACGCGGGCGCGGCGGGCAACACGCGGCGCAGATCCTTGAAGTACACCGTGAGCCCCAGCTTCAAAAGCGCCCACGGGTTCACGTCCGCGACCGGAACTTGCAGCCCCTCATCCATGCGGCCACCTGCGACGTCGAGCGCGCCCGTGTAACCGCGACACAAGCTCTCGATACTGCCGAGCAGGCCCTCGCGCATGAACGCCGGCAAGCGCGTCAAGGGACCGTGACTGACCGCAAACTCGCGCCCCCGAAATAGCTCGAGCGCCGATATCCCAAAGAGCTCCCGAATCGGATCCGCCACCGTGTCCAGGGTAGCAGGGGGCACGCGGCCGTCCCAGGCCGTCCGAGTGAGAAATCAGCCTACTTCGGCTTCTTCCCCGGACACGTGAACCTGCCCGAACGAACAGGGAAGGCCTATTGACGCTCCGCACTGGCGCACGCGAGAACCCGCGAGGCGACCCACAAAAATTCATGAGAGGAAGAGGGAAGATCGGGCACGGGCACGGGGGGGAAAGAGCTCACTCGTACTCGAGAAATTTCGCGTGGATGCGGCGGACGCCGAAGTCTTTGAATTTGGCGACGACGGTAGGTGCATTGCCGAACTCGACGCGTTCCACGATGCCCTCGCCGAACTGCGCGTGGCGCACGACCGAGCCGGGGCGCACCTGGATGCCCTCGCCCACGTCGCCGCCCGAATAGTCTTCGCGCTCCACGACGCGTGTGCCGACGGGAATCGAGGCCGCGCGGGGCGACTGATAAGGCGTGGCGTACGGCGTCTGCGCCCAGCCCGTGCCTTCCTTGACGAAGGTGTCCTCCGGCAAATCACGCAAGAACCGGCTGGGCGACGAATAGCGCGTTTTGCCGAACAAGGTGCGCATGCCGGCGTGCACGATGTACAGGCGCTCGCGCGCGCGGGTGATCGCCACGTACGCCAAGCGCCGCTCTTCATCGACCTCTTCCGGCTCCTCGTGACTGACGCGGCTGTACGGAAAAATTTCTTCTTCCATCCCGGCGATGAACACGGAGCGGAACTCCAAGCCCTTGGCGCTGTGCACGGTCATCATCGATACGGTGGGCAAGCCTTCGAGCGCGTCCGTGGCGTTCACGAGCGATACGCGCTCCAAATAACCAGATAGTGTCGCTTCTTCCTCAGTGCCCAGCTCGCGCTCGTAGTCGGCGATCGAGCCGACCATTTCTTCCAAGGTACCGAGCCGCGCGTCGCTCTCGGCCGTGTCGTCCTTGATTAGCACGTCGCGGTAGCCGGTGACCTCCAGCACGCGCCCGGCCAATGCGTGCGGCGAAAGCCCTTTGGCTTCCTCGCGCAGGCCCTCCATCATGGCCTTGAATGCGCCGAGCTTCTTGCGCGCCGCGTTGCCGAGCTCGGACGCGCGGACGACCGAGTCGAGCGCGTCATAAGCGCTCATCGCGCTCTCGGAAGCCGTCTGCAGCAAGTGCTCCACCGTCTTGTTGCCGATGCCACGCGCGGGCATGTTGATCACGCGCGCCAGATCGGTGTCGCTCATCGGGTTGTCGATCAGGCGCAAATAGGAGAGCAGATCTTTGACCTCGGCGCGGTCGAAGAACTTCATCCCGCCCACGATCTTGTACGGCTGGTTGGCGGCGCGGAACGCCTCTTCCAGCGTGCGCGATTGCGCGTGCACGCGGTAGAAAATCGCGATTTGATCGGCAGGCACGCCGCGCGCCATCTCCGATTTGACCGTGCGCACGATGAACGATGCTTCCTCTCGCTCGTCTTTGACCAGCCGAACTTTGACCTTTTCGCCCGCTTCGTGGTCGGTCCACAGCTTCTTCGGCTCGCGCTGATCGGCCGCTTCGATTACGCCCAGCGCGGCGCGCACGATGTTGCCCGTGCTGCGGTAGTTCTGTTCGAGCTTGATCACCACCGCGTCCGAAAAATCACGCCGGAAGCTGCGGATGAGGCGCACGTCGGCGCCGCGCCAGCGATAGATCGACTGATCGTCGTCACCGACGACGCACAGGTTGCGGCGCTGCGCGCTGAGCGCGCGGATCAGCCGGTACTGAATCAAGTTCGTGTCTTGAAACTCGTCGACCAGCACGTGCAGGAAGCGATTGCGCAGCTCCGTGCCGCCGGGGCTATCGGGTTTTTCGGCGATCAGCGCCATCAGGTACAAGAGATCGTCGAAATCGACCGCGTTGGCCAAGCGCAGGGCGATTTGGTAGCGGACGTAAATATCGGGCAGGGAATCATTGAAGCCCGCGTCGCCTTTGACTTCGTTCGGGCCGCGGCCCTCGCGCTTCTCCTTGCTGATCAACGAGGCCATCAGCTTCGGCGGGTATTCCTGATCGGACAAGTTCAGCTCGCGGATCACGCGGGTGAGCACGGCTTTCTGATCCGAGTCATCGTAAATCACGAAGTTGCGCTTGAGCCCGACCTCTTCTGAGTAGCGGCGCAGCAACTTGGCGCACACCGAGTGAAAGGTGCCGACCCAAAGATCGCGCGTGACCTCGGCGCCCGCCAGCTCCGAGATGCGCGAGCGCATTTCGCCGGCAGCCTTGTTGGTGAAGGTGACGGCCAGAATGCGATACGGCGGAACCCCCGAAGCCAACAGGTTGGCGATGCGGTACACGATGGTGCGCGTTTTGCCGCTACCAGCGCCGGCGAACACGAGCAGCGGCCCCTCGGTGTGGGTGACCGCTTGCCTTTGTGGTTCGTTGAGCTCGCTCATCTATTTCTAAACCGGCTTCCTCGCTAACCTTGCCAAGCCTCACACACAAGACAAGAGCGACAGCACGCGATTTGCTCTACGCTGCGAGCGTGATGCGCGCCCCGCGCCGTTCTTTCTTTTCGCGGATTGCGAGCACGCTGCGTGAGTTACGCGCGCTGCGGGAGGGGCGCGTCCATCACGGAGTCAGCGTCGCGCTTGCGCCGAGCGTGAGCCGTACCGTGCTGCCCGAGCAATGCGCGTGTTGCGCCGAGCCGGCCACGCATCGGCTCGCGGCGCGCGGCCGCGGCGGGGTGTCCCTGCTCGTCGGTTACTGTGATGATTGCGCCGAACATCAGGCAAGCCTTGCCTCGCGCGTGCTGGCGCTGGCCCTGTCGTCCTTGTTGCTCGCTTTGGTGGCTGCGGCCGGGTTGCCGCTGCTTGCCCCCGGTCTGGGCTGGTTCGGGCTCTCGCTGCTCGTGTTGCTGTTCTCGTCGTTGCCGCTCGCTGCGCTGTTTTTTCCGATCGCTCCCAGCGCGGCTCCCCACACCAGCCGCGGCCCGGCCGTGACCTGGGGAACCGCGGGCGACCTGCGTTGTGCCTCGCCGCGCTACGCCGAGCGTTTGGCGGAGCTCAACGGGGGGCTCGCCCAGCAGCCGACGCTGATCCGCGAGCGCACGACCTCGGCGTGGCTGTGCGCAGGGCCCGTCTTGGGCGTTGGCGCGGCGTGCCTGTCCTTCCTCGTTTACCATCCGTTGCTCCGCATCCTCAATCTCGGTCCGGTCCCGGCCGAAGTTGCGCTCGACGGAAAGCGCTTGGCCGCCGTGGACGCCACGAGCAACGAAAGCCCATCGGCCGGCGCCATCGTTCGCGTGCCCGCCGGTGCTCATGTGCTCTCGATGACGTCCCTGATCGACGGCAGCGCGCTCGGGCACGTGTCGGTCGAGCTACACAGCGGAGCCGTGCACCTGTTCGCGATTTCGGCCGAAGGGACCTGCTTTTGGCTCGAAACGAGCGGCTACGGGCGCGAGCAGCTCGCTCAACCGAGCTATCAGCCGCTCACCTCGGCCGACCATTTCTGGGTGTTGCCCGGTGGCATCGACACCTGGTTCGCCCCCAATCCGGGCACCGCCGATCCCAATGCGCGCAGCTCCGGCGGGCTACTCACGGCATTGCGCCAGGCGCCCTGTACCGAGGCCCCCCAAGAAGTTCGCTCCGCACAGTAATTTCGGGGCCCGGAGAAGGATGGGCGCTTCTCCGTAGCGGAGCGACCGACAGTGATTATACTCCGCGCGCCGTGTCCGAAGAGAACCCCACCTCCGAGCTGCCTCCCCCGGAACCCCTGACCGACGAAGTTGCCGTCGCCGCCGAGGTCGATCCGCTGGAGGCCGCCAAGGCGGAGTCCGCCAAGCTGCGCGATCAGCTGCTGCGCACCGCTGCTGACTTCGACAATTTTCGCAAGCGCTCACGCCGTGAGCTCGCGGACATGGAGAAGCGCGCGCGCGAAGACCTGATCAAGGACCTTTTGCCGGTGTTCGACAATCTCGAGCGCGCCACCGCGCACGCCGAGACCGCGACCGACGTGAAGGCCCTGGCAGACGGCATCGGCCTAGTGAAGCGCCAGTTCCTCGATACGCTGTCCAAGATCGGCATCGAGCGCATCAAGGCCCAAGGCCTGCCGTTCGACCCGACGTTCCACGAAGCCGTGCAGCAATTCGAGACCGACGAGCACCCACCAGGCACCGTGATCCACGAAGTGCAGGCCGGCTACGTGCAGGGCGACAAGCTGGTCCGGCCCGCGATCGTGGTCGTCGCGAAGGCCAAAGCGAACTGAAGGTCCGCTAGTCCGCGCGGTCGTGTGCGGGCTCGTGCTGCAAAGCGGCCATCTTGCGCGCTCGCGCTGGCGGCCTCGGCGAAGCGCGCACGTGAACGTAAGCCGCGCACCTACATCTTCGGCGGTGCCCTTCCGGGCTTTCGCCGTACGAGGTATGCTCCCAAGACTTCATGGGGAAAATCATCGGCATCGATCTCGGCACGACCAACTCGTGCGTGTCCGTTCTAGAGGGAACGAACGCGGCAGGTCAGCCCGAGGTCAAGGTCATCGCCAATGGCGAAGGGGCGCGCACGACACCGAGCGTCGTCGGCTTCACGGCGAAGGGTGAGCGGCTCGTTGGGCAAGTTGCCAAGCGCCAGGCCACCACCAATCCCGAAAATACCATCGCTGCGGTGAAGCGGCTGATGGGTCAGAAATTCTCCGCAGCCGCGGTACAAAAACAGAAGTCCGCCGTCGCCTACAACATCGTCGAGCACGAGAACGGCGACGCTTGGGTGCTGGTCCAGGGCAAGAAGCTCTCGCCACCCGAGATCTCGAGCATGGTGCTGTCGGCGATGCGCGAGGTCGCCGAAACGTACCTCGGCGAGTCGGTCACCGAAGCCGTGATCACGGTCCCCGCTTACTTCGACGACGCGGAGCGCCAGGCCACGAAGGACGCCGGACGCATCGCCGGCCTCGAGGTGAAGCGGATCTTGAACGAGCCGACTGCGGCAGCGCTCGCCTACGGCCTCGACAAGGAAAAGGCCGAGGTGATCGCGGTCTACGATTTGGGTGGCGGCACGTTCGATATCTCGGTGCTCGAGATCGCGGGCGGCGTGTTCAGCGTGAAGGCCACCGGCGGCGACACGCACCTCGGCGGTGAGGACTTCGACGCGCGGATCATCGACAAGTTGAGCGAGGAATTCCTGGCCCAACACCAGGTCGACCTGCGCAAAGAGCGTACCTCGCTGCAGCGCCTACGTGAGGCCGCCGAGAAGGCCAAGCACGAGCTCAGCTCGTCGCTCGAGACCGAGGTGAACATCCCGTTCATCGCCTCCGGTCCTTCCGGCCCGTTGCACCTCGAGCGCAGCATGAAGCGCAGCGAGCTCGAGATTCTGACGCGTGATCTCGTCGATCGCACGATCGTGGCCTGCAAAGCCGTCTTGGGGGACGCCAAGCTCGCGCCCGCGGGCATCGGGCAGATCGTGCTCGTGGGCGGCATGACGCGCATGCCGGCCGTGCAAAAAGCCGTGCGTGAGTTCTTCGGCAAAGATCCGCACAAGGGTGTGAACCCGGACGAGGTCGTCAGCGTGGGTGCGGCGATTCAAGGCGGTGCGCTGTCCGGCGCGATCGACGAAGTGCTCTTGCTCGACGTGACGCCGCTCTCGATCGGCGTCGAGACGGGCGGCGGTGTATTCACCAAGCTCATTCCGCGCAACACGACGGTGCCCACCGAGCGCAGCGAAGTGTTCACCACCAGCGTCGACAATCAATCCTTCGTGCCGATCCACGTGCTGCAAGGCGAGCGCGAAATGGCGCTCGACAACCGCAGCTTGGCCCGCTTCGAGCTGACCGGGATTCCGCCGGCACCGCGCGGCGTGCCGAAGGTGCAGGTGACGTTCGCGATCGACGCCAACGGCATTCTCGCCGTCGAAGCGCGCGATCTGGGGACGGGTCGTAGCACGGCCGTCAGCGTGACCGCGACGAGCGGTCTGAATCAGGCCGAGGTCGATTCACTCGTGCAAGAGGGCGAGCGCTTCAAAGAGACGGACCAACTGCGCCGCGACTTGGCCGAGATGCGCAATCAAGCCGAGACACTGATTTACACCACCGAGCAAGCGCTCGAGGGGTACGCCGACTTGCTCGCACCAGAGAAGCTCGAAAGCGTGCGGCAAGAGGTGCTGATCCTGAAGAAGATGCTCGAGACCGGCGCCAACCTGGACGCCCTGCGCGATGCTTATTCGCGACTCGAGAACGCGACCTTCGAAATCGCCGAAGCGATGTACGCCACGCCCGAAGCCGAAGGCAGCGCGAGCTAACTCGACGCCCCCTTGCGGTGAGCTAAGCGACGACGCTCGCGACCGTCGGATCGACGACGCCCACGACGTCCTTCAATTCCACGCGTTCCACCTTGGCCAAGCCCGGACCCGACGTGTCTGCGGTCCAGACCGTCACCTTGGTGTCGTTATCGGGGAACCAGGTGTCCACGCGCATGATCTTGCCGGTGCGGCCGTCAGCGAGTTGAACGAGGCGGCGCTCGTTCATGATTTGATGGATATGGCGGAGTGATGCCATAAGGGTGGCCTTTCTTCTAAGTGTTCCCCGGACGATAGGCCTC
>JBEQTH010000096.1:0-17067 GCA_040348785.1 Myxococcales bacterium | reverse complement strand
TGCTCGCCGAGCTTGTCGCTCTTGAATCAAAATGCCCTGGTTTTGGCCGACGCCGTGCTGTGCCCCGTGGCCTGCGATTATCTTTCGTTGATCGGCATCCGTCAGGTCGTGCGCACGGTGAAGCACGTGAACAAGATCTTGAACCACCCGGTGAACTTCTGGGGCGTCTTGCCGACGCTGTACGATAGCCGCGCCCGCATCTGCAACGAGGCGCTAGATACGCTGAGAAAGAACTTCCGAGACGTGTGCCTCGACCCGATCCACTTCGCGATCAAGGTCAAAGAGGCGCCCTCGCTCGGCAAGACACTATTCGAGTACGCACCGAATTCGAGCGCAGCCGGCGATTACTGGCGCGTGATCGAACGGTTGATGCAAGTTGAACCCGCTCGCGACAACGCGAGCCTAGCCGGAGGAGTGGGGTGATGAGCGATCGCAACGAACTACGCCAAGCTGCACGAAAAGTTCTCGATGTCGACGAAGTCGAAGGGGTGCTCACCTCGAGCTTCTACGCCCCGAGCTCGGAGGAGCGACCGAAGGTGCTGTTTTCGACAGGCAGCCCGGCCGAGGCGCAAGAGAAGCCGACGCACTACAAGGTGATCTGCATCTCCATGTACACCGAGGACCTGAAGCGCCTCGACACCATGGTCGATAGCTTGAAGGCGCGCGGGCTGACCAAGGCCAACCGCAGTGCGCTGATCCGCTACGCGCTCGGTTCGATCGATTTGGACAACGTGCCCAAGGGCCTGTGACTCGTTCGGCGGAAGGCTGGGCTCGCGAGCTCGGAATTCCGACCGCCGCCGTCGAGCTGTACCGCTCGAGCGACGTGATCGATCTGCACATCGACTCGTTCATTTGGCAACGCACGTTCGGTTACGATCTGACCAAGCGGCATCGCGCGCCAAGCTTTCTGGCGGGCGCGTTCCTGGGTCAGGTCGATTTCCCGCGCATCTTGGAAGCCGAAATCAGCGGTGCGACGTGGGTCATCACGACCAACCCGGTGCGCGAAGCGGCGGACCGGATGCGCGTCTTCGAAGACAACTTGAACGAGCTCGAGCGCACGTTCCAGCGCGACGCGGCGCACTTCCAGCTCGTGAAGAGCGCGCGCGAATACGACGCAGCGCGTGCGGCTGGCAAGCACGCCGCGTTCGTCGGCATCCAGGGCGGCAATGCGCTGGATTGGGATTTGAAGGAAATGGCGCGGCTGTGCGACGGCCGCGTGCTGCGTATCACGCTCGTGCATTTGTCGAGCTCGCGCATCGGCTCGACTAGCTCGCCGATGCGTCTGCAAGATGCGGGGCTGAGCGCGTTCGGCGCGCAAATGGTGGAGCTGCTCAACGAACGCCGGGTGCTGGTCGACTTGGCGCACATCAGCGCGCGCGGATTTTGGGCGGCCTGTGAGGCGCACGCCAAAGACGTCCCGTTCGTGGTCACGCACACCGGCGTGTCCGGCGTACACCGCCACTGGCGCAATTTGGACGATGATCAGATCCGCGCAGTGGCTCGTTCGGGGGGCGTGGTGGGCATCATGTATCACGCCCCTTTCCTCGGCGATCGGCCGTGGGGCGGGCGCGTGGAGACGGTCGCGCGGCACTTGGAGCACGTCGTGAACGTGGGCGGCGAAGATGTGGCGGCTTTGGGCAGTGATTGGGACGGCTCGATCATCACCCCGCGGGACATGCCGACGTGTTTGGAGCTGCCACGGCTGGTGGCGGCTTTGTCGAAGCGGGGGATTTCAGACGGAGTGATTCAGAACATCTTGGGCCGCAACTTCCTGCGAGTGGTCCGGGAAGTTCGCGGTTGACCACTGCCGCTGAGCGCAGGTGCGTCGTCCCCCGAGACGCGCTATCTGTCGCTCATGACGACCGACCGGGTGGCGACGTATCTCGATTCGTTGGATGAGCGCTACGCGGCCTTGCACACCGCCAAGGAAGACGCCTTCTGGTCGGCGAAGATGGGGCTCGGTGAGGATCCCGGGAAAAGCCAAGCCGAGCTCGACGCGCGCGATCTGGCCCTGCAGCAGTTCCTCCAAGACCCTAGGCAGCTGACGGGGCTGCGCGCGTTGCTGCCAAGCGCAGCAACGGACGAGCTGCGGCTGCGCGCCGAGGGTTGGGAGCGCACGTTCGCGGCGCACACCATCGACAGCCCGGCGGGCGCGGCCTTGGCCGAAGAGCTGGCCGCCGACGACGGCCGCCTGCAGATCGCGCGCGGGGAGATGAAGCTCGGCTTCCAGGACCCGGCGCAGGGTTTCGTCGCGGCGAGCAGCGTCAAGCTCTCGAACATGATTCAAAACGACGCGAATGAAGCGCGCCGTCGTGCCGCCTTCGACGGGCTGCGCTCGATCGAGCAGTACGTGCTCGAGCACGGCTTCCTCGAGCTGGTCGCCAAGCGCAATCGCCTGGGCCGCTTGCTGGGCGCCGAGGACTACTACGACTGGAAGACCAAGCGCATCGAGGGCATGAGCAAGAGTGAGCTGTTCACCCTGCTCGACGAGCTGGAAGAGCGCACGCGCCCCGCGGCACAGGCGTTCGTCGACCGCGCGCGCGCCAAGCACGGCGAGCCCGCCAGCAAGCCGTGGAACATCGGGCATCTGACCTCGGGTGACGTGACGCGCGATATGGACCCCTATTTTTCATTTCGCTCGGCCATCGATCGTTGGGGGCGCTCGTTCGGCGGCCTCGGCGTGCGCTATGCCGGAGCAGAGCTGGTGCTCGACCTGCTCGATCGCCAGGGCAAATACGAGAACGGCTTCATGCACGGACCGGTCGTCGCTTGGCGCCAGCACGGCACGCGCATTCCCGCGCGCATTCAATTCAC
The DNA here is from genome assembly GCA_040348785.1 of Myxococcales bacterium. GTDB lineage: Bacteria > Myxococcota_A > Polyangia > Polyangiales > Polyangiaceae > PMG-095. The sequence continues at coordinate 14,253 of JBEQTH010000096.1, read as the reverse complement.
CGCCAACGCGCTGCCGGGTGCGCTGGGTGCCGGTCACCGCGCGCTCAAAACCTTGTTCCATGAAGGCGGGCACGCGGCGCACTTCGCGAACATCGACATGCCGAGCCCGTGCTTCGGGCAAGAGTTCGCACCCACCTCGACCTCGTTCGCCGAAACGCAGAGCATGTTCTTGGACAGCCTGCCCGACGACGCCGATTGGCAGCAGCGCTACGCGCTCGACGCGCAAGGCAGCCCCGTGCCGATCGCGTTGATCGATCGTTCGATCGCCGCCAACCAGCCGAAGGCCGCCTGGATCATGCGCTCGATGCTGTCGGTCTGTTACGCCGAGAAAGCGATCTACGAGCTACCGAGCGAAGCGCTCACGGCTGAGCGAGTGCTCGCCGTGCTGCGAGAAGTCGAGCAGAAAATGCTGTTCATGGCAGGCGGCAGCGCTCGCCCCACGCTATCCATCCCTCACCTGTTGTCCGGGGATTTCAGCGCCACTTACCACGGGTATGTGCTGGCGCAGATGGCGGTGGCCCAAGCCCGCACCCATTTTCAAACGCGCGACGGGCACCTAGTGGACAACCCACGCGTGGGCCCTGAGCTCGCGAAAGTCTGGTGGCAGCCCGGCAACAGCGTCGGCTTCACCGAGTTCATTCGCCGCCTCACCGGGCATGCGCTGAGCGCCGTGCCACTCGCGGATCGCCTCAACCAATCGGCCGAACAGCGCCGCCTCGAGGCGCACGAGAGCATCGCGAAGCTCGTCGACATTCCCCCAGCGGGCGGCCCGCTCGATCTCGATGCGCGCATTCATGTCGTGCACGGCGCGGAGTCCGTGGCCGAGCTCGACGGAGATTTCGCTCGCTTCGCCGCCCAATTCGCGAACTGGATCGACGGGCACAGCCACGCCCATGCCTGAGCTCGAGTGCCCGCCGATGAAACCGACGCTGATTGGCCGGTCTAGCTCGCACTTCACGCGCGTGACTCGCATCTTCGCCGCCGAGCTCAGCGTCGACTATTCGTTTCGCGTCGTGCCCGACCTGCTGTCGACGAACCCTGCCGACTACGCGGGCAACCCGGCCCTGCGCTTGCCGGTCTTGGAGACCACGGCTGGCTCGTGGTTCGGGGCGCTCGCCATTTGCCGCGAGCTCGAGCGGCGCTCCTCACGCCATTTGAGCCTGACTTGGCCGGAGGATTTGCAAGATGCGTTACCGAGCAACGCCCAGGAATTCGCAGTCCAGGCCATGACCACTGAAGTGGCCTTGGTGATGGCAGGGCTCGCCGGCGAGCCGCTCGAAAGCGCTCATCACCGCAAACAGCAAGCGAGCTTAATCAATCTCCTCGTGTGGCTGAATGGCAATATCGAAGCCGCGCTCGCATCCCTGCCGCCGACGCGCGATCTGAGCTATCTCGAAGCGACGCTCTTTTGCTTGGTCACGCACCTCGAGTTTCGCAATGTCGTCTCGCTGTCGCCCTATCCCGCTTTGAGCACGTTCAGCGAGCAATTCGCCGGCCGCGCGTCCGCGCGTGAGACAGCCTTTCGATTCGACGTTTGATCCCTGTCCCTCGAAAACGCCCCCGTATCAAATAAGATCGATGGCTATCCTCCGGCGAGGACAATACCTGTTTGGCGGTACGGTTCAGCCTTGAGCAAGGCTTGGTGCATTTCCTCGGCGCGCTCTAGCCAAGCCCGAAAAATCCAACGCTGACCCGAAAAAGTAAGCAAATGCGTGAGCCAGGCGCCTGCTCTCGGCGCGGGTAGGTACGAGTCAAACAGTGGGTATCGGTGCCGAGCTCGGCCTGCGCAATCCGCGCAGCGGGAAAGCTCCATCCTGCACTACGCGGAGGAAGACATGGCTTTCAACAAATCTAAACTGGGCTTCTCGCTCATGGGGATCATCGCGCTCGCTGCCTGCGGAGGCAGCACCGATGCCCCGCCCGACGATACCTCGGATGGCGGCAGCACCGGCACCGCTGGTGCCGCGTCCGCCGGTGCGCCCACGGGCAACCGAGCCGGCGCGCCCGGCATCCCCAGCGCAGGCGCGCCGAACAACCCCGGCGGAGCCGGCGAAACCGGTGGCGGGGGCCGCGACGGCGGCGGGGGCCGCGGCAACAACGGCGAAGCCGGGGCCGGCGGGCGCCGCAATGGTGGCGGCGGGGGCGCGGCCGGCGCCGCTGGTCGACCCGGTCAGCAGGGCCAGGGCGGCGCGCCCGCGGCTTGCCCGGGGATGCCCAAGACGGGTGATGCTTGTACGCCCGCTGCAGCCGGCGGAAACGGGATGGGCATGGGCGCTGGCAACGTCTGCACCTCGGGCACGACGTTCTGCCGCTGCAGAAACAACGGCACTTACCAGTGCGGTGGCCCCGGTCAGGGCCAAGGCGGCCAAGGGCAAGGCCAAGGTGGCGGCTTCCAAGGCCAAGGTGGCGGCTTCCAGGGCCAAGGTGGCAGCAAAGCCGGCTCCGGCGGCTCCGGCGGCGCTTGATCGCACTCCGTTTTCCAGAGAGCTAGCCCCGCTAGCGAATTTTGATTGGGGGTAGCGGGCTTTGCGCGTCCCCGCGCGTCGCAAAGCTCGCTTTCCGACCCGTCTCTCTCAGATCTCCAGCACGCCGATCGGGCTGTCGTCGGGGGATTTCCCCGCGCCCGTTTGAGTGAATCAAACGGGGCCCCACCCCGAGTTTTGGGGCCCCGGCCCCAAACCACCCGGCTTCAGATCTCCAGCACTGCAAATGGGCTGTCATCGGGGGATTCTCCCCCGCGCCCGTTTGAGTGAATCAAACGGGGCCCCACCTCCGAGTTTGGGGCCCCGGCCCCAAACCCCCCGGCTTCAGATCTCCAGCACTGCAACTGGGCCGCGGTGTTTTTTCGCGAGCTCGAGCTCTTCCTTCTCGTCGAGATCGACCTCGTCTTCCGCGTCGTCGTCGTCGTACTTCGTGCCGACCATGTCGGCCTTGGACAGTTGCGGCAAGCGGCGCTTGCCGACCGGGCCTTCGTCCACGAAGTCGCGCAAGAAGGACATGTCGCGCAAGGCTTCGAGCTTGGCCAAGGCTTTGACTTCGACTTGGCGAATGCGTTCTCGGGTCAGGTTCATGATCGCTCCCACGTCTTCCAGGGTGGTGCCACCGCGGTCGGCCACGTCCAAGGCGCACGACTCGCCGAGCTCCCAGACCTCGAGATCAGGGAAATTCAGCTTGATCGCGCCGGTGCGCGGCGACACATCGATGAACAAGTGATGCTTGCACGAGACGTACGGGCAAGGGCGCGGACCCTCCGCGCACTCGGCGCGCGTCTTCGGCTTGTAGTAGTCGGTCTCGGGATAGAGCAATTTGCCGATCTCGAGCTCGCGCTTGGTCATGCGCTTGACGCTGATCGTGCGCGCACGCACGTCGCGCTTGCGGCGCGAGCGGCGTTGTTCACGCGTGATCTCTTCGTCTTCCGCCGGCGCGAGCGCCGTGGCGCCGTCCAAAAGCAGCTCGGGTTGTTCGAGCTTGTCATCTACCGCTACCGCGCTGAGCTTGTTCGACTCCATGGCTGCCTCTCGTCTTGTGCCGCTTGGTGATTGATGGCCCGCACGAATACCGTTCGCGGTAGGTCCCTGCCCGACCGCGCTAGCCGCTTCGGAATGGCCGAAGGGGTGGTATCGCCCGTACTCTGAAGTTCGTCTCTGGTAACGCGAGCGACAGTCGGAATGACGATCTCGGCCGTCACTCGCGACACTCGCTGGTCGCTCACGTTAACGTCACTACCCTCGTCCGAAATCCCGGCAATTGTCAGGGATTTCGTGGCACCTCAGGATGCCGCGACGCTCTCGATCCTCGTCCTCTTCGTCAACTTGTCTTCGATGGCGACCAAACGGGCCATCAAGTCTTTGCTGATACCACGCGCATCGAGCACGTCCCGGTGGACGGCTTGCGCGGAGCGCTCCTGCTTGCGCTCTTTCAACACGCCATCGAGCTTTTTGAAGATGCGGCTCAGCATCTGCTCCAGCTGCTCGACGTCGTTTCTGATGAACAAAAATTCGCGTTGAATCTGCTCGATGGTGTAGCTCTCGCTCATCATCTGCTTGATGCGCAAGATCTGGCGGATCACGCTGACCGGATACACACCTTGAGAGCCTTGATGCTTACCCTTGCGCCCGACCCGCACGCTGCGCGGCAGTAGCCCGAGCTGCACGTACTTGCGGAGCGTCGCCTCGCTCAACGAAACGTCGTGCGAGGCGAACACGTCCAAGATCTCCACCGATGTCAGGCCGACCGCGTATTTGCGTTCGAGCTGGCTGAGGGTGGGATCGTCGATCATGGGGCTTGCCTTGGCCGGTCGGGGGTTCACGTCCCTCGTCCCAGCGCGTGCGAATATATTCTACTCAGTGGATCGCCCCTAGGACTTTTCACGCAAATATTTGCGCATGGAACGCAGTAGCTCCATGCAAGCCCTTTGCGATCACGTGTAGGACATTGATTGTCAGGTCCAATGGAATGTCCATGGAGCTCATACGTCGTCCATGCCCACATGGAACCACATTCATTTGGCTGTGAACGCGCGCGAACCCGAAACGCACGGGATACGCGGGCCACTGCGCGCGACGTCAGCCTTTTGACGAGCAGCGCCTGCTCGCGCTACGCGCGCGAACCGACGGCATCGAGTGAGTCACGACCGCTCCGCTGGCTCCGCTTCTATAACTGCAGCCGGGCACACGTCGGCCAAGTCTTGGCGTAGCTCGTCGATCGCGCGCTGCTCGTCGGTAAAGCCCGAGAGCAGGCGCGCCGCGATGTCGGCAGAGGGTGGTCTGTCCGATCGTTCGGCCGCTAGCAAGCACGCTAGCGCGTCACACAAGCCGAGCGGGATCCGCGACGCGAGCTTGGAGAGTGCCAGGACGCACTCCTCGATCCGTTGGCCGATGTCGCGCGCGTGATCGAAGATTGGCCGGTAGCCCAAGAGCAGCTCGAAGGCGATCAAGCCCACGGCGAACAAATCGCTGCGAACGTCGAGCGGATCGCCACGCAGCTGTTCTGGCGAGAAAAAGCCGGTCTTGCCCTTGATCAAACCCGACCGCGTCCAACGCTCGCGATCGAACGCGCGCGCGATCCCGAAATCAGCGAGCTTGATCTCGCCCTCGCTCGACACGAGCACGTTGTGCGGCGTGACGTCGCGATGCACGATCCCCGCTGGCACGGCACGCTGCGCGGCGGCCAGCGCGCGGCACAAGTACATCGCCACTGCCGCCACCACGGCTGGGCGCAGCGCCCGCCCACGACGGGCCAGCTCCCGCGACAAAACCCGCAAATCGGCGCCGCGCACCAACTCGAGCACCAAGAACACTTCGCCCGCGTCGTCCTCCAAGGCGTCGAGGAGCTGCACGACGTTGGCGTGGCGGATGCGCGCCAAGATCCGGGCCTCCTCGAGCAAGGCGCGCCGTTGCTCGGCGTTCAGGTGCAACAGCGAGCGCTTGATGCACACCTCCTCCGAGAACAGCGCGCCCTCACGGCGCGCGAGCCAGGTCTCGGCGGTGCCTCCGCGCCCAATGGGGCGCACGAGCCGATAGCGGTCGCTACGGTTACGCGGGACGATGGTTGCCACGAAAGCTGGATCGGGCGAAACGAAGCGCCAGTTTCGTGCTTTCGGTCGCCACGAAAGGTTGTGGTAGCGTGCGCTCCGGGATGGTCGGCCCGGTACACCGCGACGTCACCGCGAGCGGCGTTCGCTTGCGCGTCGCCGAAGCAGGCAGCGGACCGCCCGTGATTTTGATCCACGGGTTGTTCGTGGATCACACGTGTTGGGATCTGGTGATGCCCGAGCTCTCGGAGAGCTTCCATGTCGTCGCCCCGGATCTCCCGGGCTTCGGCGCGAGCGAGAAGCCGCCGCCGAATCGCTTTCCGTACGGCATCGAGGCGTTCGCCGAGGCCATCGCCGATCTGTATGCCGGGCTCGAGCTCGGTCCGGCCGCAGTCGTCGGTCACGCCCTGGGCGGGGCCGTCGCGCTGACGCTCGCGGCCCGTCACCCCGAGCTCGTCTCCAAGCTCGTACTGATCGACGCGCTTTGTTACGAGAGCAGCACTGGCCGCTATGGTGAGCTCGCCCTCCTACCCTTCGTGGGCAGCCTCGTGCTCAAGCAGCTTTGGGGTCGCGGTCTGTTCCGGCGCCACTTTCAAGACACGGTTTTCGGCCCAACCTCGAACGTGGAGGCGCCGCGCATCGATCGCTACTACGCGGCCTTCAACGCGCCCGATGCGCGGAGCAGCGCCCTGGCCACGATGCGCGCGACCGTGGACACGCGCGGCGTCGTCGCGCAAACCACGCGCATTCAAGCGCCGACGTTGGTCATCTGGGGCCGTCACGATCGCGTTTGGCCCGCGAGCTTCGGGCAGCGCCTGGCGCGCGAAATCAGGGGCTCTGGCTTCGAATTGCTCGACGCCGGGCACTCGCCGCAGGAAGAGCGGCCGGCGGAGATCGTGCGCATCGTGCAGCGCTTTCTGACCGACGAACGGCGCAGCCGCTTCTAGCGACCCACCTCACAATTTGGCCACCCGGGGTGGCTGAGCCTAAGTTTCGGGCCATGTCGCCCGCACCCAGCCTGTTCCTCGCCTTGGCCCTTACGGCTTGCGCCACGGGAAGCGCAACGCGCGCGCGGCAGGTGCAAGGAGCGCAGGGCCCTGAGCGAACGGCAGCGACGGTGCACACGACCGAGCGCGCCGCCTCGCGCCTCGGGCCGCCGAGCGCGCGCGGTCTGAGTCTGCGCCGCGTCGACCGGCCGAGCCGCGCCGAGCCGCCGATCGCGCTGAAATGACCTAGAGCGGGAAAGCGGCGGTCGGCGGCTTCGTGGCGGGCGGAGGCGGGCTGTCAGGTGCTGCGGCGGGCGGCGTGGGCGCGGCGGTAGCAGCGGGCGGCCTGCTCGGCTTCGGTTTCGGAGCAACTTCGACCGGCAAGTCCGGTGAAGGTGCGGCGGGCTTACTCATGGGCGTTGCGGGCGCGGGCGTTGGCGCTGCGGCCGTGGGCGGCGCAGCGGAGTGCGCCGGCGGCTCGCTGCTCTTCGGGGCAACCTCGGTGCTCGGCAACGGCGGCGCGGGGATGATTTCGGCTGTCGGGGCCTGGGCCGCCGCGGGCACGGCAGGCGGAAGCACCGCCGGCGCAGCGCTGGGCGCGGCCACTGCGTTCACTTGTGCCGTGCTCGGGACGAGCTCTTCCGGAGGCGCCGTGTTGGCGCGATGCGAACGCCACAGCGCGACGCAGGCCATGGCCAACCCCACGCCCACCAGCGCCGAGACGATCTTGATATTTCGCTCGCGACGCGCTTCTTGTTCCGGCGTGCGCTCGATGGCCCGACGCTCGACGTCGGCAGCCAGATCGTCGAAGCCGTGCGGGCCTTCGGAGGGATGAGCCGCCACATGATAGCTGCCAGTTTCGCCGGCCGTGAAGAACTCATCGTGAACGTCTTCGGCTGCGGTGGGGTGCGCGGCTTCCGGCAGCGTGAGCTCGGAGCCCGAATCCGGCGCGGGCTCGGGCTCCCGCTCCGCCGCGCTTGCCGGCAACGCCGGCGGACCGGGAGCGACGGGGGCGACCTGCGGCAGCTCGGTGGCGGGCGGCTCGACCTCAGCGACGACGTGCGCCGGCTCCTCCGTAGGCGGGGGCGAGCCGATGATCGAAGTGGCGCGCGGATCGCTCTCACGCTCCCCACGGCGCGCAACTGCGGGCTCGCGCACGGTGGAGATGGTCGCGGTCGACGCGGCTGCGTCGCCCTCAGTCAGAGCGACGACGGGGATGGGCGCGACGGGCTCATACTTGGCCGGCGCGGGGGCGGCGCGCTCAGGCTCCGCGTGCGGTGCCGGCTCGGCTTTCGGCGACGCTTCCGCCGAGGGCGTAGGCTCCGCTGCAGACGGCTCGGGCGGCGGCTGGGCGGGAGCGGCCACCGGGGGCGGCACCGGTGAAGCGACGAGCTCTTCCGCGCGCGGCTGCGGGAACTGGATCACCTTGGCTTCGGCCAAGCGCGCGACCGGAGTTTCCCGGGTGGTCGCGGGCTGCCCCACTTCGAACGCGGTGGACTCAGCGCCCAACGCCGCGGGCCGCGGGGCCTCGACACTGAAATCCCCCTTCGGCGAGGATGAAGCGCTCTGCGCCGAAGCCCCCGCCGAATGCGCCGACGACTGTGACAGCGGCCCGAGGCCGGAGTGGGTTCGGTGCGCGGCGCGCGCATCGAACGCGGACAACGGCTCCGGGGTGGGCTCTGCCGCCTGGTGCACGGACGGCATCACGACCCGCGAGCGGCCGCGATCGCCAGACGGCGCCACACCCGTTCCCTCGGCGGGACGCAGGCCCGGAATCGTCACCGGCGGAGCGCTCAGCCCGGAGAGCGGCGGCGCAGAAGGCCGCCAAGACGGCGCCGTGTGGTCGCTCACCTGCAACTTGGAATCACTACTGCGGTCGGGCACGACGTCGTCGTAGTCGAGCGGCTCTGTGCCGGAGTCGGGCGGCAGCGAATCGGCGCGCGTGTCCGCTTCACTCGGCACGACGTCTTCGTCGGGCGCGCCTTGGCCGATCACGAGCAAGCCCTCGAAGTACAGCTTGGTGATCGTGCTCAGGGTGGACAGGTCTTCGAAGGGCGACTCATCGACCACGTCGATCAGCGTGCGTTTGCCGTCGAACAAACGCAAAATCCCATTCAGCTCGTCCGGGATCTCGTTCAGGCGCTCGACCAGTTGCTCGTGGTCGACCTCGAAAATGGTTTTCAAGGACGGCAGCTGCTCGAGCAGGCGGCCCCATTCGTCCACACGCCGCATGCCCTCCATCAGCAGACCCTGCGTGGAGGTCGGAATGATGTCCTCGTTGGACACGGGGCAGAACTCGACCTCGAACGTGCCGGCGATCCAAATCAGGGCGCGATACACGGCTTCTTCGCCGCGCAGCTGCCCGAGCTCTGCATCGACCACCTTGCCGTCGCGAAAATAGACGCGCGTTTCGCGGCGGCCATCGTTGATGCGCGCGATGCCGCTCTTGCGGCTGACCTCGAACGTCTGCAGCAGATCGACCACGCCCATGTCCTCCAGCGACCCGCTGAGGCGTGTGCGCCGGCTGGTGGGCATGCTGGTGGCCATCTTCTCTTGCGTGCGGCGCGCCAGCAGCAAGTTCACGCGCGCGATCAGCTCACGGACGAAGATGGGCTTCGTGAGATAATCTTCCACCCCCAGCTCGAGGCCGCGGATCTTGTCCTCGATCGACTTTTGACTGGTGAGGAAGACCACGGGCAGCTGCGCGAACTCAGCATGCTCCTTCAGGCGCCGCACCAGCTCGTACCCGTCGAGACGCGGCAAGCGCGTGTCACTCAGGATCAAGTCGGGGATCGAGAATTCGATCTTGGAAAGTGCATCCGCACCGTCGCTAGCGGTGGTTACGCTGTAGCCGGCCTTCTTCAGGCTGACCTCGAGCACGCGCACGCTTCGGGGATCTGCGTCGACTAGTAGGAGTTGCTTTTTTGCCACGCGAAATCAGTCCACGGAAAATTGTGGGCGAGCGCGGGAAGAGTCTCGGGCTTGCGGTACGCTGTCAAGCCCGCGCTCGAGTATCGAACGCTCTCGTCTGCCTCGCTTGGCTCGTCTGGCTTGCTTCGTTCCACCCAACGCTCCGTCCCCCGTCACGCAAGCCACTCTGGCTTCTGCAGCTAGGCATAGCGCACTGTCGGCGATCTGCGAGCCCTTCTTGGCGAGCGGCCTCACTTTGCCAGCCTGCCCTATTTTGCGCCTACTTTGCCCAGGGATCGACGATGTCCGAGCTGTCGCTTCGAGCCGGCTTCTTGGGCGCGGCGGGCGATGCGGCGCGTGGCACGGCAGGTGGGGCGGCGAGCGCGACCGAGGGCTTGACCCGCTTGGGCGTGGGCGCCGTTTGCGAGTGGCTCACGGCGGCCGGCGACGCTTGAGTCGTAGCAGGCAATGCCGGCGCCGCACGCGAAGACATAATCGGTAACGGCGCCGTGACAGCCGCCACAGCGGCGCTCCCGGCCGGCACGCGCGTAGTCAAATCACCGACGCGCGCCTCGTCTCCGCTGCGGCCAAACGAGACCGACGAGACCTTGCGCAAAGCCAACATGCCGGCGATGCCCGCCAGAAACAGTGCGCCGACTACGATCAAGGGCCATCTTAATTGGCGTTTTCGCGTCGCGCGCTTCGACCAGAGCGGTAGCTCCTCACGACCCGGGAGCTCGAGCTCGTCGGCCAGTAACGAGCGCGGGATAGCCCTTCGTTGACGTGACACCGACGGGCGCTCGCCGTTTGGCGCATTCAACGCGAGATCCAAATCGTGAGTCAGCTCACCCAGCGTGGCGTAGCGATGATCCGGTTTCTTCTCGAGGCAGCGCAGCGTGATGTCCTCGAGCACGCCGAGCTCCGCCGTGGCCAGCAACTGGCTGGGCGGCGTAGGGGCCATGTACATGTGCTTGGTCAGCACGCCCATGTAGCTGTCGGCTTCGAACGGCACACGCCCGGTAAACATCTCGTACATCACGATGCCGAGCGCGTAGACGTCGGTGCGGTGGTCCGTAGCCTCGCCCATTGCTTGCTCTGGGCTCATGTAGTGCGGCGTGCCGAAGACCATGCCCGCGCGGGTCAGGCGGCTCGTTCCGACCACCTTGGCCAGCCCGAAATCGACGATCGTTACTCGGTCATGGCCGGGCCCGGCAGACGAGATGTGAATGTTGTCCGGCTTCAGATCGCGGTGCACGATCGAGTGATCGTGCGCTGCGCCCAGCGCCTCCGCGATTTGACGCACGATCGCGACCGCGCGCGCGGCGGGGATTGGCCCGCCTCGGCGGATGAGCGTGGCCAGCGATTGCCCCTCCAAAAGCTCCATCACGAAAAACGGCTGCCCCGCGGGGAGCTGCCCGAAATCGGTGATCTCCACCAAACCGGGGTGCGACACGGCGGCCGCCGTGCGCGCTTCCTGCATGAAGCGCGCGGCAATGTCGGCGTCTTTGGACAGATCCTTGCGCAGCGCCTTCAGCGCAAAGCGCTTGCCGAGCGCGCAGTGCCGCGCCTCGTAGACCACGCCCATGCCGCCCTCGCCCAGCACGGAGCGGATCTCGTAGCGGCCGTCAACGACGGTACCGAGCAGCGGATCGGAGCTCGGATCCCACTCCGGGGCGGCCCTGAGTGGCTCACCGTCGAACGGGCAGAAGCGACCATCGGGCGAGAAGTGCTGCGCGCACTTCGGGCACACCGTCGCGCCGCGCGGCTCGTGCGCACCGCTGCTCGCGCGTGGGCCGGAACCAAGCGCGCGCCCAAATTGCAGGAGCGTGTCATCCACGATGTGCCGCACCAATTAGCCTAGCATTTGGCCGAAACGCGCGGGCCGTCGCGCGCCCGAAAGGCAGCGAGGGACCGCTCAGCCGGGCGTCACTTGGCGCCCACATTCCGCGCAAAAGCGGGCATTCGGCGGGTTGCCTGCGCCACAGGCCGCGCAACGGGCCGCAGCAGCCGGCGCACCGCCCGCTGCCGGGGGGGCTGCATAGGGACCGGAGGCTGTGGCCGGCGGCGAGCCGTAACCCGGCGGCGGGCCGTAACCCGGCGGCGGGCCGTAACCGGGAGGGGGACCATAGCCGGGCGGCGCCGCTTGCTGCGCATAACCCGGCGGAGGATAGCCGGGCGGAGGATACCCGGGCGGAGGGTACCCGGGAGCCGGATAGCCCGGCGGCGGATACCCCGGCGCGGCCCCGTAACCCGGGCCAGGCATCGGCGCGCGCGCGCCGTATTGCAAGCCAGCACCGAGCGCCATGCCCGAGGCGAGACCGGCGCCCGCAGTGCCATCCCCACCCTTGGCCAAGCCTTGGCCCAGGCCCAGCGTGGCTTCGGCGGCGGCGTACTGCTGATAGCGGGCCGGATCCATCTGGTTCACGTAGCGCTGGCGGTTCATGAAATCTTGATCGAGCTCGAACTGGCGCTGCTGCGCCTGAGCTTCGGCCTGCGAGACCCCGATCTTGGCTTTGCGCGCGTCCACCTTGGCCTGCACGATCTGATCTTGCATCTCGTCCACACGGGCTTGGTCCTCGTCGTTCAAGCTGATGTTCAGCTTGGCAATGGCCGTGACTTTGATGCCGATGTTCGAAAGATCGGGGCAATCATTGACGATCGATCGGGCGACGTCCGGGCCGCAGCCGCCCACGTCCATCAGCGTCATTTCGCCGTTTTTGATCATGCGCGTGAGCGTGGTCTTCAGGCCCATGAACAGCATGTCGCGGACCCAGTTCATGCTCTGGTCCACGTTGCCGCCGCCTTGGCCCACGAAGCCGATCACGAATTTGACTGGATCGACGATGCGGAACGAATAGGTCCCGAACGCGCGCGGCGTGACGCGAATGTCGAGCTCGGGATCGCGCATCGAGCCGATCTGATCGCCGAAGGCCTGGTTGAAAATGTCACGGATGGTGACGAAGTACAGCTCACTGATGAAGTAGTTTCCGCCCGTGAATTTGTCGATCAAGCCGCCGATGAACGGGTAGTTGCCAGCTTGCAACGTGTGCGGGGAGCCTTGCGTCCCGAGCGCCGCCACGTAGCTGCCGTTCTTGAAGAACAGCGCCACCTCGTCCGAGTCGACGGTGAGCTGGCTCCAGAAGGGGAAGTTCTGATCCGGGTGCTTGTAGACGATCTTCTGTTTCTCGGAACCCGGGCGCGCGATCATCATCCGCTGCACGCCGCCTTTGACGAAATCCATGATGCCCATGTCGACTCCTTGCACGCCTGAATCTGAAACCGAGAAGGTTACCATATAGCCGCCCCCCGCCACCCGGCAACCGCCTCCCGCGGATGCTACGGTTCTATCGTTCCTATTATTCCTCGGCTAAGTTGAGCCGTTCGCCACCTTGTCGCCGTCATGCTTACAGACCGTTCCCCATGCTGACTGACGTGGAGCTAGAGAGCTTACCCGCGCCCGTCCAGCGCGTGCTCGCAAAAGAGACGCCCGCGCCAGTGAAGCTCATGGCCGCGCGCGGCGTGGTCCCTGGTGCAAAACCGGGTGACATCGTGACCGTGGTGGCGGCGCTCGCGGGCAGCGAAGACCCCAAGCTCGCGGAGGTCGCGCGCACGACGCTCGGCAAGCTGCCACCGCCCATCCTGCAAGGCGCGCTGACGGCGGACCTGCCGGGCACCGTGATCTTGGAGCTGACGCGGGCTTACCCGAACCAGCACGAGATCGTGACCGCCCTCTTGCGCATGCCGCGCATCGGCACCGCAGCGCTAGAAGCCATGGCCGACGCCGCGGACGAGCGCGCCGGTGAAATCATCGCCACGAACGAAGAGCTGATGCTCAAGAACCCGACGGTGATCGAAAAGCTGTACATGAACAAGCGCGTGCGCATGTCGACCGCGGACCGCTTGGTCGAGCTCGCCGTGCGCCACGACATCGAGCTTCAAATCCCCGCGTTCGCCGAAGCGGCGCAAGCCATCAAGAACGAGCTCGTCCTGGAGGCCGCCGCAGAGCCGTACTTCGACGATGTGTTGTTCAAAGAGGCCAGCCAGCTCGGCGAAAAGCTCAAGATCGACGAGAAGAATCCGGACACCCACGAGATCGACGAAGAGGGCGAAGAAAAGCCCAAACAAGAAGTGATCCCGCTGTACGCCAAGCTCGCGCAAATGACGGTGAGCCAAAAGATCCGCGCCGCCACCCTAGGCAGCGCCGGCGAGCGCCTGATCCTGGTGCGCGACCCGAACCGCCTCGTCGCCACGGCCGCCGTAAAGAGCCCGCTCATGCGCGAAAACGAAGCGGTGCAAATCAGCGCCAGCCGCACCGTCTCCGATGACGTGCTCCGTCAGATCGCGCTGAACCGCGAGTTCACGCGCAGCTACCAAGTGCGCATCAACCTCGTGATGAACCCCCGCACGCCGTTGACGTTCGCGACACGCTTCGTGCCGCACCTACGCGACAGCGACCTGCGCGTGCTCTCCAAGAGCAAGAACATCTCGCAGTCGATCGGGCAGCTGGTCCGGCAACAGTTGAGTCGTAAAGAAAAGGGCTAGTTGCTGCTCCTCGCATAGCGCCACGCTTGACGGCCAGCGGTCGAGTAGAGGCCCCCGATCGCTCGGGGGCCCCTCTCACAAAACCGGACTTGTGGATCTCACATCCGGCTTTTCGGGAAGTTGACGTTCCTGGGTCGCGCGGGCGAGGTGGCTGTTGTGGCGTCTCGTCCGAGCGGTGGTGCAGGTAGTTCAGCAGCGACGTTTCCGTCCGCAATTATCCCAGGGCTAACTCCAGTTGCGCTGGGGCGATGACGATATCTGGCGGGATTTGGTAGCGTACCC
>JBEQTH010000020.1:0-18336 GCA_040348785.1 Myxococcales bacterium | reverse complement strand
CGGCGCTCGAGTCGCCCGCGACGCCAACTTCACCACCGGCGCTCGCGCCGCCACCGCCCGTGCTCGCACCGGAGGTATTCTCGCCGCCGCCCGTGCTCGCACCACCGATTCCGGCGGCCCCACCGGTCGCCGGAGTCGTCACGGGAACGCAGCGCGCATTGGTGATGCGGGTCGGGTTGCAACAGCGGTAGGTGCCACTCGTTTTGTCGATCAGCTGGCAGGTCAGACCGTCGTCGCAATCAGAATTGTCGATGTGGCCGGTGTCGTCGCCGCAGCGCTCGCCCTCGCCCTGTTTCGAGCAGCCGGGAATGATCGAGAAGCTGAACAGAACCGGAAGCAGGGCGGCTAACGCCAAGCGGCGAGCGGTGAAAAAGCGCATGCGGGGGGCTTCCTACCAGGGCTTTCGGCCCGTGTCCACGCGCGCCGCGCGCGCGTCTACTCGCGGCGCTTATCTTTGGCTTCGACCGCGGCCGCGAACAAGCGCAGGTAGGAGAGGGCGCTCAAGATCGAGAAAACCAGGGAAATGTAAACGAGAGCCCGCCCCACATAGACCAGATCGACCATCCCTAGATCGAGCGGTCCCAAGCGCAGGTGATACGGGTAGCCCAAGATCAGGGCTAGGATCCCGACCATCTGAAGGGCGGTCTTGCTCTTGCCGTCGTCACCGGCAGCGATCACGACGCCCTCACTGCTGGCGATGCTGCGCAAACTGGTGACCGAGATCTCGCGCGCGAGCAGGAGCACCACGGCCCATTCGGGGATGCGCCCCATCGGCACCATGTACACGAGCACCGCCATCACGAGCAGCTTGTCCGCCAGCGGATCGAGGAATTTACCGAGCACGCTGACCACGTTCATGCGGCGCGCGAGGTAGCCGTCCAGCAAATCGGTGATCGCAGCGGCCGAGTACAGCAGGGCCGACCACACGCAGTCCTTCGGTGAGCCCCGGCCCAGCAGCATGATCACGAGCGGGATCACCGCCATGCGCGCCATGGTCAGCAGATTGGGGACGTTGAAGGCGTCCTCACTGAGCGAGCGACGGCGGCGTTTGCGCTCGCTCAGTGGTAAGCGAGCGGGGCGCCTGGAGATTGCTTTCGCCATGTTCAACCGAGATCGACTAGCACCGAACCGCTGCCTGAAAAGGCCACGAAGCCCGGCGCCTTGAGCGGTGCGGATTCCAACTCCAACGGGTGACCGAGCAGGCGTCCGATCCAGCCCACCACGTCATCGACTCGAACGGCGAGCTTTTGGTTTTCGCTGACTTCCAAAATACGCGGCGGTTTGCGGCTCTCGATGAGCACGGTGCCCCGGCCCATGATTTGAACCATGGACACCGGTTCCCCGCCGCCCGTCGGCAAACGGCCGTTTTCATGCTGCGCGCTGCCCGCAAAGCCGACCAAGCACGACTCGCGCACGTACACGAAGGTACCCGAGAGCTCGAGCGCAGACAGCTCTCGTTCGGGCGCGGCTCCGACCAAAACCTGCCCCGCACCCCGGACGAGGACCCACGGCGAGCCAGGGCCGCCGAGGGGCTCGCTCAGCTCCCGGCCGCGCATGCGGCGCGACAACGGCGTGTTCGTGAACGCGGCGCCACGCGCGATCAGACCGCGCACCGCGTCGGCGCGGACGGCCCAAGACTCCGTGACCTCAATCAGCGCCGAGCGACGGCTGGGTGCGACCACCGGCTCCGGGCCATCCACTTGAGCGCGGATCGAGAGCGGCGCTTCCGCGTCCGCGGCGGGGATCAGCGAAGCGCGACTCAGCTCGACCGGCTCGGGCACTGCCGGCACCGCGGGCCCAAAGCGCCCGGTCAACGACGGGCGGCGTCGCCGCGCCGACGGCACGTCCTCACCGGGCTCGACCGCGCGCCAACGCTCGGAGCGCGAGCTCGGCCCGCGCTCCGCCGTGCTGGCGCGCGAAAAGCCCGGCTCGTCGGTCTCCAGCTCTTGTACGGCGTCGGCTGCGGCAGCGCGGACCTCGGCGCGTACGGGCGGCTGCTCGCTCTCGCGGATCGCGGTCTGTTGATCGAGCAGTTGCTGCATGCGCCGCACGAGGTGCGGCTGACCTGCGCGCTCGAACGCCGCGCGCGCCTTGTCAATCTCTCCCAGGCGCTCGTACACGAGCCCCAGATAGCCCCACGCGCGAACGTGATCCGGCACGCGAGTCGTGACTTCCTCGAGCGCTTCGCGCGCGGGCTGCGACTGCCCGGTCTTCAAAAAGCTGAGCGCCAAGTTCACCCGCGGGCTGATCTCGTCGGGGCGCGCGCGGATGATCCCTTGGTAAATCTCGATCGCGCGCGGGTACAGGCCGAGCCGGAAATACACGACTCCGAGCAGCCCCTGGCCCTCCACGTCTTGCGGTTGCACGCGCAGCGCGAGCTCGAGCTCCTCTTTGGCCTCGGCGACGCAGTTGTCCTGCAAGAGCTCGCTGCCGCGGTACAAGTGAAACAAAAAGTCCTCACCATCGAACTTGGACGACGGTGGCGCCTCTGAATCAGGCTCGCTGCGGCGGAGTGAGTGGGGCGCGGGCGCGGTCGAAGCGACGCTCGGCCGGCGCGGAGGAGTGGGCGGCGCGTAGCTCGGCCGACGCGAAGCAGCTTCGTCGCGTTCCTCCAAACCGTCGCCGAATTCCGCCATACCCGGACGATACTCTAGCCGGTCGTCAGCGATCCGAGAAAGCTCGACAGCAGCCGAATTCCGGCGGCTTGGCTTTTTTCCGGGTGAAATTGCGTCGCGAGCACGTGGTCGCGCGCGACGGCTGCCGTCACCGAGTTCGGACCGTAGCTGACGGTGGCCCGGGTTACGTCCGGCTCGGTCGCAACGGCGTGGTAGGAATGCACGAAATAGACGTGCTCACCGTCGCCGCCCGCCGCGACGAGCTCGCGGTGGCCGCCCGCGCGCAGCTCGAGCGCGTTCCAACCCATGTGCGGGATCTTGATGCCCGGCGCCGCGAGCAGTTTTTTGACCGATCCCTTGAACCACCCGAGCCCCTGATAACCCGGGGATTCCTCGCTGGTTTCGAACAGGATTTGCATGCCGAGGCAGATCCCGAGGTACGGCGTGCCGGCGCGCAGCTTTTCGAGCAACACCTCGATCAATGCCGGCCCGAGCGCATCGACGATGCGGTCGAAGCGGCTCTGGCCGGGAACGATGATGGCATCGGCTCGCCGCACGAGATCGGGATCCGCGCTGCGCACGGGGACGATGCCGCGCTCACGGCCGGCCAGCTCCACGGCCTTGCTCACCGAGTGCAGATTTCCGAGGCCGACGTCGACGATGACGACGTTCGTCACACCAGCATCCCCTTGGTCGAGGGCACACCCGGCGCGCGCGGATCGAGCTCGGTCGCGGCGCGCAACGCGCGCGCGAAGGCCTTGAACGAGATTTCCACGATGTGATGCAGGTTCTGCCCCTCGTGCAGCACGACGTGCAGGTTCGCCTGAGCCGTACGCGCGAACGCCTCGAAGAACACTTCGGCCAGCTCCACGTCCCAGGTTCCGATCTTGGCTTTGGGCAGCGGGACGCGCCAAACGAAGAACGGCCGACCCGAGAGATCCAGGGCCGCAGTCACCAGCGCTTCATCCATCGGCAGCGTGGCCGAGCCGTAGCGGCGGATGCCGTGGCGGTCGCCCAGCGCATCGAGCACGGCTTTGCCGAGCACGATCCCGATGTCCTCGGTCGTGTGGTGGCCGTCGATCTCGACATCCCCCTCGGCTACGACGGTGAGGTCGATGGATCCGTGGCGAGCGATCTGATCCAGCATGTGCGACAGAAAGGGTAGGGGCGTCTGAATCTTGGAGATCCCGGTGCCGTCGAGGTTCACCTCGACCGAGATCTTCGTCTCCTTGGTCGAACGCTCGACCTTGGCGATGCGCGCAGTCATTTCAGTTCCTCGACTTTCCATGCGCCGTGCTCGCGCACGAGCTCAATCGTACCGCCCGCGCCGTAGGCGAGCGTGGCCCGCTCACCCACGACCTCGAAGCGCGCGCCGGGCAGGGCGGCTTTGAGCGCGTCGATCAGCCGGGCCATGTCCTGCTTTTGCTCTCCCTCCCAGGCGGCGCGCAGCGTGCTCTCGTTCAAGCCTTCGCGCTGGCCGTCCGGGACAAACCGCAACAACAAGTCGTAGCGCTTGTTCTCGACGCCGCGCACGAACGACAGCGCGGCCGCCTCGGGAGTCGCTTGGCTGTACAGATCGATCGCCGAGCCATCGACCCGCCAGGCTCCGTTCTCGAACACGAGCAAAAGCGGCTCGCCGTCAGCGCCGGTCACCCTGGCGGTGACGCGCGCCGGGCCTGCTTGTGGCCGGTCCAGGGCCCGAACCAGCTCCTGAGCCTGCTCAGGATTTTCCTGAATCATACGCTTGAACTGCTCGAAAGGAATCGTCTTTTTCGCATCCTCACTCAGCAAGGCGTAGGCGTCGGCGAGCTGGCCGCGCTGAACCGCCCGCGAATAAGCCGAAAGGGTAGCCTCCGGGCTGCCGGCGTTCGAGCCGGTAGCGCAAGCGACGAGCAAGGGCAGCAAGGGCAGCACGGCGAGCGCGGCCAACGCGAGAAAGGGCAACGGGCGGGCCGGACGCGACATGTTTTGGGGGGATACCACAGCCGCGGGGCTCTCGCGACAAAGCGCGCATCGCCCAAACGACCAACCATCTAGACGCTTTGCTGGACCTCTTGGCTATCCGTATTACTGTGGAAACATGCGTCCTGCCCCAAAACCGCGCCGACCGGAGCAGCTCGCGATTTTGCCGCTGCGGAACTCGGTGCTGTTCCCGATGTCGGTCGTGCCGATCAATGTCGGTCGCCCGCGCAGCGTGCGCTTGGTCGAAGAGCTGCTCGGTCAAGAGAGCGCCATGGTCGGCGTGCTCACCCAAAAGAGCTCGGAGACGGTCGAGCCCGCGTTCGAAGATCTGTACACGATCGGTACCTTGGCGCGCGTCGTGAAAGTGATTCGCCTCGGCCCGTCCAACTACAGCGTCGTGTTGAACGGCCTCGGTCGCTTCAAGCTGCAAAGCACGACGGGCCTCGAGCCGTACATGACCGCGGAGGTCGAGCGCATCAGCGAGCCCGGTGAGCCCGCTCCCGACCTGCATCAGTTGGGTCAGAAGCTGCGCGAGAACACGCGCGAAGTATTGGCTTTGATGCCCAACTTGCCCAAAGAGACGGCGAGCATCTTGGATAACGTGCGTGAGCCCGGCGCGCTCGCCGATCTGATCGCCTCGAACTTCCCGGAAGAGCAAGCCAGTATCCACGTGCGCCAGCGCGTGCTCGAGGCCTTCGACGTGCGCGCGCGGGTCGAGCTCGTGCTGGGCATGGTGACGCGCCAGCTCGAGGTACTGAAGGTCAAGGACGAGATCTCGACCTTGGTCCACACCGAGATGAGCCGCTCGCAGCGGGACTACGTGCTGCGCCAGCAGATGCGGAACATCCGCGAAGAGCTGGGCGAAGCCGCAGACGACGACGAGGTAGAGCAATTGCGGGAACGCATCTCGCGCGCCGAATTGCCCCTCGAGGCCGAGAAAACGGCCCGCAAGCAGCTCGGCCGCCTGAGCGGCATGCAGCCGCAGTCGGCGGAGTACCAAGTCACCCGGACGTACGTGGAGTGGCTCGCGGACTTGCCTTGGTCGCGCACCACGCCCGACCGCATCGACGTGCGCGAGGTGAAGCGTTGCCTGGACGAAGATCACTTCGGGCTCGACCGCGTGAAGAAGCGCATCGTCGAGTACTCGGCGATCCGCCAGCTGCGCCGTGACAAGAAGGGGCCGATCCTGCTCTTCGTGGGTCCGCCCGGCGTCGGTAAGACGTCGCTCGGCAAGTCCATCGCGCGCGCCATGGGCCGTCGTTACGGCCGCATCTCGCTCGGTGGCGTCCGGGACGAAGCCGAGATCCGCGGTCACCGCCGCACTTATGTCGGCGCGCTACCAGGGCGCATCATCCAAGCCCTGAAGAAAACGGGCTGCCGGAACCCCGTGCTGGTCTTGGACGAGATCGACAAGATGGGCGTCGACATGCGTGGCGACCCAGCTGCCGCTTTGCTCGAGGTGCTCGATCCCGCGCAGAACGACACCTTCGTCGATCACTACATCGATCTGCCGTTCGATCTCTCGGACGTGATGTTCATCGCCACCGCGAACTACCGCGGCAACATCCCCGAGCCGCTCAAAGACCGCATGGAGATCATCGAGGTGCCGGGCTACACGCGCAGCGAAAAGCGCAGCATCGCCGAGCAATTCTTGGTGCCGAAGCAGGTCCGTGAGCACGGCCTCAGCATCGATCAAATCGCCTTCGAGCGCGGCGGCATCGAGCTCATCATCGATTCGTACACGCGCGAAGCGGGTGTACGCGGCCTAGAGCGCGAGATCGCCGCGGTGTGCCGGGACGTGACCGTGAAGCTCGCCGAAGGTCAGTCGTTCACGCAGATCCAGGTGAACCCGGCGCACGTGCGGGAGCTGCTCGGCCCCGAGCGGAACCTGAACGAGATCAACGAGCGCAAGTTGGTGCCCGGCATCGCCATTGGCTTGTCCGTGTCGGGCAGCGGCGGTGACATCCTGATCATCGAAGCCACGCGAATGCCCGGCAAGGGCGAGATCCGCGTCACCGGCGGCTTGCGCGACGTGATGAAGGAATCGGCCGCGACCGCGGTGTCGTACGTGCGCTCCAAGGCGGATCGCCTGAAGCTCGATCCGGAGTGGCTGAAGACGATCGATCTTCACCTGCACGTACCCCGCGGCGGCTCGTCTCGCGACGCGGCCAGCGCAGGCTTGGCTATGTTCGTCGCGGTCAGCTCGCTCTTGCTCGACGCTTCGGTGCGCTCGGACATCGCCGTCACTGGCGAAATCACGCTGCGTGGCAACATCTTGCCCGTGGGCGGCGTCAAAGATCAGGTGCTGGCCGCGCACCGCGCTGGGATCCGCGAAATCGTGCTGCCTGCGCGCAACGAGCGCGATCTGGAAGAGGTGCCGAGCGAGGTCAAAAATGATCTCCGCGTGCACCTCGTGTCTCGCGTGGACGAGGTCTTGAGCTTGGTGCTGCGCGCCCCCGAGCCGGCCGACAGCGATCGCGAAGTGCCGCAATCGAGCGGCGAAGCTCATCCCTGACGCGCGTCTACCGGCGCTAGATGGCTGAGCTCGAGCTCCCGCAGCTTCGTCGGTCGCGCGCGGCGCGGGTGACCGCGCTGTGCACGGTCCTGTGCTTCTTCGCTTTCGGTTTCATCCCGCAGTTCGGTGGTCCGGGTTACGAATCGGCGCTCGCTGCGGGATTGATCTTGCCCTCAGCGGCGGCGCTTGGGCTTGCCTTCGAGGTCGCGGGGAAGCGGGTCACACCGCTCGCGGCGTTCGGGCGCGGGCTTTCGCTCGGGTTTTGGCTGGCTGTGCTCGGCCTGCTGATCGTGCTCGGCCATGGTGTCCGGGTGGGGATCTGCGATGCGGCTTGGGGCATCGACTTGTACCTGCTCGGTCCGACGCCCGGCGCGTTGCTGGGCGGCGTGTGGGGCGGGGCGGTCGGCCTGGCCGCCGCCCGAGTCCGACCGGGTTGGCGCCGTCGCACGCTATGCATCGCGGGCGCGCTCGCCGGACCGCTCCTCGGGATCGCGCTCAGCCTGGGCCGTTTCTACACGAGCCCGATGGTCTTCGCGTTCGATCCGTTCTTCGGTTACTTCGCGGGCCCGCTGTACGACACGGTGATCGACGGCTTCTGGACGCTCGCCACCTACCGCGCGGGTACGTTGCTCACGCTGCTCGGTCTCGGCTGCGCCGCTGCCCACTTCGACGAAACTTTGCATTTCAGCTGGTTTCGCGCCCGGTTTTGGCTGCTCGGCGTAGGCATTGCCGCGTTCATGGGTAGCGCTGCCTTGATCTGGAACGGTGCGACGCTCGGGCACTTTAGTACCCGCGCATCGATCGAAGCGGCCCTCGGTCAACAGGTGTACAGCGCACGCTGCGACGTCAAATACTCGAGCGGGATCTTGCGCCGCGACGCGCTGCTCTTCGCGCGTGATTGCGACGCCGAGCTGCGTGCCGACGAAGCGTATTGGGAGATCCAAGGCCCGGAGCGAGTGACGGCCTTCTTGTTCCTGAACGAAGCCGAAAAGGGCCATCTGATGGGCGCGTCCGGCACGTACATCGCCAAGCCATGGCGGCGCGAGATCTACGTGCAGTATTCGCCGTACCCGCACCCCGTCGTGGGTCACGAGCTGGCCCATGTGCTGGCGGGCAGCTTCGGCGAAGGACCGTTCAAGGTATCCGGCCCGCTCGGCGGGTGGATCCCGGATCCCGGACGCATCGAGGGCTTCGCCGTCGCGGCCTCACCCAACGACAACGATGACTTCACGCTCGACGAGTGGTCGAAGACGCTGCTCGACTTGCGATTGTTGCCGCCGCTCGAGGCAGTATTTCGCTTGGGATTTTTGGGGCAAAACTCGTCAACCGCGTACACCGTGGCGGGCGCCTTCGTGCACTGGTTTCACGATCGCTACGGCGCGCCCGCCGCGCGGCGCTGGTTTGGGGGTGAGCCGCTCGAGGCAGTGACCGGAAAGAGCCTCGCCCAGCTCGATGGTCTGTGGCGCGCGGATCTGGCCAAAGTGCAGGTTTCGCCCGTATTGCTGAATGAAGCGAAGGTGCGCTTCGATCGGCCCGCGTTGTTCGGCCGGCGTTGCCCGCGCATCGTCGACAAATTGAACGGCCTGGCCAGTCAGAAGCTCGGCAGCGCCGACACTGCCGGAGCTCGTGCGGCAATTGCGGAAGTGTTACGGCTCGATCCCCATCATACCTCTGCGAAATTCGAGCTCGCCGCGTGCGAGGTCAAGGACGGCGATGAGGCCGCGGCGCTCAAGGCTTATGCTGCGTTGGCGGTATCGCCCGAGCTCGCCAAGCTCGAGCAAGCCGGCGCGCGTGAAGCCCAGGCCGACGTCGAGCTGCGCGCGGGCAAAGTCGAGGACGCGCGGCGCGATTACGACGCGGTTGCGGCCATCGTGGCCGACGAAGATCGGCTGCGCACGCTGGACGTGAAGCGCTCGCCCGAGAACGAGCTGCAGCGGCGTGCGATCGTCGATCTGCTGATCGGCGATCCGATCCTGGGCGCAGCCTTCGAGGTCGCCGCCCCGAGCTTGGCCGATTGGGCGCGCGCCGAGCCAGAAAATGGCCTCCCCAGCTACTTATTGGGGAAAAATTTGTTTGGGCGTGGGCGCTTTGTCGAAGCGGCCCGATACCTGGACGCGGCTCTCGCAAAAAAGCTCAGCCTCCCGCGCGTCGCCCGCGAAACCTGGCGCACTCGTCTCACGCTCGCCTGTGCGGTCGGCGACTCGGCGGCGAGGGATCGCTCATTGGCCGCGCTACGCGCCGACCCAGGGCTGAGCGCCGCGCGCCGCGCAACGATTGAGCGCCTGGCCGCGCGCTGCATCGTGCACTGACGCGCCTTTCCTCAGCGGTCGCGCTTCAACTGGGCTTTGAGCTCATCCAACTCTTGCTGCATCAGGTCAGCGCGTCGTGATTCTACTTCAGCGCGACGTGATTCTGCTTCAGCGCGGGTGGGGAAGAGGTGCTGACCGTGGGGATCGTGGCTCAAGCGCAGGGTCAACCCTTCACCAGCTACTTCCATAGGAAGCCAGTAGCCACCGAGGTGTTGGCTCTTGGCCCAGGGATCCAGCAGCGTGCGTTCGAGAAGATCATCGCCCACGAAGTCCCAGATGCGCAGCGGCTGTTCGGGAAACTCGGGATCGAAAGCGACCAATTCGCTCACCCCCATCCGCCGGTAGCGTTCGAGCCTTTGGTCCCAGCCGGCTCGGTCCGACTCGCTCAGGATTTCGACCGCGACGTGTGGAGCCCCGTGCTCCCAAACCTTCCACGATCTAAACCGTTCGTCGGGAGCGCCAAGGCGCACGAACGCATCCGGCGCCAAGCAGGCTCCCGGATCGGTCGGGTCCCAATACACGAACTGCTCGGACCCCACTTTGGCGACCTTCGAGAACGCGAGCATCAAGAACTGATACAGCAGCGTTCGCAACTCGAGGTGGTCCTTCGTTTCAGGCACCTCCGCTTGCTCCGGAAACTGCAACACGGGCTGCTGCGCGCTCAGCATGTGCATACGGTAACCCCTTCATGACTGCCAATCCAGTCGGTCAGGGCGCGAACGGGTTGCGCGCTTTAGCCGCCGAAGCCGCGCACCGTGACGGCGCGCAGCAAATGCCGCTGAGCTGCGGCAAATACCGCCAAAGCCGGCAAGCTCAGGATCACATTGCCGGCCATCACGATGTGCCAGCGCACGCCCGTGCCTTGCTCGCGCAACAGCGCAATCCCCAACGGCAACGTGCGGGCGTGCTCGTCCGTGGTCAGCACCAAGGGCCAGAAATAGTCATTCCAATGCGAGACGAAGCTGAACAAAAATAGCGAGATCAGCGTCGGGCGCAGCAACGGGGTGAGCAGGCGGTACACGATGTACAGCTCGCTTGCGCCGTCGATGCGCGCGGCTTCGATCTGGGCATCGGGCACGCTGAGCAGGGCTTGGCGCACCAAGAACGTGCCGAGCGCACTCACGCCAAAGGGCAGGATCAGGCCGCTCAAGGTGTTTACCAAGCCGACCTTCGCCAACAGCGAAAACACCGGCACGAACCGAACTTGCGCGGGCACGAGCAGCGTCGCGACCACGAGCCCGAACGCCCAGCGCTTGCCGCCAAAGCGCAATTTGGCGAGCGCATAGCCGGCGGGAAGAGCGAGCGCGATCTGGAGCCCTGCAATGCCCAGCGCCATCAGGCTCGTGTTCAGGAAATAACGCGCCAAGGGCAACGAACGAAACACTTCGCGGTACCCATCGAGGCTCGGCCGCGCCGGCCACAGCGCAGTCGGCGAGTCGATGATCTCCCCGAGCGGTTTCAAGCTGGTCAACCCCATCCACAGATAGGGCAGCAGCCACACCAAGGCCACGATGGCGAGCACACCTTGGCCGAGCCAGTGCCCTGTGCCGCGCGGGCGTCTCATCACGCGCCGTCCGTCTCCGAGCTGCGAAAGAGCAAGAACTGGCCGCCCGTGAGCACCAACAAAACCGCGAAAAATATCACGGCTTCTGCGCTTGCCCGGCCCACGCGCAGATCCAAGAACAACTGCTCGTAGATCGCGTACACGAAGACGGTCGTCGAACGCACGGGGCCGCCCTGCGTCATCACCCGCACCACGTCGAACAACTGAAAGCTCGCGATCAAGCTAGTCGTGGCCACGAACAACGTGGTCGGCCGCAGCAGCGGCCAAGTGACGCCCATGAAGCGGCGCGTTGGCGTCGCGCCGTCGAGCTCAGCGGCCTCCAAAATCGACTGTGGCACGTCTTGCAAGCCGGCCAAGAACAACACCAGCGCGTAGCCCGTGATCTTCCAGACCGAGACCGCCGCGACGGCCCACGGCGCGAGCCGCGGATCGCCGAGCCAGTGCGGGGAGCGGCCGCCCGTGAGCGAACGCCAAACGCCAGAAAAGATGCCGGAATCTGCGTCCAATAACCACAAAAACAAAAGCCCGACGCTGACCCAAGACACCACGTACGCGCTGAACACGGCGCTGCGTACGAACGCTGCGAAGCGCCCCGGGCGATCGACGAGCAACGCCAACCCAAGGCCCGCCGCCATGGATCCGAGCACCACGACCGAGCTCATGGACAGCGTGGTCAGGAACGTCTGCCACAGCTCACCCGAGCGCACGAGCGAGCGGTAGTTGGACAGACCCACGTAACGCTCCGGCGTCAGCAGATCCCAACTGAAAAAGCTCTGCCGCACGAGCAGCCCGAGCGGGTACACGAAGAACACGAACAAGAGCAGCAGCGTCGGCAGCAGCATCCAGAAGGGATCGGCGCGCCGGCTCGGCTTCATGTCGGCTCCAGGGCGAGCGCGCGCGCTTCAGTAAGGAGGGCGCGCGCGTTCTGGCCCTGAATCACCGCGCTCTCCAGCCGTGGCTGCACGATTTCCCGCTGGATCCGGAACAAATCGACAGACCAAGGCCAAGGGTCGGCCACCGAGAGCTGCTCGAGCGCCACGCGATCGTTGGGGTGCGCACCATAGTAGCCGCGGTGCTCGAGCTCGCGCACCGCGCCGTGAGTGACCGGAATATAACCCGTGCGGTTGGACCACTCGATCACCTGAGCGGGCTCGTGCATGAAGCGCAAGAAGCGCGCAGCAGCCTCTTTCTCGTGGCTCGGCCCAGAGCGCAGCACAATCCAGAACGTGCCGCCCGTGGGCACGGCGCGCTTGCGGAACGCGGGCAAGGGCGCGGCCACGACCGTGAAGCGAGCGTGCGCCTCCAAGTACTTCAAGAACGCCGTCGACGACCAAATCATCGCCGCGCGGCCCGCCAAAAAATCCTGATTGCACTGCTCCCAAGCGTTATAGTCGCGCCCCGGCGGCGGCTTCATCCAGCCGCCCTGCACGAGCTCTTGCCACAGCGCGAGCGCTTCGGCGCCGGCCTCATCGCCCAGGGAAATGCGGCCATTTTCGGCCACCACGCTGCCCCCGGCTTGGCCCACGAGCGCGACCCAGAACCACCAATTGATCGGGCAACCGAAGCCGAAGCGACCGTCTTTCGTGCGCGTGAGCTCGCGCGCTACCCGGCGCAGCTCGTCCCACGTGCGCGGCGCG
The DNA here is from genome assembly GCA_040348785.1 of Myxococcales bacterium. Taxonomy (GTDB): domain Bacteria; phylum Myxococcota_A; class Polyangia; order Polyangiales; family Polyangiaceae; genus PMG-095. The sequence goes on along the minus strand of JBEQTH010000020.1, from coordinate 5,734 downwards.
CTGAGCCCCGCTTGCGCGAACAGCTCGCCGTTCAAGTAGGCGATGGGCGTGGAGCGATTGAAGGGCAGGGCGACCAACGGCCGCCCGCCACCACCGAGCCACGACCGTTCCTGACCAAGCTCCGGGATCACATCGAGCTCACTGAGCCCGGGGTAACCCGCGAGCGGCTCCAAGACACGGGCCTCCGCCAAGTACGGCACGACCTCGCTCACCACGTGGCTGAGCACGGGCGCACAATCAGCGGCGATCGCCGTGCGCAGCTTGGCCAAGCCCTCGAAGTAGTCGCCCTGATACACGGCTTGGACGTAGTCGCGGCTCTGCGTCGCATTGAAGCGGCGCACCAAGGCCTCCAACACTTCGCGATTGGTCCCGCCGTAGCTGAACCAAAGGCTCACCGCGGTGCGACCTTTCGGCACAGCACCGACCGCGCACGCACCCGCCAAACTGACGGCGGCCAGGGCACTGGCCCGGAGGAGCTCACGGCGCACAATCATCGGTTCGACTCGAGCGGGCAGCGGTAGCTCTCCCGACGCGGGACCTGCTATAGCCCGTCGTTCTGCGCTCCGATACGCCGTCGCTGAATCGTCACTGGCTTCCGGTCCTGGTCTGGGCCCTATGCCTGATTACGGCTTGTAGCCGGCCGGAACGCGGATCGAAGAGTGATGGGATCCCGAGCGCCAGCACGAGCGGCGCTGCCCCGTTGACCTCAGCCTTCGCCCGCCCAACGCCGACTGAGCCTGCCCCTGCAGCCACGTGCCCGAGCGGGATGTCACTCCTTCCAGGCGGCTCGTTCTGGGTCGGCGCCGAGCGGGGCGATCACTACTCCGAGGACGAGAGCCCGCGCTTTCGCACCACGCTCGCGCCGTTTTGCATGGATCAAACCGAGGTCACGGTCGCGGCCTACGCCGAGTGCGTGAGCCGCGGCGCGTGCACGCCGGCGGTGGCCTCCCACGGGCAATGCAACGCGGCTCACAAGAACCGTCCCGAGTACCCGATCAACTGCGTCACGTGGACGCAAGCCGATGCGTTCTGCTCGACGCGCGGCGTGCGGCTACCGAGCGAGGTCGAGTGGGAGTACGCGGCGCGGGGCGGCGAGCAATACTTGAAATACCCGTGGGGCTCGGAGAGCCCGGACGGGCATGCGTGCTGGAAGCACGGCGGCGGCTCGTGCGCGACGAAAGAGTTTCCCGCGGGCGCCTTCGGCTTGTTCGACATCAGCGGCAACGTCTGGGAGTGGACGGATGATTGGTACGCGGCTTACCCCTGGCCGCCGGAGACGGGTTACGCGAAGGTGTACCGCGGCGGCAGCTGGAGTCGGCGCTTCGAGAAGTGGATGCACACGCGCCTCCGCAATCGCGACAAGCCGAGCGCGCAGGGCGCACACCTCGGCTTTCGCTGCGCGAGCGTGCCCGATCTCGGCCGCTGTCCGTTCGGCAAGGCCGACGACAAGCGCTGTCTGCCCGGCGTCAATGAGCAGGTGTGCCAGGCGCCACACGTGTGGAACGGCGTGCGCTGCGCCAAGCCAGACGCGCCGCGCTGCCCAGAAGGTCGCGTCGAGCGCCCCGGGCGCGGCTGCCTGCTGATCGAGCCCGAAGAGCCGGTCACTGTCGATTTGCAGGCCGAAGCCAAGCGAGTGCAGCGCACGCCCGCGCCCGAGTTCGCGCGCGATTGCCAAACCAACTACACGCCGCGCGTACACCCGTTCCGCTACTTCGGTGGCACTCACGCGGCGCGAAACCTGGTAAGCGGTAAGGCCGGATGCAAAAATCGCGACGTTGGCGTGGGCTGGAACTCGACCTGTTGTCCCTAGTGCTCGGCTGCACCGCCGCCTGTGCCGCCCCTCCGCCCGCCCAAGCGCCCCCAGCTCCGCCTAGCACGTCTCCCCGCGAGCCCGAGCCCGAGCCCGTGCCCGACTCTCCCTCTTCCTCTGAGGCCACGCCCACGCCAGCACCCGCGCCGAGCTCACCAGCACCCGCTGCTGTTTCCGCCCCCGCACCGCTGCCCAAGGGCACCCGCGTCCTACAACTCGGCGACTCATTCGCCGCCGCGCTCGGCATCGACCTGGGCAAGCTCCTGAAAGAAGCCGGCGTCCGCACCTCGCTCGAATACAAGACCGCGAGCTACATCCCGAACTGGAGCTACGACGGCGACGTCCCGAAGTTCGTCTCGAGCTACCAGCCCGATCTCGTGCTGATCACACTTGGAGCGAACGAGATCGAAATCCCCAAGCCCGAAGAGCGCATCAAACCGATCAAGCACCTGGTCGCGTCCCTCGGCGGCCGCCCCTGCGTGTGGATCGCGCCTCCGCTCTGGAAACCGGACACCGGCTTATTGAAGGTCATCAAAGACAACGTCGCGCCCTGCCGCTACCTGGACAGCAACGCGCTGGTGCACGACTTGCCGCGCGGCCGCGACAAGATCCATCCCAGCCCCGAAGGTCGGCAAATCTGGGCAAAAATCGTGTTCGATTGGCTGGCCCAGGAGCGCGTGGGCAGTCCGACGCAGCCCTGGGCGCTGAAGCCCGAGCCCGCGAGCGCGCCCTAGTCCGGGCCGCTCAGCGGCGTGCTCGGCGTACCGCAAGCTCGCCGAGAAAGAGCCCGCTGCCGCCGCCCACGAACAGCGCGACGAGGAACGCCGCAAACACGCTGCCGAATAGGTTCTGCGGCGCGGCGTGGCCCGGGAAGTACAGGGCGAACACGATTGCCATGCCGAGCCAGGCGCTGAGCCTCGAGCGTAGCCCGCGTTGCGCGCCCGCGACCTCGAACAGCACCGCTAGCACCAGAGACAAGCCGAGCAACACCAACACGGGCAACGCCGGCGACGCGACCAGGTCTTGAAAGACCACGTGATACGCGCCGAGCTCGCTCAGAACGAGCACCAGCGCGCCGAGGGCAAACACCCAGTCGCGCAGCGGCGGATCGCTGTCCCAAAACGGACCGACCCCGGACAACACCGCCACGACCGGGATCACCAGCGCCACCACTTGGCCTTCGACCGGCCGCACCGAGTCGAGCTTCGAGCCACCGACCAACAGCAGGAGCGAGAAGATCAGGAGCGGCAGGCGGAAGCGCGAAAGACCGTCAGACATGCTGGTTCGGAGCCAACGGAGGACATAGCATGGCTGCCCGTGCCCGGCGAAACTGGCTTTCTACGGTGCTCAGCGGCGAGCGCCGCCGGGTTACCGCTTCTTTTTTGGGGGGTGCTCCTGTGCGGCTGCGCGCGTCACGGTTCCGTCGCACCGCGGGCAAGCGCGCCGCCGCGCGCCGTCACCGTTCCGCGACGCATCGGGCTGCACGTGCCGAGCGTGACCCACGATGAACGGCTGCACTACGACGTGCGCCTGGATGCGGAGCTCGAACGCATCGAGGTCCGCGTGTGCTCGAGCGGGTTTCGCATCGAGCGCCTCAACGCGCCGAGCCCCGGCGCGGAGCGCCTGCTGGAAGGCGGCAAGGTCATCACTGAACAGGGTGATGTGCCGGTCACGGCCGACGCCGAGGGCGTCGATTTGCCGTCGACCGCGGCCGACGAATGCCTGAGCTACGCCGTGCGCCTGCCCGAGAAAACGCCCGACCCGACGAGCCTGCGCCGCGTGGGCCGTGATCGCTTGGCGTCTCCGGATCTGTGGCTGTGGGTGGCCTCGCCGCGCCCCGAAGGCGCCCAGATCCGCGTCCGGCTCGAGCTACCCGAAGGCGTGACCGCCGCTCTGCCCTGGCCGCTCGCGCCGGAGTCGGAAGGGCAGGGCAGCGAATTCCGCGTACCAGAGACCGCATTCGCGTGGAAAGCCGCCGGAGCGTTCACGCATCGTACGCTCGAGACGCTGCCCACACCCGGTGCGTCCGAGCTGCGCTGGACCGCGCTCGGCGACGGCTTCGAGCACCCAGCCGACGTGCGCGACTGGATCGAGCAGAGCGCGCAAAGCGCGAGCGTGCTGTTCGGAAAATTCCCGGTGCCGCACGCGCTGTTGATCGCCGTGCCCGGCGATCGCCCCGGGCCGGCATTTGGCATGGCACTGCGCGGCGGCGGCCCGGCCGTCACGCTGTTCCTGAATCGGCATGCGGCGGCCAGATCGCTGCGCGCGGACTGGTCGTGCACGCACGAATTCTTGCACCTCGGCGTGCCGCGCCTGCCGCCCGAAGACGCCTGGCTCTTCGAAGGCCTGGCGACTTACTACACCGAAGTCGTCCGCGCGCGCTCCGGCCGGATCAGCCCCGAGGCCGCCTACCAACACCTGCTAGAAGGCTTCGAGCGCGGCCGCCGAGACGGCGGCACACTCACTCTGCGCGACGAAAGCGCCAGCATGCGCGAACAGCGCTCGTTCTACCGCGTGTACTGGGCCGGCGCTGCGCTCACCCTGCTCACCGATCTGAACGCACGGCGCGCCGGGGGCCCAACCTTGGACATGGCGCTGCGCGCGTTCGCCGAATGCTGCGCGAGCTCAGAAGAAGACTGGACCGCCGCGCGCGTGCTCGCGCACCTGGACGAAAGCCTCGGCGCACCGCTGTTCGCGAGCCAAGCCCAGCACTGGCTCGAGCGCGCCGAATTCCCGGATCTGAGCGAAGCCCTGCGCGCGCTCGGCGTGGCACCGGGCAAACAGGGCAGGGCCGTGTTCGGCCGCGCGCCCGCCGCGTCCGTGCGCGACGCCATCATGGCCCGCGCGCCCACGCCCTGAGCGTGGGCGTCACCAGCCGAGGCGCAGAGCGAGCAACATGGCCCCGAGCAGCGCCACGAACACGGCCAAGATCAGCCACGGATTGCTGATGAAGTAGGGGTACACCGCGGTCGCAACCCCGAACGCGATCTGCGGCGGGCGGCCCTGCTTCCGGCCGTACATGAAGAAGCCCGCGCCAATCAGAGACACGGCAAAACTAGCCAAGAGCGAATTGCCGTCGAGGTTCATGCGTTCTTCGACGTGACACTAGCAAAGCAACCGCAGCGACCCCAACTCTGGCTCGTGAACACTCGCCAGAGCCTCGAATCGCGCTACCGTCCGCCCGTGAGCACGCGAGCCCTCGTTTTTTACCTAGCCGTCCTGCTTGCCCTCGGCAGCGCCCTCGGCACGGCCGGCTGTGGCGCGACCTGCCCCGCCAGTGATCCCAACTGCGGTAGCCCCAACAGCTCGAACGCCGGTACGGCTGGCGCCGCTGGCAGCTCGAGCTGCGATGCGCTGACCACACTCCGCAGCTGCTTCACCGCGTACTGCGCCACCACCACGAACCCGTTCTGCAATTGCTACAAGAAGGGCTTCGACCTCAGCACCACGGACTGCCCCGCCTGCATCACTTTCGACGCCGCAAAGTTCTGCGCCGACCAAGCAGCCAGCGGGGTCACCTTCGACTGCTCCGCGGCGACCGGCGCGGTAGGGACGGCTTGCGTCGGCGTGCAGTAGGGCAACGCTGGGCGCGAGCTGACTAAGAAGGCTCGCGCGGACGAAGGGGACCCGCGAGCGGCGTCACAGCCGGCCTTTCGGCCCGGCCTCCCTGACTTCGGTTTTACTGGTGACCCCGACGAGAATCGAACTCGTGTTATCGGCGTGAGAGGCCGACGTCCTAACCGCTAGACGACGGGGCCAGTGCGGGTTCGGGGGGAGGCTCCCGAAACCGCTGTGAACGTTGCTGGGGGACTAGGATTCGAACCTAGATAGCAAGAGTCAGAGTCTTGCGTCCTGCCGTTAGACGATCCCCCAAAGGGGAACAGTTGCTTTCCCCTGACGGGGCGACGGTAACTATCCTCAATC
>JBEQTH010000100.1:0-83412 GCA_040348785.1 Myxococcales bacterium | reverse complement strand
TCCAGCCCGGCCAATTTAGCGAGCGTCGCGGGATGGTACGGCGGGCGCGCGGTGATCCCTTGCCCTGGATCACCGCCGTGCGCGTGCAGCACGCGGGCGCACGCGACCAAGCAGGACTTGCCCTGGCACACGCCGGTTCCGAACCCGGTGTAGCGCTTCAATGATTCGATGTCCGTGTGGCCGAGCCCAATCGCGTGCTCGAGCTCGTGCAAGGTGACGTCCTCACAGCGACAGACCAGGACCTTGCCCATGCGCCGGACTCACTGACTCGGCGGGGGCGAGGCAATTTCGCCGCAAATGGCCGCGAACGGGCCCTCGGCTTTGCGTTCGCGGTACTGCACGCCGCATTGGATCGGATCGTCGAAGCTGTGCGCCAAATCGATGGTGAGCGCGGCATTCCACTCGCGGCCGCCATCGACACGCGCGCGAATCACGCCGCTGCGATCGATGAACCAGGTCTCCGGGTACAGCTTGGTGCCGAAGGTCTCGCGCACGATCTTCGCCTCCGAGTCGACCATGACGACGAACGGCGCGTCCGCTCCGCCGAGCACGGACTTCATCGTCTCACGCGCGTCTTCCACGCTTTCGTCGGTGGACACGGTGAGCAGCGCGATGTCGGGGTGCGGCGCGAGCGCCTTGGCCAAGCTGGCGAGCGATGGCATCTCCTCCAAGCAGGGGCGACAGCTCTTGGTCCAAAAATTCAGGATCACGGTCTTGCCGCGATAGCTCGAGAGCCGGGCGGTCCCGCCGCCGACCTTCGGCAGCTCGAAGTCCGGCGCCTGGCGGTTGCGGGCGGCGTAGTCCGGGTGCATCGCACACACCGGGGTGCAAGCGCGGCGGGTTTCGCCGTCACGCGCGGCAGAAACGAAGGAATACACGCCGGCGGCAGCCAGGCCAATGCAAGTCAATTGAGCGATCTTGGCGAACAACACGGCTCGCGGAGCCTAGCACCGCGCTGCCGATTCGCGCACCCGCGGGCTTGCCCCGACTCGAAATTCGAGCAAAGACTGCCGCGCAGCGCAGGCCGCCGTGCGCCCTTCCCCCACCATGGATCGCCTAGAGAAACGCTTGCTCGCCGAAGTGGCCCGCGCCAGCCACGATTTTCGGCTGATCGAGCCGGGTGACCGCGTGATGGTCGCCGTCAGCGGGGGCAAAGACTCACACGCGCTCTTGTACTTGCTGCGCCAAATCCAGCGCCGCGCGCCGTTTCGATTCTCGCTGATCGCGGTCAACGTCGACCAGGGGCACCCAGGCTTCCCCAACCGCACCCTGCCCGACTACTTCGAGCGCGAAGGTTACGAGTACCAGATCATCGAAGAAGATACGTACTCGGTAGTCAAAGAGAAGGTGCCCGAGGGCAAGACCTTCTGCTCGCTCTGTTCACGCCTGCGCCGCGGCATCCTGTACACGCAGGCCGTCGAGCTCGGCTGCACCAAGATCGCGCTCGGCCACCATCGTGACGACGTAATCGAAACCCTGATGCTCAACCTGCTCTACTCGGGGCAGCTCAAAGCCATGCCCGCGCGTCTGCGCTCGGACGACGGCCGCAACGTCGTGATTCGGCCCATGGTCTACCTGAGTGAGGACGAGCTCAGTGAGTTCGCCGCGCTCAAGCAATTCCCCATCATCCCGTGCGATCTGTGCGGCTCGCAGGAGAACCTGCAGCGCAAACAGATCAAGAACCTGCTGAACGATCTGAACGCGAAGAACCCCAAAGTGCGCGCCAACGTGTTCGCGGCCTTGGGCAACGTGCGGCCGTCGCACTTGTTCGACGTCGCGTTGCGCGCCTCGCTGGGCGTGGTCGAAGCCGAAGAGACGCCGGAAATCGGCCCGTCTAGCGCCGGCGGCGGCGGATTCGCGCGCGATCCGGCGCCCGTCGTGCCCCTCGCAGCTTTGTTTCGCGCGCGTTGAGGGCGCGTCGCCGCCCGCTCGAGAGAGTGGGCGCCCGCGATCCAGCAACGCAGCTCGCTGTGCCCTGCGTTCCGCCCTTGGACGCCGAAGGCTTTGACGGCCTGCGACGTGGCGCGTGACCATCAAAACCCCTAAGCACCATCTTGCGCCACCCCGCGCAGATCGAGGCCTTCGCTTACGTGGTCGAGGGCGAGGGGTTCCGCACGGCCGCGATGCGGAGCGCGCTGTCGTTGATGGTCGGGCCGCGCGCTATGAGCCACTCGCAATTCGCAGAACTTTGGGCTCGTTGTGGTGTCACAATGGGGTCGGATGCGCACGGCGACTGCGGGCCCAGTTACTTCGCTGCTCGGCTCGCTCGGGCTGCATGCCTGCGCAGTACTGGTTTTGTTCGTCGCGGTTCGTCAGACCGTGGCGCCGCCCGAGTTGCCGACGGCGCGCCCCGATTCCTGGCAGGGCAATGCGGTCGAGGTCGACGCAGTAGCGACGCCCGAATCTACGCCGAACATCGCCAATGGGGCAGATTCACCGCTGGAGTCTGCACCCAACGCGGCGCAACCGGCAGCGCCGACTCAGCCGGCAGTTCGGACGCCTGAGCCCGCTGACGCGCCCGCACCGCCTAAGCCCAAACCCAAACCGCGTGCGAAGCCGGCAGTCGCAAAGGTGAGCTCGGCCTCCGGCCCAGAAGGCGCGGCCGAGACGAGCACGGGCAGCCACGAAGCGAAGACTGCGGCGGCCACGGGCGCGTTCGGCGCAGAGGGCTTGCCGATCGGCGTGCGCAGCTTGCCGAGCGCGTTCGCGCGCGCCATTCCGCCGGCGACCGGCGCGGATCCGATCTGGCAAACGCTGCCCGTGGGCAGTCAGCGGCCGTTCACGCTGATGATTCGCGTCGATGCCGAGGGGCACATCAGTGAAGCGAAGCTGCTCGAGTCGCATGACGGACAAGAGGCGCCATTGCAGTTCGTGCATTTGCGGGATCGCGTGATTGCGCTGTTGGGCGGCGGCTTGTTCGCACTGCAGAACAACTCCGTTGCTGGCACGGATCTGTTTCGGATCACGATCACACTTTCCGATCGCGCCGTGCGCGAAGAGAGCGAGCCAGCTGAGCTCGTCGAGCGTGGCTTCGAGCCGCCGCGCGGCCAAGCGCCGGGGCGCGCTTACTTCACGCTCGCCTCCGGGCGCCACTTCGAGGCCAAGATCGAAGTGTTGGGCGCGCCGCCGCGGCCCGCCCGTCCGTGACGCTTATTTCGACGCTGCGCCCAGGATGAGCGGCAATTTCTTGTGCTTCAGGCGCTCGGGCGCGATCGGCGTCTCGATGCCTTCGTAACCGCTGCCATCCGGGCGATGGCCGAGCAGCCCGAAAGCGCGGCGATAGTCGGAGAATTTGCCGCCGGCGCGCACGGCGTCGATCAGCGCGATGCTTTCGGCTTCGCCGCCTTGAGCGAGCACGTACTCGACCCAGGCCCATTTGGCGCTGACGGCGCGCACATCAGCCCGACCGCGCAGGCCGCGCCGCAAGCGGTCGAGCTTGGCGTCCACGCGCGCGACGCCCGCGTACGGCATGCGATCGAGCGGGGTGTTGCGCTTGGCGCAGAACGGCGCGACGCCGAGCGCGATCGGACAGATCTTGGACAGCTCGCCCACGAACCTCACGCACTCGTCGATGTCTTCGTCGGTCTCGCCGGGCAGGCCGATCATCAAATACAGCTTGAGGCGATCGAAGCCCATGCGGCGCGTGCGCTCCGCGGCGGCCACGTAGTGTGGCTCACGCCCGCGGCGATCGATGAGGCCGCGCATGCGCTCGCTCGGGCCGTCGAGCGCCGTCGTGAGCGTTTTGTGGCCGGCCTTGCGCAGTGCCGCGACGAACTCTTCCTTCAAGCGATCGGGACGCAAGCTGGAGAGCCCCACTTGGATGCCGCGATCGGCGAGCTCACTCACGATCTCGATGATCTTCGGGTGATCGCTGACGGCGGCGCCGACCAAGCCGACTTTCGTCACATCCGCCGGGATTTTCTCGAAAATCACCTCTTTGGGCACGATGCGCATGCCGCCGTTGGTCGAGCGGCGCATCACGCAATAGGTGCAGCCGCGCGAGCACCCGCGCTCGCTCTCGATCAAGAACATGTTAGACAGCTCGGTGTGCGGCGTGCGGATGGCGCTGTACGCGGGCAACAGTGCGTCACTGCAAGCGCCGATCTGAGCGAGCTGGCTACCGTGGTGCGCCGGCACGAAGATGTTCGGGTGCGCGGCCAAGGCTTCGAGCGCGGCCTTGCGGCTCGGCGCGCGATAGATGGTCTCGATCGCGAATTCGACGATGCTCTCGGCCTCGCCCATCACGATCGCGTCCACGATCGGCGCGAGCGGCAGCGGATTGGAGAACGTGAGCGGCCCGCCCGCGAGGATGAACGGCGACTGCTCGTCGCGCTGTTCACGGAGCACCGGGATGCGTGAGGCGTCGAGCATCCGCACGAGCCCGGCAATCTCGAGCTCGTACGCCACGCTCACGGCCAGGATCGGGAACTCACCGAGCTCACGCAGGCTCTCGTAGCTCAAGGGGCGTTCGATCTCGGCGCCAGCCCGGTCGCCCTCGTCCGGCAAGAACACGCGCTCGCACATGGCCTCGGGCATGGCCTGTATGGCGCGGTAGATGCGCTGATACCCGAGCGAGCTCATGCCCACGTGGTAAGGCGAGGGGTAAACCAACGCGACCCGAGCCGGGGCGTCTTTGTCGATGCGACCGATCTCGTCAGACAAGCGAGTCTGAATGAGGCGTCTTGTCGCACTGGAAAGCATGGCCGCCGAGTATAGCTGGATGGCGGCCGAAGTCCGGCATCCAATGCTAGAGTTGGAATGTGAAGCTGGTTCCTCCAGAAGCCCCGTCCGTGCCGGACAGCACGCTGATCTACGATTGGAACGACGCGGGCAGCGCGAAACCCGCCAAAGTCCCGGTCACGCTGCTCGACGAAACGCTGCGCGACGGGCTGCAGAGCCCCTCCGTCAAGCACCCATCCCTGGCTGAGAAGCTCGCAGGGCTCGAGCTGATGAACGCGCTCGGCATCGAGTCGGTCAACGTCGGCATGCCGAGCGCCTCGCCGCGCGCGCTCGTGGAAGCGGTCGCGTTGTGCCGCGCAATCGTCGAGCGCAGTTACGCGATCCGCCCGGTGTGTGCGGGCCGCACGTTGGTCGAAGACGTGACGGCAATCGTCGAGGTATCGCAGCGAGCGGGCATCGGCGTCGAAGCGTCGCTGTTCGTGGGCTCGAGCCCGATCCGCGCCGTGGCCGAAGATTGGGATTTGGATTTCTTGCTCAGCCGTTCGCGAGCGGCCATCGACGCGGCGCGCAACGCCGACCTTGCCGTCACGTTCGTGGCCGAGGACTCGACGCGCGCTCGGCCCGAGACGCTGCGCGCGTTGTTCGGCGCCGCCGTCGAGCGCGGCGCAGCGCGGGTTTGCTTGTGTGACACGGTGGGCTTCGCGACTCCGGATGGAGCGCGGGCCGTCACTGAATTCACTCGTGAAATCGTAGGCGCGCGTGTCGGCATCGACTGGCACGGGCACAACGATCGCGGCTTGGGGGTGGCCAACGCGCTGAGCGCCGCGCAAGCGGGCGCCGATCGCTTGCACGCAACCGCGCTCGGCGTCGGTGAGCGCGTCGGCAATCCGCCGATGGAGCTTTTGATCTTGAACCTTTCGCTATCGCAAGCGCCGCGTTCACTCGAGCGCATCTCCGCGTATTGCGAACATTTTTCGCGGGTCTTGGGCGTGAGCATCGGCGACAGCCAACCGCTCATCGGCAAGAACGCATTTCGGACCGCGAGCGGCGTGCATGCGTCGGCCATCGCCAAGGCCGAGGCCAAGAGCCAATGGCTCAGCGATCACGTGTATAGCTTGCTACCGGCCGCGAGCGTCGGACAACGTGCGAGCATCGGAATTGGTCCAATGTCGGGCGCCTCCAACGTGCAACATTGGCTGGCCGAGCACGGCTTCACCGCTAATGAAGCGTTGTTGCGAGGCATTTTGGAGCGCGCCAAGTCCGCGGATCGCGTGCTGAGCGACGACGAGCTTTTGTCGGTCGTCAGCCGCATTCGGCGGGAAATGTAAGCCGCGCGGCAGGGCCGACCCACTTTTACCTGCAAAATATCGGCGATTGTCGCCAGTAGGCTCAGGAATCTCGACGCCTTGCCGTTCTGTCTCGGCGTGAGTGAATCTTTGGAACCGATGCGGTCGGCCCGTGCTCAGGTGCAGCACCTCCCGACTAGTTTGATGAGCGCGGCGACGGCACACACCGTCAAGCCCAGCCTCGGCGCACCCGACCCCCAGCAGGCGCTCCGCCGGCAACGCAAGATCTCGATGAAGATCGTGGCCCTGGCCGCGATCTCGGCGGCGTTCGGCTTGGCCGGCGCGGCGAGCCTATCGCACTTCCGCGCCCATCCGGCGCCGGTGATGCAAATCGTGAGCGGTAACCCGGCGCTGAAGCGCGGCTCGGATGGGGAGAGCGTCCGCTGGCACTCGAGCAAGAACAAGATCTACTTCGACTCCTCGCTCGACGCGGTTGGCGGCCATGCGCGCGACGCGGTGCAGCTGGGCTTCGGTACTTGGCTCGGCAGCGGCGCCAAAGTTCCGGGTTTGGAGTTCGACTCGACCTCGGGTGCGAAGTTCTCGCAGACGCCGAACGGCAAGAGCGAAGTCATGTACGCCCCAATCACCCTGGCTGGCCACGAGAACGATCTCGCGCTGACCGTGACGTTCTCCGATCCGAAGACGGGCGAAGTCGTCGAGTCGGACATGATCTTCAATAGCCGGCACCCGTACGGCATGCTGCCGAACAAGCCGAGCACGGGCGACGGCGCATCACCAATGACGCCGGTCGACGGCAGCTTGTGCGAGAAGCGTTACGACCTGCAGAGCGTTGCCACCCACGAAGCGGGCCACTTCTTCGGCTTGGGCGAGGACTTCGACTCCAAGACCGCGACCATGTTTTATACGACGGGTCGCTGCGAGACGAACAAGCGCGTGCTGCAAAACAGCGACGAGACCACCATGACGGCGCTCTACGTCAGCAACGACATGAGCGCGTCGTCGGACGAAGCGGGCGCCGAGTCGGGCGCCAAGGGCTGTGGCGGCGCACGCATCGGCCAGGGTAAGACGGGCGGCGCGGTCCCGCTGCTTTCGCTGGCCGGCTTGCTCGGATTCGTTGCTCTGCGTCGTCGCCGACGCTGATTTCCGCGGTCACGACCTTTACGCGGCCGGCCCGGACGGACAAGCTCCGGGCGCCGTGTCCGACCCCTCGAAATCCGAGCCTGCACCCGCGCCCGCGCCTTCTCCTGCTGGCGCGTCGGCGCGCCCGGCCGCGCCCGAAAAGAAGCAACGCCGCGCGCTGAGCCACGTGGGCGGCGAGATCCGCGTCGTTGGCGGCTCGGAGCAGGACCGTGAGCACCTGAAGTATGCGCTGTCCGTCGACCCCGACGAGAACGCGACCATGGCCCATGTCCACGGCTTTCATACCTACCCGGCGCGCCTGCACCCAGAGACCGCGCGCCGCTTGGTGGAAAGCTTTTCGCCCCCCGCGGGCCGCGTGCTCGACCCGTTTTGCGGTAGCGGCACCGTGCTCGTCGAGGCACGCCAGCTCGCGCGCCACGCCTTCGGCATCGACGCGAACCCCTTGGCCGTCGAGCTGGCGCAGCTCAAGTGCCGCGGCTCCAGCCCCGCTTTCGAGGCCGAGCTGCTCAGCGCCACGGCTGAAGTCGTGGCTCACGCCGACACGCGCCGCGTACAGAAGGCGGGCCCGACGCGCAAGTACGGCACGGCCGACCGTGATGTGTTCGACGCGCACGTCTTGCTCGAGCTGGACGGTTTGCGAGACGGCATCTACCGCGTCAAATCGCGCGAGGTGCGGCGCGCGCTCTTGCTCGTGCTGTCAGCCACACTGAGCAAGGTGAGCAAGAAGCTGGGCGACACGGCGCCGCGTGTCGCCCCGAAGCGGCTCGCGGGCGGCTTCACGATTCGTTTCTTCGAGACCAAGGCCAAGGACTTGGCCAAACGCATGGCAGATTTCACGGCGCGCCTGCCAGCCGAAGCACCCGCCGCGAAATGCGCAGTGGGCGACGCCCGCGATCTGTCGCATGTCGAGCCGTCGTCGCTGGACTTGATCGTCAGCTCGCCGCCATATCCCGGCGTGTACGACTACTTCGATCATCACGAGCTCCGCTTGCGCTGGCTCGGCCTGGACGAAGCCCGCTTCAAAGACGCCGAGATCGGCGCGCGCCGCCGGCTTTCGGGCATCGGCTTTCAAGCGGCCGTGCAGGTCTGGGAGGACGAATTCGGCGCCTGTTTGGATGCGTTCCGCGAGGCGCTGGCGCCACAAGGCAGCATCGCACTCGTGATCGCGGATTCCGTGCTCGGTGGCCGCGCGCTGTACGCGGACGAAGCCATTCGGGATTTGGCGATCGCGCACGGCCTTGCGCTCGCGTCACTCGGCTCTCAAGAACGACCGTACTTTCATGAGCCCACGCGGGCCGCCTTCCGCGCTAGCCCGCGCCGCGAGCACGTCCTGATCTTGCGCCACCCGAGCACCAAATCGACCCTCAAAGCCGCCCGCTACCGATGAAGCACCAAAACAAGCTGGCCTCGGAAACGAGCCCGTATCTGCTGCAACACGCGCACAATCCGGTCGCTTGGTACCCTTGGGGGCCCGAAGCGTTCGCCCGCGCCAAAGCCGAAGACAAGCCGATTCTGCTGAGTATCGGCTACGCCGCGTGCCACTGGTGCCACGTGATGGAGCGAGAGTCTTTCGAGAACGAGGCGATCGCCGCGCAGATGAACGAAGGCTTCATCTGCATCAAGGTCGATCGTGAAGAGCGCCCCGACTTGGACGAGGTGTACATGGCTGCCACCGTCGCCTTGTCCGGCAGCGGCGGCTGGCCGATGACGGTATTCCTCACGCCCGAGCAGCAGCCGTTCTTCGCCGGGACGTACTTCCCGCCGCTCGACAAGTACGGACGGCCGGGCTTGCCGACGCTGCTGAACAACATTCAGGAGCTGTGGCAAAGCGAGCGCGGCAAGCTGATGGAGCAGGCCGCGGAGCTTGCCACGCACATTGCCGAGCAAGCGCGCGTGGCAGCGCCGCTCGCCATTGGGCGGGAAGCACTGCAAGGCGCGGCGCGCCAGCTGCGCGGCAGCTTCGACGAACGCTACGGTGGCTTCGGCAAAGCGCCCAAATTCCCGCCTTGTTCTGCGTTGGCGTTGCTGCTCCGCCACCACCGTAACTCGCCCGACGAGTCACTGCTGGAGATGATCCGCCGCACGCTGGACGGCATGAAGAACGGCGGCATGTACGATCACCTCGCCGGAGGATTTGCGCGCTATTCGACCGATGAGCGCTGGCTCGTGCCGCACTTCGAGAAGATGTCGTACGACAATGCGCAGCTCGCCAGCGTCTACCTCGAAGCGTTCCAGGCCACGCGAGATCCGGAGTACGGGCGCGTCGCTCGCGAGACGCTCGACTACGTGATCCGCGAGATGCAGGAGCCGAACGGCGCTTACTACTCGGCGACGGACGCCGACAGTGAAGGCGTCGAGGGCAAGTTCTTCGTCTGGGCTCACGACGAGGTCCTGGAGATCCTGGGGCCAGAAGCCGGCGATCACTTTGCCGCGTATTACGACGTGACGAGCAAGGGCAACTGGGAGGGGCAGAACGTGCTCAACACGCCCCGCTCCGTGGAGGCCGTGGCCGAAGAGCTTGGCTTGCCGGAGCCCGTGCTGCGCGCCGAGCTCGAACGCTCAAAAAAGCTGCTCTATCAAGCGCGCAAACGGCGCGTCCCGCCGCTCCTGGACGACAAGATTTTGACCTCCTGGAACGGGTTGATGTTGTCGGCGATGGCGCTCGGCCATCGTGCGCTAGGCCATCAGCACTACCTCGACTCGGCGCGCCGCGCGGCAGATTCGGTGCTGGCCCGGATGACGCGCCCGGATGGCGGGCTGTTTCACACCGCGCGGGGTGAGCGCGCACACGTGGCCGGCTTCTTGGAAGACTATGCCTTCCTGTGCGACGGGTTGCTCTCGCTGTACGAAGCCGGCGGCGGGGCGCGCTACCTGCGCGAGGCCGAGCGGCTCGCGCAACGGCTGTTGCAGGACTTCGACGATGAGGCGAGCGGCGCGTTCTTCAATACTTCGCGCGACGGCGAAGCGCTGATCGCTCGCCCGCGCGAAGGCTATGACAACGCGATCCCGAGCGCCAACGCAGTCGCGGCGCGCGCGCTCTCGCGGCTCGCTCGCCACCTCGATCACAGCGCGTATCGCGAACGCGCTGCGCGCGCCCTGCGCGCCTACGGCAAATTGGTCGAGCGAGCGCCGCGCTCGTTCGCAACCTCGCTGAGCGTGGTCGATTTCTTGCTGCAATCACCGTTGGAAGTGGTGCTCGTCGGTACGCCGGGGGAGCCCGGGTACGAGGCGCTGCGCCGCGCGCTCGGGGAGCGCTTCTTGCCGAACGCTATCTTCGCGCACGTCGATCCCGCACAGAGCGCAGCCGCAAAGCTCCCGCTAACCGAAGGCAAGGCGTTGCTGAACGGCAAGGCCGCGCTGTACGTGTGCCAAAACTTCACCTGCAGCGCGCCCATCGTCGATCCGGCCGACCTCGAGGCCGCGTTGAAAGCGGTGGTGCCCGCGGCGACGGCGAAGAGCATCGCCCAGAGCTCGATCCCCGGTCGTGCGACCGCGGAGGGCACGAAGAGCCGAGCCGGGCGCCTCGGCGCCGAAGCGTACAACGCATTCGGCAGTACGGCTCTCACCGTGAGCGGCATCGGCTTTGGCGGCTACCGCGTAGACGACGTGCACCCCGAGCATCGCGCTGCCCTCGAGCTGGCCTTGCGTTCCGGGCTGAACCTGATCGACACCTCGATCAACTACGCGGACGGGCGCAGCGAGCGCCTGATCGGCGAAGTGCTCGAGAGCGCGATCGCCAAGGGCGAGCTCTCGCGCGGCGAGGTCGTGGTGGTCTCCAAGATCGGCTATGTGCAGGGTCAGAACCATCAGCTGGCCGCGGCACGCAAAGGGCTCGGCAAGCCATTTTCGGAAATGGTCGAATACAGCGAGGGTTTGTGGCACTGCATCCACCCAGACTGGCTGGACGATCAGCTCACGCGCTCCCTGGATCGGCTCGGTCTCCAAACGCTGGACGTGCTCTTGCTGCACAATCCAGAGTACTTTTTGGCCGACGCAGCCAAGCGCGGACAAGGTTCGCTGGCCGACGCGCGCGCCGAATTCTATCGTCGGCTCGAGCAAGCGTTCGCGCACTTGGAGCGTGAGGTCGCGCGCGGACGCATCGCTTACTACGGTGTGTCGAGCAACGCCGCGACCGGCAATGCCGATGCACGTGACACGACGGACTTCAAACGCATGCTGGCCGCGGCCGAGGCCGTCGCGCCCGGCAAGCACCATTTCCGCGTCATCCAGGTGCCGCTCAATCTGCTCGAGAGCAACGCGCTGTTCGGCGGCAACGGTGCGGAGAGCGCGCTCACGCTGGCGGCCGCGAGCGGCATTGCCTTGCTCGCCAATCGCCCGCTGAACGCGATCCGCGGCGGCAGTATCTTGCGCTTGGCCGATCCGGTTTACCCCGAGAAATCGCCCAACTTCGAGCTGATTCGGAGCAACCTGCTCTCGCTCGAGCGGGAGTTCCGCGAAACCATCGCGCCCTCGCTCGAGCTCGGTCCAGGTCTGGAAGCGGATCACCTGTTTGCCTGGGGCGATCGGATCCTAGAGATCGAGCCGCGCGTGCTCAGCTTGGTGCAGTGGGAAGAGATCGAGAACCACGTGATCGCCCCTGATCTCGGCAAGGTGCTGCGTGGGCTGGATGGCGCGCTGAGCGGTGAGCTCGCCGAACGCTTCCGTGATTTTCGCGGCCGCTATTTGCGTGACTTGGAGGGCCTGTTCCTGGCCATGCGCAGCAAGGCCGCCGATCGCAGCACGGGCCGGCTGCGCGCGCTGCGCAGTGCGCTGGAACCGCACCTCGACGCCCGCGTGCGCAGCGAGCCGCTGTCACGGCAAGCCTTGTCGATTCTGCGCGCGTTGCCCGGCGTGACCTGCGTGCTGCTCGGCGCACGCAACCCGAGCTACGTCGAAGACGCGCTCGCCGCCCTCGCGCTGCCCAAGTCGAACGACGCCGTGGGCGCGCTCGCCGCGTTGCGCGAGAGCTGAGGCGGTCCGCTACGCAACGGCGTGAACTGGTTGAACCAATTTGCGTACCGGCGTTCACAGTGTCCCCGCTAAGTATCGGAAATTGCGCGATGCGTTATCGGGCATGGACTTCGCTCTTACGCCTGGGCGAGGTCTGCCATGCACCCTGCCATCGCCTGTACGTTGATCGCCGCTTGTAGCGCTTGGAACATCGCTGGGGCTATCTCGATTGGGCTCGCGACCCGGCCTCGGGCGCCGAGCGCTGCGCCGCCCCCAGCAGTCAGCGTGCTCAAACCGCTGCGCGGTGCCGACGAGGGGTTGTACGCGAACCTGAAGAGCTTCTTCGAACAAGACCATCCCGACTTCGAGCTCTTGTTCGGCGTCACCGATCCGGACGACCCCGCGCTCGAAGTCGTGGCGCAGCTCGAGCGCGAATTCCCACGGGTGCAGAGCCGGATCGTAGTGCATACAGGCGGTCGCGCGCTGAATCCGAAGGTGCAGAACCTGCTCGGCATTCAAGCGCACGCCCGGCACGACTTGCTATTGATCAGTGACAGCAACGTTCGAGCACCCGCCCACTACGTGCGTGAGCTGGCCGCGATTCACGCCGCCGAGCAACCGGGCATCGTGACCAACTTGTTCGCCGGCCGGGGCGAGGAAACGCTGGGTGCCGCGCTCGAGAACGTGCAGCTGAATGGCTTTTGCGCCGCGGGCTCGGCGTTACCCACGCTCAACGGGGATGCGGCAATCATCGGCAAATCGATGCTCTTTTCGCGCTCGGCCCTGGATCGGCTGGGTGGGCTCGAGCAGCTCTCGTGCGTGCTCGCCGAGGACTTCATCCTGGGCAAGATGTTCGAGCACGCCGGGCAGCGCATCCTGATCGCGCCTACGGTGCTCGATAATCCGAATCGCAAGCTCTGCTTGCGTGCGGCCTTCGCACGGCACTTGCGCTGGTCGATGTTACGCTGGCGCTTGCGACCGGTTGCGGCCTTGCTCGAGCCGGTCACGAGCCCGCTCTTGATGCTGCCCTTCGCCTGGTCCCTGCTCGGGCCACTCGCCGCGCTCTGGGTCGGCGCGCTGATCGTGGTTCGTGATTTGGTTGGCTGGGTGCTCCTGCGCGGCTGGGGTCGGGCATGGATCCCACTCCTGCTCGGCCCAGTGCGTGAGCTCGGCGCGCCGATCGCTTGGCTGCTCGGCGCGCTCAAGCGGCACGTGAGCTGGCGCGGGCAACGGCTGCGCTTGTCCGCGGGCACCCGGCTCTACGCGGAATACGGCAAAAGAGCCAAAGCTCAGCCGTAACGCGCCGTACCGCTGGGCGGCGGCGACACGGCGCGAATCCCAAACACTTCGAGATCGAGCACGCGGCGCACGATCTGAAACTCGCGGCCCAGCTCCGTCACTTCGAGATCGACGCCCAGCATGTCACCGCGCTTCACTCGTTTCTCGAGCGACTCGGCGAGCGTGGCCATGCGCAGCGCTCCGAAATTCGAGCACGCGCCCTTCACCGAATGAATCACGCTGAGCAGCTTGCGCTCGCCGCGTTCGTCGGCGGCCTCACGCAACGACTCCAAGCGGCGATCCATGTCTTCCACGAAGATCAGCGACAGCTCCTCCACGATGCGCGGCGAACCGGCTTCGTCGGCCAGCTCCTGCAGGCGCGAGAGATCGACCGACGAGGGCGCCGAGCTGTGGCTCGGACCGGGGTTGGTCACCGCGGCTGCCGCGGGCTGCTCGGCGGCGCCGCTGGTCGGACGCGCGACGCGCTCCGTCCCCGACTCGGGCAGGGCCATTGACAACCAATGCGAGGCCTTGCGCCGCAGCGTGGACAGCGAGAACGGCTTGGCAATGAAGTCGTCCATACCAGCGTTCAAACACGCCTGTCGCGCGCCGGGCACCGTGCCCGCGGTCACCGCCAAGATCGGCACTCGCCGATTGGGGCCCTCGAAGGCGCGTATTTGCCGCGTTGCCTCCAAGCCGTCGAGATCGGGCATGTGACAGTCCATGAGCACCAAATCGTAGCGCCCCTGGTGAAACTTGCGCACGGCCTCGCGGCCCGTCGGCGCCAAGTCGACCTCGCAATTGAGCGTGCGCAGCACGCGCTCGATCAGCATGCGATTGAACTCGTTGTCCTCGGCGAGCAGCACGCGATGGGCCTCGTTCTCCGCGCCCAAGCGGAAACCGATGGGTGTCATCGCGCGCGGCGGCGTCGACTTGGCCTGCTCGGTAACGTCACTCAGCAGCTGATCGATCACGCCCAAGAGTTGCTGGCCCGAGCGGTGCACGTTCTGTGCGGCTTGGCGTTGATCGGGATCGAGGTTGCTCTCGAGAAGCAGCTCGCTCGCACCGATCACCACCGTCATCGGCGTGCGCAGATCGTGTCCGAGCGCGGACGACGCGAGCTCGAGCGGGCTGCTCGGCTCGTCGCGAAAGCGGTGGGCGAAGCGCAGCAGCAGGGTTTGCCACTGCTCGAGGTTCGGCGCTTGGCCCGCATCGACGCCCGCCGACTGCAGCTCGCGCAGCATCTCCGGTGGAAGCGAGAGGGGTGGCTCGCTGATGGAGCCAGAGCTCATGCGACGTCCCTCGACAAATCGAGGGTCGCGATGCGCCGGTACAGCGTGGCGCGACCGATGCCGAGCAACTTGGCCGCCTTGCCGACGCTGCCTTGCGTGGCGCGCAACGCACGCTGAATCGCGCGCCGTTCCAGCTCGCGCAAGGGCAAGATCTCGTTCTCGACGTGCGGGTGCGCGTGCCCGTTGGGAACCACGGCCAAGCCGAGCGAGGGCAGCCCGAGCTCGCGAATGTCCGGCGGCAGGTCGGAGAGCGTGATTTCGTCGCCGCGACACGCCAAGAGGCTGCGATGCACGACGTTCTGCAGCTCGCGCACGTTGCCGGGCCAACGATGACGCGCCATCGCCTCCAGCACTTCCGGCGAAATGCGATGCACTTGGCGGCCCACGTCCGAGGTCAGCGTCCGCAAGAAGTGCCCGACCAGCAGCGGGATGTCTTCGACGCGATCGCGCAGCGCCGGCAATTGGATCGGATAGACCACCAAACGGAAGTACAAATCTTCGCGGAAGCGCCCGGCCTCGACCTCGGCGCGCAGATCGCGGTGCGTCGCGCACACCATGCGGACGTCGATTGGGATTTCGCCCGAGCCGCCAACGCGGCGGATCGTCTTCTCTTGCAGGGTACGGAGCAGGCTGGCCTGAGTCTGCAAGCTCATCTCGCCGATCTCGTCCAAGAGCAGCGTGCCGCCGTTGGCTTGCTCGAAGCAGCCGCGGCGCATCTGGGTCGCGCCGCTGAACGCCCCGCGCTCGTGCCCGAACAGCTCCGACTCCTGCAAAGACTCCGGGATGCCGGCGCAGTTGATGGCCACGAACGGCCCGCGTTTGCGCGGCCCGCCGCTGTGGATGGCGCGCGCAACCAGCTCTTTGCCAGTGCCGCTCTCGCCCGACACGCAGACCGCGACTTCGCTCTCCAGCACGCGTTGCACCTGATGTGCGAGCTCGCGCATGGGCGGGCTCTTGCCCACGATTGCGCCCAAGACCGAGCGTTCGGTGAGCGCGCTCTCCAAACGCCGCACGTTGATCACGAGCTCACGGCGCTCACGCGCCCGATGCACGGCGAGCAGCAAGCGGTCGCGATCGAGGGGTTTGGTGATGTAGTCGTACGCGCCGGCACGCATGGCCGAGACCGCGGTCTCAAGCTCGCGCTGCGCGGTCACGACGATGATGGGCAGCTCGGAGTCGCGAGCGCGCAGGTGTTGAATGACTTTGATGCCCGTAACTTCGCCGAGGCCCAGGTCGACGCAGGCGACGGTGGGCAGCTCGCCCTCCGACTCGAGGACGCTGCGCGCGGAATCGTGCTCCGCGACTCGGTAGCCCGTGCGCTCCAACCAGAAGCGCATCAAGCGACGCGCAGTAGGGTCATCATCGACAACGGCGACTAGGTCCGAAGTCCCCTGGACAGACACGGCGCCGGTTTCGTCTTCGATCATCGTTCGTTAGGTTCAACGCACGATCTGGTCCCACCTTTAGACGTGAGCGGTCTCAGCAGATCAGATTGAGACGAGCAAACGACCAAATGACGCTAAATCCGCTGCGGATATCGCACCTTGTAGCTATCGCGTAACTCGTGATTGTTGCTCGGGGTCCGCGCTTCGGAGCAGGCGTCGGGAACCGTCTGTTGGCCGCCGAGCGCCCTCGTGGGCTCTTGGAACGGCGCTCGCATTGTCAGCTGCTTAGAGTGGCAGCAGCACATAAAAATCCGAGTCTCCGAAGTTTCCCCGTCGCATCCGGCATGCTCCGCGCTAGCGGGGAAACCGTGGATGGGCCCCGCCCCAGCGATTGGTTCGACGTCTTCGTCGACGATCGCGGCGACCTGGTCGCGCTGCTGATGGACGTGCGGAGCAGCGCGGAATCGCCAGAAGACTTTCTTGCAACACTGGTCCGTGACACCCGAACGGCCCTGCGCCGCGGCGATGCCTTGCACCAGGTCGTCGGTGAGCTGGAAATGCAGATGGCGACTCACCCCGGAGTCGAGACCGGGCTCATCGTCCTGCGCCTGTCGCAGCGCGACGCGCGAGTGGAGATGCTGAACGCGGGCATGCCGGCGATCGCCAACGCCGGCCCTGGCGGCCGCCTGGACCTGTACCCCGCGCTCTCGGGCCCCGTGGGCCGGCGCGTCGGCGAGGTGCACCCCTACGAGCTCGTGCCCTTACTTTGGGGCGGGACCTGGCTCGCGGTCTCGGACGGGATGATGAACGGCTCGCTGGATACCGAAAACGTCGCGGCGCTGTGCGCCAAGCTGGACCTCGCCGGTCGCGGTCTGGCGCTCGCCGCTTCGACCAGCGACGAGCTGTACGACGAGCTGCAACACCTGCTGAGCGCGTCCCGTTTCCTGAGAGACGACGCCACGGGCGTGCTCGTGGGCGCCGATGCCGCCGCGCGCTTTCAGTCCGGGATCATGTGAGCGCGTCGGAGTCTGGATCGGGAAACGTAACCCGAGTAGCGTTCTCGATCCATGAAGATCCAAACCGCGACGATTGCGAGATTGCGCGATGCGCTGCTGCAGAGCGGCCGACGACCGAGCATGGTGGCTTCTTCGGCGTACGAGACCCTCACTCGTGAAGGCTTGCTGACTCCGGAAGAGGTCGGGTCGATCAACCGGGTCGAGCCGCTCGCCGAGACCATGTTCTTGATGATGGCTGCCGACGGGACGCTGGCGGATACCGAACGCGACGCGGTGCGCGGTGCGATTCGCGGCCTGACCGACAACCTACTGCGCACGGGCACGATCAACGTGATGCTCGAAACGTACGAGAAGCGGCTGGCCGAGAGCGGCCGCGACGCGCGCTTGCACGAAATCGCCCAAGAGATCGCCGAAGATCCGAACGAAGCCGAAGGCGCGTTCGCGCTCGCTGCGGCAGTCGCGTTGGCCGACGACGAAGTGAGTGACGAAGAGAATGCGTTCATCAATCAACTCGCCGAGTGGTTCGGCATCGGCGCCGAGCGAGCCGCCGAAATACTCGACCAACTCGAAGAGGATCGCGAACCGAGCTAACGAGCCTCGGGCGGAGCCGTCGCCAGAGCCCGACGACACTCGGCCGACACATTTCGGGCGCTCGCCAGACGGCAAGCCGAGCGAGACGAAAGAGCGAGGCGAAACGGAACGAGGGCCGAACAGCCTCATCGCTCCACTGGCCACCCAATCAGCGGCACGCCAAGCACACCAAATGGGAGTCGTCGAAACGCGCGCGTCGAGCAACGCGCGGAACGGAGCCCACTCGGCGATTTCCAATCGATCGCCTCGGAAAGTGCGCGAATTTGCGGCAGATGGCCGACAAAGTGATCGACAATGGCCCTGAGTCTGACTACGAGTGGTGGTGTGAAAATCGCCGTCGTTGGTTCTGGGTACGTAGGGTTGGTGGCCGGTGCTTGTTTCGCTGATTCAGGCACCAACGTCATGTGCATCGACGTGAACGAAGCCAAGCTCGCCAAGTTGCGGGCCGGCGAGGTTCCGTTCTTCGAGCCACGCTTGGCAGATTTGCTGAAGCGAAATTGGCCACACCGCATCGACTTCACTTCGAACCTCGCGGACGGCATCCGCGGGCGCGAAGTGGTGTTCGTCGCGGTCGGCACGCCGCCACAAGAAGACGGTTCGGCCGATCTCTCGTACGTGCTGCAGGTGGCCGAGCAAGTCGCCAAGGCCGCCGAGCACGACATCGCGCTCGTGTTGAAGAGCACCGTCCCCGTCGGCACGAATGCCAAGGTCCGTGCCGTGGTGGAGAAGTTCGCCAAGCACAAGGTCAGCGTCGTCAGCAACCCCGAGTTCTTGAAAGAGGGCGACGCGGTGAACGACTTCTTCAAGCCGGATCGCATCGTGATCGGCACTGACGACGACCAGGCGTTCGAGGTGCTGGAGCGCTTGTACTCGCCCTACAATCGCCAGCGCAGCCGCATTCAACGCATGAGCCCGAAGAGCGCGGAAATCGTCAAGTACGCCTCCAACGCCCTGCTCGCGACGAAGATCAGCTTCATGAACGAGATCGCGCAGCTGTGTGACGTGGCCGGCGGTGACGTCGAGCACGTGCGCCTGGCAGTCGGCTCCGATGAGCGCATCGGCATGCAGTTCCTGTATCCGGGCCTCGGCTTCGGTGGCAGCTGTTTCCCGAAGGACCTGCGGGCCCTGGTGCGCACCGGTGAAGATCACGGCCTCAAGATGGAGGTCTCGAGCGCCGCCGTTCGCGCCAATGAAGTACCGGTGAAGGCGTTGATCGCCCACATGGAGAAGGATCTCGGGGGGCTGAACAACAAGCTCATCGCCGTTTGGGGTCTTGCCTTCAAACCCAAGACGGACGACGTGCGCGAAGCCCCGGGCATCAAGATGATCGGCGAGCTGCTCGCGCGCGGCGCCAAGGTGAAAGTGACCGATCCGCAGGCCCGCGAGACCGGCCGCGAGAGCCTGCAGCATCTCGGCTTGTTGGACCGGGTCGAAATCCTCGACAACGAGTACGAGACCTGCCGCGGTGCGGACGCGCTCCTACTCGCCACCGAGTGGAACGAGTATCGCAATCCGGAGTTCCCGCGGATCCGCGAGCTGCTGCGCGGTCGCCATGTGTTCGACGGTCGCAACATGGTCTCGCCGGGTGCCGTGGCTGCTGCCGGCCTGGCATACCGCGGCATGGGCCGCCCCACACTCGGCTACTGATTCTCTCTCCGTTCGAGCAAAATAGCCCGAATCGAGCCCGCCCCGGCGGCGCCCGGTTCGGGCTAAGCTTTTGAATGCGAAGCCTATCGCTGTTTCTGCTGCTCGCCTACGCTGCGTGTACGAGCCGTGAACAGCGCGGCGCGCCTCCCGAAGCCGCGGCCCACCAAGTGGCGCGGCCGCACGTGGTACGGCTGGGCTCGGACGCAGGGAACGAGCCGCAGCCATCGAGCACGCGTTTCGTGCTCCGTGGCGGGAACGTCTTCGGCGTCGGCAAACAGAACCTGCTCATCGATGGCGGCAAGGTCGTGGCGCTCGGGGTCGCGGACGACGCTGCCGAGCGAGTGGTGAACGTCAGTGGCCGGTTCATCGTAGCGGGCTTCATCGACAGCCACGTGCACCTGGCGTATTACCCAGACGGCGCTGCAGAGCTGGCCTCGAACGGCATCGTCGCGGTCTTGGATCTGGCCGCGCCATTGGAAGCACTCCAGGTCGATCACGCGCCGTTGCGGGTACTGAACGCGGGGCCCATGCTCACCGCGCCCGCGGGCTATCCCCTCAATTCCTGGGGCGCGAACGGGTACGGGATCGAGGTCGCGACGCCGGCCGCCGGCGCGGCCGCGGTCGACACGTTGCTCAAAGCCGGCGTAGTGGCGATCAAGGTGCCGCTCACTGCGGCTCCGACGCTGGACGACGCCACGGTGAAGGCGGTGGTCGCTGCGGCGCACGCCCATGGGCTCAAGGTCTATAGCCACGCGCTCGAAGAGCAGAACGCGGCGCGCGCCGCCGCAGACGGCGTGGACGTCCTTGCCCACACTCCGACCGAAGCGCTCAGCGAGTCCACGCTCACGGCCTGGCAATCTCGTACGGTGGTCAGCACGCTCAGCGCCTTCGGCGGCAGTGACACCGCGGTCCAGAACCTGAGGGCGCTCCGCAAGCGCGGCGCGCGCGTGCTGTACGGCACGGACTTCGGCAATACTCGTGGCACCGGTGTGCAAGGGCCGGAGCTCACCTTGCTCGCCGCCGCCGGCTTGGACGGTACGGCCATCGTCGAAGCGGGCACCAGCGTGCCCGCTCGGTTCCTCGGCTTGTCGGACCTTGGCTCGTTGGCAGTCGGTAAACGGGCAAGCTTCATGGTGCTGTCCTCCGACCCAACGCTCGACCCGCAAACCTTGACCCAGCCCCTCGCGGTGTATGTCGATGGCGCGCTAGTCAGCGCTGGCTTGTAGCAAGTACGCTCGCGCGTATGCTGAAGCTGAGCGCGAGTCCCGCGCACCGCGAGCTGTGCCGCGTGTTTCCCGAGTCGTTCAGCGTGACGCGCGGCATGCCCGTGCGCTCGCGGGCTCGGGCGAAGCCCGGCTTTGCGATCGCGCGCGCCGAGCGCATCGTCGTCGTGGAGCATTCGTCACCGTCCGAGTGGTTTCGCGCCCTCGGTGAGCTGCTGCGGGATCCGCAGCTGACGAAGCTCGAGATCGTCCCCGAGTTCGATTTTCGCGGACTGATGTTGGATGCGTCGCGCAACGGGGTCCCGCACGTGGCATCCCTGGAACAACGCGTGATCGAGCTCGCGCTGCTCGGCATCAATCAGCTCACTCTGTACACCGAAGACACCTTCGAAGTTCCCGGTCAGCCGCTGATTGGCTACCTGCGCGGGCCCTACACGGCGGCCGAGATCCGGCGCGTGGTGCGCTTCGCCAAGCGCTTCGGGATCGAGATGTTCCCGTGCATCCAAACGCTCGCCCACCTGGAACAGGTGCTGCAGTATCGGAGAGCCTACGGCGCGTTGCGCGATACGGCGTCCGTGCTGTCGGTGAAAGCCAAGGGCACGCGCGACTTCGTGGCCGGGCTGATCGACGCGGCGACGGCCCCGTACGACGGGCGCGCGATTCACGTCGGCATGGACGAACCGTGGGATCTCGGGCGAGGCAGTGTGTTCGAGATCGGACGCGCGATCGATCCACGAGAGCTGTACCTCGCTCACTTGAAGACGGTGTCCATGCTGTGTGCCGAGCGAAAGCTGGAGCCCATCGTGTGGGGTGACTTCGTGCTCGGTCAGCACGCCTTCAACGGCGATATTCCAATGACTCAGGCGCAATGGCGCAAGCTGCCCAAGAACATCACGCTCGACTACTGGGACTATTTCTCGGAAGACGAGGCGCACTATCGCAGCGACGTGCAGCGCTTTCGCGAGCATGGTTTCGAGCCCATCGTCTCGCCCGCGCTCTGGAACTGGGACAGGTTTTGGGGTCTGTTCGACAAAGCCAAGCGCACCTTCGAACCCATGCTGAGCGCCGCCAAAGCCGAAGGCGTGCGGCGCGTGCTGATGACGATGTGGGGCGACGACGGCCAGGAGGCACCTTATCGCAGCAATTTGCCGGGGCTCGTTCAGTACGCGGAGCACTGCTTTCGCGCGCAACCGGTCGCGGACGACGTCGCCCGCATGGTGCACGCGCTCAGCGGCGACACATTGGCGAGCTTCCTCTTGCCGAGCGCGCTCGATTGCCCAGATGAGCTCGCGCTGCGCAAGAATGGCAACTTGGCCAAGACCTTCACTTGGGACGATCCGCTGCTCGGCTTGTTCGCAGGTCACATGGCGGATCGCCCGATGACCGCGCATTACCGCTCGCTGACCGCGGCCCTCCGCGCTCAGGCGCGCCGCGCCGCGCCTCGTAACCGCCTCCTGTTTCAGTTCGCGGCCGAGCTCGCCGCGTGCCTGTCGTTCAAGGCGGATCTGCACTCGCGCACTCGCCGCGCGTACCTCGCCGGCGATCGCGGGCAATTGCAGGCGCTCGTCGCCGATACCACGAAGACCATCGCTGCGATGCAACGGCTCTGGCGCGCGCACCGCGCGGTGTGGCTCGAGGAGCAAAAGCCGTTCGGGCTCGAGGTGCTCGATCTGCGCTACGGCGGGCAATTATCGCGCCTGCACGTGCTTCGCAATCAGCTCCGCGCTCATCTCGCCGGGAAAGTCGAGCGGATCGCCGAGCTGGAGGCCGAGCACGCCAACTACCTGGGCAAGTACCCGTTCCACGGTCGCAAATACCGGGGCACGGCCTCGCCGGTGTACAGCATCTGGGTCTGAGTCAGCCGCCCAAGCGGCGGACGCGAGCCGACACTTCGTCTTCGAAGCGGCGGATGAATGTCGTGATGTGAGCAAGCGGGTCGCCTTCGTGCATCAACGGCGTGAGATCCATGCCCCAGATGAGCGCGCTGTGCTGGTCCGTGCCGTGGCTCTCGAAGTACGTCGCGTGCGCTTTGCGCCGGCCCGCAGTCGCCAGATCGTAGCGCTTGCCACCCGCGATCTGTGAGTCGAACACGCCCATCAGCGCGTTCTGCAAATTCTCGTGGCGATCGACCGGCATCTGGAATTTGTCGCTGTCGCACAGCCAGTCGAGATCGCGCCAGACTTCACAGCCGATCAATTGCTTCGGGCGCAGCGCTGGCTCGAGCGCGCGGCAAGCGGCGATCACGCGCAGGGCGACGCCGACGTGCGTATCGTGCTTGTCGGCAAGGTTGTGGGTGTACACGACCTCCGGCCGAGTCACGCGCAGGATCTCGCCGAGATCGCCAACAATGTCGCCGTTTTTCGGGTCTTTTACGGCCGAGCTCGGATGATCGAGCAGGAACTGCGCGCCGTATTCGCCGACGTAGGCGGCTTTCTTCTGCTCCGCGCGGCGCACGGCCCGCATCTGCTCGTCGCTGTACTTCTCGTACTCGAAGTCGCGCCCGCTGCCCGCACCGTCGCTGACGATGACGCCCGTGAACCAGCGATCCGAGCGCGCAAAGCACTCCAAGATGCCGTGCGCGGCCATGAATTCGAGATCGTCGTGGTGAGCACCAATGCCCAGGTGCGTGGTACGCGGCAATGCCACGTCGAGCGCGAGCTGATCCGGAACGAAGATTTCGGCGCTCGGTTTGCTCAACTTCATGTTGACCTCAATGTCCCTTCAAGCGCGGCAAGCTGGCCGCGGCGATCGACTGACCCACGCGGCGCGTCGCTTCGTCCGGCAAGTGAATCCGGAGCGCCGCGGCGAGCTCCGGCGCTTCGAGCGCGAGCACCTCGCGCGCCTTGCCGAGCAAGAGATTGCCGCCCTCGCCGGAGGTCACTCGGCCCAGCAAAAGCACGTGTTTCACCGCATAAAAGTCGCAGTAATGCAGTAGGCCGTAGCCGAGGTAGACGCCGAGCGTTTCGAAGATCTGCGCCGGGCGCAGGTCCGTGCCGGCGAGCAACAGCTCCTGCACGTGCTTGAGCTTGGAGCCGGGGGATCCCGCGGGTAGCTCGAGCCCGGCGCGCGCAGCCAAGCGGATCACGGCGTCCTGTGAGAAGTACCCGACGCCCGTGCCGCGATCGCCCGACCACTCGCTGTCGACCGCGGCGTCCGCGCCATAGTCCACGGGGGCGAACGCGAGCTCGTTGAGCCAACCGGTCACGAGCCCTTGCGGGTTCACGTAGCCCGCGGCTTCGCTGGTGCCCATGGCGATGCCGAGCACCGAATGATCCTTGAGCTCGAGGGCGCCCGCGAGCGCCGTCACGTCGCCGTCGTTCGCGACCTCCAGCGGCACGTCGCCCCATTTTTTGGCGATGTCTTGATAGATGCTCCTGATGCGGGCAATGAACGCGGCTTCCGGCACCTTGCGGAACAAGGACGCGACCATGGTGCGGTTGTTCACGTAAATGCCGGCAGAGCTGACGCCGATCGCGTCGATCCGCGGCAGGTGCGCGGCAGCCCGGCGAATCGAGTCGTCGATGCCGTCGAAGTGATATTGCGGGTCGCTCTGCAGCTTGGGCTCCCACACCACTTCGCACGAGAACACTTCTTTGCCGTCGATCACGGCGGCGACTTTGCGATCACTGCCGCCCGCGTCGAAGCCGATGCGGCAGCCGTCCAAGTGACCCCCCACCGAGGAGCCTTGCTCGCGCTCTTTCGGCAGATCGTGGAACGACGCCGAGCGGACCACGAACGCTGGCTGCTCGTAGATTTTGGCGAAGAAGTCGGCGTCGAAGGCGCGCGAGCCACCGGGCGCGTACTCCCGCGCCAAGTGCTCGCTGATCGAGCGCGGCCCAGCGATGCTGACCTTGAAGCCGCCCTTTTGCCAGAGCAGGAACTTCAGCACGCGTTCCGCGTAGCGCAGGTTCGACGCGGCCTCCGCGTGAGCCTCGGGAAACACCGGCGATTCGAAGATGGAAACGTTTCCAGCGTCGCGCTCGAGCGCGATCACGAGCCGCTCCCCGCCGGCCTTGGCCGCTGCCTGACGGAACGCGCGATTGCCGAGCACCGCGGGCCGAAACTCCGGATGCAGGGGGGGGAGCACGCCGGGCAACTGCGAAAGCAAGCTCTCGGACATGCGCGAGGCAGAGCCTACGCTGCTCGGATTGCCAGCGGAAGGGGCGCGCGAAGAGCTCGAAATCATGAGCCAGTTTGGCTCAAAGCGCGCGGGGTGCGGTGGCCGAATCGAATCGGAAAAATGGCGGGATGCCAAGCGCGAGCAGCCGCTCTACTTCTTCAGGTTCTCGACGAGCTCCCTCTCCATTTCATCGCCGGTCTGGATGACGCGCAGGTTGGCGATGAATTGGTACTTGGCGATGCGAGTGTCGACGATCGCGCCT
This sequence comes from Myxococcales bacterium, assembly GCA_040348785.1. Lineage (GTDB taxonomy): Bacteria > Myxococcota_A > Polyangia > Polyangiales > Polyangiaceae > PMG-095. The sequence continues at coordinate 58,521 of JBEQTH010000100.1, read as the reverse complement.
TCGAGTGTGGCGTTCGATTCGCTGTCTTGCGTGGGCGCCGTATCGCGCGCCTCGGCGGAGATGTTCACGGTCGCGGTGCTCTCGGCCGCAGAGTAGGCGCCCGCGAGGCGCGTGACTTGGGCCGCAGAGCGTTCGAAGCGGCCGGTGGCTTGATTCAGCCCCGCCACGGCGGATTCGAAGATCGGCCTGACCATTCACTACTGAGAACGGAGCGCGCGCGGCTCACTTGAGAAAAAATTAAGCTCATCTCAGTTCGAGACGCGCCACGCGGCGCGTCACTGAGGCGGCGGCACTCGAGCACCCGTGTGGGCGAGTGAGCTGCTTGATGGGCCCACCGAGCGCCCACCCCCTTTGACCGGGCCGAGGACGCGCGTCCCTTACTTCGCCGGCGCCAGGATCAACGCCCCCAACGGCGGTATCCTCAGCTTGATGGAATACGGCCGGTTGTGCATCGGCATCGGATCGGCCTCGACCACGGTCGTGGTCGAGAACTCGCTGCCGCCGAAGCGCAGATCGTCGCTCGACAGACGCTCGATGTAACGGCCCGCGTTGGGCACGCCAATTCGATAATCGTCACGCGGCACGGGCGTGAAGTTGAGGACCACGATCACGTGATCGGCACCGTCCCGACGCAGGTAGCTGAGGATGGTGTTGTCCTTGTCGTTGCACTCGATCCACTCGAAGCTCTCGGGACCGGGGTCACCGCGCCACAACGCGTTCGACTCCTTGTACAACTTGCCCAGCTCGGCGATGTACTCCTGCAAGCCCTTGCGCTGCGGGTGCTCGGCGATGTGCCAATCCAAACTGGTCTCGACGTTCCACTCGTTGTGCTGGGCGAACTCGGTACCCATGAACATCAGCTGCTTGCCGGGGCGCGTGAACTGATACGCCAAGAGCAAGCGCACGTTGGCGAGCTTCTGCCAGAAGTCGCCCGGCATTTTCTCGATCAAGGAGCCTTTGCCGTGCACCACTTCGTCGTGCGAAATGGAGTTGATGAAGCGCTCCGTGTACTCGTACAGCATCGAGAAAGTGAGCTGATCGAGGTGGTACTTGCGGTGGATGGGCTCTTTCGTGAAGAAGCCGAGCGTGTCGTGCATCCAGCCCATGTTCCACTTGAAGTCGAAGCCGAGGCCACCTTCGCTCGGCGGCTTGGACACGCCGCCCCAGGCGGTGGATTCTTCAGCGACCGTGAAAGCGCCCGGCGCTTCTTCGTGGATCACCGCGTTCACCGAGCGCAAAAACTCGATGGCTTCGATGTTCTCACGCCCGCCATACGGGTTTGGCAGCCACTCGCCCTCTTTGCGGCTGTAGTCGAGGTACAGCATGGAGGCCACGGCATCCACCCGCAGGCCGTCGACGTGGAACTCTTGCAGCCAGTACAGGGCGTTGGCGGTGAGGAAGTTACGCACTTCGCTGCGGCCGAAGTTGAAGATCAGCGTGCCCCAATCGGGGTGCTCGCCGCGGCGGGCGTCTTCGTGCTCGTACAGCGCGGAGCCGTCGAAGCGGCGCAGTGAAAAATCGTCCTTCGGGAAGTGCGCGGGCACCCAGTCGATGAGCACGCCGATGCCCTGCTGGTGGCAATAGTCGACGAACCAGCGGAAATCGTCGGGCGTGCCGTAGCGCGAGGTGGCGGCGAAGTAGCCCGTCACTTGGTAACCCCAGGACGGGTAGAACGCGTGCTCGGCGATCGGCATCAGCTCGATGTGGGTGAAGCCGAGGCGCTTGGCGTGCTCGCACAACCGCACCGCGAGCTCACGGTAGGTGAGCCAGCGATTGCCGTCTTCCGGGACGCGCGCCCAAGAGCCCGGGTGCACCTCGTAGATGTTCACTGGCTCGCGCGCGATATCGCCTTTGGCGCGAGCTTTGAGCCAGGCTTCGTCGTGCCACGTGTACGTGGAGCGAGCGACGCGCGAGGCGGTGAGCGGCGGCGCTTCCATCTCCGTGGCGAGCGGGTCGGTCTTGACGCGAAGCAGGCCTTCCTTCGTCTTGATCTCGTACTTGTAGAGCGTGCCCACGCCGATGCCCGGCACGAACAACTCCCAAATACCGGTCGGACCGAGCGAGCGCATCGGCAAGAGCCGACCGTCCCAGTTGTTGAACTCACCGACCACGCTCACCCGCTGGGCGTTCGGCGCCCAGACGGCAAATGCCGTTCCCGACACGCCATCCATCACCCGCACGTGGGAGCCGAGCACGGTCCACAGTTTGCGGTGCGTCCCCTCACCGATGAGGTGCAGGTCGAGCTCACCGAGGCTGGGCAAGAAGCGATACGGATCTTCGCGCTCCCAAGTGGAGCCGTTGCCGAAGCCAAACCGCAGCCGATACGCCAGCGGCACCTTGGCGTCGGCCAGAAAGACCGCGAACACTCCACCGCCGAGCGCGAGCATCGGGCGGGCTTCGTTGCCGACGAGCAGGGTGCAGGCGATGGCGTCGGGATGAAACGAGCGCACGACCACGCCGCTCTGCTCCGAGAAGACCGCGGGATGCGCGCCCAGCACCGCGTGCGGGCTGAACGACATGTCATCACGCAGGGCGCGGAGCAGTGCCGGATCCCCCGTCAGAGCAGCGGCGGAAGGATCGGAGGCAGAAGGCGGCATGGAGGGGAAATTCATCAGGCTACCACGTAGCAAAGCAGTACCAATGAGTGGGGCGCAACATTGATACCACCACCCTTCGGGACACGGTGGGTTTGTTGGGCGGTGTTGATGACTTCTTGCCAGTGGCCGTTGGGCGCGGTCGTCGCCGACGCATTGGCCAGCCCGGGCACGGGAGGCATCGTGAATTGGCGCGCGCGGTTACTGGCGTTGAGCAACAAAAGTAGCGTTTGCCCGCGATTCGGGCGGCCGCGCTCGTCGACGTCATCGGAGGCATCACCGGGGATGAGCATGCCCAGTAGGTGATTGCGCCCGTTGCCCCAGTCGTCGATCGACATTTCCGTCCCGTCGGAACGGAGCCAAGTGACGTCCTTGTAGCCTTTGTCGGCCACCGGATCGCCCGCGAAAAAGCGATGGCGGCGGAACACTGGGTTACTCTTGGTGATGCGCAGCACTTCGCGCGTGAAGTTCAGTAAGTCCGTGGCGCGCTCGTCGAGGTCCCAGTTGATCCAGGTGAGCGCGTTGTCTTGGCAGTAGGCGTTGTTGTTGCCCTGCTGCGTGCGGCCGAGCTCGTCGCCGTGCGAGATCATGGGCACGCCTTGTGAGAAGGCCAAGGTTGCGATCAGGTTCTTCTTCATGCGGTCGCGCAGACGCGTGACCTGCTGGGCTTTGGTCTCGCCCTCGTGACCCCAGTTGCGGCTCCAGTTGTCGTTGGCGCCGTCGCGATTGTCCTCGGCGTTGGCGAGATTGTGCTTCTGCTCGTAGGTCACCAAGTCGTGCAAGGAGTAGCCGTCGTGGCAGGTGACGAAGTTGATGCTCGCGTATGGCCCGCGGTCGCTACCCTGAAAGATGTCGCTCGAGCCCGAGAGGCGCGACGCGAGCTCGGGCACTTGGCCTTCGTCGCCACGCCAAAAACGCCGAATGCAATCGCGATAACGGCCGTTCCACTCGGCCCAGCCGGGCGGAAACGCGCCTAACCGGTAACCGCCGGGACCCACGTCCCAAGGCTCGGCGATCAGCTTCACTTTGCACAGCACGGGGTCTTGCTGCACGAGGGCGAGGAAGCGCGAGAAGCCATCGAACTCGAAGGGGTCGCGCGCCAAGGTGGGCGCGAGATCGAAGCGGAAGCCGTCCACGTGCATCTCGGTCACCCAGTAGCGCAGGCTGTCCAAGATCAACTGCAGCGAGCGCGGGTGCAGCACGTTGATGCTGTTGCCGCAGCCAGTGAAGTCGACGTGATGGCGCGCTTCGTGTGGAACCAAGCGATAGTACGCCGGGTTGTCGAAGCCGCGGAAGCACACCGTGGGGCCGAGCTGGTTGCCTTCACCGGTGTGGTTGTAAACGACGTCGAGAATCACCTCGATCCCCGCGCGGTGAAAGGTCTTCACCATCGTCTTGAACTCGATCACCTGCTCGCCCATGAAACCGGTGGCGAACGCGGGATCGGGCGCAAAAAAGCCGATCGTATTGTAGCCCCAGTAATTGCTCAGCCCGAGCTCCTGCAGCCGGCGCTCGCTCATCGCTTGTTGGATCGGGAGCAGCTCCACCGCGGTCACACCGAGCGAACGCAAGTGATCCAAAATCGGATCGGAAACCATGCCCAAGTACGTGCCTCGCAAATTGCCGGGCACCTCCGGGTGCAGCTTGGTCATGCCCTTCACGTGGCACTCGTAGATCAACGTGCGGCTCCACGGGATGTTCGGCGGGCGGTCGTCACCCCAAGTGAACGCGCTCTCGACGACGAGGCTCTTGGGGACGACGCCGGCGCTGTCGCGCTCGTCGAAGCTCAGGTCGACGGCGGGGTCACCAATCTTGTACCCGAAGACTTCGTCCGGCGCGTGCACGGCGCCAGCGATGGCTTTGGCGTACGGATCGATGAGCAACTTGTTCGGGTTGAAGCGACGGCCCTGTTCGGGCGCGTACGGCCCAGATACGCGGTAGCCGTAGAGCTGGCCTGGGCGCACATCCGGCAAATACACGTGCCAAACGCGGTTCGTGCGCTGCGTGAGCGGGATCCGAATCGACTCCTTGCCCGCCCCCGGCGAATCGAACAAGCACAGCTCGACCCCGGTGCCTTCACCCGAGAAAACCGCGAAGTTGACACCCTCACCGTCCCAGGTAGCGCCGAGCGGGTGTGGCGAGCCAGGCCGTGTTCGCATCTTCAAAGCTCCCCAAATAAGACCGTTGAGCGAATCGCAAGCGTCGAGACCATCAGGACACCCTCACGACAGGCATCACGACTTGGAGACCTTGAACACGTGACCCACGCGCTCGGCGGGATCGAGCTTCACGTAGTTGCGCGCGCCACGCCACGTGTAACGCGCGCCGGTCAGCAGGTCCGCCATCTCGTACGGCTCGTCCGGACCGATGCCGAGCTCGTGCAACGGCACTTCGATCATGGTCTCGTGCACCGCGTGCGGATCGAGGTTCACGACCACGATCAGGTCGTTGCCGGGCGCCGACTTCTTGTAAGCCAGGATCGCGCCGTAGTCGGAATGCAGAAAGCTCAAATTCGTCAGCTCGTGTAGGGCCGGCTGTTCGCGGCGAATGCGATTGAGCTTGGAGATATCCTGTTTGATGTTTCCGGGAGCGTTCCAATCCCGCACCCGGATCTGGTATTTTTCGGAGTCCAGATACTCCTCGCTGCCGTGGTGTACGGGCGTCCCCTCACACAGCTCGTAACCGCTGTAGATGCCGTAGGTGGGGGAGAGCGTGGCCGCGAGCAACAGCCGGAGCCGAAACCCCGGCCGTCCGCCCGTTTGCAGGAACTCGTGCAAAATGTCGGGCGTGTTGGCGAAGAAGTTGGGCCGGTAATAGTCGGCCATGTCGGTCTTCGTGAGCTCGGTCAGGTAGCCTTTGAGCTCGTCGGCCGAGTTTTTCCAGGTGAAATAGGTGTAGCTCTGGGTGAAGCCGAGCTTGCCCAAGCTGTTCATGCGCTTCGGCCGGGTGAACGACTCGGACAGGAAAATGGTCTCGGGGTGAACGGCCTGCACGTCGCGAATCAACCATTCCCAGAACGAGAGCGGCTTGGTGTGCGGGTTGTCGACGCGGAAGATCTTCACCCCGCGTGCGATCCAAAAAAGGACCGCGTCGCGACACGCGTTCCAAAGCCCCTGGCGATCTTTGCACCAGAAGTTGATCGGGTAAATGTCCTCGTACTTCTTGGGCGGGTTCTCGGCATAGCGAATGCTGCCGTCCGGGCGCACGAAGAACCAATCGGGGTGCTCCTTCACCCACGGGTGATCGGGCGAGCACTGGAGCGCGAAGTCGAGCGCGATCTCTAGACCGAAGTCACGCGCCGAGGCGACCAACACCTCGAAGTCCGCGAGCGTACCGAGCTCGGGGTGAACCGCGGTGTGCCCGCCCTCTTTGCCGCCGATTGCCCACGGGCTGCCCACGTCGCCGGGCTCACAGGTCGGTGAATTGTTGCGGCCCTTGCGGTGCGTGACGCCGATGGGGTGGATCGGCGGCAAATAGATGACATCGAAGCCCATGGCTGCGATCTCGGGCAAGCGACGGGTGGTGTCGGCGAAGGTGCCGTGCTTGTTCGGGTCTTTGCCCTGGGAGCGCGGAAAGAGCTCGTACCAGGCCGAAAAGACGGCCTCGGCGCGGTCCACGTACACCTCGAGCGGGCGCTCCAAGCGCGACGCTTCGTCCGCGAACAGCGGCGCCCGCACGAGCTCGTACACGTCCTCGGCGAACGCGATCTTGAGCCGCTCGTCGAGCGCGACCGTGGGGTTGCCGAGGCGCTTGGCGGCATCGGCGATCAGCACTTTGGCGGCTCCGGTGAGCTTGTCCGCGAGTCGCGCGAGCAAGTGCGCGCCCTCGAGCAACTCGGGGCGCACGTCTTGACCGGCATTCAAGCGCTTGCCCAGATCCGAACGCCACGTGCCGAAGCGATCGGGCCACGCTTCGACGTCGTATTGCCAAAGCCCGATCTGATCGGCCTTGAACGAGCCATGCCAGCGATCGGGATCGAAGCGGTACGTGAAGGGCGCGACGCGCGACGAGGCTTCGCCGGGTCGGCGATACAAGATGCGCGCGGCGATCAAATCATGACCGTCTTTGAAGATGTCTGCGCTGACTTCAATCACGCCGCCGATGACGCGCTTGATCGGATAGCGCCCTCCGTCGAGCTTCGGTAAGACGTTTTCGATCACCAATTGCGGCGCGTTGGCTGGGGTCAGATTCATGGTCGAGGGTCGGGTTTTAACCTAACTTGGTGTCTCGCTGCAGGCTTTCAGGCACAGCGGCGGCGCCGAGGTATTTCCGTGCCCGAACTTGCTCGAACGGCCGAGGAGTCGCACCCTGGTCGAATGCAGACTCGAGAGCAGTCGGCTCGGGCGCCCTTTCCACACACGCTCCTACTCGGCAATTTCTACGCAGGGAAAGCGCAAGCGAGCAGCGGCGCGACGTTCGAACGGCGCAACCCCGCGCAGCACCAGGACGTGGTGAGCGTCGCGCCCGAGAGCACGGCGCAAGAAGTGCGCGCGGCATGCGTTGCTGCGCGCGAGGCGGCAAAGGCGTGGGCGCAGACCCCGGCGCCGCAGCGCGCCGAAGTGCTCGGGCGCTTGGTGTTTCTGCTCACGAGCGACAAGGAGTCACTGGCGCGCTTCGTGGCGCGCGAAGTTGGCAAACCGATTCGCGAAGCGCGCGGCAGCGTGCAAGAAGCCATCGACACCGCGGTCTTCTTTCAGAGCGAGGGTCGCCGCCTGTACGGGCAAACCGTGCCCAGCGAGCTGAACGAGAAAGAGCTGTTCACTTATCGCCGCCCGCTGGGCGTGGTGGGCGTGATCACGGCCGGGAATTTCCCGCTCGCCGTGCCGTCTTGGAAGATCATCCCCGCGCTCTTGTGCGGCAACACCGTAGTCTGGAAGCCGTCGGACGACGCGCCGGGCACGGCGTGGTTGTTCTTTCGCGCGTGGCAGCGCGCGGGGCTGCCGCCGGGGGTCCTGAACATCGTGTTCGGCGGTGGCAAGGAAGCGGCGGGGCAGTTCTTGGTCGACCAAGTCGACGCGGGCCTGCTCAACAAGATTTCGTTCACCGGCTCGACCTCCGTCGGTCGGCACATCGGTGAGGTTTGCGGGCGAAACTTGCAGCAGCCTTCGCTCGAGCTCGGAGGCAAGAATCCGCTCGTGATCTTGGCCGATGCGGATCTGGATCTCGCCGTCGACGGCGCGTTGTGGGCCGCGTTCGGCACCGCGGGCCAACGCTGCACGAGCGCCGGAAACATCATCGTGGATCGGCGTGTGCTGCCCACGGTTCGAGAGAAGCTGGTCCGGCGCGCCCGCGCGCTACGCATCGGCGATCCTTCGAACCCCGAGGTCGACTACGGCCCGATGATCAATCAGCGCTTCATGGAGGGCTTCATGCAGCAGCGCAGCACGGGCCTCGATGGCGGCGCCGAGCTGCTCTTGGACGGCCGGCGTATCCTCCCGGGTGACGAGCCCGAGGGCTTCAGCGGGGATGCCGCACAAGGCTGGTACGCAGCGCCGCGCATCTTCGACAAAGTGCGGATGGACATGCGCATCGCACAGGAGGAGTGCTTTGGCCCGACCATCAACTTGGTCGAGGTGGACGGCATGGACGAAGCCATGGCCGCCGCCAACGGCACACCTTATGGCCTATCGAGCGCGCTCTACACTCGCGACGCGCGCGCCATGCTGCGCTTCAAAGAAGAAATCACCGCGGGCATGACCAGCATCAACAACTCCACCACGGGCGCCGAGGCGCACCTGCCCTTTGGCGGCAATGGCTGGTCTGGCAACGGCACGCGCGAGAGCGGAATTTGGGTGCTGGACTCGTACACGCGCTGGCAAGCGGTGAACGTCGATCTCTCGGGCAAATTGCAAAAAGCGCAAATCGACATCGCGCCGAGCGCGCTGCCCGAGAGCGACGACTTCGAAGCTATCTTGCCGCCCGCTCGCTGAGAGCCGTCATTTGCCCGCGTCGCGCCCGTCGTCGACGTGCACGCGGCGCGGCTCGTCGTCCGGGATCGCCCATGCCGGCTTGACCCAACCCGCGTCCGGCGCGGCCGCTGCAGGCGCCACGGAAGCGGAAGGGGCAGGCTTGGTGCCGGTCGCGGGCTGAGCGGCTTCCGGCTCGACGCGGGCCGCAGTGCTCGGCTTGGCGGAGGCGGATGCGGCGGGCACGGACTCTTCACGAGCCGACGGCGCGTGCTCGGGCGACCTCGGGTGCGTCTTTGGTGCTTCGGCTTCTTCGTGCGCGGGCGGCACGGCTTTCGGCAAGGGGCGCAAGTGCCCGTCGTTGCGCTTCATGAACACGAGCCCCGCTGCCAGCCCGATCGCGAGCGCGATGCCGGCTACCGAGAACACCAAGCCTGCGCCGGAGCGCTTGCGGGGCGGGTCGGAGTGCGCGTTGGCGAGCAACTCCGCGATCACGGCGCTATCGGCGCGCAAGCTGAGCGGAACCGCGCTGCGCGCCGAGGAAGGCGGAGGATCGGGGATGGCGACCGTCGCAGCGTGCCCGTCGGGAACGCTGCCGGAGGTGAGCCGGATCTGCGAATTCGAATCCGCGGCCAGCGTCGGCGCGCTCGAGATCGGCGGCCCTTGTGCCTCGATGCGCGTGCGAGCTTGCGAATTGGGCGCATCTTCGCTCAGCACCGAGACCTCGGGCGATGTCCATTGCAGCTCGCGCAGCTCGCGCGCGTCGCCGCCGAGCACTTCGCGAAGCGCGTCGGTCAGCTCACGCGCGGATTGAAAGCGAGCGTCCGGATCTCGCGCGCAGGCGCGCGCAAACCAGGCATCGAAGCCGATCGGCACCGAACCGTATTCCGAGGGCACGGGGATCTCGCGGATGCAGATCTGCAAAACCAGATCACCCAGGCCGTCACTGTAGAACGGACGCTTGCCGGTCAAACACTCGAACGCGATCACGCCCAGCGACCACAAGTCGGAGCGGGTATCGACCGCCTTGTTGCCCTGCGCTTGCTCGGGGCTCATGTAATACGGCGTGCCCAGGATCGAGCCGGTGCGCGTGCGCGTGCCCTCTTGGCCGAGCTCACTGACCGAGACCTTGGCCACGCCGAAGTCGAGGACTTTGGCGATCTCCTCGTCCTCGTTACGGATCAAAAACACGTTCTCGGGCTTCAGATCCCGATGCACGATGCCCGCCTCGTGCGCGCGGGCGACGGCGCGCCCGATGTGCGTGACCACGCGCGCCGTTTCGCCTGACGATAGCCGCCCAAGCCGACGCAGCCGCTGCGCCAGATTCTCGCCGTCGAGCAGCTCCATCACGATGAAGGGCAGCTTGTCGTCGACGCCGTAGTCCAGGATCTGCACCACGTGCGGGCTGCGCAGCGTGGCCGCGGACTGCGCCTCGCGCATGAAGCGCGCGAGCGTCTCCTCGTCCGGGATCGCCTCGCGGTCGATGAGCTTCACGGCCACGGGCGCCGCGAGCACCAAATGGTGCGCGCGCCAGATGGAGCCCATGCCGCCCGCGCCCAGCCGTTCGTCCAGCCGGTAGCGACCGACGAGCACGCGATCGCGAAGCAGAGCCGGGTCAACCATATCGGGAGCGTCGGGACCATAGCGCTTGCCGGCCATGAACGCACCCATTTCGGCTCTTTACTCAGGCCCGGCCCGGGGCGGGGAGAACGTTGCGGGAGGCCGGCCGCGACGCCGAAGGCTGGGCCGGGCAGCCCCGTGACGCGTGACCATCAACAAAAAACCAAGGCTCGATATGCCCAGCGGAGCGCTCGACGCGAGGACACGGCCGAGCCAGAGTTGAAAGGGTGGGTCGGGAGGAAATCATGTCGAAGATGGATCGGGACGGGGTTGCAAGGCTGAGGCGCGCGCTGTTCATCGCGGGCGTCGTGTTCGGGGCAACGGCGGCGCTCCAAGGCTGTAACAGCGATTGCGGGGGCGAATACGAGCGAGCCCGGCAGTTCGTGGAAAACCCCGCGAACTTGAGCTGTCAAACGGACAATGATTGCGTGGTCGTGGGCACCGGCTGCCAGCAGTTTCAGCGCGGCGTTTGCAACCAAATTGGCTTGAACCGCAGCGCAGCCGCTTCGAGCAAGTGGCGACAGCTCAACCAAGAGCTGAGCGACTGCCAGGGCGACGATTGCACCCATTGCGCGGCGGCGCTGATCCTGCACTGTAATCAAGGGCAGTGCTTGCCGCAGTAACCCGCGCTACGCTCCGCGCCACATGGCAACCGAGGTCGTCGAATCGAGTGAAATTGCAACGCTTGCGGCGCAGCATATCGCCGACGCATTGAAAGCCGCCATCGACGCGAACGGCTCCGCCTCGCTCGCCCTCTCCGGAGGCACCACGCCACGCGCGGCCTATGAAGCGCTCGCCAAAATCGTGGGCATCGATTGGACGCGGGTGGACGTGTATTTCGGCGACGAACGCGCGGTGCCACCGAACCACCCAGACAGCAATTTTCTGATGGCGCAGCGCGCGCTGTTCGAAAGCGTTGCGCTGCCGCCGGGAAATATTCACCGCGTGATGGCCGAGCAGCCCGATCGGGACGCCGTGGCGCGCGCCTACGAAGGGATCTTGCCCGAACGCTTTTCGGTCATGATTTTGGGCATCGGCGAAGACGGGCACACCGCCTCGCTGTTCCCGGGCAGCCCTGCGCTCAACGAACGCACGCGCCGCGTGCTGCCCGTGATCGGCCCCAAGCCGCCACCGCAACGCTTCAGCGTTACTCCACCCGTGATTGAAGCCGCCGAACGCCTGATCATGCTCGCCACCGGAGCCGGCAAGACCGACGCAGTGTACCGCGCCTTGCGCGAGCCACTCGATATCCAAACCACCCCCTCCGGCTTGGCGCGCGGCGGGCTGTGGCTCATGGATCACGCCGCCGCCGCGCGCTTGGCATAGCGCGCGCCACCGCACGCCCTGAGCGGAGCCGTGCGACGCTGCCCACAAATTCGGGGTGCGCGAGCCGCTTCGGAACACCCGAAGGGGTGCGCAGCGCAGCACGCCTCGCGCCGCAGCGCGCGCCATGCACCTCAGCCGCATCCCCTGAGCGGAGCCGTGCGACGCTGCCCACAAACTCGGGTGCGCGCGCAGCGCAGCACGCCTCGCGCCGCAGCGCGCGCCAAGCACCTCAGCCGCATGCACGGAGATACGTCGAGCCCACCCGACTTTGGCACGATCAGATCGCGATCAACGAATGAGATGGAGGCCTACGAGAACCGACCGAACGGACGCGTGCTTTTCATAAGCAAGGCGCGATCGGCCCAGCGGTCACCAGCCGCCCCTGCGCCAACGTAAGTCTCCAACCGCGCAACGCGCGTCCTTACCAAAAACCTTAACACCACCCCAACGTGACCCGTCTTTAGCCAAACAACCTGGCCAGCTGGGCGATCGCTGGTGGCGTCGCTGCACCTCCGAGCACGAGATCGAGCTTGCGCAGCGGCACGCCCAGGGCGGCCAAGCGAGCCAGGGATTCGTTCTGAATGCGCTCACGCACGGCTCGGCGCACGCCGCTGTCGAGCACGGCGTGTGCCGGCGTCGCATGAGCGAGGGCGCCGATGCGTTCGAGGCGCGCCGCGTCTTCGCTCGAAAATAGCGGCGGCAGCAGCGAATTGACGACCAATTCGGCGATCGGCAAGGTGAGCTCGGTGCGCAGCGCGGCGCATAGCTCGAGCGATTCGTTGGTCGGCATTTCTTCCGGCAACGTCACGACCACGACGCCGCTGCGCGTCGGGTCGCGGAACATTTCCCAGGCCCGCTCGGCATCGCTGCGCAGCACCCCGGGCGGCGCGATCTCCACGATCACCTTGGGCACGCGCAGCATATCGAGCCCGTGACCCGTCGCGGGCGCATCGAACAAAACCACATCGAAGCGGGGACGCCCGTCGGGCCCTTCTTCGGTCGCGTGAAACCAAGCTTTGCCGAGCAGCGACCACTCCTTCAAGCCAGGCGTCCCGCTCAGGAAGCCGGCCACGTATTTGCTATCGAAGATCGCGTCCACCAAAACGCGGTTCTTCAGCTTCATCGCTCCGTATTCGCGCAGCGCGACCTCGGACACCAGGCGCACGCCCGAGATGTTGCGGCTCAGCTCGCTGATCACGGATGTCAATGGCGGCGCGCCGAGCAGCGTGGACAGCCGCTCCTTCGCACCGCACACCGTCACCAACACGCGAAGCCCGCGCGCCGCCAACGCAGTTGCCAGCGCGGCGGTCACGGTCGTCTTGCCCACGCCGCCTTTGCCGGTGATGAACAGAAAACGCCGCGGCGCAAAAGCAGGCATGAAAGGGCCCGCGGGTTTTGTCCCGCTCTCGGCCCGCCGTCAAATTCGAAGCCTTGCCCGGGCATGTTTGGGGCGTGCTACTGGTTCGCCCCCTCGGAGGTTTCATGCGCTTGGCTGCTATCGGGCAGGTTTCGGTCGTCACCGCGTTGAGTTTCTTGGTCTCGCTTTCCGGCTGTAATTCCAAAAAGCCAGCGGAAGCGAGCGCCACACCCCTCGCCCCGCCGAGCACGACTGCCCCAGCCAGTGCTGTCCCCTCGGCTCAGCCGCCTGCACCTGCTCCAACGAGCACGGCTCAGCTCCCCGAGGGCCCGGTGCTCGCGATTCAAGCCGGGCAAGGCGTGGGCCCGATCCGCATCGGCGCGACCGTGGCCACGATCGAACGCCTGATGGACAAGCCGTGCGATGTGAAGACAGCCGAAGTCTGTCGTTACATCGTGCGCGCGGTCGAGTTCCACTTGAACCAGGAAGGCTTCACGGATCGGATCGTCGTCCATCGCAAAGATCGCCCCGCAGGCTTGGATGCGAGCGGCAAGCCGCAAGTGTACGGCTTCTTCAATGGCGGGATCCCGCCAGGCGTTGGCCTGGGCATGGTGCCGAAGGCGGTGCTCGAAATCCTGGGCAAGCCCGTGAGCTCCGAGCGCGTGAGTGAGAAAAACCCCAATCACACCCTCGATCGCGACACTTATCCGGGCGGCATGGTGCTCGAATACGACGAGTACACGAACGGCAAGGTGATGCTCGGCGGCGTGATCATCACCAAGCCCCAGAAGAACTGAGCGCGCTCAGCCGCCGCCGCGCTTGTTCTCTGCGTCGAGCTCTTCGAGCTCACCGGGGGCGAACTGGAAGCGCTCGGTCAGCTCGTCGTTCGCCCGCGGGCTGAGTTGGCGTAGCAAATCGCTCGCCAGGGCATCTCCGCTCTTCTCGGCAATTTCCAGGTACGCGACGCACGTACCGAGCGCGACACGCGCTTGCTTTCCCTGACCGGCGGCCAGCGCGCGGCCGGCCTCAGTCAGCAAAGACGCGACCGAATCTCGCCAATTGGGGGGAGGCACGGATTTGAGGATGCCGATCCGCCGCTCGGGGTACAAGGACGAAACATCAGCACGCCGTCGATCGTCGGTCATTCAACGTAACCCGACGTAAGGCTCGCAACCGAGCTTCAAGTCCACGCGACCCGCCGCGAAGCGCGCGCACGTACACGGGCAGACCGCGATTTTCGTCGGTTGATTGGGGTCGTCGAAGTACCAGCCGCCGTTGGGGTTGCGACCACAGGCATCGGCCGACAGGAGCCGCGGCACCTCTTCGACGTCACCCACCGAAGGGGTGTACACGAGCTGCACTTTGTCGTCGTCGATCAGCGTGCTGCCGTTGGGCGGCGCGGGGATGTCGTAACTGCAGCCCAAGCGCGAATCGGAAATGTTGCTCAGGGTGTGGCTGAACGACTCGACGATATTGCTCTCGTCCACGAGGTAGGCGGCCGTGGTGCCGCCAGCCTGTGCGATGGCATCGAGGTTGAAGCCGGCGGCGAGCCCCACCACGAACGTGCGAACGTAGGGCGCGTTCTCGTGGGCTTCGCGCGCCACGTCGGCGATGGCATTGATCGACACCGGACTTTGACATTGCGTCGGAAAGCCATCGGTGACGAGCACGACGCTCGTCGCGCGCCCCGGGTGTGCGGTCGCCCACTGCCGTGCGTGCTGGAGAGCGCCTTGCAGCGCCGGAAGCGTCGGCGTGAGGCCCCCCGGAGCCGTTCGATCGATGGCCGAAACCAGTGCCGCCCCGACCTGGGCGAGCGGTCCGATTTCGACCTGGGGCTGGGCGTAAAAGCCGACGTCACAGTCGAGTGAGTCGTCGCGCGCGCCGGTTCGGTTGAAGAAGGCGATGCCTGCCCGAATGTCGGTCGTCCCGAGCTTCGTCACGAACTGCTCGACTGCATCGCGCAGCGCTGACCAGCGCGTGCCCGTCCCATTCGCAAGCGGCTCGTTCATCGAGATCGAGCGGTCCATCATGATGAACAGGTCGACGGGAACGGGCTCGGCTTCTTGGGATACGCCGGCACAGGCTTCATCGGCGGCGCCGGCCGCGCCGTCGGTCTGTAGCGGCACACCGGGGCACTGCAGCGCGCTACCCGCTCCGAGCGGCGCGCCCGTCCCAGCGCCGCTGCCGTTGCTGCTCGAGCCACTGCCGCTCACCGTAGAACCGCCGCTTCCGGTGGCGCTCGGGCTACCCCCGGAAGCGTGTGCACCAGCACTGGCGACGACGATACCGCTCGCCTCCGCCCCATCGTTGCCGCGTCCGCTGCAGTTGCTGAGCGCGAGCACGAACAACGAGGTGGCGCCGAGCGCGAGGCATTGGTTGATGAGGGTCATCGCATGCTCCAAATCTTGCTGAAAAAGCGGGATCAACGCACGGTGGGACAGCCATAAACGACGTCCACCCGCGTCGCGCCTTGCGCCTGCAGGCGCTCGCAAACCGGGCCCGTCAGCACGACGCTGCCGGGCGTATTTTGGGTATCGATGCTCCAACCGGAGCCATCTTTCGCGCTCGGCTTGATGACCTCGCAATCGATCGCCAAGTTCACGAGATCGAGTCGCGGTGGGTTTTCGGCAAGCGCAATCGTGCACGAGCGCAGGAGCTGCGTCGTGATGCCGATGAACACGTCCTCGAGCCCCTGCACGCCGTCCTTCGGTGACACCGCGTAGTACGAGGGCGGCGTGGCTGGGTTCGGCTCGCCGCCAGCGACCGCGAACCCGTCCAGGTAGTCGCTATACGCTTCGGTACCGGGGATCCCGACCACGAAGGTTCGCACGCCATGCGAGCGCAGCGTCTGCAGCTGCTGGGTGACCGCGATGTCGTCGAGGCAGCCTTCGCCGGAAGCCTTGCAACAGTTGCCCGAGTCGCACTGACCGTCGAGGTTCGTGGTGCAGCGATCGGCCGCGCAGCTATTGTTCGCGTTGCAATTAGGGCCGCCGTCGGTGGCCAGCAGCACGTAATTGCTGCCTTTCAGCGTCGAACCGGCGCCGGTCGTGAAGTACTCGTTGGCGCGTGCCAAGGCCTGGGCCGTGGGTGTGCCGCCGCCCGGCTCGACCGCATCCAGCGCCGCCAAGATGCGGGGCAAAGACCGCGTTCCGGAGTCGATGTCCACGTTCACCGCGCTGGCGCCTTCGGGCACCTCGCAGCAGCCGCTGTGGCAAACGAGCGGGATCTGCTGCGCCGTCGAGTACGGATACATCAGCAAGCCGACGTTGACGTCCGCCGCCACCCCGTTGAGCGCGTGACCGAGCGCTGTTTTCACGGCCGACCATTTGTCCGTGCCGAAGCCACTCGGTTCGTCGGTCATGCTGCCAGACTTGTCGATCACCATCAGGATGTTCACCGTACGCAAATCGGCGGTGACCGTCGTGTTGCCGCACTCGGCGAGGCCGTCGAGCGAGTCGCATTGGGCGACTTCGCTCGCAGCCGCGCCGGCATTTGCCTCGCTCATGGTTCCGGGCTTGCCGCCGCTGCTCAGGGTGAGATCGGGCGGCTGACTCGATGGCGGCACCTCCGCAATCGCACCGGGCGAAACTTGCGATTCGTCCGACGAGCCGCCGTGGATCAAGGTGCAACCACTGGCCAAAACCAGCAGCGCGCCGAGGCATCGAGCCGAGATGAACACATTCATTGGTCGCTCCTATTCGAGAGTCAGGGAACCGTGGCGCGCACCCTCGCTCCGCAACGGGCATTGCCGAGCGCACGAGGCCGACGCGCAGAACCGAATGAAGCTAGCGGACCGTGACCTGCGTCGCGCAACCCACGGTGTAGTAGAGCTGCGCGCCCGACACGCTCACGGTGTCGCAGCTCGCCTTGCAGAGCAGGATCTTCTGCGGGTTGGCCGGGTCGTCATAGTACCAGCCCGAAGTCGAGCCGCAGGCCGCGTTCGAAGCGACGTTGTACGTCGACTGCGGCTTGCCCGCGGCATCGCAGATGTTCACGTTGACCTGAGTCAGATCCAACACGCCCCCCCGCGGAGGCGGCGGGATCTCGAGCTGACACGGGATGGCCGCATCGCCGCGGATTTCGTTCAAGGCCGCGAGCATCGATTGCGCGACGTCGCCACCGTCCACGAGGCGCGCCTTGTTCGTTTTGCCGGCAGCCGCGATTTGATTCAAGTTCGAGAGTGCCTGACCCACGCCGAGCACGTAGGTCTTGATCGGCGCCTGCGCGTCTCCTGCGCACGCGCTCGCGGCTTGCACCGCGTCGGCCAATGTCGCGCCGCACTTCGTCACTGGCGTCTCGGGGATGCCGTCCGTAACGAGCAGGATGACCACGGAGTGGCCCGGCGCGGCGTGCTTGTCTTGCTGGGCGTAGTGACACGCGCCGCGGAGCGCCGCACCCGTCGGTGTTTCACCAGTGGGCTGAGCCGCGTCGAGCGAAGCCACGATGGTGTCGGCTTGCCCCGGGCCAATTGCCACCGCCGGCTGCTCGTAAAAAGCGGCGTCGCAACGTGCCGAACCGACCGGCTGAGCGCCGAAATAGCCAATTCCGAAGCTGATATTCGTGCTCTTCGAGTCGTGCAGGAACTGATCCATCGCTTGCCGCACGGGCGCGATACGCGGGTCGGGCCCGCCCATGCAGCATTGGCCCGGGCCACCGCGCGAGATGGGGCAGGACATCGAGCACGACTGATCGAACAGGATATAGACATCCAGGGGCACGCCCTCGCCCGCGAACTGTTCACCGACGCAGCCCGAGCTGTCGGCCGTGGGTTGGCAGCTCGTCGCGGTGCCGGCCCCGTTCGGTCCGCTCGTCCCGCTCGCCGATCCTGTGCCGTTCAGAGCGAGGTCGGGCGGCGTGCCCGACCCGTTCGCGCTCGGCTGGTTACCGCCACTCACCTGGCTATCCGATTGAGAACCGCCACAAGCCGCGATCAACGCGGCTGCGGCGAGCGCAAACAAGCTGGGGGCTGCGACGGGCACGAAGTGCTTCATGGATGCGCGTCACAGTGCAAAACCGGATCCAACCCCAATTCGCCGCGATTTATCGGCAAATTCATCGCGATTCGGCTGACCGCACGGACACGCGCTTACATGCACGCCGCTGCACGACATGTGCAGCTCACTAGCGGTGTTGTGCACGAGCCGTGTAGCTAGTTGCACAACTGCCTACCGTCGCGCAGGGTTTGCTTTTCAAACTTGGCGCACGCGGCGTCGCTCTTGAATCATGTGCTGAGTGATCGCGCGCTGCGCATCGAGCGGCTCGACCAAGGTCCACACGTCGTGCTCTTTCTGTCCGCCGGCAGACTCGAGCAAAATGTCCGCCGCGCGCTCGGGGCTGATGGCGTCGAAGTGCCGCCCCGGGAGCTCGACCACCGCAGTGCGAGCGCGCAGGCCCTCGAGCGTGCGCAGGATCTTGTCGAGCACGGCGCGGAACACCGGATCGTTGAACTCACTCTGTTTGCCGATCCCGAAGAGCAAGATCTTGTCGAAGGGCAGCTTGGGCTTGCCTGGGACGAGCAACACCTCACCCACCTTGCCCGTCGCAAAACCGCCCTGAATCAGCCGAGAAATACGACCCGCCAGGCGAAAATCGAGCAGGCCGCTCACGCCGTGCGGTGGGCGTTCGTCCGCTGCCAAGGTGGAGACGATGACCTCGGTTCCGAGCAAGTCCAGCTTGCGCAGCTCGGGGGTCGTGAACCGGAGGTCCACTGTGCCTCAGCTCGGGTTGCTCTCGGGCGGCGCGCCGGGCTCGTCCTTGCGCCCCAGGTTTTCGGCGATCCGATCGAGCACGCCGTTCACGAACGCGCCGCTGTCCTCGGTGCCGAAGCGCTTCGCGACCTCGACGGCTTCGTCCAAGATCACCGCGCGCGGCACGTCGCTACGGGCCATCAGCTCCCAGGCGCCCATGCGCAGCACGTTGCGGTCGACGCGCGTCATCCGCTCGAGGCGCCAGTTCTGGCTCGCCTTCTTGATTTGCTCGTCGGTCTTCGCGAGCTCTTTCAGCACGCCACGCACGAGCGCGTCCGCGTACGGCCGACCCTCCGCGTCGTCGGCCGGCAATTCAGCCCAAAAATCGGCGATCGCGCGCTCGACCTCAGTGCCGCCGGCTTCGACGGCGAACAACATCTGCAGTGCGGCTTCGCGAGCCTGAGTTCGAGCGCCCATCTCGGCTTCGGGTCAGAACCCGGCTTCCTCGAGGGCGTGCCCGAGAGAGACGAGCTCGATCGCGGCCAGGGCCGCGTCGAAGCCCTTGTTGCCGGCCTTGGTGCCTGCGCGTTCGATGGCTTGTTCGATGGTGTCGGTCGTGAGCACACCGAAAGCGACCGGGGTCCCCGACGACAGCGCGACCTGCGCAACGCCCTTCGAGACTTCGTTCGACACGTGGTCGAAGTGCGGCGTTGCACCGCGAATCACGGCTCCCAGCGCAATCACGGCGTCGACCTTTTCGCTGTTGGCCAGACGCGCGCACGCGAACGGGATCTCCCAGGCGCCCGGCACGCGCACGACCGTGATCTTCGAGGCGTCCGCGCCGTGGCGGCGCAGCGCGTCGATCGCGCCTTCCACTAGGCGCTCCACGATGAAGCTATTGAAACGGGCGGCCACGATCGCAAAACGCGCTCCCTTGGGGACGATCAGCGTGCCTTCGACGGACTCGGGAGCATTCTCAGCGTTGGACATGTGTTTCCTGAAACGAAGAACCGACAATGAGCGGGGGGACGGATGCTAGCATCAGCTTCGCCGAGCACGAGGCTCAAGCGGGGCGCTGCATAGAGACGAGCGGGACGCTCTCCACGAGCTCCAGGCCATACCCCTGTATGCCGGCGATTTTCCGAGGGTTGTTGGTCAAGAGCCGGATTTTACAGAGCCCGAGCTCGCGCAACACCTGAGCACCCAAGCCGTATTCGCGCAGCGTGCCTCCATGGGGGCGGCTGGTCGATGGGCCCGGCGACGGCACCACGCTGGGGGAGCTCTTGCCCTCGGTACGGCGCAGCAGTTGCTCCAGGTCGTCCCGAATGTCGCCCTGCGGCGGCAGATAAACGATGACCCCGCTGCCCTCTTTCTCGATCGCGTCGATCGCCTCGTCCAAGTGCTTGGCGCCGTCGCCGCTGGTCGAGGTGAACACGTCTGCCAAGGTGGAGCCCGCATGCATGCGACACAGCGTGGCGCGAGCACCATCGAGCTCGCCCTTCACGAGGGCGAGGAACTGACGCTTCTCGAGCAACGCCTCGAACACGATGGCGTGCCAGGCCGTGCCGGTGCGATCGAGCACGATGTCACCGCTCGAAAGCCGCGTGACCAAATGCTCGGTTTGCAAGCGATACGAGATCAGGTCTGCGATCGTCAGGATGCGCAAACCGTGCTTCTTGGCGAACGTCTCGAGATCGACCATGCGCGCCATGGTGCCGTCGTCGTTGATGATCTCGCAGATCACCGCGGCTTCGTTGAGCCCGGCGAGCCGCGCGAGATCGACCGAGCCTTCGGTCTGCCCAGCGCGCACCAGGACGCCACCGCGCCGCGCTTGTAGCGGCATGACGTGCCCCGGCACCACGATGTCCGACGGGCGCGCGCGAGGGTTGCTCGCGACGCGCACGGTATGCGCGCGATCTTGAGCGCTGATGCCGGTGGTGACACCTTCGCTGGCTTCGATGCTGACCGTGAACGCGGTCCCGAGGCGCGGCCCACTGCGGCCGGGCGCGCTCATCAGCGGCAATTCCAAGCGCTCGACCTGCTCCTCGGTGAGGGTGAGGCAGATCAAACCGCGCCCGTGCATGGCCATGAAGTTGATGGCTTCGGGCGTGACGCGATCGGCGGCCAACGTGAGGTCGCCCTCATTTTCGCGATCCTCGTCGTCGACCAGGATCACCATTTTGCCGGCGCGGATGTCGTCGAGAGCTTCGCGCACGCGCTGCAAATGCTCCGGCGCGATGTCCAACGCGCGGGTCGGGGTCGATATCGGCTCGCTCTTCATGGTGTGTCGGATCCGTCGTAACCCGCGCGCTGGAGCGCGGCCTTCAGGCTCGCCTCGGGCTCACGCTGATACTCACCGGCGCTGCTCACTTCCAAAAAGCGCACGGCATAGCGCGCCAGCGTGTCGACTTCGAGATTGATGGCCGAGCCCGTCTTCAAGTCGCCGAGCGTGGTGACTGACAGCGTGTGGGGGATCACCATCACCTCCAGCACGGTGTTCGTGACGGCGTTCACCGTCAACGACACGCCGTCGAGTGTGATCGAGCCCTTCGGAGCGATGAACCGCGAGAGCTCTCGCGGGTACGCGATCGACAAGCGCTGCGCTTCACCGGCCGGCGCGATGCGCACGAGCTCCGCGACGGCATCGACGTGACCGGCGACGATGTGGCCGCCCAAGCGATCGCCGACCTTCAAGGCGCGCTCCAGATTCACCGCGCTGCCCAATGCGAGCGAGCCGAGCGTGGTCTTGGACGTGGTTTCGAGCGAAACGTCAGCCTCGAAGCCGCTCCCGTCGAAACTGACGACCGTGAGGCACGCGCCGCTCACCGAAATCGACTCACCGAGCACGAGCTCACCGAGCTCGGCCGCGATGGCCAGGCGGTAGCCCGGCCCGCGACGCGAGCGCCGCGCGAGTGTTCCCTTGCGTTCGACGAGGCCGGTGAACATAGCTCGGGCTCACATAGCACGAGAAAAGCCGGCACAACCCGCATTCACCGGCGTGCAGCTTGCGCCTGCGGGCCCTGTCGGGGAAAACAGTGCCGTGCTGAGCGGAATTGAGAACGAAAGCGGCAAGCCCGCGCCGCGTCCGTTCCACTTTGGACCGCTGGTGGTCGCGCTGTGCGGAGCCCTCGCGTTGGGCGTCGCGGCCTCCGCCTGCGGCCCGAGCGTGCAATCGATCTACGAAGGCAACGTGCGCTTCGAGCATTGCTATCGCCTCGACTTGGAGGTCGATGCCGCCCCGACGCATCGCGAAGCGTGCTGGAAGGAGTGGCTCGGCATGTACACCTACGGCCAACCGCGCGATCGCATCGAGTACGCGCGCCGGCGCGCGCAAGCCTTTGCCAGCGGCGATACGAATCGTCCTTCGCTCGACATCGTCGACGACGAAGGCAGCGCGAAGAAGGGCGAAGCGCGGCAGTTTTATTTGGTCTTGCCGTCGCCCACGAGCGTGCACGCGCCGCCCCCGCCGATCGCAACGCGCTGGTACGCCGACGCCGGTGCGCCGCCCGCGAGTGCGGCGCCCACCACTGAACAAGCGGAAGCGCCGGGTGAGCAATGCAGCGCGGGTTGCCGCGGCAAACACACCGAGTGTGAGGAAGACTGCGCATCGGATGGCGGCCCGCCCGTGCCGGAGAAGGACAAGAAGGCCTCGACCTGCAAGGCCTGCGATCCGGACTACAAGGCGTGCATGAAGCGTTGTTTTCAGTGACCCGCTCGCGGGGGGCAGCTCACGAAAGGCTCCCGCTACACGCTCGAAAAGTTCAACGCGGTCAGAATGAGACACGCCCGCGCAGTTCGCTGCCGGATGCGCGACTGCGATTAAGTTGACGGATTGCACACCTCTCCGGTAACGACACAGGCAGCACGATGACGCGGCACCCAGCACTCAGCGCGCTCTCCCCGGCTCCGGCCCTGGCAACTCCGCTCCCCCGGGTGCTCCGCCCACAGCGCGCAGTTCCGTCGGATGCCGTGCGGCCCACGCGCGCCGAGGTGAACCTCGCGCACCTGCGTCACAACTTGCGCTTCATTCAGCGCGCGGCAGGCGGCGCCGCCGTGTGGGCCGTGCTCAAGGCCGATGGCTACGGGCACGGCGCCAAAGCAGTGGCGAGAACGCTGGAACGCGCGGGCGCCAATGGGATTTGCGTGGCCCTCTTGGAAGAGGGCATCGAGCTGCGTGAAGCCGGCATTCAGGTGCCGATTCTCATTACGGGCGGTCACTACGGCCGCGCCTGGGGCGAGCTCCTGCGCCATGAGCTCACGCCCGTCGTGCACGACCCGGCTCAGCTCGAAGCGCTTGCGGACGAGGTGAAGTTCGCCGGCGCCGAGCCGCTGAACATCCACGTCAAGGTCGACACCGGCATGGCGCGCCTCGGCATCGCTCCGAAAGACGTCGCGGCGATGGCCAAGGCCCTGCATCGCTTCCCCGAAGTTCGACTGCAAGGCTTGATGACGCATTTCGCGTGTGCTGATTCTTCGGATCCGGAGTCGATCGATCAGCAATTGGATCTGTTCGAGCAAGCGACCAATACGTTGCGCCAAGAAGGCATCGTCCCGAGCTTGCGCCACGTCGCCAACAGCGCGGCCATCTTGAAGAGCCCGCGCGCGTGTCTGGACGTGGTGCGCCCCGGCATCGCCTTGTTTGGCGTGCAACCCACCGCTGGCGTGTGTCCCGAGCTGCGGCCCGTGATGCGCGTTCGCAGCGAGATCGTCGCGCTTCGCGATTTGCCGGCGGGCTCGCCGGTCGGCTATGGCGCAAGCTTCGTCACCTCGCGCCCGAGCCGTATCGCGACCGTCCCCGTCGGTTACGCCGACGGCTTCAGCCGCGCCTTGTCCAACCGCGGCTCGCTCCTGGTGCGCGGCAAGCGCGCTCCCGTCGCGGGCGCGATCAGCATGGACATGACGATGCTCGACGTCACCGAGATCACCGACGTGCGCGTCGGTGACGAGTGTGTGATCCTGGGGGCGCAACAAGGCGTGCTCGGCAAAGACGAGATAACCGCCGAAGAGATCGCGAGCACGCTGGGCACGATCCCGTGGGAGGTCCTGACGGACATCTCGCGGCGCGTGCCCCGCTTTTATCGCGAGCCGTGACGGCTAACTGCGAAGCAGCGCGTTCACGCGCGCAGCGCAGATGAAGTCGTTCTCGGTCAGCCCGCCTGCGTCGTGGGTCGTGAAGCTGACCTTGCACTTGCCGTAGCTCACTTCGAGGTCTGGGTGATGGTCCTCTTGGTTCGCGATGTAGGCGAGCGCATTGACGAACGCGATCGTCTCGTAGAAGTCGGGGAACTTGTACTCTTTGCTGACGACCTTGCGCGTCGCGTCGACCTGGTAGCCCGGGACCTCGGCGAGCAGCGCTTCGACCTGCCCCGGTTCGAGCTTGGGCGCTTTGTGCACACTGCGTTTGTCGGTGAGTGACATGGGGGTACCTCTCTGCTGGTCACATTGATCGGGGACAATTGCCAAGTAGCGCCTGGGGTTTCCGTGTCCAGAAGCAAGGCGGCCACATCCCGGCGGCCCCTCGCTCGGCGCTCGCCGCTGGACCCGCCGATCCCCCCAAAAGTGCCGGTTCGGCCAAATGGCCAAGCCTTTTTCTGCTGGTTTTAAATGTCCCCCGGCCCTTGACGGATCGGCCCCGGCATGGTGACCTGGCTAGGTCGCGAAGCGACATCTGCCCCTCCGAAGCCGGGATGTCCGGGCTCGTACTGGGGGAGATTGGCCGCCTGTCGTTGGGCGGCCAGCTCGAGGTGGAGACGCTCCACCCCCAAACAAACTTTTTCGTTTTTTTCGCCCCCTCCAAGAATCCCCGTGTCTTGCCACCGCACGCAAGCTCGACTGTCGCACCGCCCAGTGTCCCTACCGGTTTCTCTGTTACCGGTTCGAGGAGACGCTCGGGTGCGATTCGCTGCGCGGTTCGGTGCGTCTCCGCTCTTCGAGCCGAGTCGCTGCCCGCCTCCGCATTGAATTGGTCTACCTAGCGTTCGCGCTCAAAATGTGGGGTTTTTGCGACGTGGCACCCGGAAGCCATGCCTCGAAATACTCTCGTCATCAATTGTGACATTCGTGAAACCCGCGTCGCCCTGATCGAAGAAGGGATCATCGCCGAGCTCCAGATCGAGCGCGCCGCTGCTCGGGGCACGGTCGGGAACATCGTTCTCGGTCGCGTGACTCGCGTGCTGCCCGGCATGCAGGCAGCGTTCATCGACGTCGGGATGGAACGCGCCGCGTTCCTGCACGTCGAAGACCTAATCCGCCCTGACGACTTCGAAGCCTATTTGTCGGGCTCCCGTCGCCACGAGGACGCCGAGCGCTTTTCCAAGGGCGAAGGCGGCAAGCGCCACCAAGGCGGCGCAGTGGCCGGCGAGGGCGAGGCCCATGACCATGATCACGACCACGATCATGACGCCGACGACGAGGACGAAGAAGAAGACGACGTGAGCGAGACCGAGGACGACGCCGCGGCCGCCGAGGCCGAGGGCGAGTCGGGTTCCGCCGAGGAAGAGGAAGAAGAAGAGGAGACCGAGGAAGAGGGCGAGAACGACGACGACGAAGAGGACGAGACCATCGAAACTGGCGTGCTGGTCGAGACCGCGGTCGACGAAGCCTGGGACGCGGAGAGCGACGCTTCCTCCGTGGTCGTCGAAGTGAGCACCGAAGAAGTCAGCGCCGAAGGGGAGGATTCGGACGATGCGGACGACGCCGAAGACGGCGACGCCGACGGCGAAGGCGCACCTGCGGCAGCCGCCGATGGCACCGCAGCGCCGCAAGCTCCCGGCGAAGATGGCACGCGCCGCCGTCGTCGTCGCCGCCGCCGCCGTGGCGGTGCTGGCCGTGAGGAGGCCGACGGCGCGGCGCCGGCGGTCGCGCTCGTCGCCGCTCCCGTGCCCGTGCCCGTCCCCGTCCCCGTCCCCGTGCGCGTGAATGGCGCGGCCCCCCAAGCACGCCTCAACGGCAGCGCGCGTGACGCGCGCCCCGAACCGAAAACCGGCCGGGATCGCAATGATCGCGGCGGGAAAGACCGTAACGCTCGCAGTGGCCGTGGCCAGAGCAACAGCCGTGACCGGCGCGGCGGCAGCTCGAGCAGCAGCAGCGCAAAGCCCACGAGCCGCGTGTCACGCTCCGTTCCGATCACCGAGGTCGTCAAAGAGGGTGACGAGGTGATCGTGCAGATCTCGAAAGAGCCGATCGGCACCAAGGGCGCCCGCGTCACGAGCCACGTCTCGCTGCCCGGTCGCTACGTCGTGTACCTGCCCACGGTCGAGCACGTCGGGGTCTCGAAGCGCATTGGCTCCGCCAAAGAGCGCGCTCGCCTGCGCGATGTGGTCGAGCCGATGAAGCCCGCTTCGGGCGGCATCATCGTGCGCACGGTCGCCGAAGGCCTGACCAAGAAGTCCCTCAAGGCCGACATCGGCTACTTGGTGAAGCTCTGGGAAGACGTGTCCAAGAAGAAAGCCGGAGCCAAGGCACCCGCGGTGCTCTGTACCGAGCTCGATCTGGTGCTGAAGACCGCGCGCGATCTGTTCACCGACGACATCGAGAGCATCGTGATCGACGACAAGGAGCAGTACCTGCGCCTGGTCCGCTTCGTCGAGATGTTCATGCCCACGCGCGTGAAGGACATTCAGTACTACAGCGGCGATGAGCCGATCTTCGACGCCTACGGCATCGAGGATGAAATTGCCCGCGCTTTGAGCCGCAAAGTGCCGCTCCCGAGCGGCGGCTACCTGATCATCGACCAAGCCGAAGCGCTCACGGCCATCGACGTGAACACGGGCCGCTACGTCGGCAAGGGCAGCCGCGATCTGGAAGAGACCGCGCTCAAGACCAACTTGGAAGCGGTCGAAGAGATCGCCTACCAGCTACGCTTCCGCAACATCGGCGGCTTGGTCATCCTCGACTTGATCGACATGGACGTGTCGCACAACCGCGAGAAGGTATGGCGCTCTCTCGAGGCGCTCTTGGCCAAAGACAAAGCCAAGACCACGATCAACCGCATCAGCGAGCTTGGTTTGCTCGAGATGACGCGCAAGCGCACGCGCGAGAGCCTGAACCGCACGATGCACGAGATGTGCTTCTACTGCGACGGCACCGGCCAAATCCAATCCCGCACCACGATCGCGTACGAGATCCTGCGCCAAATCCGGCGCGAAAAGGCCACGCTCTCGGGCTATTCCGTGCTCGTGAACGCGCACCCCGCGGTCGTGGACCTGATGCAAGGCGAAGAAAAGGCCGCCGTGGTGGAAGCCGAAAAGCGCTACATGCGTCGCATCGAGTTCAATCCGCGCCGCGAATATCACATCGAGCAATTCGACCTGCAGGGCAAATAAGCTCGGGGTCTTGGGGCGATCCCTGGTTCGGCAGCGCACCTCGACGGGCGGCGCGCTGCCGCCCGTCACGACTTCGCTCACGGCGGGCGCCGCTAAGGGCAAGCGACTTTGCAGGCAGTGGTCGCGCACGTCATGAACGTGGACCAACGCGCATCGCACACGCGCTCTTCGTCGCTCGTGAAGCAGCCCTCGATGCAAGCGCACAGCGTCGACAAATTGCCCAGCACCGAGCAACGGCGATCGACACAGCGCGTGCCGCCCAAACAAACCGAGTCGCTTGGCCAGCCGCAACCCACGTCGCGCAAACAGGTGTCGCAAGTCAGCGTGGTCGCACCAGCGCGGCTATCCCAAAGCGGCGCAAAGCGAGCGCATACCTCCGGATCGATCGACGGGCCCCCAGCACGCGCTCCGGCGTTGGATGAGGTCGCCCCGGCGACGTTCGGTAAGTAATCACTCGTGTCGAGCGCAGTGCGCGCACCGCAGGCCGCAAACGAGCCCAGCAACGCGCACAGCGCGCACAGCGTTCGCGCGAGGTGACAGCGGGGCATCACGTCTGGTTATCCCAGGAACGCCGCATCACGCCAGCTTCGCCATGACCATTGCCCGAGCACACCTAGTTCGCACTCGAAATTAGTGTTCGGGCCCGAACGCTATTTTCGGCGCGAAATGGCTCTCCGGCGAGGCAACAACGGTGCGATCGGCCTCGCGCGCGACCGGATCGGGCTGGCCGCATCCAGGTCGGGCCTGCATTCTGGGCCGATTTCCCGTACACTCCGGGCTCGAAGGGTGGCTCGGAGCTACATGGAGAATTGATGACCAACGCACGCAAGAGCGAACGAGTCACGATCAACAAAGAGTTCGAGTCCTTCGATCAGTTCGTCGAAGAGTACGTGACCAACATTTCTCGCTCCGGCGCGTTCGTCAAAACGAGCACGCCGCTCCCGGTGGGCACCGAGGTCGATCTGCGCTTCACGGTCGTGATCGGCGGCATCGAGACCATCGAAGGCATCGGTGAGGTCGTCCGCGTCGAGACCGACCCCGCCGGCATGGGCGTCGTGTTCAAGGAGCTGAGCGGCTACTCGGCCCAGCTGATCGAAAAGCTCTTAACCGCCAAAGGCGGCTGATTCCGCCGTAAACCGGGCTGCGTGGCTGGGTTTTGGGCGCCCCCAAACCGAGCCTCGCACCCCGGAACGCGCGCGCAGTAGCCGCTGATCCTTGCGCGAGTCCGGGTTTCGGCTTAAAAGCCGCCCCCTCATGTACATCCCGACCAAGTCGCCCCGTAAGCTCGACCGCAAGCGCTCCAAGCTCCTCCGCTCGAAGGTCAAGGCCAAGAACCGCGGCCGCCGCAACGGTCTGAAGAAATAAGCTCGCGCGTTTGCGGGCCCGTTGCTCGCGTTGCTTCTCAGAATTCGTCGTCGCTCGACGTCGAGTTGCCGATCACCCGCTTTGCGGTGTCGAAGTCGAAGCCAGCGCGAGCGAGGGCCATCAGGTCCTTTTGGCGGAATTCCGCGCGCTGCTCGGGCTTGCGATGCGGCCCGAGCCGGCGCCTGCGCGCGAACGCCTGCGCCGCTTCTAGCTCGCTGGTCGCCGGCGATTCGCCGCTCTGTAGCGCCTGCTTCGCCAGCTCACCCGAAATGCCGCGGGCGCGCAGCTTCAGCTCGATCACGCGTCGCGAGCCGCCGCGACCGCGCAGGCTTTGCGCGAAGTTCGCCGCGAAGCGCTCGTCGTTCAGCAGGCCGTTCTCGCGGTAGCGCTGCAGGAGCTCGTCGATGATTGCGGGCGCCAAAGCCGCGCCTTCTACGCCCGCCCGGGCGGCCTTGGCGACGCGTTCGCTCAGGAACTTGCGCAGCCGCTCGCTCGAGCAATCGAAGCGCTCCAGGTAGCGTAAAGCCGAAGCTTCGAGCCCCGCGCGCGTGACGTTCGGCGGACGCTTTTGCTTCGGCTTTTGGGCACGGCCGCGATGCCGGCTGGCGTCGTCGCGGTCGCCGCGCTCGCCGAACGACACGGCGCGCCTCAGCCGCCGCGCTTGAGCTCGTTCAAGACCAGCTTGCTCACGGCCTTGAGCGTATCGAACACGCCCACGCCGCTGCGCGCGTTGGCCTCGAAGTCCGGCACGTTCATCGGGTTGATGAGCGGGCGCAGCTCTTCGACCGAAACCACGTTCGGCAAGTCGCGCTTGTTGTACTGAATCACGTACGGGATCTTCTCGAGCGAGTACCCTTGCTCGGCCAGATTGGTACGCAGATTCTCGACGCTCTCCTGGTTGGCCTCGAGGCGTTCCATCTGCGAGTCGGCGACGAAGATCACGCCGTCCACACCCTTGAGGATGAGCTTGCGGCTGGCGTCGTAAAACACCTGACCGGGCACCGTGTACAGGTGGAAGCGCGTCTTGAAGCCGCGGATCTCACCGAGTGAGAGCGGCAGGAAATCGAAGAACAGCGTGCGCTCGGTCTCGGTCGCAAGGCTGATCATCTTGCCCTTCGCGTCCGGATTGGTGCGCTCGTAGATGTACTGCAGGTTCGTCGTTTTGCCGCACAGCCCAGGCCCGTAGTAGACGATCTTGCAGTTGATCTCCCGGGCCATGTAATTGATGAAACTCATCGCCCGGCGCCTCAGTCGTTGAAAAGGTTGTCGATGTCCTCGTCGGTGATCTCGGCGAACGGCGAATCGGAGCCGGGCTCGCTCACTTTGCTGAGCAAGGCTTCGAAGATGCGGTTCAGCTCGTCGCTAGCTTTGCGGACGCGCAACCGAACCAGACCCAGGCTCGATTTCGAGTCGAAAATCACGACCAGAATCACGCGGTTGCCGACCAACTGGATGTGGATGTTGGCCTTTTCGCCCTCGTGGAACTGAGTGGCGAACTCGTTCTCGCGCAGCAGCTTGGCGATGCCGCCAGTCGCGGCAATGTTGCCCGCGGTGAGGGATGCGAGCGACGTGGTGTCGATGTTGTCGACCTCTCCACTCGCGGCGATGAGCTGACCGTTCTTGTCGACGATGAAGACGACTTTGGCGTTCGCTTCCCGAACCAAGCGGTCGACGACCGTCTGGATCTGGTTGAACTCCTCCTCGTACATCACCATCTGTGGATTGACCATCGCGAGCCTCCGCTAGCGTGCCGAAACTGTCGGCGGCTAGCTCTCCTTTACATCACTCAACGCTCTCAAATCGGGCGGGAAACCTGAGCCATCAGTTCTATATGACCACCCTCGGCCCCACAAGCCGTTCCTTCGGGCACTAAGCGCGCGTCGGCCAAGGATGTTTAGGGGCAGGTGTAGGCGAGGCTCGGAAAGCCGTGCCGGCTCGGTAGCCGTGCAGGGAATAAAAAAGTGGGGGGATCGGCCGTGCGTCGAATCCGATTTCCGGCCCAACCGGATCGCCAAGCGCTAAAGCTAGGCGAGTGGAAAACAGGCCGGCCCAAAGATCGACGTTCTGGAAACTCGCCTCGCGCCTCGCGCCGCTGCTCTCGGTGGCGGCGCTCGGCGTGCTCGGCCTGACGCTCACCGGTACTGCGCGCGCCGGAGAAGCTCCGTTTCATCGCGATCTGAGCGAGCTCGGTAAACAGCTCGACCTCGCGCGGGGTCCGGAAGTGTATGCAACGCTCCGCAAGATTTGGAGCACGTGGGACCGCGCCGATCCGAGTCACGTCGAAGAAGCGTTGCGGGCCGCCGCGCGCGACACGCAACTCAGCGCGCCCGCACGCGCCTATGCCGGCACGCTGTCCGCGCTCGGCCGTGCACGGCGCGGCGATCTGAAGGCCGCGCGTGATTCGATCCGCGCGCTCGGTTACGTCGATCAATGGCTGATCGTTGGGCCCTTCGACAACGAGGGCAAGGCCGGGCTCGACACGCCAAGTGGCCCGGAGCCCGAGCTTTTGCAGGCCATCGTGCCAGGCAAGGCGTACACGGGAAAGGAGCGGCCGGTGCGCTATCGGGCTGTTCCAGCCGTGTTTCCCTACGGTTACTTGGACGCCGGCTCGCTCGTGCGCCCCGAGTCCAAGGTGTGCGTGTTCGCGACCAGCTTCGTGAGCTCGCCCAAGGACCCCAAGGGCAATCGCAAGCTGAGCGTGTGGGCCGGCGCGGGCGGCGCGTTCAAGTTGTTTTGGAACGGCGACCTCGTGTTGCAAGACAGTGCGTACCGCGGTCACGACTACGACCGCTCGGCCACGCTCGTCGATCTGGAGCCCGGCCCGAACGAGCTCACGATCAAACTCTGTGGCGATGACAATTCGCCGGTCGGCTCGGTGCGCGTCGCTGCTGCAGACGGCGCGCCGGATGCGAGCTTGATCTTCTCCAATGATTTTTTGCAGAGCCAAGCCTTCGCCAAGGCGTTTGCCAAAAAGAAACCGCGCGACAAGCTGCGCGCACACGCCGGGCCCGAGGGCCCGGTGCAGCTGTTTCAAAAACTGACGGCGGGCGGCAAGGGCAAGCCCTCCGCGCTGGAAGCATACGCACGCTACTTGGCTGATACCGGCGGTGATGATCCAGCGCGCCACGAAGCGCGTGACCTCGCCAAGCAAGCCGCTGATGCCGAGCCCACCGTGCGTCGTTTATTGCTCGCCGGGCGCCTCGCCGAAGATCGCAATCAGACCGGGGATTGGATCACCAAGGCCGAGACGCTCGCGGCTCGCGATCCGCAGCCCAACCGCGACGTGCTCCTGGCCCGTGCGCTCGATCGACGCACGAGCCCCAATTGGCGCGATGCTTTCCCATACTTCGACAAGGTACTCGCGATGGATCCGGACGACGCGCTCGGCCTGCGCGGCCGCGTCGAGCTGTACAACTTGGCCGGCCTGCCGCGCACTGCGCTCGAAACGCTCGAACGCGCCGTCGCGCGCAACCCGAGCTCGGTCAATCTGTTGAACATGTACGCCTCCCAGCTGCGCATGCTGGGTCGCACCACGGACGCCGCAGAGGCAGAGAGCCGCTACGCCGCGCTGCGCTTCGATGACGCCGGCTTCATGGGCCAGATGATCGAGCTTGCCACCGCGCGTCGAGACCGCGCCGCGGCCGAGCGTTGGGTGGATCGCTTGCTCGATACGCACCCCGATGGGCTGTGGGCACAAGCGCTCGCGGCCCGCACTTACCGCTCCCTCGGTCAGCCCGAGCGCGCCGAGGCCGCCTACAAGCGCGCGCTCACGCTCGCCCCGGAAGACGCGGGCTCACTCCGCGCCTTGGCGGACCTCGAGGGCGATCTCGGGCACAAGGACGAACAACTCGCGCTGCTCCGCGAGATCTTGCGCATTCGCCCGCAAGACAAAGACGTGCGCGAGTACGTCGAGCACCTCGAGCCCCAAAAGCCGCGCGCGGACGAGGCGTACGCCTGGGAATCGAGCAAATTCCTGAAGCTGCGGCACGCGCCAGCCAACGGCCAAAATCGCCGCGTGCTGCGCGACCTCACCGTGTCCACGGTGTTCGAGAACGGGCTCTCCAGCTCGTACCGGCAGATCGTGTTCCAGCCGCTGACCGACGCGGCGGCCGCCGCCGCGCGCCAGTACGCGTTCGGTTACGAAGCGGACAGCCAAGCCGTGCAGCTGCGCGGCGCGCGCGTGTACCGCGGCGATGGCCGCGTGGATGAAGCGATCGAATCCGGCGAAGGCCCCGCCGACGATCCGTCGATCGCGACGTACACCTCGGCGCGCACGTTCTACATCCAATTCCCGCGCCTCGAGCCGGGGGACGTGGTCGAGCTGCGCTACCGCGTGGACGACGTGACGCCCAAGAACGACTTCAACAACTACTTCGGCGAGATCACGTATTTGCAGGGCTCGGACCCGGTTCAAAACGCCGAGTACGTGCTGATCACCCCGAAATCCCGCACGTTTTACATTGATCAGAACGTGCCGCAGCTGGTGCAAACCAGTGAGGTGATCGGCAATCAGCGGCTCTATCACTTCTTTGCCGCGCAAGTGCCAGCGATCGTGCCGGAGCCGGCCATGCCGCCGTTGCAAGAGGTCGTCGGCTTCGTGCACGTGTCCACGTACAAAGACTGGAAGGACCTCGGGCATTGGTACTGGGGCTTGGTCAAAGACCAATTCGACCTCGACGACGAAACGCGCAAACTCGCCAAAAAGATCACCGAGGGCAAGACCACCGACGTCGACAAGGTGAAGGCCGTGTACGAGTGGGTGACGAAGAACACGCGCTACGTCGCGCTCGAGTTCGGTATCTACGGCTACAAGCCGCGGCGCTGCGTGCAAACGGTGGCGCGCGGCTGGGGCGATTGCAAAGACAAGGCGACCGTGATCACCACCTTGCTCAACGAGCTCGGTATTCCGACCACGATGGTCGTGCTGCGCACGCAAATGAAGGGTGATTTCCGGTCCAGCATCGCGAGCTTCGCGCCCTTCGATCATGCCATCGCCTACGTGCCGAGCATGAACCTGTACCTGGACGGCACCGCCGAGCTGACCGGAATCAACGAGCTGCCACGCATGGACATCGGCGCGCTGGGCTTGCTCGTGAATCAGGGCAACACGGTCGTCACTCACGTGCCCAGCGTGCCGCCCGAGAAGAACTTCGTGCGCCGCGAAGTGAAAGCGCAAGTCCAGAAGAGCGGCGAAGCCAAGCTCGAGTTCGAGTACTCGACGGGCGGCTTCAACGCGCCCCAGTGGCGCAGCCAGTATCAGTCCGAAGCCACGCGCGACGAACGCATCAACAACGACCTCGGGCGTGAGTTCCCGGGCTTCGAGATCACGCCGGGCGCGCAAGGCATTCAAACCAGCGATTTGACCAAGGTCGAAGAGCCCGTGCACATCAAAGTGCGCGGATCTGCCCCGTCTTTCGCGCGCCACGAGGGCAATCAACTGAGCATGGCCGTCACCGAATCTTTCCGCCTCACCCCGAGCTACGCCTCCCTGTCGCAGCGCCGTCACGACGTGCGCTTGCTCGCGTTCTCCACGCTCGAGGACGTGTACACCATCAAGCTGCCCGCGGGCTCGAAGGTGGTGTCCGCGCCCGTGAACGCGACGCAAGATGGCCCCTTCGGCTCGTACGCCGTGACCGTGCAGACCGATCACGACCAAGTGACGGTCTCGAGCCGCATCTCGGTCAAAGTCGATCGCGTGAGCCCCAAAGATTATCCGGCATGGAAGAGCTTCTGCGAAGCCGCAGACCGTGCCCTCAGCCCCCGATTGGTGATCGAGTGATGCGCGGCTTTTTCTTCGATAAGGCTTCCGCTTACGCGCTGCTTGGTGCTTGCGCGCTCAGCCTGGGGCTGTTCACGGGCTGTGCCGCGGCGACGCCAAACGCCAAGACCGAGGGCGTCGAAACCCTGCGCAAATCCGGCGAAGCCAGCGCGGATTCGGCGCTCGTGGGGCGCTGGCTGTTGGCTGAGCTCATCGCGCCGGGCGGGAGCGCGCAGCGTGCTGCCCGCGCCAAGGCGCGCCTCGAGCAGCTCGGTCCGAAAGACATGGTGGGCCACTTTGCGCTCGGCTTGGAGGCGCAGAGCCACGGCCAGTTCAGCAAGGTCGCCGATCACTACCTCGAAGCGCTCAAAGCAGCGCGTGAGTCGAACGACGAGAGGGCGCCCTTCATCGCCTGGTACGCCGCTCACCAAGCCGTCGCGTTCCGGCACAACGCCAAGGACCTGTGGCCGCGCTGGAAGCCATTCGTCGACAGCACGCTCGCCGATCCGCGCAACATCGGTTGGCGCGCGCGGGAAGAGCTCGTCGATTGGTGGCGCGTCGAGGCGTATCAAGAAGCGCAGAAAGGGTTCGACGACTCGGCCGCCGATCTGCATGGCTGCGCCAAGAAGTTGCGCATCGCGGGGCCCTTCGGGCGCAACGTGGCGAGCGACACGTTGCGCTCATTTCCAGCCGAACTACCGGGCCCCTGGGCGCGGCGTTGGGATCCGGATCCCGCCGTCGCCGAGTCACCGCGTATTCTCACCATCAAGCGCACGGGCTGCAGCTTCAGCATCGACGAGCCGGTGGGTCCGGGCCTGTACTACGTGGAGACGTTCCTCGAGCTCGCCGAGCCGCAGGAGGTGCTGATCGCTCCGCAGAGCACGTTCGCG
This sequence comes from Myxococcales bacterium, assembly GCA_040348785.1. Taxonomy (GTDB): domain Bacteria; phylum Myxococcota_A; class Polyangia; order Polyangiales; family Polyangiaceae; genus PMG-095. Next base: position 23,694 of record JBEQTH010000100.1, on the reverse strand, counting down.
ATGTGGGTCGACGACCAGCTCGTGCAACGCAAAGATCCGCGCGAGTGGGGCGTCTGGACACGCCTCGGCGTGCGCCTGAAGCTCGCCAAAGGCCGGCACCGCGTCGTGCTCCAAGTGGGTGAGCCAACGGTCGCGGTGCGCTTTTTGCGCCCCGATGGCCGCCCGCTGGGCGCCGTCGTCTCCGACGATCCGACGCCGCCCTATTCGGTCGTCCCGCCGCAAGTGCTGGCAGGCGGCAACGTGTTCGACTCCTGGATCAAGAACGGTGCGCTCACCGATCCGGGCGATGACCTGCTGCGTTTTACCGGCGCATTCTTGGCCAATCTGGACGGCCAAGGCGACGTGGCTTCCGTGCTGATCGAGCCGTTGCTCAAAGATCCGTCGCGCGCGACCGGTGTCGTTCTCGATTCTGCCGCCGCGTTCGGCGCGTCTGATCCGATTTTTGCGCAGAGCCAGCGTCGCGATCTGACGCGCACCTTGCGCGAGACTGCGCTCCGCAAAGACAGCAAGTTGTGGAACTCGCAGCTCGCGCTCGCGCTCTGGGAAGCCGAGAAGAGCGGGATGACCGAAGGCGTGCGGCGCGTTAGCGTGCTGGTCGACGCGTTCCCGGACGTCCCGGACGTGCTGACGGCACTCGCCAGCATGTACAACGATCTGGGCTGGACCTCGGAGAACTCGAGCACCGTGCGCGAGCTCGCCAAGCGCTTCCCGGACGATCCGGACGCGCTGACCGCAGCCGTGGCCGCTTTCGACGCGGTGGGCGACACCAAAACCGCGGACGCGCTCGTCGAGCGCATCAAGAAGCTCGATCGCGATAGCGAAATCGTGCTCAGCCGCGCCCTCGGGCGTCAGGATTACCCCACCGCGTTGGCCGAGCTCAAGCGCATCGGCGTGCGCCGCCCGGAGCGCAAAGACATCACCGAGCGCATCTACGACGTGATGGTGCGCGCGGGCGACGAAAAGGAGAGCTGGAAAAAGCTCGAAGCCGCGATCAACAAAGAGCCGCGCAATGCGCGCGCCCGTCTCGACTTGGCGGACGCGCGCTACGCCAGCGGCTCACGCGACGCGCTCACTCGCGCGCTGGTCGACGCCGTGCAGAACGGCGCGCCCACCGCGCCGCTCGAACAAGCGCTGGATCTCGTGGAAGGCCTGAGCGAGCTCGAGCCCTACCGTCTCAAGACCCAACCGCTGATTGACGAGTACGAAAAGTCCGGCACCGTCCTACCGGGCACTGCCGCCCGTGTGCTGGATTACGCCGCATTTTGGGTCCACGCCGACGGCTCGAGTCGCATGCTCGAGCACGAGCTGGTCAAGGTGCAGAGCAGCGAGGCCATCAGCACGATGGCCGAGCAGCAACTGCAAGGCGGCCTGTTCCTGCACCTGCGCGTGATCAAAAAAGGCGGCAAGGTGCTGGAGCCCGAGCTGATCGAAGGGAAGCAGACCGTCACCATGCCGCACCTCGAGGTCGGTGATTACATCGAGACCGAGCGCATCGAGAGCAACCCGGGCGACGGCCAGCGCGGGCTCAACTACCAAGGGCCGCGCTGGTTCTTCCGCGAAGAGAACATCGCCTACGCGCGCAGCGAGCTGGTCGTGATTTCGCCCAAGGCAAAGCCGCTTTCGATCGAGACGCGCAACGACGTGCCGCAGCCCGAAGTGACCGAAAATGGCCCGCTCGTGGTGCGCCGCTGGCGCGTCCAAAACAGCCCAGCCGCGCCGGTCGAGCCGTTCGGCGCGCCGATCACCGAATTCTTGCCCAGCGTGCAGCTCGGCTGGGGCGTGAGCCTCAACGACAGCCTGCGTTCGATGAGCGATGCGGTCTCCGACCTGACGCCGGTCGATCCGCGCATCGTGCGCGTCGCCGAGCACATAGTCGAAGGCGTGCCAGAGGCTTCGCGCACCGAGCGCGCCAAACGCCTCTATCGTTGGATCGTCGCCAACGTCCAAGAGGGTGAAGAGAGCGACGGGCGCCGCGTCGTGATCGGCAAGAACGGCAATCAATGGCGCGGTTACATCGCCCTGTGCCGCGCGCTGCGCATCCCAATCAACTACGCCGTAGCGCAAAATCGGCTCAGTCTGCCGCCCAACGGTCCCTTCTCCGAAGCGGCCTTGTTCACGCAGCCGCTGCTCCGCGTGACCGCGGACAAAGAACCCATCTGGCTCAGCTTCGGCGGTAAATACACGCCGTTTGCCTACGTTTCGGCGGAAACGCGAGGCATGCCCGCGTACGTGCTGTCCGAAGACAAGCCAGCCCTGGCCAAGGTGCCCGCCGCAGGCGCGCAAGACAACGTAAGTTACGGCGGCACGATCCAGCTCGCCGCCGACGGATCCGCTCAGCTCGAGCTCGTACAAAGCTTCTACGGAAAATATGCGATGGGCTTGCGCAACGCGCTCGCCGAGATCCCCGAAGAGCAACTGCGGGACGTGCTCGAGTCGCGCTTGCTCGGCCCGGAGCTGCGCGGCCTCGAGCTTCAAAGCTACGCGCTCGACCACTTCGACGACTTGGACAGCCCGCTCGTGATCCGCGCCAAAGCCCGCATCCCGGCGTTCGCCCAACGCTCGGGCGACCAACTGCTGATCTCGCCGCCGTTCGGCCCGCGCGTGAGCCAGCTGGCCGCGCTCCCGCAACGCCAAACGCCGCTCTTGATGGCCGAAGCGACGCATCGCGAAATCAACCTGCGCCTGATCTTGCCCAAAGGCGCCACGCTCGCCAGCGACCTCACGCCCGCCACGATCAGCGACGGCGACCGCTCGGTCCAAGTCGCCGACACCTCGAAGCCCGGCGAGCTCTCGCTCGTGCGCACCGTGAATCTGCCCGCCGGCCGCGTACAACCCAAAGACTACCCGCGCTTCCTCGGCTTCGCGCGCAGCGCCGACGACGCGCTCTCGCAAAGCGTGCGCGTGCGCGTCCAGTAAGACAATCAGATCCGAATTACGACGCCGCCGGCGACGCGCGCGAGAACGCCTTTCGCACCGCGCCGTCCGCGCTTCGATCGCTAGCGAGTGCACAAAAAATAGTGTTCGGACCCGAACGCTATTTTCGGAACCAAGCGCAGTACCCCGCGAACACGAGATGGAAATTCGAGTGGGCGCTCGCAGGGCTCACGACGCACCTCGCAAGCGTCACTGGTGCTCGCAACGCGACTGCGCTCAGGACTCGCGGCGCGGCGCGTTCTGAGCTTTTTGCCGCGCTGCGCGAGGCAGGGCCCGCTACCCAAAAAACAAACCGACCCGAGGAGTGACGGCTACTTCGAGCTCTTGCGCACGGCTTCGTCCGCCGCGGCGATGCCCTTTTGAATGCGCGCTTTGACCTCGGCCGAGTCGGCGCTGAGCTTTTTCCAGACTTCGACGGTGCGTTTGCGTTCGCTGCCGGAGGCCGGAAAGCCCACCTTTTGTTCGGTCGTGAAGGTCTCGTAGTCGGTCCACGCGACGCTGGCTTCGTCCCAGGCTTTTTGGCGCTCGCGCAGATCGGCGAGCGCGAACTCGAGCTTGGCTTTGAGCGCGGAGTCGGGCGCGGTGGCAAAGCGAAGACCGGTCACGAATGCCTCTTCCGCTTCGTGAAGGTCGCCCTTGGCGATTTGGGCTTCGCCAGCGCGGTAGTGGCCAAGCGCGTTTTGCGGCGCTTTGGTGATCGCGTCCTTGTAAGCGACGAGCGCGCCGTCGAAGTCGCGAGCAATGAACGCGCTGTCGCCCTTGTTGATGGCTTCCCAAAAGGGACTGATGCCTTTGATGCCGCGCGGGTCTTTGCGCACGGTGCCCGCAGGCGCGGCTTTGGCAGCGGTGGTGGCGGCGCTTGGCGGCTGAGCCGCGGCCAGCGCAGCGCACAGCATGAACGAGGCGAGGAGCGACCCGGACAACGCTTTGAACATCGCCCTCAGGCTATCACGCGCTGAAATGCCGAAGGCGGCGCTGGGGTCGCGGCTCCACAGGGCTGTGCGTGGCCTGTGGAAAACCGAACAAAGTCTCATAATGATTGATATTTATCGCCCCACGCGCATTGGCTCGGTGGTACCGCAGGCGCGGGTTACCATCCGCGGCGATGAGCCCGCGCGTCGCGACACCTTACCCCTGGAACGCGCTCGAGAGCGTGTCGCGGGCGACCGCACGCAGCGCGGCCAGCGCGCGGCGACAATTGCTCGCGGCGCTGGACGTGCAGCGGCTGGGGGCCGCATTGGCCGGGCTCGCGGAGTGCGAAGCGTCGATCATCGTGCGGCGCGTCACTTCGGCGGCGCCGAAGCGACGCCCGGCGAGCACGTTGGGCTTCGAGCTTGGAAGCGCAGGAGTGATGTGCGCGCTGTCAGTGGAACCGGAGCTCGCCGCGGCGACGCTGGGACGAATGCTGCGGCGGCCGATCGGGCTTTCTAGTGGCACTTTGGACGACTCGTTGCTCGGCGCGCTGAGCGCATTGGTGCTGGAGCTCGCGCGGCGCTGTGGGCCTCGCGCGGCGCTGCACGTCCACGATCCTGGCGATGCGTTGCTGCGCGCCAACCAACTGTACGTCGAAGCGACCGTGTTGCTCGACGGCACCGCGTATCAGGCGCTGGCTGCGCTGCGCATGCCAGAGCTGGCGGAGAGCGCGCCCCCAGCGCTGTCCGCGCTCGGCGCCCTGCCGATTGCGGTGCCGCTCGTCGCGGGCTGGAGCCTGGCCGAACGCGCTCAGTTGGCAGACTTCGTGCCGGGAAACGCTTGGTTCCCAGGGGCTGGCTGGTGGCTGAATTCAGAGCTCGAGGGCTCGATCGCGTTGGCTGCGCCTGGGCAAGAGTCTGGCGTCCTCGGCACGCTGTCGCGCGACGGTAAAATCGTGATACGGGGCGAGAGCGTGCCGCTCTTGCCGGACGCAGGTGAGCTCATGTCAGATCCAGCGAAACCCGAGATCTCTTTGACGGACGCGGTGCTCGAGTCACCCGTGGTCGTGCGCGTGGAAGTAGGCGCAGTGACGCTCAGCGCCCGCGAGTGGGCCGAGCTTGGCCCCGGTGACGTGATCGAAACCGGGCGGCGGATCGCCGAACCGGTGGTGCTGCGCGTCGCGGGGCGCGAGGTCGCGCGCGGCGAGCTCGTGAATCTCGAAGGCGAGCTGGGCGTGCGCATTCGCGAGGTGGTTCGATCATGAGCATTGATTGTCGACGCGCCTGGCTGCTCGCGGGCACGGCCTGCGCACTGTTCGGCTGCAAAGCGCATGCGAGCGACGCGGCTGCCGCGCCGTCGTCGAGCGCAGCGCCCGCGGGGGCGCCGGCCAGCGCGGCGGCAGCGCTCAGCGCCGCACCCACGGCCAAGCCCTGGTTCGCCGGCGGGTTTGCGGGCGAGTATCAAGCCAAGCAGCTGCCCGTGGAGATCAAGGTCGGGGCGGTCCGCGAGTGGACGACTGACGACGGTAAGCTGAGCAGCGGCCCCGGTAAGCTCACACTTCAAATCGCGGACGATGGCGTGGTCGACGGCAATAGCGAGGGCGCGCTGGGTGCGAGCCACTTGAGCGGCAAGGTGGAGGAAGACACGCTGCGCGCTCAGCTCTCGCCGAACGACGAGACCGGCCTGCGCGGGGTGCTCGTCGCGAGCCGCGACGGTGACGGCTTCAAAGGCACGATCGACGCTTCGACGGGCGACAGCTTGCGCGTGCGCCAAGCAACGGTCGAGCTCAAGAAGCAAGCCAACTGAGGTGCCCGTGAGCGCGAGCGTCATCGTGCACGGCTTGGAGCAGGTTCGCGCGCGGCTGGCTGCGGCGCTCGCCAGCGCGGACCGCGCGTCTGACGGTGCGCGTTTGGTCGCCGTGTCCAAGTTTCAGCCAGCGAGCGCGATTCGCGCCGCCTACGCCGCCGGCCAGCGCGATTTCGGCGAAAATTACGTGCAAGAGCTGCAAGAAAAAGCCGCCGAGCTCGCGGATTTGACGGACCTGCGCTGGCACATGATCGGTCACTTGCAGCGCAACAAGGCGCGCGCCGTGGCGCCACTGGCTTCGTTGATTCACACGGTGCACTCGGTCGAGCTCGCGCGCGAGCTGGACAAGCGCGCTGCGACGGTGACGATCGACGGAGCGCGCGCGTTCCTCGCCGGTGACGCGCGCTTGTCGGTGCTGGTCGAGGTCAACGTCGGGGGTGAGGCGCAAAAGAGCGGCTGCGCGCCGGAAGCCCTCGCCGACGTCTTGCATGCGCTGCACGACGCCCAGCACCTACGCGTGGCGGGCTTGATGTGCGTGCCGCCGCACAGCGAGGCGCCCAGCGCGGCGCGTCCGTTTTTCGACGAGCTGGTGCGCCTGCGTGAGGTGCACGGCGGCGCGGCGCGGCTGCCCGAGCTAAGCATGGGGATGACCGCCGACTTGGAGTACGCCGTGGCCGCCGGCGCCACGATCGTGCGGGTGGGTACCGCGATTTTCGGCGAGCGGCCGAAGGCGAGCGGCTGAGTGGCCCGGCGCGGCGCTCGCCCCCCGCTGAACGAGCCCACGCTGCTCGAAGCCGCCGCACGCCGCGGACACCTGGCCGCGCCGCCCGCACCGCTCGCCGAGCGCATGCGCCCGCGCTCGCTCGAAGAGGTGCTCGGGCAAGAGGCGCTCTTGCGCGGCGGCCGCTTACTGCGTGAGGCGATCGAGAAGGACCGTGTGCCGTCTTTGATTTTGTGGGGGCCCCCTGGCTCGGGCAAGACGTCGCTGGCGCACGTCATCTCGCGCATCACGAAGACGGAGTTCGTCGCGTTCAGCGCGGTGCTGGGCGGCGTGCAGGAGCTGCGCACGATCATCGATGCGGCGCGCGAGCGACGCGCGTATCAAGGGCGCGGCACGACGCTGTTCGTCGACGAGATCCATCGCTTCAACCGCAGCCAACAAGATGCGTTCTTGCCGCACGTGGAGAACGGCACCGTCACGCTGATCGGCGCGACGACCGAAAATCCGTCGTTTTCGGTGAACGCCGCCGTTTTGTCGCGCTGCCGCGTGTTCCGCCTGGAGGGCTTGAAAGAGCCGGACATCATCGCGCTATTGGAGCGCGCACTGACGGACGAAGAGCGCGGCTTGGGCGAGCTTGGGGTCCGGGCCGATCCCGACGCGCTCGCAGCGATCGCCAAGGTGGCGGGCGGAGACGCGCGGCGCGCGCTCGGCCTGCTCGAGGTCGCCGTGTCGTTACTGCCCGAGGGCTCGCAGGTCTTGGACCCGAGCACCGTGGAACGCGCCGGCGAAGCGCGCACGTTGCTCTACGACAAGTCCGGCGAAGAGCACTACAACGTCGCCAGCGCGCTCATCAAATCGATGCGCGGCAGCGATCCGGATGCAGCGCTATATTGGCTGTTTCGGATGCTCGACGCCGGTGATGATCCGTTGTTCTTGCTGCGCCGGCTGATGATCTTCGCCAGTGAGGACGTGGGCAACGCCGACCCTCGCGCGCTGGAAGTCGCCGTCAACGCCGATGCCGCGTTTCGCCGCATGGGCCTGCCGGAAGGCATTTATCCGCTGTCTCACGCCTGCCTATATTTGGCGAGCTGTCCCAAGTCGAACGCCGTCAAGGCGGCGATCGCGGCGACGCGCGCGGCCATCGAAGAGCGCGGCGCGCTGCCTGTGCCGAAGAAGCTGCGCAACGCAGTGACGCGACTGATGAAAGACGAAGGCTACGGCCGCGGCTATCAGTATCCGCCGGATCGCGACGGCAGCTTCGTCGCGGGGGAGACGTATCTACCGGACGAGATCGCGGGCGCGCGCTTCTACGAACCGACACAACAGGGCCTGGAAAAGGCGATTGGCGAACGACTCCGGCGCCTGCGCGGTGAGACCGAAGCCGAAGCCGCGCCAGCCGAAGCCAAACCGAAGCCCGACGACCGCGAGTGAGCGCGCGGCGTGCCGCGTTACAGACACTGCACGAGCGTGGCCGAGCTCGGACCGGCGTCGAAGCCGCTGAAACAGACGCTGTTGCCGCTGAGCGGACAGATGCACGCGCAGGCCGCCTCTTTCTCGTCGAAGCACGCGCCCGCTTTGGTGAGCCAATGACAGGGCCGGTTCGGATTGTCGGCGCGCGTGAAGCCCGGCGTGCAAGCCCCCAGATCGTGTGTGGGAAGCGAGGAGGGCGGGGACGCCGAGCGCCCAGCTGCGGCCGGGGGTTCTTGCGTGCTCGGCTCGGAAGGCCCACTGCCGCCAGAGCCGGGTTGCTCGACCACGCGCCCGCCGCAGCCCGAAAGGGCGATCAGGGCGAGGAACGGCGTCAATTGCAGGTGCTTCATGGGACGCGACATTTCCAATGTTTGCGACTGGCGACGCCGATCACTCTGCGCCGCCGCCTACTCAGTTGGCAGGGCTCGCGGCGCCCTAGTCGATCAGCGACGGATCGAGCACACCCAGGAACGGCAGGTTTCGGTAACGCTCCGCGTAGTCCAGCCCGTAGCCAACCACGAACACGTCGTCGATGGTAAAGCCCAGGTAGTCGATCTCGACCTCGCGCTGTTTGCGAGCCGGCTTGTGCAACAGCGACGCGACCTTGATCGACGCCGGACTGCGGAGGAGGAGCTGCTCGCGCAGGTAGCTCAAGGTGAGCCCGGTATCGATGATGTCCTCCACGATCACGATGTCGTCGCCCTCGACGGGGCGCGTCAGGTCTTGCGTGATCTGCACGACACCGCTGGACTTGCTGCCGTCGCCGTAGCTACGCACGCCGAGGAACTCCACGCGCACGGGCATGGCGATCTCACGCGCCAGGTCGGCCGCGAACATGAAGCTGCCCTTGAGCACGCTGAGCAAGACCAACGAGCGGCCGGCGTATTCGCGAGTGATCTGCGCGGCGAGCTCAGAGACGCGCTCGGCGATGCGCTCGCGGCTGATTAACGGTCGAACTTCAGGCGGGGAGAAGGCGGTCACCCGCTCGAGTGTCTCGTAGAGCACGCGGGACGGCAAGAGCCGTTCGGTGCATTGGTCTGCAATGATCCTGCGGTATCCGCAGTGGCTGATGAATGCTATCGGCTGCCCGGGCCTTCGCCGTGTCCTTGGTCGGCAGTGGGATTGCGTCGCACGGCATGCCGTGCGTTCACGACCTGGTTCATCATCCGAGCGAAGCGGCGCGCGCGTTTGGCGGTATCGGCGCTACGCTTCGTAAACCGACGCAACCACTCACCGCCGCGCAGGCGTGCTCAGGGGACTTGAGCGTTGAGCAAGAATGGGGTTTTGACAGTGTTCTTCAGGGCGGCCTGACCGTTGTCGACGATGTACTTGCCGATGTCGTTCAGGCTCGAAAATGTGCCGCTGGAAGTCATCGAGTTGCCTTCGCCATCACCCCACCAATCCCAGTAGAAGCTGCCGAAACCCTTGGCGAACGACTGATCCCAGACCTCTTTATATGTATTCGGCGTGTTGCCGTACGTGCTGGTGAACAGGCAGGCGTCGACGGTCACCGGATGAGGGAACGCCGCGATCTCGGTCATCGTCTGGGGGATTCGAGTCGCGTATTCCGAGTACAACTGCAACAAAAAGAAGGTATTTTTCAGCGGGTCTACGGCCGCGACTTCTTGACCTTTCGCGAGTATTGCACCCCAGGCTTGTCCGTAGCCAATCGTGCCAATCTCGATGGCTTGAGTGTAGCCCAAACTACGAATGTACTGGATGGCGTTCTTGGCCTCCGTAGCATACTTGTTCCGGGTTGCCGCCGTGCCGTCGTCGCTATAGGTGAACTCGCCGCGCGGGTGAATGAAGATGTACTTTTTGTACTTGTCTAGGGTGGCTTTCATCTGCGCGTTGGTCCAATCAACGCGGCCAACGCCCACGAACATCTTCTGCTCGACGATAGCAGTGTTCAAAATCGCATCTAGCCCGTTGCCAATGCCGCCATAGACGCGAACGGCGTTGGCGCCCGTCTTCGCGATCTCCCGAATCGTTGCGCTGCCGACGTTGTTGTTGGTGCCGCCCTCCCACGGGACGTCAACCCCGGCCGAGGTCAGTCCGGCATACGTTCCCCACCTGATTACGAGCTCCGGACCGCGCATCATCACCTTCGTTGCGTTGCCGTCCTTCAGCACGTTGCCATCAACGTGCAGCGCACCGGTCGATGTGCCGCCCGTGCCGCCCGTGCCGCCGGCGCTCGCGCCGGCCAGGCCGGCTCCACCGCTGGCCTGTCCGCCGCTGCCGCTAGTGCTCGAGCCCGCCGGGCCACCTGCAGCGCTCCCGCCGGTTGCAGGGCCGTCCCCCGTTGCTCCCGCCCCGCCCGCAGAGTTGCCAGCGACGTTCCCCTGGGCTGACGCCGCGCCAGCGCCGCCGGGAGCGGAGCCAGCCGTGCCGCCGGGCGCAGACCCACCTGAGCCGGGCCCGCCGCTGACAGTCGCCGCGCCGGCAGCACCTGAAGCGCCAGGGGACCCGCCACCACTAGGCTGCTCTGGACTATTGGTGCTGCTGCAAGCACTCAAAGCGAGGACCGCCACACAGGCGCTGACGAAGAGCCTGCGACGCGGCCGCCGCTGGCTGCTCGGACAGGAAGTGGATTTCGAATCGCTCGAGAACATTCGTGACTCCTCTGGCGCTGGATCGCGGGCCACTCCGCAGTGTGTGTGCGACCAATCAGGATCCTTCGTTAGTTTCCTGACTCATTGCGGCCAATGCTCGAGATCCCCGGCGACTTCGCCGGCAACACGCGCGCGAAACGCTCCCGCCGAGGAGCTTTGGGAACCGGTTCTTGCCAGCACCGCCTCAACCCCGTTCCCGGTACGCCCCTCTGACGGCTCACCCTTTTCAACGTAAAGCATTCAAAGGGGTAAGCGCGCCGCACGCGCAGACAGCGAATGGCCGTCGCTCGTCACCTCCACCGAGCCACTTCGATCGAGGCGCAGCGTGCGCACCTCGTGCGCGGCGAGGCGCTCCACGGTGGGCAAGTGCGGGTGGCCGAAGCGATTTCGTACGCCGCACGAGAGCGTCGCGATCGAGGGCGCGACCAGCGATAGGAAAGCTTCACTGGTCGAGGTTCGGCTGCCATGGTGGCCCACCTTCAAGTAATCAGCGCGCAGATCGGCCGGGTGCGCCGCGAGCAGCTCGCTCTCTTCTTCGTGCTCGGCGTCGCCCGTGAGCAAGAAGCGGCGTTCGCCGTAGCTCACCGAGATGACCAAGGAATTGTCGTTCGCCCCGCGGTGCGGCGTGAACGACGGACAAGGCGCGAGCACGCGCAGCACAGCGCCGCCGAACGAGCGCGGCGCGCCGCACAACTCCGCTGGATGACGAATGGGCACGCCGCGAGCACGCAGTGCGCGGATCAGCTCGGCGTACAGCGGGCCTGCGCCCTCGGCCTCGCCCTGGCCCGAATCCCAGAACTCGCCGATTTCTAGCTCGGGTAGCGCGCTCACGAGCCCCGTGAAGTGATCAGGGTGCGGATGGCTCAAGGCGACCACATCCACGCGCGTGCGGCGGCGAGCGCGCAGCACGGGCAATACCACCGCCTTGCCCGGATCGACCGGGCTGCCGACGAAGCCGCCACCGTCGATCAGCAAGCAAGCACCGTTCGGAAAGTCGACCAAGTTCGAATCGCCTTGGCCGACGTCGAGCGCGCTGGCGCGGATTACGGCGCGCGGTTGACCGGCGCGGCGCTCGGCCAGCTCGAGCCCGACGAACGCGACGACGCAGCTCGAGCACCAAGCGGCCATCACTTGCCGACGCGCGCGTGTCGTGCGCACGTGCCCTGTCGAGCCGCGCAGCGCACACCAGCCGAAGACTCCGACGACGATCAGGCTCAACTGAAACCGCCCCGGATCCGGCAAATTGAGCGCCAAGAAGCTCGCGTCCGCGCTCAACCAGGCGATGCGCTTCACGATCAGGAGGGCCCCCGAAGCGACCAACGCCGCGCCGCGTTCCAGCGCAGGAACGGGCGAGAGAAGCAGATGCGCGAGGCACAGCGGCAGAGCGACGGTCTCACCCAAGGGGGCCGCGAGCACGTTGGCGACCAACCCCGCCAACGTGATGCCGGAAGACAGCAGCGCGAGCAGCGGCGCGCAGGGAATGGTGGCCGACAGCGTGGTGCCGAAACTGACGGCGAGGAAGCGCAGCGGGCGAGACCCGATGCGCGCGCAGCCTTCGGCGAATGGCCGCCCGAGCCAAATCAAACCCGCGGTGGCCGCGACCGAGAGCATGAACGAGAGATCGAAGGCGCACAGCGGATCGAGCACCGCGAACACCAACGTGGACAAGCCGAAGGTGCGCACGGTAAGCGGTTTTCTGCCCGAGGCGCGCGCGGAAAAGCCGACCGAGAGCATGAACGCGGCACGCCACGCCGAGCTGCTGCCACCGGCGAAATCAGCATAAATCAGGGACAGGACGACACCCACGGCGCTCGCGAAGCGCGCCACGACATAGCGCGCCGACACTGCCTCGATGCGCACGAGCAGAAACGCGAGCGCATGCACCAAGGCCGCCACCGCAAACACCAGGTGCGTCCCGCTCACCGCGAGCATGTGCGACAGACCGCTCTTCTGAAAGGCCTGCGCGTCTTGCGGATCGAGATCGTTCTCACCGAGCACGAGCGCGCGCGCCATGCCGGCGGCCGCAGGCGCGAACGTGAGCACGATGCGCTGCCGAGCACGCGCCCGCGCGCGATCGATTAACGAGTGCAACCCCCAGCCGCGCGCTACGACGTCGAGCGACAGCACGCCGCCCGTGAGCACGATGCCCTGGCGGGCCGCCGAGGGCGTGGGATCGGGCGTATCCAAATTCCGAAATAGCTGCAGCGGAGCCAAATCCGCGATCACGTGCACTTGGTCTTGGCGCGCGAGGGCGTCAGGCCCGCCATGTAAACGAGCGCGAAACGGCGTCGGCAAAGCGCGCCCCTCGCACTCGGCGCGCGTGACGTCCGCGACGAAGCTCGCCGTACCGTCGGACCACACGGGCGAGACGGCGACCACGCCGTTCAGATCACAGCGACTCGGCGGACCAATCGCGTCGCGCAGGGCGATGCGCTCCGCTTCGAACCTCTGCACTTGCAGCGCGCCCCGCGCGGCGCCCCACGCGCAAAACAACAGCGCAATGATCCGCGCTCGCGACGAAACCGCGCGCCCCAAACTCAAACCCGCAAACGCGACGCAAAACAGCGCCGGCCCGGGATAAACCGCGCCCACCCCCCCGGCAATCGCGGCCATCGCCGCGAGCAACACGCCATCGACGCGCATGCTCTCTCGAGCTGCACCCACCGGGCCACGGTGCATGCTCGCCGCGCAACGCGAAAAAGCCCGGCGATCGTCGACCTTTCGCCGATCCTCGCCAGGCTCTCTCTGCTCCGGGCCGTGCCCGTGCCCGTGCCCGGTCTCCGCTCCCTACTCTCAGTCGAAGTAGTACAACGCCGCAATATTCCCGGTAAAAATCTGCCACGGCGTGTCACCCACCGACGTCCCGAACGCCAGCGTGTGAGCACCTTGTCCTGCCGTGCTGAAGTGGTCGTAGTTCAGGCCAACACCGATGCCGCCCTGCAATGCGAGCTCGGGAATCCCGATGAACCCGAACTGAATTTCCGCGCCCGCTCGCGCGCCGAGGTCGAGGTGGAAATCCTTGGTCGTGGGACCAGCACCGACCTTGGCCGTGCCGTAACCGAGGTTCGCTTCGGGCACGACCTGGAAGCTGAAGTGCTTCGAGCCCGCGAGCGCGAGCGGAACGCCGAAGTGCACGATAGCGATGTTGTAGCTCGGGGTCGGATCCGAGCCGCCCGAGAAGCGCAGGCCGAGGCCGGCGTCGATGCCCATGCGGTCATCGAGCCAGTAGCGAAGGCCAATCACCGGCGCGTCCACCGCTGCGCCGGCCGCGCCAAGCGCGAGTCCGCGAGTGCCCATGAAGCCGACACCGAAGTGCCCGACGACGCCCTGGTGGTCGGTCGCGTCGGCGGCCGGGTCCCGGGTTGCTCCCGGGAGCGTCATTCCGGTTTGGGTCGGGGCAGGCTGAGCCGTCGCGGGCTCCGCAACCGGGGTCGTCGTGGTCGTCGTCGTCGTCGAGGTGGTCTGGGCCGTCGCGGTTTGCGCAAAAGCGGCGCTGCCGGCAGTCAAAGCCGCGAAACCAACCATGAAACCAATCCCGAAATGCATGCTTTTCATCGCATCCTCCTGAGCTAAGTGATCGACTCCGAGCGGGCCAAGGGGCAGGAAAACCGGTGCCTCTGAGCCCCCTCAGCCGCGGCATCCTGCTTCCAATTGTTTCGCGTATGCAAATTCTCGGCTGCTCGAAGGGGCATTTTGTGTTTCTGGCCGGCAGTGAGGCGTGAATGTGCCGCTCGCGACGGCGCACCTCGAAGCGCTCGGCTACTGTCCGGCCGTGCCCGCCAAACGCCGTGTCGACGTGCTGCTCGTGGAGCGCGAGCTCGCTCCCACGCGGGCGCGCGCCCAAGCACTGATCTTGGCGGGCAAGGTCTTTTGGGGCGACCGCAGGATCGACAAAGCGGGCACCGAGGTCGACGCTGCAGCCGAGCTCAGTGTGCGCGAGCAAGACCGCTTCGTATCGCGCGGCGGGCACAAGCTCGAGGGCGCACTGGACGCACTGGCTTGCCAAGTCGCGAGCAACGTATGCGCAGACGTTGGCGCGTCGACGGGCGGTTTCACGGATTGCTTACTGCAACGCGGTGCGCTCAGGGTGTACGCGATCGACGTCGGTCATGGCCAACTCGCGCATCGGCTCGCCATCGACCCGCGCGTGGTCGTGATGGATCGCACGAACGCGCGCCACGTCACTCCCGAGGCATTCGCCGAACGGCTGGATCTCGTGGTGGTCGACGCATCGTTCATCAGCTTGGAAAAGCTGCTACCGGCGATCACCAGCTGGCTTGCCCCCGGCGCGCGCTTGTTAGCCATGATTAAGCCGCAGTTCGAGGTCGGCCGCGACGAAGCGCGCCGCACCCGCGGCGTGGTGCGCGACGCGGACGTCCGTAGTGCGGCGATCGAGCACGTTTTAGGCGCGATTCGCGACTCGGGGTTCGCGGTGCTGGGCGGCGCGGACTCGGCCGTCGCGGGGCCGAAGGGGAACGTGGAGTACTTCGTGCTCGCCGTGAAGAGCTAGGGAGCACGGGGCACGGGCACGGGCACGGGCACGGGCACGGGGGGGAGAGACTAGAAGACCATGACCCAGGCGTCGTAGATCGTGTGGGTCCAGACGGCGGGGGCGAAGCCACGGAACGTGTAGATAGCGGTGAAGACCAAGCCGCACACGGCGCGGAACACGAACGAGCGCAGCTCGAAGGCGTCGCCCAGATCGCCCACGTAGTGCCAAGCGCTGAACGCGATCGACGAAGCGAGCGCCCAGCCGATCGCGACCAACCAACGCTTGAAGCGCGGCAGGGTGCCGATCAAACCGAGCAACAGCCGTAAGCCGAGGCCGAACAAGCCGACGCGAAACGCGATCTCTTCGTAAAAGCCGGCGCCGAGTGACATCACGAGCGCGCTGAATTTTCCATCCGGGATGCCCGTGGCGAGCGCCAATTGGCTCACCACGTATTGCCCGGCGAGGCGCATCGCGATCGCGTACACGATGCCTTCCAGGCCCACGTACACGAAGCGCGAGGCGCGCATCGTGTGCCCGCGGCCGGCCATCAACAGCACGAACGCGAACGCCGCACCAATGCCGATGGTCAGGCCGATGTATTCGAACAAGCTATTCTCGGCCAGCGTGGTGAGCTCCCGGGTCACCACGTCAGCGGCGTTCCGCACGGGCAGGAACACCACTCCCAAGTGGTAACCGACGAACACGGGCAAGGTGAGCGCGAGATCTGCCCAGGGCCCGCTGCCTTCGCGCAAGAAGCGCTCGGCTTCGCTCTGGGCTGCTTGGGGCTTGGCCATGCTCGGTCGAGGCGGACCGTAGGATAACTTTGCGCGCGCTGCGTACACGAAAACGAAGCGTCGACCCGACCGGGGTTCTTTGGCAAATTCCGCGTCGTGATTGTCACTGACTTGCCCCGCAGGGCCGAGGCCCGCTCGTGACCAGCGCGCCGAAGTTGGCGAACGCCAAGAAACGGCACGACGCGCTCGCCGCCGAGATTCGCGCGCACGACTACCGCTATTACGTGCTCGATGATCCGAGCCTGAGCGACCGCGAGTACGACGCGCTGTACGCCGAGCTGCGCGCGCTGGAAGCCGAGCACCCCCAGCTCAAGTCGGCGAGCTCGCCGACCCAGCGCGTGGGCGACTCGCCGCGCAGCGATCTGCGCACCGTGCCCCACGTGGTGCCGATGATGTCGCTGGACAACACGTACAACGACGCGGACTTGGCCGAGTTCGAGCGGCGCGTGATCGCCGGGCTGCCGGCCAATGCCGTGTCCGAGTTTTGCGTCGAGCCGAAGCTCGACGGCGGCAGCGTCGAGATCCTGTACCGAGACGGGCAGCTCGTCGGCGGCTCGACGCGCGGGGACGGCATCAGCGGTGAGGACATCGCGCCGAACCTGAAGACGATGCGCTCGCTGCCGCTCACGATCCCGTACAAAAAGCCGCTCACGTTACGCGCGGAGGTCGTGATTTTTCGCCGCGATTTGGCCAAAATCAACGAGCTGCGCGTGGCGGCGGGAGAAGCACCGTTCGCCAACCCGCGCAACGCCGCCTCTGGCTCGCTGCGCATGATCGATCCGCGCGTGGTCGCCGAGCGCCCGCTGCGGGTGATGGTTTGGCAGGTCGTAGAAGGGCCGGAGCTGGCCGCGACCCACGCCGGCGCGCTGGAGAAGATCGCCGAATTTGGGTTACCCACCCACCGCTTGCAACGGGTGTGTCAGACGCCCGAAGAGGTGCGCGCGTACATCGCCGAGATTGACGCGGCTCGGCGTGATTATCCGTACGAGACCGACGGCGCGGTGGTGAAGGTCAACTCATTCACCTCCCAGGACATCTTGGGGGCAACCGCAAAGTTCCCGCGCTGGGCCATCGCCTACAAGTTCGGCGCGGAGCGGGCGACCACACGCGTGCTCAGCATCGTGGTGCAAGTCGGGCGCACGGGCGCGCTGACGCCGGTCGCGAATCTCGAGCCAACCCAGCTCGCGGGCACCGTGGTTTCGCGCGCTTCGCTGCACAATGCGGAAATCATCGAGCATTTGGACGTGCGCGTGGGCGACTTGGTGAGCATCGAGAAGGCGGGGGAGATCATCCCGCAGGTGATCTCGGTCGACACCAGCGCGCGCACGGGCGCCGAAGTGCCGTGGAAGATGCCGGAGCTGTGCCCGAGCTGCGGCACCCCAGTCGTGGCCAGCGAAGAGGAAGTCGCCATTCGCTGTCCGAACCCACGCTGCCCAGACAAAGTGAAGGGCGCGATTCTGCACTTCTCGCGCCGCTACGCGATGGACATCGATCACCTCGGTGAGTCGCTGATCGAGCAACTGATCTCGAGCAAGCTGATCGAAAACGTATCCGACCTGTACGAGCTCACGCTGCCGCAAATCGAGGCGCTCGAACGCATGGGCAAGAAGAGCGCCGAGAACGTGGTGAGCTCGATTGACAAATCGCGCGAGCAGCCGCTCGACCGCTTGCTCACCGGCTTGGGCATCGAGCACGTCGGCCAAGTGGCGGCGAAGCAGCTCGCCGAAAGCGCCGAATCACTCGAGAATCTACTGGCTTGGGGCTCGGATCACGTGCTCGAGCACGTGGCGGGTATTTCGGGCTTCGGGCCCAAGATGGTCGATAGCGTGAAGCGCTATCTGGAGAACGAGGACAACCGGCGCTTACTCGAAAAGTTTGCGCGCTTGAAGGTGTCGCGCCCGCAGCCGAAGGCGCGCGCCGCGGCGAGCGGGCCGCTGTCGGGCAGCTCGTTTTGCGTCACCGGCGTGCTCACCCGCAAACGGGAAGACGTGCACGACGCGATCCGCGCGGCCGGCGGTGAGGTGCACGACAAGGTCAAGAAGGGCACCACGTACCTCGTGATCGGCGAGAAGGTCGGCAAGGCGAAGACCGACTCGGCCAAGAAGTTCGGCGCGCACGTAATCGACGAAGCCGCGCTCGAACGCTTGCTGCGTGGTGAGCCGCTCGACGGCGACGCGCAGCCGGAGGCCGAGCCCGGCGCGTCGTCTTGAGCCGCACGCCTGCGCTGTGTTGCGCGGTTTTTGCGCTAGTTTTCGGCTGCAACTCGCAAAAGCCGAGCCCCGCCAAAGCAGTCGCGGCCCCCGCCTCCGCGCCGGTGCCCGTGCCCGTGCCCGTGCCCGATCTCCCTCTGACCGCCTCGGCCGCACCGAGCGCCAGCTGCACGACGCCCGAAGCAGCGCACCTCGACGCGAACAATCTCAAGGCCGGGCCCCCGCCACAGCGCTTGGCCGCGTACCTCGGCTTGTGGTTGGCGGATGAACGTAGCGCGCTGCTCGACGCGAAGCCCGATCCCTCTTGGGCCGAGGGCCCGCTCTCGAGCGAAGAGCCCAACAGCGCGACGCGCGGCGTGGCCATGGCGCGCCTACCGAAGGCGCTGCGCAACTGGCTCGGTCGTCCGGTGAGGGTGCTGGGGGTGAGCGGCGCAGTGTGCGAGACACGCTTGCAGCGCTTCTTGATTCACGCCCAAATCACGCCGGATTTGCGCACTTCGGAGCACTGGGAGGGCTGCTCGGAGGCGCCGCCAACAGCGCCGATGGCGATCGCGGAAGAGGTGTGGCGAGTGACCGGCAAGGCCGGTCGCACCCTGGTCGCGGAGTTCTCCGCGCCGTGCAAGGGCGCATTGCTCGCCGTCGATCCCGATCTGCCCGCGCCCGTAATCTCGGCGCCTGAGCCAGCATCTGCCGAGGTGGGCGCCCAAGCCATGGCCGCGTTCCGGCAGTTGCCGGAGTACGCCCAAGTCCAGGCTCGTTTTCGAAGCGAACGGCCGGACGCGACTGGCTCGTGGGATGATCGCGATGTGTGGCGCAGCATTTCAACCTTGGCGCTGCCAGGGCACACGCCGCTGTTCGTGGTCAGCGAGCAAGTCGGCTCGGGTTGCGCGAGTCGCGGTTTCTCCGCCAGTTTGAGCGCGCTCTGGGGCGGTGGCGGCCCGGCCATCGCCGTGACCGCGGTCGACGATCGGAAGCTCACGCCCCGGGCGATCGTCGATCTCGATGGCAGCGGCGGCGGCGCCATCTTGCTCGGCCCTGACGGCCCGTGGGCGGCGGGGTCCGTGCTGCGGGCCAAGGCGAACACGGACAAGTTCGACGTCACTCGCTTCGAGCGCGTGTTCCTGCGTAGCGTGCCGTATTTCCCGGGACCATGCTGATTTCGAATCGGCTTTCGCGTTACCGTGCGCGGCTCTGACGTGCCCAAGTTTCGACTCACGCGCTTCAACTATGTCCTGGCCGCAGGGGTCGGCGTGTTGGCGTCGATCGCGATCATCGTGCGCTTCGCGCAATCCGAGCGTCGCGTGCCTGCGCGGTGTCCGAATGGGCTCGAAGCGCAAGAGGCGCGCTGTTGCGGGCTCGGCCAAGGCCTTTCCACGAACGGACAATGCGCGGGCACTGCGAGTGCATGCGCCGCTGACATGGCGCGTGACGACTCCGGTTCTTGCGTCTTACCCCAGGCGAAAGTTCGCATCGCTGGCGGCAGCACTCGTTTTGGCTCCGTCGATTGGGAGGGGCCCGCTCAGCCTAACCATGACCTGAGCGTTGGGCCGTTCGACTTGGACCGCGCCGAGGTCAGCGTGGACCGCTTCCGCGAGTGCTCGGCCGCCGCCAAGTGTCCAAAGATCTCGGACGACTCCGAGCCGGGTCGGCCGGTGCGCAACGTGAGCCCCGAAGAAGCCGCACAGTTCTGCGCTTTTGCGGGCGGCCGATTGCCGACCTCCGAAGAGTGGCTGTTCGCCGCGACGGGCAGCACGGGGCGGCGTTACCCCTGGGGTAACACCGGCTTGGTGTGCCGACGGGCGACGTTCGGGCTCGTCGTGGGGCCGTGTGCCCGCGCGGGCTCTGGGCCGGACCTGGTCGGTGCGCGCCCGGACGGCGCGACGCCCGATGGGGTCCGAGATCTGGCCGGGAACGTCGCCGAGTGGACCGTGGAACGCGACGGCAGCTTCGTGGCGCGCGGGGGCTCGTACCGCTCGGAGGTCGCGGGCGACTTGAAGTCATGGGCCTTCGAGCCGCGGCAGACTCGGGCGCCTCACGTCGGCTTTCGCTGCGCGTACGACAGCTCGAGCGCGGACGCGGGGAAGTAACGGGAGCTCGCGCCGGGCGCGTGGTATCTGATCGGAACCATGTCTGCGGCGGCCATCTTGTGCATCGGAACCGAGCTCACTCGTGGTGAGCTACAGAACAGCAACGCGACTTGGCTCGCCGAGTCGCTCACGGCGATTGGCTTCGACGTGCTCGCGATCGACTGTGTCGATGACGAGCGAGCGCGCATCGAGGCCGCCTTGTCCCGGTTGTCTTTGAGCCACGACGTCGTGGTGTGCACCGGTGGGCTCGGGCCAACCACCGACGACATCACCACCGAGTGCGCGGCGCGCTTGGCAGGCGTGGGCCTGCTGCGCGACGAGCCTTCGCTCGAGGCGATCCGCACACGGCTCGCGCGCTTCGGGCGGCAGATGGCAGTGTCCAACGCCAAACAGGCTTATTTTCCGATCGGTTCGCGAATTCTGGCGAACCCCAACGGCACCGCGCCTGGTTTCGAGCTGAAGCTCAATCGTGCGCTCGCCTACTTCATGCCCGGCGTGCCCTTCGAGATGAAGGCGATGTTCGAGTCTTTCGTGGTGCCGGTCATCGTACCCCTCGTCGGCGAGCGCAGCTTTCAAGTATTGCTTCGCACGTACGGCTTGCCGGAGAGCGAAGTGAACGATCGCCTGGCCGGGATCGAGGCTGAATTCGAGGTGCTGATCGGCTACCGGGCGACCATGCCGGAGATTGAGGTCAAGGTGCTGGCCCGCGCGCCAGAGCTGGCAGCGGCGCGTGAGCGAGCCGAGCGCGGCGCGCGGGCGGTGCGTGAACGCTTGGGCAACGAAGTCGTGTTCGGCGAAGGGACGGCGCGTTTTCCGGAAGCCGTGTGCTCGCTGCTCGCTGAACGGGGCCAAACGTTGGCCCTCGCCGAGTCCTGCACGGGCGGTTTGGTCTCGGAGTTACTCACGGCGCATTCCGGCGCGAGCGCCGTGTTCCGCGGCGGCGCCGTCACCTACGCCAACGACGCCAAGATCGCGCTGCTTGGCGTGCCGGCCGTGCTGCTCGCGCGTTACGGGGCGGTGAGCGCCGAGGTTGCGCGCTCGATGGCCGAGGGCGCGCGCTCCGCGTTCAACTCGGACTTCGCCTTGTCGCTCACGGGCATCGCTGGGCCCACCGGCGGCTCCGAAGAAAAACCGGTGGGCTTGGTGCACTTTGCGGTCGCCACGGACGCGGGAGTGAGCGACCGCCGCGTCGTGTTCACCGGCAATCGTGAACAAGTGCGGCGGCGCGCGGCCTTTGCTGGCCTGTCTCTGGTGCGCGCCGTCGCCTTGCGCGGCCACGACAGCTAGGGGCCTGGCTCGGCAGGCCTGGTCGTCGCCGGGTCGGCCGCCTCCTCGGGCCAGCCTCCTAATTCAACGAGGCATTGCGGCGACGAATGGGCTCGGGCGGCGCTTCGCCTTTGGGACGCGCAGTGAATGTGAGCGCATTCGTTTCCTCGTCGTGATCGACGTACACCACGTCACCCGGTGAGAACGCGCCTTCCAGCACGCGGCGCGCGAGCGCGTCTTCCACCAGCTTCTGAATGGCGCGCTTCAGCGGCCGAGCGCCGAATTGCGGATCCCAGCCGGCTTCCGCCAAGAACTCCTTGGCCGCGTCCGTAATGTGGAACCCTAGATCGCGACGCGCGAGGCGGCTCACCAAGTAGCCGAGTTGAATTTCGACGATGTGCCGCAGCTCACTGCGATCCAAGCGGTGGTAGACGACGACCTCGTCCAACCGGTTCAGGAACTCCGGGCGGAAGTGCGCGGCGAGCGCGTCCTGGACGACCTTTTGGCTCGCCTTCTCGCGCTCCTCGACGCTCGCGTGGGTGCGCTCTTCGACCGCAGCGAGCTCGGCCGTGCCGATGTTGCTGGTCAGGATCACCACCGTGTTCTTGAAGTCCACCGTGCGGCCTTGGCCGTCGGTCAGGCGACCGTCGTCCAGCACTTGGAGCAAGGTGTTGAACACGTCCGGGTGCGCTTTCTCGATTTCGTCGAACAAAACCACCGAGTAGGGCCGGCGACGCACAGGCTCGGTGAGCTGACCGCCTTCGTCGTAACCGACGTAGCCAGGGGGCGCGCCGATCAGCCGCGAGACCGCGTGGCGCTCCATGTACTCGCTCATGTCGATGCGAATCATGGCCTTCTCGTCGTCGAACAAGAACTCGGCCAAAGCCCGAGCTGTTTCGGTTTTGCCGACGCCGGTGGGACCCAAAAACAAGAACGAACCGATGGGGCGCTTGTCGTCACCCAGGCCCGCGCGCGAACGGCGCACGGCGTTGGACACGGCAACCAGCGCTGCCTCTTGGCCGATCACGCGCTTGCGCAGGCTCTCCTCCATGTGGATGAGCTTCTGCTTCTCGCCCTCGAGCATCTTGGACACGGGCACCCCCGTCCACTTGGAGACGATGGCGGCAATGTCCTCCTCGCTCACCTCTTCCTTCAAGTACGAGCCATTGGCCTGCACCTTTGCGAGCTCCGCGCGGTCCTTCTCGCTCTCGCGATCGACGCCAGGGATGCGGCCGTACTGAATTTCAGCGGCTTTTCCGAGATCACCGGCGCGGCGCGCAGCCTCTGCCTGTTGCCGCAGATCCTCGAGCTCGACCTGGTTCTTGCGCAGGCGCTCGATGATCTCTTTCTCGCGCAGCCATTGAGCGCGCATCGTGTCTCGCTGCTCATTCAGTTCGCCGACCTCTCGGCGCAGCTCTTCCAGGCGCGCTTTGCTGCCCTTGTCACGCTCGCGGGTGAGGGCTTGCTCTTCGATCCGCAACTGCAGCAGCTTACGCTGCACTTGGTCGATCTCGAACGGCAAGCTGTCGATCTCCATCTTGATCTTGCTGGCGGCTTCGTCGACCAAATCGATGGCCTTGTCGGGCAAGAAGCGATCGGCGATGTACCGTTGGCTGAGCACGGCCGCCGCGACCAGGGCGGAGTCGGTGATCTGAATACCGTGATGCACCTCGTAGCGCTCTTTCAGGCCGCGCAAGATGGCGATCGTGTCCTCGACGGTGGGCTCGCTCACCATCACCGGTTGGAAGCGGCGCTCCAGCGCCGCGTCTTTCTCGATGTGTTTGCGATATTCGTCGAGGGTGGTGGCGCCGATGGCGCGCAGCTCACCGCGGGCGAGGGCGGGCTTCAACATGTTGGCCGCGTCCATCGCGCCTTCGGCGGCGCCAGCTCCAACCAACGTGTGCAGCTCGTCGATGAAGAGGATGATGCTACCGGCGGAGGCCTCTACCTCTTTCAACACGGCTTTCAAGCGGTCCTCGAACTCACCGCGGAACTTGGAGCCTGCGACCATGCTCGCCAGGTCGAGCGCGAGGATGCGCTTGTCCTTGAGCGACTCGGGAACGTCCCCCTTGGCGATGCGGTGCGCGATGCCTTCGGCGATCGCCGTCTTGCCGACGCCGGGCTCGCCGATGAGCACGGGGTTGTTCTTGGTCGTGCGGGAAAGGATGCGGATGGCGCGGCGGATCTCGGCATCGCGCCCGATCACCGGATCGAGCTTGCCCTTGCGCGCCTGGGCCACGAGGTCCACGCCGTATTTCTCCAGGGCGTTGTAGGTCGCCTCGGGATTGTCGGAGGTCACGCGCTGGCTGCCGCGCATCTGCTGCAGTTCCTTCAGCACCTTGCTGCGGTCGAGGTTGAAGCTGTCGAAATACTTTTTCAGCGAGGCCGGC
>JBEQTH010000075.1:0-8840 GCA_040348785.1 Myxococcales bacterium | reverse complement strand
ATCGAAGAGAGCGTGCGCACCAAGGCCGGTGAGGTCTTCAAGCGCGCGGCCAACATCGCCAAAGAAGCGCCGCCCGGTGAAATCGTGCCGCCCGCCTCCGTGCAGGCAGAGGTGCATCCGAGCGAGCAGCGCGTGTTCGAAGCGTTCCAAGCGCTCAAGCAAGCGCTCGGTGGCGGCACCACCGCCGCCGACTACGAGCGCGCGCTCACGGCCATCGCCGCGTTCGCGCCCGTCCTCGCCCAGTTCTTCGAAGACATCTTCGTGATGGTCGAGGACCTACCGCTGCGCAACAACCGCTTGCGCCTGATGCGCGAGACGCACAGCGCGTGCTCGCGCTTCGCGAACTTCAACCTGCTCGTGAAAGCTTAGAGCGGCGGCCGGCGCCGCCGCTACTCCTCAGTTGGCGGCGCTCTTCCGCGCTTGACGTCGCTTGCGCGCCGCGAAGGCGAGTGCCACGGCGGAGCCAATCCAGGCGAGCTGGGCCGGCAGATTCGCCGGACGGTCCGCTACGCGGCAACCGCAGCCCGAGGACTTGGACGCGACACCGTGGTTCGAGCTGCCGGTATTGGCGCCCGTGCTCGTGCCATTACCGACCGACGTGCCACCGCCGAAGTCGATGCCGGTGTTGCCGCCGAAGCCGATCGAGCCCGGCCCAGAGCCGCCATTGCCGTCACCCGGCATGGGCGTGGAGCACGTACCCAAGCTGCACACGCCGTTGCCCGGGCAAGTCACGCCCGCGCAGGCATCGACGCAAGCGCCGGCCTTGCAGATCGTGCCGGCCGCGCACATCACATCGGCGCACGCGGGATCGGTGCACTTGCCGTCCGAAGTGCACATCAACCCCGTGTCGCACCCGCGGCAGCTGCAATTGGCGACGCACAGCCCGCGCTCACACACGCGATCACCGGGGCAAGTCACGCCATTGCACGGGTCTACACACTGCCCGAGCTGGCACGATTGCCCGTAGGGGCACGTCACGCCCGTGCACGGATCCACGCACTGCCCGTTGCGGCACGCGGTGCCGGGTGCGCAGGTCACCGAAGCGCACACGGGATCGGAGCAATGGCCCGAGACATCACACTCGAGGCCGACGGGGCAGGGGAACTCACCGCCGACGCAAGTGCCGACGCATTGCCCCTGAAAGCAGAACGGCTTGTCCGGGTTGGTACACAGGCCATCCCCGTTGTCGATCACGCCATCGCAATCGTTATCGACGTTGTCGCAAATCTCTGCGCCCTTTTGTACGACGGGGCGACACACGGGCGGCTCACCGTTGGCCGAGCAATCCGTACGACCCACGGAGCATGCGCCTTGTAAGCCGGTGTCACACGGCATGTTGCCGCCGTCACAGGTGAGGCCAGAGACGTAAAACACGAAGTCGTTGAAGTCACCGTCGGCACCAGTGCCCGCCTGCTTCCAGTCGTTGGCTGGCATCGGCAAATCCTCGAAGGCCATGTAGAAGCCGCCCGGATCGACCGTGGAGTGGTAGATCAAGGTGGTGACCCAGGGCTCGCCTTGGGCGTTGCGCTGGTTGTGCTCGTACATCGAGAACTTGCTCTGCGTGCACTTGCCCGAAGAAGCGCCGATCACCGCGAAGGCGACGAAACCCCCTTTGTAACGGGGATCTTTGCTGATGTCGCCCGAGCTGAACGTCTTTGGAACCCAGCGCAGTTTGGATAACTGGCGGGGGCCGCGGTTGTCCCAGGCGAGCGGACAGAAGCCGTCGGTCTTGGGGGCAACGCCGTCTTCCTGCGTGCAATTGAGCGAGGTCAGCGGCTCGTCGATGAACGGATAGATTTCGCTCGCGGCGGGCGGTGTCTTGCTCGTCGGATCGATGACGTTATACCAGCCGAACTTGACCTGGCAGTTGCCGCCCATGAGCAGCAGCTGCCCACTGAAGCCACACTTGGCCGAGAAGTAACCGGGGCCCGTAGACGCGTCCTTCACGGGGTCGATCATCTCCTTGCGCCACTTGAACAAGCCTTGGAGCGTGATGGCGTCCCCCGTGACGAACTGCGGGTACATCGGCGGCGCGTAGTAGGCGCCGTACTTGACGGCCGGGTTCAAGTTCGCGCCCGTCGCATCCTGATTGATGTCGGTATTCGAGTTCCACGCCCACGAGTCATTGACGAGGTTCAGCTCGGCGGTGCCGACGGGTTGCGGCAGAGGCGTCTTCGCCGCATCGGTTTGCGTTACCTGCGCCTCGGCCACGCCGGCCCCCGCGAGGCCCAAAATCACACACGCACCCAGCCACCCGGCCACTCGGCGAGCATTCGACGACATGTTGGCGGTTTAGCATGATCGTTTCCGGCGTCACGCGCATTTCTGGAACCGCTCCCAGGTGAGCGGCACTGACCGGAATGGGGCTTCACCAAACGCGGCTTCACCAACGCCACAATAAAGCGGTAGACCGGTATTGCTCGGCGCCCGGGACCGCTCCAGAGGGGTGGGCAGCCAGTGGCGGCGAGGCCGCAGCGCGGCTTCCCTCCGCTGAGATTGGTTGTTGGAAGGACGGAATCGCGCCGCCCCTTCGTTTGGGGCGGCGCGTCGGCGGCGTCCGCTAGGGGGCAGCTGGCGGAATACTCGGGGCTTCGTGGTGCTCGACGGTGAGCACTTTGCCCTTGGGTTGGCGGATGTCCTTCAGCAAATCGTCGAACCAGGGCTCGTCCACGTTGAAGGGCTTACCGCCGGCAATGCGCGGGAACTCGATGGCGCGCAGACGGCCGCCGCGGTCCTCGTCGTGGCCGATGACGCCGGATTCGCCGCGCAAGCCGCACTCCACCGCGTGGTCGACCATGCTCTGGATCAGGCGCAGGTCGTCCGAGTTGGCGGCGGCGGCGCGCGCGAAGTAGCCGCTCTTTTGGACCAGCGTTTTCTCGGCGCCCAGCAGCTTAGAGAACTGCTTACTGAACCACTGACCCACGTTCACGGCGTCGAGCTTGTAGTGGCCGAAGGCGTCACGCGGCACCGGATCGCCGTTGGCTTCCATCTCCTTCACGATTTCGTTCACGCACGCGCCTTCGGAGACGAACAAGTTCACGCAATCTTGCTCGTCCATCACCGCGCGCAGGCGCTTGGCCTCGCCCGCGAGGTCGAAGTCCATCTCCGGGATGTAGACCGCGTCGATGTCCTTGTGCGCGCGCGCCAAGTTGAAGCTCGGCAAGAAGTCCGGGTGATTGAGGCGCTGGCGATACACCTTGGCGGTGTACGCGGTCAGCCAGCCGCAGTTGCGCCCCATGACCTCGTGCACGATCAGCATGCGCGGGTTGGCCGAGTGCTCGTTGACGATGTTCTCGAAGTAGATGGCGCCCTGCTCGGCCGCCGTCCACGCGCCGAGCGATTGGCGGATCGGGTACACGTCGTTGTCGATCGTCTTCGGCAGACCAACGACGGTGAGCGCGTAGTCATGCGTCTTCAGGAACGCGGCCAGATCCGAGGCCGTGGTGTTCGTGTCGTCACCGCCGACCGTGTGCAAGATGGTGACGCCGGCTTTCGTCAGCTGCTGGGCGGCAACCTCGAGCGGGTTCTGACCCTCTTTGACCAGACCGCGCTTCACGCAATCCTTCACGTTCGTCAGCTTGACGCGGCTGTTACCGATCGGGCTGCCACCATGCTTGTGCAGCACGTGGGCGCCGGCGCGCACTTCGGGCGTCACGGGCACGCTCGAACCCAGCAAGAGCCCCTTGTACCCACCCAAGTAACCGATGATCTCGAGCTCGGGAGCGAGCTCCGAATAACGATCGATGAGCCCGCCCACGGCGGACGAAAGGCACGGCGCGAGGCCGCCCGCGGTCAAGATTGCGACTTTTTGTTTCTTCTGGCTCACGTTGCACGACTCCTCGGGGAATACGGGCGGAGAGCTACGAGATCCAGCGCAAGACGCAAACAAAAATCGCCCCTTTCGCGAGCCAGCCGCAACGCAACGCGCCAACCCCGCCGCCGCCCGCTTCAAGCAAGGAGATTTTTGATGGTCACGAAGCGCGCCCCGGTGCGTCCCAGCCTTCGGCGTCGCGGACCGCCTCCCCAGCGCGCCCCCGGAATCCACTCCGCTCCGCCGCTTGAATGTACGGCCCCAGCTTTACCGGCAAAGCCCTTCTCGCTTGAGAGGGCGACCCTTTGCGAAGCACCCACTTGGCGGAGCACGCCCACGTTCCCTCCCGAAATAGTGTTTGGACCCGAACACTATTTCGTGCACCCAATGGCTCCTCGGCGAGGGCGCGCACGCGATCCCGCTCACGTCCGGAACCGCGCACGACTGGTCACATCCTTGCTGCCTCGCCGGAGACCCACCGCGTGGCGAAAGATTTCGTTGCGTGCGCAACTAAATTTTGGGGACGGAAAGCGGGTGTCTTCGCCAGCAACCGGTGTCCGCACGTGACGGGCCGACCCGGAGAGGCTTACTCCCCGAGCGCGCCCAAAGCCGCCTCGACCGTTGCGTCAATGTCCGCTTCGGTGTGCGCGAGCGAGATGAACGCGGCTTCGAACTGCGACGGCGGCCAATAAACCCCGCGGGTGACGAGGCCGCGGTGGAAGGTGCCGAAGCGCTGCGTGTCGCAAGCGGCGGCGTCGAGCCACGAGCGCACCGGGCCGCGGTGGAAGAACAAGGTGAGCATGGAGCCCACGCGTTGCACCACGCCGGGCGTGTTGCTGTCGCGCAGTGCGCGCTCGAGCCCGGTTTGCAAACGCGAGCCCAGCGCTTCGAGCCGTAGATAGGAGCTCTCGTCCAGCTCGGCGAGCGTGCTCAGCCCCGCGCTCACTGCTACCGGGTTACCGCTCAGCGTGCCCGCTTGATACACCGGGCCGAGCGGCGCGATGCGCTGCATCACGTCCGCGCGGCCGCCGTAGACTGCGAGCGGCATCCCACCGCCGACGATCTTGCCCAGGCAAGTGAGGTCCGGCGTCATGCCGAACAGGCCCTGTGCCCCGCCACGTGCCACGCGACAGCCGGTCATCACCTCGTCGAAGATCGAGAGCGCACCGTGCTGCTCGCACAGCTCCAGGATCGTTTCCAAGAATTGGGGTTGGGGCGGCACACAGCCCATGTTGCCCGCCACGGGCTCGACGATGACGGCTGCGATGCGCTTGCCATCGCGCGCGAACAGATCGCCGAGCGCCCCCGGATCGTTGAACGCGACGGTGGCGGTGTTTTCCACGACCCCCGCGGGGACGCCCGCAGAGTCGGGATTGCCGAAAGTTGCAGCGCCGCTGCCCGCTTTGACGAGCAGCGCATCGGAGTGACCGTGATACGCGCCGTCGAATTTCACGATCACGTCCCGCCCCGTGAAGCCACGGGCAACGCGGAGCGCGCTCATCGTGGCCTCGGTGCCACTCGATACGCAGCGCATCATTTGGATGCTCGGGAAGCGCGCCATGACGGCTTCGGCGAAGCGCACTTCACCCTCGGTGGGTGCCCCGAAAGACAGGCCCTTTGCCGCGGCTTCAGCCACGCTTTGCACCACTTTGGGGTGCGCGTGCCCGAGGATCGCCGGGCCCCACGAGCCGATGTAGTCGAGGTACGCGTTGTCGTCGGCGTCGAACACGCGAGCACCGGCTGCGCGCGCGATGAACAGCGGGTGCCCGCCCACCGCTCGAAACGCGCGCACAGGGCTGTTCACGCCGCCCGGCATCAAGCGCTCCGCGCGCTCCATCAGCCTGTCTGACGCTTGGTGCTTATTGGCTCCTGTGTGCGACATAATTACGGGTTCTAACATCCCCAAAGCGCCGTGGCGGCGGATAACGCCGCGCACACGGGGTATCGTCAAAGGGATTGAGTCGAGAAGAGTTGATTCCTGCCCTGGTGTTCGTGCTCGGAGCCTGCTCCGTGTTCGACAACTCGCTTTTGTCCTCGAGCCCGATCGCGGCCGCCGGTGAGGCCGCCAAGTCCGGCGCAGAGGCCGGAACGGCGGGCGGGCCAGGCGCCAGCGTGGCGTGTGGATGACCCGGACGCCGCCGGGGCTCCGGTAGTCGCGGGGTGACAGCGGGGCTCTCTCGATGCCCGGGTCGGGCACGAGCGGTGCCCCTCAGGCGGGGGCAGGCGGCAACAGCGGCACAGCGGGGAACCCCGCCGGCGGCGCAGCAGGCGCCCCCCAGGCCGGTGCTCCCGTGGTCCTCGTTCCGGAGCTGATCTCCGGAATCGGGCACGACCATCGACGACGTCAATGGTCGCAATGGGGACTTCTACGCCGGCAACGATCTGACCGCAGGCGGCATGCAGTTCCCGGGTGCGGACTTCGAGTTTTGGTTCGACGACATCTCGTTCCTCGAGAAGCCCACTTCGGGCGGCTGCCCGACGAAGCTGTGAACGGCGTCTCAGTTCTTGCGGCGCAAGCGGTCGTTGAGCACCGAGCGCCAGGCGTCGATGCGATCCAGCCCGTGCGCGGACCATTGAAAGCGCGCCAAACGGCCGAGCAAATGCGGGGTGTGGTCGCCCGCCCGCGTGCGTTGCCCGAACACGTCCGCCGCTTGTTCGATCGACTCGAGCGCGGCGTCGCTATCGCCTTCTACGACCTCGAGCCACGCGCGCGTGAGCAAAAAGTGCTGCCGCGCTTCGGCTTCTTCCACCACCATGCGGCTGGATTCCTCGAGCAGCGTGCGAGCTTTGCCGCCTTGGTGACGCACGAGCGCGATTTGCGCCAAGAGCAGCTTGGTCTCGATCACGCCCCACGGATCGCTCATGCGCGCGAACAATTGCGATGCGCGATCGGTGTGCATCTCGGCCATGTCCAAGTCGTCGGTATCGAGCCCGATCATGGCTAGCAGGCGATCACAGGCGGCTTGCCCGCGCGGCGTGCGCAACGTCTCGAACGTCGCTAGCGCGTCCATGGCGCCGATCTCGGCGCTGTGAAAATTGAGCAAGCGGTGCTCCACGTGCGCGATCGACACATCCGCCTGCGCGGTGCCGAGGCGATAGCCGGCGCGCTCGAACTCGGAGCGCGCTTCTTGCGCCAAGCGCCGCGAGCGCTCCGTCGCGCCCTCGGAGTGCTCGACCCACGACAACAAGAGCAGGCATTGCCCGCGCCCGAGCGCTTGCCCGAGCGTCGCGAAGTTCCGCTCGCCGCGTTGGATCGTGCCGCGCGCTTCTTCGTAGCTGCCCAGCAAATACTGAATTTCGCCGGCCACGGCCTCGCATTGGGCTTGGCCGAGCGCGTTGTTTTGCTCCACGAACATCTGATGCGCGCGCTGGGTGAGCTCGAGGCCTTCCGCCGAGCTGCCCTGGTCGCTCGCGAGGTGACCGAGCAAGCGCAAGCTGTGGGCGATGTTCTCGGGATCGCCGAGCTCTTCGAAACGCGAGCGCGCGAGCTCTGCGAACGTCATCGCTTCGGCGATGCGCCCAGCGTGCCGCAGCGCTTCGGCTTGCCAGCGGTTCTTCAGCGCCAGCGTGCGACCGGTCAGCTTGCCCTTGAGCAGCTCCAGATCCGCGAGCGTTGCCACCGGCTCACGCGCGCCGTTCCAGCTCTTTTGCAGGAAATCGAACAACAGGTGCGCCGCGGTGTCGGCGTCGTCCGCTTGCAGCAGGTTGACCACGCGCTGGCGCACCACGCGCCGGCTATTGGCCAGCGGGTGCTGCGTGAGCGCGGTCGCGGACGCGCGATAGAAGCGCTCTTTGTCGCTCCGCTCATTGAGCGTGAGGAGCAAGTGCTCTTGTAAGAGCTCGTGCGGCCAGGCGTAGCGGCCCGGCCCGCGCGGAACGAGAATCTCAGCCGTTTGTAGGCTCAAAATCGCCGCTTCGGAGGGCAGCGCGAGCGCGTCCAGCAAGGCGGAGAGCACGTTCTTTCGAATGTCGCCGCCCAAGGTCGCGGCGGCGTAGGCGGCCACGCGGTGCGCTTCGGGCATGGCCGCGACGCGGCTGTCCCAGAGCTCCGCCGTGGTCTGCGGGCGCATGGCCAGCACTTCGGGCGGTACGCGGTATACGCCGTTCTGAAACTCCATGTTGCCGGCCAAGGCCCAGGCATGGAGCTGCTGCAGCGCGAACAACGGATTGCCACGGCTGCGGCGCGCGGCTTCCTTCACGGCCGCGTCGTCGAGCGGCAACGACTCACGCAGCAGCGTCGCGGTCGTGTCGGCCGGCAAGGGCTCGATGTCGATCAGCTTGCCGTTCATGATGTCGCGCAGCTCACGCAAGCGCGTGGCCGTCGCCGTGCCCATCACGACGTCTTCGAGCCGCACCGTCGCGACCATCACGATCCGCTGATCGGGCTCTTCCGTATGGATCTTGAGCAAGCCCTCGATCGTCGCGGGGCTCGCGTTGTGGATGTCGTCCAGCCAAAACAAGAGCGGCCGGCCATTGGCGATTTTACGCAGCGTGTAGCGCGTGACCATGCGCCGCGTATCCAGCGTATCCAGCGTAAAACGCACGCCGCTGGGCCCAACGGGCGACTCGGGACCGAGTGGCCGCAGCCACTCGCCCGCGCCCGCCACCCAGGCCCGGCCGTTCTTGTCGTCGCGGCGCACCTTCCAGCGCTCGAGCAGCGAGCGCTCGATCAAATCGCGCTCCACGCGCTCGAAGTTGTAATGGTGCAGGGCGGCGCCGAGCATGCCGTCGAGGGAGCCACGGATCTTCCGATAGCGGGCGCGTAGCGGCACCATCGTGCCTTCTTCGTGCACGACTTCGCTCAGCCACTCGGCGATGCGGCTCTTGCCGCAGCCGGCGGGGCCGACCAGCATCACCAAGCGGTGCGGCGGGCCCACGCCGTCGATCACGTCGTCACACACTTCGCGCAGCGTGTTGCGCACGTCTTCGCGACCTACGAGCGGGCTCGGACGAATGCTGAGCAAGCCCGGCGCGCGCTCGGGAGCAGGGGAGAGATCGGGATTCGGACCGCGCGCACCGGTGCGGCGCG
>JBEQTH010000071.1:0-2932 GCA_040348785.1 Myxococcales bacterium | reverse complement strand
CTGACGCTCGAGCCGGGGGGCTGGGGCGTCGTGGTGCTCACCGCGCTCAACTGACCGAGGCCACTTTTCCAGCTCGGCTGCGCTACGGACTGCGTAGCAATCGCTGATCTGTCGCCTTCGGACGACAGGCGTTGCAGACAGCCGACGACACCGCGGGTGCCCCGCGGAGCTCGACGCAGGTTTTTGCGGTGAATCGAAGCGCGAGTGAGAGCGACGATGTTGGCGCGTCTCTTGCTGAAGTGCTGGGCATGAAAAACGCTGGCTTATTGTGTGCAGTCTTGCTCTCAGCTTGTGGTGGCCCGTTGAAGTACCAAGTTCCGTCGACATCCCGAGCCCCGGGTGCTGATGCGCGTGTCATCGCGGACGTCGCGAGTGACCAAGGGCAGACCCACCTCGAGATCGACGTCACGAATCTGCCCCCGCCCGCGCGCGTGGTCCCGACGGCCACGACCTACCTCGTCTGGTACCGGAAAGATTCGAGCAGCACTTGGGCGCGAATCGGCGGTCTCAAGTACGAAGAGGGCGATCGCGAAGGCAAGCTGAGCGGCTCCGTCCCCGAGGTGGCATTCGATTTAATCGTCGTGGCGGAGGCCAGTGAAAGCCCTGCTTCACCGTCGCCCGACGTGGTCGTTGCCCAGCGCATTCAAGACTGAGTAGCGTCAAGCTCTCGATCCGGTTCCGGTTCGCCCAGCAGCGAACGGAGCGCCCAACACTGGCGGCTTTTCCCCGGGAGACTGCGGCTCGGCAACTTGCGGCGGCAGCGCCACGAGCTGAAGCGGAACGACCCCCGTCCAGACCGGAATGGAGAGATCCGCTTCGTCTTCGCTGGGGCCGCCGGTGCGCACTTTGGCCGAGGCTTCGTCGAGCGGCAGGGCCAACACGAGAGTTGCCTTGAGCTCTAGGTCGCTCGGCGCGCGCACGCGCTCGGCGCGACCTGGCGCAAAGCGATTGACGAGCGCGGTCAGGGCGGACAGTTTTTCCCCGCGCTCGCTGACCACGCGCGCGCGGCCCAAGATCACGACGGAACGATAGTTCATCGAGTGGTGAAATGCCGATCGCGCGAAGACCAAGCCGTCGACCAGCGTGACCGTGGCGCACAGCGGGGCGCCTTCCCCGCCGTGCTCGAGCATGCGGCTCGCGGCCGAACCGTGCAGGAAGAGCTCGTCACCCACGCGCCAGTGAATCGTGGGGATCACGATCGCCTGTTCTGCGTGCACGAGGCCAACGTGGCAAACCATGGCCTCATCCAAAATTGCGTGGATGGTCGCGCGATCGTAGGCGGCGCGCTGCGGCAAACGGCGGACGCGGGTTCGGTCACTGGGAGCTTCGCGCTTCATGTCGATGACGAGACTGTGCGCCCCGCGCTGGATGGTGAAAAGGTCCAGATTTTGGAATATGGTAGGTCCAGTGGCCTTGCTGTTGAATCTGGATGGGCAGAACCTGGGTCTGGAAGTTGCCAGTAAAACGCCAATTTTTGCGCGCGTTGCCGAGCTCATCAGTGAGGAGGTGCGGCGCGGTCGACTGCGGCCGGGTGCGCGCTTGCCAGGCACTCGCCCGCTCGCCGAGCAGCTCGGGGTCGGGCGCAACACGGTCGTCGCCGCGTACGCCGAGCTGGCCGCCGAGGGTTGGATCGTGACGCGGCCCGCGGGCGGCAGCTTCGTCTCGAGTGACGTCCCCGAGCGGCGCGCTCGGCGGTTCGGCAAGCGCACCACGGAAGGCGCGAGCGCGCTTTCCCCTGGCTTCGACTTCGAGCCGCGCACCTTGGACCGAACGTACGACGCACGGCCCGGTACCTTCGAGCTGTTCGGCGGCACGCCGGATTTGCGTCTCTTCCCAACGGGGCTTCTAGCGCGCGCGTATCGACGCGCGCTGCACGGTGTGGGCCGGGCCAATCTCAACTACACGGGGCCATTCGGTCATGCGCGGCTGCGAGCGGCGCTCGCCAGCATGGTGTCGGATACACGCGCGCTGTCCGTAGCCACGGAGCAACTGATCGTCACCCACGGCAGCCAGATGGCGATCGACCTCGTGGCACGCACCTTGATCCGCCCCGGCGATCGCGTGGCCGTGGAAGAGATCGGCTATCAATCGGCGTGGGCAGCGTTGCTCCAAGCGGGGGCGGAGCTCGTGTACTTGCCCGTAGACAAGCAGGGGCTGGACGTCAGCGCATTGGAAGCCGAGCTGACCCGCGGCGCGCTGCGCGCCGTGTATCTGACGCCGCACCATCAATATCCGACCACCGCTGCGCTCTCGGTCGGCCGCCGGCTACGCCTGCTCGAGCTTGCGGCCAAGCACCGCCTGATCGTGATCGAAGACGACTACGATCACGAATTTCATTACGATGGCCGTCCCCTCGCCTCGCTGGCCGGTGCGGACCGCGCGGGCGTCGTCGTGTACATCGGCACCCTGGCCAAGGTGCTCGCGCCCGGGCTCCGGCTCGGGTTCATTGCAGCGCCGCGCAGTTTGATCGAGACGCTTGGCGCGGTGCGCTTCCACGTCGATCGCCACG
Source organism: Myxococcales bacterium (assembly GCA_040348785.1). Taxonomy (GTDB): domain Bacteria; phylum Myxococcota_A; class Polyangia; order Polyangiales; family Polyangiaceae; genus PMG-095. Next base: position 423 of record JBEQTH010000071.1, on the reverse strand, counting down.
GCGACACGGTGACGGAATGCGCGGTGGCCGAGCTGATCGAAGAAGGCGAGCTCGCCCGTCACGCGCGCCGGATGCGCCGCGCCTACCACGCTCGGCGTGACGCGTTGGTCGGGTCGTTGCGTAAGCACCTCGGAAGCGAGCTATCGTTCGACGTGCCCGCAGGCGGCATGACACTGTGGGCCGAAGCCGACTCGAACATCGACACGCGCGCATGGCTGACTCGCTCAGCGAAGCACCAGGTCGCCTTCACGCTGGGCAGCAGCTACGTCGCGCGTGAGCTGAGCCCACGCAAAGCCCGCCACTACGCCCAGTGCCTGCGCCTCGGCTTCGCGCAATACACCGAGAAAGAGCTGGAAACCGCCGTAAAACGCATGGCGAGTGCGCTCCGCGCCTAGCGTTGCGCGGTCAGGGCTTTGGGCCGTG
>JBEQTH010000066.1:0-7727 GCA_040348785.1 Myxococcales bacterium | reverse complement strand
CTCCTGGTTTGTCTGATCCCGACGACCATTGGCGGGCTTCTTTCAGCGATCGGCATTGCCGGGATCGACCGCATGGTTCAGCACAACGTCCTGGCGATGAGCGGCAAGGCCGTTGAAGCCGCCGGAGACGTTGATGTTCTGCTTCTCGATAAGACTGGCACGATCACACTTGGCAACCGGCAAGCGACCGACTTTATTTGCGCTCCGGGCGTCACACCGCAGGAACTGGCCGAAGCGGCGCATCTCTCGTCGCTGGCGGACGAAACACCCGAAGGGCGCAGTATCGTCGTGCTTGCCAAGGAAAAATACGGGCTTCGCGGCCGCGAGATTCACGAATTGCACAACGCCGAATTCGTCCCATTCACCGCCCAGACGCGTATGAGTGGATTAAATATGAACGGGGAGATGATTCGCAAGGGGGCGGCAGACAGCGTGCGAAAATTTGTTGCCTCGAACGGTGCGGTGTTCGCAGCGGAGATCGATCAGGCCGTCGATCGGATCAGTCGTGCCGGCGGAACTCCGCTCGTTGTTGCAAGCAAGACCCGAGCGCTGGGGGTCATCCAACTGAAGGACATCGTCAAAGGCGGCCTTCCCGACCGGTTTGCTCGTTTCCGGGCAATGGGTATTAAGACGGTCATGATCACCGGCGACAACGCCCTGACGGCGGCGGCGATCGCCAAAGAGGCGGGGGTGGATGATTTTCTGGCCCAGGCAACTCCGGAAGACAAACTTGCGCTGCTTCGACGGGAGCAGGCGGCCGGGCATCTGGTCGCGATGACTGGCGACGGCACGAATGATGCCCCGGCCCTAGCGCAGGCGGATGTCGGCGTGGCGATGAACACCGGAACGCAGGCTGCCAAGGAAGCGGGCAACATGGTTGATCTGGACAGCAACCCGACCAAGCTCATCGAGGTTGTCGAGATCGGCAAGCAACTGCTGATGACCCGCGGCGCGCTGACGACCTTCAGCATCGCGAACGACGTCGCCAAGTACTTCGCGATCATCCCCGCGATGCTCATCGGCGCTTTCCCACAGATCCGCCCGCTCAACGTCATGGGCCTGGGAAACCCTTCCAGCGCGATCTTGAGCGCCGTGATCTTCAACGCGGTGATCATCATCTTCTTGATTCCGCTGGCGCTCCGGGGCGTGAAATTCAAAGCGTTGAGCGCCGGCCAAGTCCTGCAACGCAACCTCCTCGTTTACGGCCTCGGCGGCCTGGTCGTGCCCTTCGTGGGCATCAAGGCCATCGACCTCGTCGTTTTCAACCTCCTGCATTTGGTGTGAGCCATGAATCCCATCCTCAAAGAAACTCTGAGCTCGGTGCGCGCGTTGGCCGTGCTGCTCGTCCTGTGTTGCGTACTTTACCCAGTCACGGTGTACGCCATCGGCCAAACCGTGTTCCCTTGGCAAGCGAACGGATCGCTGGTCGACAAGGACGGCAATCACACGACCGTGCCCGAAAACGCGGCAGGCTCGCGCTTGCTCGGACAAAGCTCATCCAGTCCCGGTTACTTCCACCCGCGGCCGTCTGCTGCAGGTTCGGGTTATGACGCCGCAAGCTCGAGCGGCACGAACCTCGGACCGATCAGCGACAAGTTCTTGAATGGCGTGGCGGACGATCCGAAGACCAAAGACGTCGACGAGTCGTTTGCCGGCATCAAGCAGCTCGTCCAAGCGTACCGCGAGGAGAACGGCCTGCCACCGGACGCGCTAGTCCCTGGAGACGCAGTGACTCGCTCCGCCAGCGGCCTCGACCCACACATCAGCCCGCGCAATGCCGAGCTGCAGGTCGCGCGCGTCGCAAAAGCACGCGGCTTGGACGAAACTCGCGTGCGCGATCTCGTTCGAACGGCGACCGAGGGTCGCGGCTGGGGGCTATTCGGCGAGCCCGGGGTCAACGTGTTGATGTTGAACATCTCTCTGGACAAGATCTCCAAGTCAGCGCCCAGCCAGAACCACGTCGCTCAGGGTATTTGAGCCCGCTCCGCAGAGCTCGTTTGGCGTCCGAACGTGCAACGCTGCACGCTCGGACGTCGTCGTTTCGTGCTTGCGCTTCGAACGCATCCAAGCTCGCGTGGACAAGCGGGAAGCGCGCCGCTCGACGCCGTTCGCGTGCACGACGGCATGGCTGAGTCAGGTGCGCGGTTTCTGTTGATGGTCACGCAATACGTCGCGGTCGGCCCAGCCTTCGGCGTCGCGGACGTTACCCACTCACTGCACCCGCTCTTAGGCCTCAGTGGGTTTTTGGCCGCGGGGAATGCGCAGCCGGAACGTGCTGCCCGTCCCCAGCGAGGTCTCTACGTCCAACGTTCCCTCGTGGCGCGTCGCGATCTCTTTCGCAATCGCGAGCCCCAGGCCGTGACGCCCTTTGAGCGTCGACGGCTCCGAGCCGCTCCAATGCCGCTCGAAGATGCGCGGTAGCTGCTCGGGGGCGATGCCGTCGCCGTCGTCCCGAACCGAAAAAACGTAGTCCCCTTCGTCGACGTGGGCGCTCAGCCAAACATGCCCGCCTTCATGCGAGTGGCGGATGGCGTTGGACACCAGGTTACTCAGCACGATCGTGATTTGCTCGGCGTCGACCTCCACGAACGACTCTTGCTCGCTGACCTCGAGCTCGATCGACACGTGCTTCAGCTCCGCCATCTTGCGGTGGGCGGAGGCGACTTCCTGGAGCAGCGCGTGGGGATTGACCGGAGCTCGTTGCAATGCGCCTGCCTCACGTTCGATGCGCACCAGATCCAAGAGCTCGTTCACCGTGCTTTGCAGCCGCTCGGTCTCGTCACGCGCGGTGATCGCCAGCTCGCGCTGCATGCTCTGCAGGGGCCCGGTGGACTCCTCCAGCAACATGTGCGTCGCCAGCCGCAGCGACGTGAGCGGCGTCTTGAGCTCGTGGCTCACGGTCGCCACTACGTCACTCTTCAGCGCATCGATGCGGCGGAAGCGGGTCACGTCTTGCGCGACCACGATCACGCCCGCGCCGCTGGCCTCGTCGCTCTCCAACGGTGAGGCGCGGACCAGGAAATACTTTTCGCCGTCGCTCGTGATCCAGCGCATGGCCTCGGCCAGGCTCTGCGGCAACAAGGCTTGGCCATGGGTCAACACGGCATCGCGCGCAATCGCGATCGGCTCCGGGATCTCGATCCCGCCCCGCCGCAGTAGATCGACGTCGCCAGAAACGAGCCCGAAGGTCGACTCTGCGGACTCGTTGGCCAGCAGCACCTCCCCGCGCGTGCTGAACACGATCACGGGATCGACCATGGAAGCGATGGTGGCGCGCGACAAATCTTTGGCCGCCAAAAGCTCGCCCAGCGAGCTGTCACGATAGGCGCGCAGCCGCTCCTGCATGCGATTCAGCGCCAGGCCGAGCACGTTCAGCTCCGAGACTTCCGGCACGGGGATGTTCGTGTCGAGCTTGCCTTCGCCGATGGCCCGCGCGTGCCGCGTGAATGACACGATCGGGTCGAGCACGGTCTTCGGGATCCGCAACGCGAACCAACCTGCGATGCCGAGGGCCACCACGGTCGCCAATATCGCGAGCTCCAAGGTGCGCCGGGCGACGCGCCGCGCCTCCTTGTCGGCCCACTCCATGTTGCGCTGGTTCATCAGACGGATGTTGGTCACCCGGCTGCGAACCGCGCCGAACCGAGGCAAGAGATCACTGAAATACAGCTCGACGCGGCGCTCGCTCGGCCCGCTGAGCACGCGATCGACCGCGTGGACGTAGTCGCGATACAGCACGTCTACTTGGCGCACTTCGGCGCCTTCGCCGGGCAAGGTCACGTTGCCCGCTTCGCGCTGGAACGCTCGAGCAAACCCGGCTCGGTGTTGTGCCAGCATGGGGCGGGCAATGTCGTTGCGGCCACTGGCGCTGAACAACGCCGCCGAGTCCTGACGCTCGAGGGCTTCGTTCATTTCCTGACAGGCCACGACGGACACGTAGTTCTCGCGCAGGATGAGGCCAATGGCGCCCCCGAGCCGATTCACGGCCGCCGTGGACAGCGCGCACACCACGACTAGGGTGGCTCCCACCACGGCGAGCGCGCGAAACAGCCGCGAACGCAAGGACATGCGCCGGCCGGGCGCTGCTACTGGCGGAGGAGAAGAGCTCATCTGAGTCCGTAGCGCTCGCGCTTCCGGTACAACGTAGAGGGATCGATACCCAGGGCTTTGGCCGCCGTGTCGAGCGTCGGGTGGCGCGCCACGACCTGCGCGATGTGACGTCGCTCGGCGGCTTCGAGAGACTCGTCGCCGTCCAGCAACGGCACGACGGGGCGAGAGCTCACGCGCACTTCTTCGGGCAACAAGTCGGGCGTGAGCACGTCGCCGTTAGCGAGCAAAGTGGCCCGCTCGAGCACGTTGGATAGCTCTCGAATGTTGCCCGGCCAGTCATAGGCCACGAGCGCGGCCATGGCTTCGGGTGATACGCTCATGCTCTTCGAGCGCCCTGACTGGGTGACCGGCTTCAAAAAGGCCATCACGAAGCCCGGGATGTCCTCGCGGCGTTGGCGCAGCGCGGGCAAGCGGATCGTGACCACGTTCAGGCGATAGAACAGGTCGTCGCGAAACGACCCATCTGCGACCGAGGCCTTCAAGTCGCGGTGCGTAGCGGCGATGATGCGCGCGTCCGAGCGGCGAGGTTCGGTGTCACCGACGCGCACGTATTCGCGTTCTTCGAGCAGGCGCAGGAACTTGCCTTGCGTCTCTTTACCGAGGTCGCCCACCTCGTCCACGAACAAGCTGCCGTTCTTGGCGGCCTCGACATAACCCGCGCGCGGCTGGTCGGCGCCAGTGAAGGCGCCCTTGGCGTGTCCGAAGAGCTCGTTCTCGATCAGGTTGGTGCTGATCGTGGCGCAGTTCACGGTCACGAAGGGGCGCGAAGCCCGCGACGACCGCTGGTGCACGTGACGCGCGAGCAGGCTTTTGCCAGTGCCCGTTTCTCCCAATAAAAGCACGGTTGCATCGCTGCTCGCCACTCGCTCTGCCAGCGTATAGGCCTCGATTACTTGCGCGTTGCTGCTCTTCACCGGCGTGCGGCGATTGTGCCGTTCGACCTCAGCCAGCTCTTGGCGCATGCGCGCGGACTCGAGCACGCGCGCCACGACGTGCTTCACCGCTGCGGGAGTGAAGGGCTTGGCCAAGTAGTCCGACGCACCGGCGCGCATCGCCTCGACCGCGTTGTCGATCGTCGCGTACGCGGTCATGATGATCACCTGCGCGCCGGGTGCTTCCTGAGCGAGCGCTCGGGTCACGGCGAGGCCGTCCATTCCGCCGAGCCGCAGGTCGACGAGCGCCAGATCCGGGGGCTGCTTCTTGGCCAGCGCGAGCCCGGCTTCGCCGCTGCCCGCGAGCGAAACGGAGTAATCCCCGGACTCCAAGCACAAACGCAGCGTGCGCCGAATCGATTCGTCGTCGTCGATCACCAGGATCTGCGGCTTGACCGTCATGCTCGTCCCTTCATCCGTTGCTGCTGGCTTCGGCGCTGTCCGGCGCCAGGCTTTGCGGGTTGGTTGCCATGCGCGAGAGCGTCTCGGGGTGCGCCACCACCTGCGGCTCTTCGAAAGAATGCGTGATGCGCAGCACCAGCCGCTCGGTCGTGGCGCTGGTCGCAATCAGGAAAGCCTGCTTGTCCGTAGCGATCCGCGCATAGAGCGCGCCGGTCTCCGTGGCTACGAGACCGAGTGCGAACACGATCACATCCGGCTTTTTGTCGCCAACCGGACCGAGCGCCAGCTCGTTCACTGCGTTCGACACGAACCATAGCGTCTTTCTGCCATGGTGCTCGAAGGTCGGCACGGCGCGCGCCCCGCCGTAGGCGCGCAGCCGAGCCAGCCCTTCGGCGGGCAAGATGTCCTCGGTCACTCGCTCTTCCTGGAGCGCCAGCGCGGCCCGGTACGCCCGGTCCGCCTCCCGGTCGTGCCCGGACAGCTCCGAGACGAGCCCGAGCATGGCCATCGCCTCGCTATCGAGCGGAGAGACGGCACGAGCCCTCGCTAGCGGTGCTTCCGCGTCGCGCAGCCGCCCTTCGATGATGGCGCGTCGCGCGTTGGCCATGGCCGCGGCGTACTCCAGCGCTCCGTTGTGCCGGGTGCGTGAGTTCCTGAGCACCCGCTCCACCGCGGCCACGATTTCACGCGGTGTGAACGGTTTCGGCACCACGTCGTCGACGCGCGCGCGGATCAGCTCCTGCATCACGCGAGGTGTGAGCAGTGTCCCTGTGACGACGAGCGGAAGCTCGGGGTAGTCGGCCCGCAAGGCGCGAACGCCGTCCGTGCCTTCGGAATTCGTGGCGCGCATCTCGAGCACGACCGCGTCCATCGGGTTTCCGTCGAGCAGCGCGCGCGAGGCTTCGACGGTCGGCGTACTGGTTGGCGCAAAACCGGCGGCGGACAACGCAAGCTCCAACATGCGACGAATCGTCGCGTCGGGCTCGATCACCAGCACGCGCCGATTCATGGCTCGGCGAGCCCCGCTTCTTCTTCCCGCCGCTCGCCGACCACGACCACGTCGACCTCGGGTACCGCTCGCATGAATTCTGCCAGGATCGAGCCGCGGAGGCGTTCTTGCAAGCGGCTCTGCCCGGTGCGCCCGAACACGGCGTGGGTAATGCCCTTACTCTGCGCAAAGTCGGCGAGTGCCGCCACGACGTCGGTGCCCTCGAGGCGCACCACTTCGGCGCCCAGCTCCTTGGCCAGCCGGATGTTCTCGGTCAGCGAGCGCAGGCTCGTCGCGTCGATGCGCTCCACCGCCTCGCTCGAGGTCCGCACGTAAACCACGAACCAACGGCTATTCAGGCCGCCGGCCAAACGAGCGCCATGGCGCAGCAAGTGCCGCGTTGCGTTCGGTCGCGAGGACATGGACACCATGACCCGCTCGGCGTCCACGGGGTGCCAGCGCCTGGCGAGTGATTCGTCGCTCTGGCCTGGCTCCCGACGCCCGCGCTGCTCCACCGCGTTCGCAACTTCGCGCAACGCCAGCTGACGGAGCGCGGCCAGATTCTTGCTGGTGAAGAAGCGCCGCAGCGCATGCTCTACCTTCTCCGGTGGGTACACCTTGCCTTCGCGCAACCGCTCCTGAAGCTCACCGGGCGGCAAATCGATCACCACCACTTCGTCTGCACCCGAGACGATGCGGTCCGGGATGCGCTCGCGGACGTCGACGCCTGTTTCTCGCAGGACGATGTCGTGCAAGCTTTCGAGGTGTTGAATGTTCAGCGTCGCCATCACGCTGATGCCTGCGTCGAGGAGCTCTTCGACGTCTTGCCAGCGCTTCTCGTTCTTCGAGCCGCCGACGTTGGTATGGGCGAGCTCGTCGACCAGCGCGACGGCCGGTTTACGAGCCAGGATCGCGTCCAGATCCATCTCCTCCAGCGGCACGCCTCGATACTGGAGCGTTTTCCTGGGGACCAACTCAACGCCCTGAGTCTCCGCCAGCGTCATGGCGCGGCCGTGAGTTTCGACGATGCCGCACACGACATCCACCCCCTCGGTCGTCAGACGCTTGCCCTCACGGAGCATGGCGACGGTCTTGCCGACGCCGGCCGCCATGCCGAGATAGATCTTGAGCGGTGCCCGACGGTGGGCCTTCAGTACTGCGAGAAAATCATCGGGCACCGCTGGCTCACTCCGTGACGGTCATTTCGCGGGCGCCGCGCTCGGCGCCGGGGGCGGAGCAGCATACGGAGCCTGGCCATCCAGGTCGAGGTTCACGAGCAGGACGTTGACCCTCGG
>JBEQTH010000035.1:0-97552 GCA_040348785.1 Myxococcales bacterium | reverse complement strand
AAGGCCTCTTGATGGGTTTTACGCAGTTCCATCACCGCGCCCATGTCGACCTCGTTGAAGGTCGTGAGCAAAGCGGCGGTCTGCTGCGACTGCACGAGGCGTTCCGCGATGCGCTTGCGGAACGGGCTCATCGCCACGGCTTCTTCTTGGCGATCCTGCGCGATTGGAGCGGGAGCCTTGGCCGCCGGCATCTCCTTCAAGCGATCGACGTCCTCTTTCAGCACGCGACCACCGGGGCCGGTGGCCTCCACGTCATCGGGGGAGAGGCCGCGCTCTTTCAAGGCGCGACGCGCAGACGGCATCACGCGCGCGAAGCCTTGCGGAGGAATCGTCGGCCGCACGCTCTTCGGGCGTTCTTCGACAGCGGGTGCGGGCGGCGGCGCGGCGGAAGGCGTCGGCTTCGGCGCTTCGGCCTTGGGTGCTTCGGCGGCCTTGGGCTTGGCAACAGCGGCCGAGCCCTCCTCCACGTAAGCGACGACATCACCCACGTTGGCGGTCTGGCCCTTCTTGACCTTGATCTGAGAGAGCACACCGTCGGCCGGTGCGGTCAGATCGACCGTCACCTTGTCGGTCTCGATCTTGGCGATCACCTCGTCACGCGAGACCGCGTCGCCCTCGCCCTTCAGCCACTCACCCATTTGCACTTCGGTGATCGACTCACCGACGCTCGGCACTTTTAATTCGATTGCCATGCTCTGCAGCGCTTCCTGTTACTGAGCGTGGGCCTCGCGCCCGCACTCAGGGGCCCGGACTTTCGTCCTAGGCCCGGTACCGGTCAACTTGTAGAAAGAATCTATGGGTTTGGGCGCGTTTCGGCGTTCGGCTCGGATCGACGATCCGGACCGAAACGCCCGATCACGCGAACGCGCGCTCGAGCAATTCTTGCTGCTCGAGCTTGTGGCAGTTGTGGGAACCCGTGGCAGGGCTCGCCGACTCGGTGCGGCACACGCCGCTGAACGGGAAGCGCCCGAACAGCATCGAGCCGAAGCGTGCGCGGAAGTGACGCCACGCGCCCATGTTCTCCGGCTCGTCCTGAACCCAGACCATCGGCGTGCCGTCATCGCAATGTTCGATCGCCGCACGGATGTGGCGATCGGGCAGCGGGTACAGCTGCTCGATGCGCACGATCGCGATGTCCTCGCGGCCCAGCTCCTGGCGGCGCTTCTCCAAGTCGTAATAGACCTTGCCGGTGCACACGAGCACCTTGGTCGGCTTGGCGACCCGGTTGTCGGGCAGCACGCGGTGGAAACGACCGGCAGAGAAATCCTCCAGCGGGCTGACGCACATCGGGTGGCGGAGCAGGCTCTTGGGCGTGAACATGATCAGGGGCTTGCGCCAAGGCCGCAGCACCTGGCGACGCAACACGTGGAAGTGCTGAGCCGGCGTGCTCGGCTGCACGATCTGAATGTTCTCTTCCGCGGCCGCGGTGAGGAAGCGCTCGAGCCGCGCGCTCGAGTGCTCGGGCCCCTGCCCTTCGTAGCCGTGCGGCAGCATTAGCACCAGGCCGCTGAGGCGCTTCCACTTGTCCTCTGCGCTGACCAAGAACTGATCGATGATCACCTGCGCGCAGTTCACGAAGTCACCGAACTGCGCCTCCCAGATCACGAGGCCATCCGGCCAATCCAGGCTGTAGCCGTATTCGAAGCCCATCACACCGGCTTCACTGAGCGCGGAGTTGTAGATTTCGATCGGCGCCTGGTCCGGCGAGAGGTGGCAGAGCGGCATGTACGTATGGCCGTCCTGCACGTCGTGCAGCACCGCGTGGCGCTGCGTGAAGGTGCCGCGCGGCGAGTCCTGACCCGTGAAGCGAACGCGCGAGCCCTCGGTCACGAGCGAGGCGAACGCGAGCAGCTCGGCCGTGCCCCAGTCGAGCGGTTGCTCGCCGTTACCCATCGCGCTGCGCTTCTGCAGTAGGCGCTCGATCTGCTTGTGCGGGTGAAAATCCGCGGGCAGCTCGTTCTGGCGCAGGATGAGGTCCGAGGCGCGCGCAAGGGCGATGCCGGTATCGACCTCCGGCACGTTGGCTTCCGGACCGCCCATGTAGCCCTTCCAATAGCCACCGAGCCAATCCTGAGTCTTCACGTAGTCTTTGCGACGCGCCTCGCCGAGCTCGGCTTCCAGGTGCTCGCGCCGCTCGACGGCGATGCGATCGGCCTCCGAAACCGTCATACCGCCGAGCTTGAGCAAGTGCTCGAGGTAACCGTCGCGGACGCTCTTGCGCTCGGCGATCGCGGCGTACATCAAGGGCTGCGTGAACGCGGGCTCGTCGCTCTCGTTGTGACCGTGACGGCGGTAGCCGTACATGTCGATCACCACGTCACGCAGGAACGTGTCACGGAAATCCATGGCCAAGCGCACGACCTGAGCCACGGCCTCCGGATCCTCGCCGTTGACGTGGAAGATCGGGATTTGCAGCATCTTCGCGACGTCCGTCGCGTAGGTCGTGGAGCGACCTTGCGAGGGCGGCGTGGTGAAGCCGATCTGGTTGTTGATCACGACGTGCAGCGTGCCGCCCGTGGTGTACGCGTCCAATTGGCTGAGGTTCAGCGTCTCTTGGATGATGCCTTCACCGGCGAACGCGGCGTCACCGTGGATGAGCAGGCCGAGCTTGTGCGCGTGCGTGGTGTCGCCCACGCGGTCTTGCTTGGCGCGCGCGCGGCCGAGCACCACCGGGTCGACGTACTCCAAATGGCTCGGGTTGAAGCACAGCGAAAGGTGCACCTTCTTACCGCTCTCGGTCACGAAATCCGAGCTGTGGCCCAAGTGGTACTTCACGTCACCACTGCCGAAGTACAATTCCGGATCGCTGTCCTCCACCTCGCGGAAGATCTCGCGCGGGCTCTTGCCCATCACGTTGGCGAGCACGTTCAGGCGGCCCCGGTGGGCCATACCCAGGATGATCTCGTCGACGCCGTGCTCTGCGGCGCGGTCGATCGCCAACGTGAGGAGCGGAATCAAGCTCTCCGAACCGGTGAGGGAGAACGTCTTCACCGTCGAGAACTTCTTGCGTAAGAACTCCTCGAAGGTGGTCGCGTCGGTCAGCTTGGTGAAGATGCGGATCTGCTCACTGCGTTGCAGCTCGAGGCGGTTCTCCGAACCCTCCATCCGATCCTGAAGCCAGTTTTTGACCTTCAGATCGTCGATGTGCATGAACTGCACGCCAATCGAGCGGCAGTACGTGTTGCGCAGGCGAGTGAGCATCTCCCGCAGCGTCAGTGCCTGGGCGCCGAAGATGGTGCGGCTCGAGAACTTGCGATCGAGATCGTCGCCACGCAGGCCGTGGAACTCCGGATCGAGCTCTTCTTGAGGCAAGCGCGGCAAGCCGAGCGGGTCGATCTTGGCCATCATGTGGCCGCGCACGCGGTAGGCGCGAATGAGCGCGTCCACCCGGTCTTGGCGAACGGCGACGTCGGAGACGCCATTGTTCCAGCCGCCAGGGCCGGCGTAACCGTTGCCCTTGCCGTTGCCGTTGGTCGCACCGTTGCCGTTGCCGTTGACCGCGGGGCCGTGGCCGTTCGAACCGTTCGAAGCGATCGGCGCATTGAACAGGCTCGCCGAACGAAACGTCGGGCCGAGCTTCGGCGCGCGAGTGAACTCGGCGTCCGGCGTCAGGCCTGCGAAGTATTCCTGCCAGTCCGGCGGAACCAGGTTCGGGTCTTTGAGATAATCCGCGTACAGCCCTTCGGCGAACGCGAGGCTCAGCGTGTTCACGGAGCCCTCGGTCAAATCGTTTTCCATGGCGGTTCTATAGGGCGAAGCGGGGTCTTTTCGCCGTGCGGTCCATGCGCCCAACCCCGCTTTCGGTCAAGTAATTCGGCGGGATTGCCCAGTGTTTGAGTGCAATCTAAGCACTGCTCAGCGGCCGGACAGCCCACGGACTTCAGTTTCGAACACGAATTCTTGCGACTTCAGCCATGTTTCCAGATTATTTCCGAATCTAGAAACATCACACCTATATGCGCTCTACGCGGCTTCAACCGTGTCTTTAATGCAGTTGCCCCCCACGCTGCTCCCCGAGTGACAGCGGCGTGCTCGCTCCGCTGCGCCGCCGGCCCCCGGGCAAGCGTCGGGCTCCGCCCGCCGCGGGGGGCCAAAGCCACTCTGCTCCCCGCGGCCGCACTCCGACGCCGAAGGCTGGGACGGCCTGGGGCGGAATGCGTGACCATCAAAACCCTGCTTCGATCCCGATACTCGGCAAGGTGAGCGCGCTGCGATCTGTGCGCACGAGCCCACCGCGCACGTAGTTCCAACCCATGCCATCGGCTTCTTTGGCCAGCGTGGCGTTGAACCATTCGAAGGTGCCAGAGATCCAACGTCCTTCACCGAGTTGCCAACGCTTCTCGAAGCGCACGTCGACGCGCACGAAGTTGGGGAAGCGGCCATACGCGACGTACGGCCGTGGCGTCATCGGATCACCTGGGCCACAGCTGGGCGTCGGACAGGCGACCGCGTAGCGGCGCCCCGACTCGAACAGCGAGCGCCCGCCGAGACGAAAGCCGCGGCCGAGATCGTAACCGAGGACGAGAGACAGGACGTGCGTGCGGTCGAACTCGGCTTGGTTGGTGAACGTGCGCTGCGTGTAGGTCGCGCGCGAGAGCGTGTAAGAGACGAAGCCGCCCAAGCGCTCGCTGAAGTTGCGACGCAAGAAGAGCTCGAGCCCGTACGCGCGACCCGTGACGTCGATGTCCGAGGCATCGATCCAGGAATGGAACAGGCTGACCTTACCCAGCAGGCTCGCGGGCAACGCGAGCTCGATACCGGAGGTCGCTTGCCACGCTTCCTGTTCGGATTGTTCGAGCCCGTTCGGCGCGCGACCCGGGACGCGCACCGCTTGCGTGGGCAACTGGTGGGCGACGCCGAACGCCGAGACCCAAGACACGCCTTGCATGACGCGCAAGCGAGTGCCGAGGCGCGGCTCGACGAAGACGTGATTTTTCTCGCGCGAACGCGCCAAGTCCAAGCGCAGCCCAGGCACGACTTCGACGGCACGCGCGGGGCGCCAAATGGCGTCGGCGTACACGCCGCCTGCGGAGTCGACACGCTTGGGCTGAGCGAACGCTTGCGCGCCGACGATATCGGCTTCGCGGGTGACGTTGCTGGCTCCGACGTCGCCGCCGCCGCGCAGCCGCAAACCAGGGCTCACGCGGTAGCTCGACTCGAGCCGCAAGCGCGCCGAGGCAGCGCGCACCTGGCTGCCGATCGCGGCGTCGTTCTCTTGGCCGTTCTGCACGCGGTCCGTGCCCAGGGTGAGGGCGAGGCGGGTGTGGCTGCGCTCGGTGTCGCGATCCCAACGCAAGTCGAGGCGGTGGAACTGGGTGTCGAACAGCTTGCGCTCGAGACGCTCATTGGTCAGGCGATCGAGCGCGCCGAACGCAAACGCGGTCAGCGTGTCGGTCGCGTTGAGGTGATAGGCGACGCGCGCTTGGTAGTCCCAATAGTTGAGCCCGTAGTCGGGTGCGACCAGAGACAGCACCGCTTGCGTGTAACCATAACGGCCGCCAAACAGCACGCTGCCGCGACCATTGGCGAACGGCTGCTCGATCATGGCGCCCGCATCGAAGATGCGCGCCTGGGCTTCGCCGCGCGCCACGCTGCTCGGCGCCATGGTCGCGCCCGAGATCACGGCCCCCGCGACGCGCCCGTATTCGGCAGGAAAAGCGGCCGGGAAGAGGTCGACGCGCTCGACGAGGGCCGGCGCGATCACCGACGGCCCAGCGCCTACGTGAAACAGCAGCGGTACCGGGATGCCGTCGATCGAGTAGCCCACGTCACCCGGGGGTGCGCCACGCACGTAAAAGTACGGGATGCCGCTCAGCACCGGCGCGACGCCGGGCAGCACCTCTACCACCCGAAACGGATCGGCGAACGCGCCGGGGATCAGGCGCGTCTCGCTGCGTGGGATGTGGAGCGAGCCGAGCTCTTGGCGATCTTCACCGATGACGCGGATCTCGGTCGGCTGGGCCGTGGCTTCCGGAGCGGGCGCGTTCGGTTGCGGCGCGGCGTCGTTCGTCGAGCTTGCGGCGGGCAGCGGCGCGGCGGCTGACTCTCGAAACGAAACCTTAGCCGTGATGCGCGCACGGATGGGAATGCCCTCGCGACTCGCGGGCCTGAACTGCCAGCGAGCCACGGCAATGCGCGCCGCGCTCGCGAAGGGCTCTGCTCCGTCGCGCACGTTCACATCCGTGACGCTGCCGTCTTGCGCGATGACCAGCTCGAGCACGACCTCCGCTGGTCCGTGGGCGCCTTCCGGGTAGGGCACGGGCTCGGCGGCGAGCTGCGCGGGTGGAACGACCCCTGACGGTTCCGCGGCTGCCCGAGTGGCGTATGACGCCACTGCGCAAGCGATCGCGAGCGGCGCGACGCCCCTGCGTCGAACGAGTGCCCAGCTACCGCCCATGACCTGTCACCTTCACGACCGCCCTGCGTGCTCCGTAGCACGCGGTGAGAGCGCACGGCTAGCGCGCGGCTTGGGCGACGAGGGACGGTGGCTCCGGTTGGGTTAGGGCACGCACACCTTTCGGTTGCTCGAACCGCCACCGGTGGAGCGACAGATGAAGGCCGAGCTCGCGAAGTACGGGAGCGCGCGCGGTCGACGAGACTAGGGTGACCAGGTGAGCGTTCCGGCGTCGAGGGCGATCTCGTAGTAGCCGTGAGCGTCCCAAGGCAGGACTTCACCTCCTTGCGCGAGGGAGCCGCCGTCGACCGACACGCGTAGCCGGCGCCCCACTGGAAAATGAGCGGGCACGGTCCAGCGCCAGGTCGTCTTGCCGCCTGAAACGCTGGTCGTCGCCGCGCGCAGGGTGCGCTCGCCGAGCCAGTAGCTGCCGATGGCCGCGACCGTATCCACCCAAAGGTCCGACAAGCCCCGCGCGTGCGCGATGCTCCCGGTGACGCTGCCAATCTCGACGTCGGCGTAGGCGTGCTCGGTCTGCGCGTCGGGGCGCAGCGTGTGAAAGAGGAAGATCATCCATTTGCCCTGAGCGCGTACGTCATCGATGTAGCTCGAGAGGACGCTGTTGGTTTCACCGCCGGCAGCGGCTTTGATGGGCAGGCTGAAGGGGTCGGTCTTGTCCGCCCAGGCGATCAGACCGTCGCCCGTACCGCGACCGAGAAAGAAACGCGACCGCGCGTCAGCGGCGTAGCCCTGCGCCCCAAAAGGATAGGCCATGGTCCACACGCCGGGCGCACCGAGTGTGCCTTTCGTGTAACTCGTACACGAGTCGACTTCGTCGGCGATGTTGGTGGGAGTGCCTGCGATGCAGCCGCTCAAGTCGTACTTGCAGTGGTGCGCGGTGTGATTGCCAAGCTCATTGCCGTGGCTCAGCGCCTCACGCCACGCGGCGTCATAACCCGGGAGCGACCGATTCCCCGTCGTAACGTAATAGGTAGCAACGATGCCAGTGGCGCGCAGATCCGCCCAGTGATCGACCTGTGACTGCTGCGAGTCGTCGAAGCTGTAAGTGAGCGCTGCTTTGAACCCCGCCCACGGCAAGACCTTGAGGTTTGCCACAGTCCCGCTCGGCACCGGCAGTACGCCACTACCCGAAGGGACTGGCAACGGCCCGAGGCCGTTGTTCGCGTTGCCGACACCCGCTGCACCGCCTGCCGCGCCCCCACCAGTACCGGCACTGGCGCTTGCTGCGTTGCCCCCCGCACCCGCGGCGGCGCCGCCCGGAGTACCCGCAGCACTGCCGACCACACCGGCACTTCCGCCCGCCGAAGATCCACCGGACGGCGCCCCGCCCTGAGGGCCACCGGAGGCCGCGGCGCTCCCTGCTGCGCCGGATGCCATTTGGCTCGCGCCCGCGCTTCCCCCAATGGGCGCGGAGTAGGTGCTCACTTCGGCCTTGCTGCCTGCGCCGGAGCACGCTGCAACGGTGCACGACACGCCAACCACATACTCAATTGAGTGAGAGATCCGCACGTCGTTAGGTAGTGGGCGCGCACTCGTAAAGCGATTCACTTTTGTCCTGGCTTGGCCCGCGGGGAGCCACGTCCGTGGAAAGCTTCGGCGACTCGACACCGCGCAAACCGCCCCGCACAAAGAATCCAGAATCGAGATTGATTTTCGAAGCAACGTCCCTAACAGCCTCGTGAACCCGAAAGCGAAGCGACTCGAGCTCGTGAAAAGAATCGCCCTGGGGTGTTGGGTGATGTCCATCCCCTTGGCGTGCGGCGGTAGCGGAGACCCTGCCGTGGGCGGCGGTACAGCGGCTGCCGCCGGTACGAGTAGCCCGGGCGCCGGCAGCTCCGGAACACCGGCCTCCGGTAGCTCAGCGGCCGCAGGAGAGACTTCCGCTGTTGGCGGTGCCGCAGCGGGGGGCCCTGCCACCGGTGGCAACGGCACCGCGGGGTCGTCACTGAGCGGCGGGAGCGGCGGCGCGGGCGGGGCCGTTGCCACGGCTGGCAGCGGCGGCACCACGATGTCGGAATACACACCACCAAACGGGCTGCGCTCGGATGCCCTCTTGAACGAATCGTGGAAATTCGTGAAGAGCGACGCCGCAGGCGCTAGCTCGACGACGTTCGACGACAGCGGCTGGGCCACGGTTTCGCTCCCTCACACTTGGAACAACACGGACGGGCAAGACGGCGGCGACAACTACTATCGCGGCCCGGGTTGGTACCGGTGTCACTACACGCTGCCCGCCTCCGCGCAAGACAAGAACGTGTACTTGCAGTTCGACGGTGCGAGCACGGTCGCCGCGGTATACGTGAACGGCACGCAGCTCGGTGAACACCGCGGTGCATTCGGGCGCTTCCGCTTCGACGCGAGCGCCGCGTTGAAGGTGGGAAGTAGCAATGTCATCGCCGTGAAGGTCAACAACGCGGAGGTCGCGGATGTCGCGCCGCTCGCGGGTGACTTCACCGTTTTCGGGGGCCTCTATCGCGACGTACACGTGCTCGTCACGGACAAATTGCACATCGACACCGAAGACTACGCATCGTGGGGCGTGTACTTGGACACGAGCAAGGTGAGCGCTACATCCGCGGATCTGAAAGCTCGCGTGCGGGTGCGCAACAACCGCGGCACGGCGCAAGCCGTCAGCGTGAGCACGGTGCTGGTCGACGCCGCCGGCAAGATCGCCGGCAAGCTGACGGCAAGCGGGACCGTTCAGCCGAACGCAACTTCAGAGCTTGCGGCCACGACAACCCTCACGAACCCTCATCTGTGGAACGGGCGAGTCGACCCGCACCTCTACACCGCCCACAGCGAGCTGTCGGTGGGCGGAGCAACGATCGACTACGTGGCGCATACCTTCGGCTTCCGCTCCTACGGCGTGGACGCGAACAGCGGCTTCACGCTCAATGGCAAGTACCTCGATCTACACGGCGTCAACCGTCACCAAGATCGACTGAACAAGGGCTGGGCGATCACCAATGCCGAGCACGACGAAGATCTCGGGTTGATTAAAGAGCTCGGAGCCACGGCCATCCGCCTCGCACACTACCAACACGCCGAGCACGTCTATGACCTGACGGATCAGATTGGCCTGATTACCTGGGCTGAGGTGCCGTTGGTCAATACAGTCACCAACTCGAGCGCCTTCACGAACAACGCAAAGCAGCAGCTGACGGAGCTGATCCGCCAGAATTACAACCACCCGTCGATCGCCTTTTGGAGCCTGTCGAACGAAGAGCACGGTTCGCCCGACCCCAATGCGGCAATCTCCGCCCTCAACACGCTCGCCCACACGGAAGACCCGTCGCGTCTGACCACATTGGCAACGGCCAATGCCGACAGCAGCGCGACCAATTACCTGGCGGATTTGGTGGGTTTCAACAAGTACTACGGTTGGTACGACGCCTCGAGCAGCATTACCGATTTTGCGCCCTGGCTCGACTCGATTCACAAATCACAGGCCACGAAGAAAATCGCAGTCAGTGAGTTCGGCGCCGGCGCCAGCATCACCACTCACTCACTCGACCCCCAGCCTCGAGATCATACGGAAGAGTATCAAAACCTGTTCCACGAAACGTATTGGAAGGCCCTCGCGTCGCGCAACTTCATCTGGGGAAAATTCATCTGGAACATGTTCGACTTCGCCGCAGACGACCGCGCCGAGGGCGACACCAGGGGGCGCAACGACAAGGGCCTCGTCACCTACGATCGCAAGACGAAGAAGGACTCCTTCTTCTGGTACAAAGCCAACTGGAGCAGCGATCCGTTCGTCTACGTCACGTCGCGGCGGCTCACGAGTCGATCGGCTGGTTCGAATCCGATCAAAATCTATTCGAACGCGACGTCGGTCGACGTCAAGCTCAACGGGACGAGCCTGGGCGCCAAGACCAGCCAGGACCACATCTTCAGCTGGACCGGTAGCCTGAAGTCCGGCAGCAATACGATCGAAGTCACCGGCACGAGCGGCACGCAGACGGTGACCGACAGCGTAACCTGGACCGGAAAGTAGGCAGCAGTTGCCGGAAGCCGGTCCCTGGCATGAACGAGCTTGCGCGCGCGGCCGGTCCCCCTCGCTGCCTTCAGGTGTGGACTGGAGCCCTCTCCAATGAAGATCATGAACCGCTGTTTGATTCAAGTCAGCCTAATCGTCGTGGCGAACGCCGTAGTCGTCGGATTCGGTGCTACGCCCGCCCGCGCCCAGCCTCGACAACCGACCCACGTCGCCTGTGTGGGTGACAGCATCACTGCAGGCAGTGGGGCGACGTCAACCGCTACGAACTACCCCTCAGACTTGCAGGGGCTGTTCGGCTCGGCGGTCATCGTGAAGAATTTCGGCCATTCGGGCGCGACCCTGCTGAGCACCGGCGACAAGCCGTATCCCAAGCAAACAGAGTATGCGTCGGCGAACACCTTTGTCTCAGGTGCCGGGGCAAGCGCCGTCGTCGACGTGATCATCATGCTGGGCACCAACGACTCGAAACCCGCCAACTGGAACACCACCGGAGGAGGCACACGCGCTGCCCAATTTGCGACCGATTGTGGTGCGCTCATCGATCACTTCGCCGGGCTATCGACTCACCCAGCGGTCTACTTGGCGCTGCCGCTCGCGGCGTTCAGCAACACGTACACCATTAGCGGCAAGGTGATCCAAAACGAAATCATCCCGGTGCTTCAGCAAGTGGCGATGCAAAAGGGGGTTCCAACCATCGACCTCAACACTCCAACCGCCGCACACCCCGAATACCTGACCGATGGCGTTCACCCCAACGACAACGGCTACAAGGTCGTCGCACAGACGATGCTCGATGGGCTATTGCGTGTGCCTCAGGTGAGCATCACGGCTCCGCTGGCTGGAGCCTCGGTCCGCGGCTCCGTGACTGTCACGGCTTCGGCTTCGGGCGGAAACGTACCGATCACGTCCGTCGATTTCCTGGAAGGGACGACCACGCTTGGCACAGCGATGCAGGCGCCATTCAGCGCCGCGTGGGCGCCCGCCACTGCTGGTTCCTACTCGCTCACGGCAAAGGCCACGGACAAGACAGGAGCCGCTACGACTTCGAATGCCGTACAGGTCAGCGTCGTGGTCGATGGCGACAGCGGTGGCACTGCTGGCGGTACGGCGGTTGCGGGGTCGGGTGGGGCGGCGGGTGGTTCGGGCAGCGCTGCTTCAGGAGCCGCGGGAACGAGCGCAGGCGATGCCGGCATCGGTGGCGCGACCAGCGGCGGCTCGGGTGGCAACACCGGCAGCTCCGCGGGTGCCAGCTCAGTGGCAGGCGCCAGCGCCGCTACGAGCGGACCTTCCGACAGCGCCGGCAACAGCAGTACCGGTTGCAGCTGCCGGCAGTCGCGCGGCGCATTGCCTGGGACCTCGCTCGCCCCCTTGCTCCTACTGGCAGCCCTTGGCCTTCGCCGGTCTCGGCGGAACAGCGGTCGCTAGGCAAAGAGCAGCGCTAGGGTTTCGCCGGACAGCCAATTCGTTGCGGGGCGATGATCACGTCATCGAGCCAGTAGTCACCCTTGACCGCGTCGACCTGATTGCCTTCTAAGCCGAGAGTGAACTTCTCGAACGGGATCGGATCCCAACTGGTCGAGGTGCCCGCGTGGGTGGAGCTACCTGCAGCCGCCAAGGTCAGCGCGGTACCGTCGATCCAAATGTGGGGCACGACCTTGCCGACGCCACCGCTCTTGTCGATCTCGAACTCCAAGCAGAACCAGCGATTTTTGTAAGCAGCGTCGTTCAGGTGCACGGAGGTGCTGCGCAGGTAGATCGAATCCACCTTTTCGATCGCGGTGCCGTTGTATGACGACAAGGAATAGGCCGAATCGGGTCCTGAATCGGCCGTCGTGCCCAGGCGCGCCAGGCGGCTGTGTACGCCCGAGCGCGAAGGGTAGCCAACGGTATACATCATGAAGCGCACGTAGACCGTGTTCGCCGCAATCGAGAGCGGAGTCGTAACGTGTGCCACATCCCCATTCAACGTTCCGGTCGCGTGCAACGATTGAGACCCACTGAAGGCGCGCGTCGTGTCCACCGTAATCGCGCCGCCTCCGCGGGTCGTTTTCGTCCAGATGCCGGTTGGCGCGGCACCGGCTGGGTAGGAATCGAACGCCTCACACAGAAAATTTTCCGCGGGACAGGCGGAGCCGCTCGTGGGGCCAGCCCCGGATGCGCCCGCGCTTGCTCCACCGCCACCGGCGGTGCTGCCCGCCGCACCCGCACTGCCTCCGCCAGTCGATCCCGCTGTTCCAGCACCTCCACCGAGATCCGCACCAGCGCTCCCCGAAAGCGCGCCGCTCCCGGCCGTGCTCGCCCCGCCAACACCAGCAGCATCGCTGCCCGAGGCACCGTTAGGGCCCTCGGCTCCCGCAGCGCCGGCCGCGGTCATCGAGGCACCGCCGCTGGTGGGCTCGGTCGTTGCTGTGGGCGAGCCTGAGCACGCAATCACCGCGAGGCACGCGGGGTAGCAGAAATGGGCAACAGAGATTGGCATCGGTTCCCCTAGACTAAGGGCGTGCGAGCTCACGAGCGTGCGAGCCAAGATGACTAAGCCAAACGAGAGATCCCTTGGTTGCGGGGCTCGTGGGGATCGGGAATGATCCAGTGAGGAATCGCGAGGTGGACCGTCGGCCCGTTGTCGTTGCGCTGTCCGTAGCCAGCTTTCTGGCCGTAATGTTGGTCGTTTTTGCGTTCCGTCAGCGGCCCGAGCGCGCACGAAAAGTGCCGTTCGCGGCGCGCGCTGACGTCCAAACCCAAACCGAACCCACGCTCCGGTTAGAAGCGCCGCCGATCTTCCAAGCGCCCGACACGACAGCCGCCCCCCCGCCGCTATCGGTCTCGCAGGTGCCAGCGCTGGACGAAATGTCGCAGTTGCGCAAGCTTCGCGAGCTGCGAGGGTCGGATCCGGCACTGACCCTCCAGCTCGCCCGTGACGCTCAGCAGCGCTTCAAAAATGGTCCGGACGATGCCGAGTTTTCTTGGTTCGTCATCAAATCGCTTTCGGACCTCGCGCGACACGATGAAGCACGGGTCGAAGGTCGCAAGCTCGTACACGACTTCCCTGGCAACTCATTTGCCGAAGACGCTTACCGTCATCTGTTCGTCAACCCTCCGACGGATCCATCCGAACGCGGCTACGGGAAAGAGCTCGAACTGCAATAGTCCTGACGACTCGGACGCCGGGTCCGGACCCCGCTGCGCGTCACTTTTTGAACGCCGCTCACGTGCCATGCCGGCCCACACGCTAGTAACGAATGCTCGCAGCGCAGGTCGATTTGTCAGCGTTCAGTTGAAGCTCACTTCAAATTGGGCAGCGTTTCGCGGGTGATCGTGCGCGAGTCCGCGTAGGCACTCTTGATCGTGTCAGCGGTATTCCAAGTGTAGTTTTCTTGGACCGAGTTTTCGTAGGTAGCCCAGACGTTCCACAACAGCCAAGGCGCAGTCGAAGGGAACATCGCTGAAGGCTGCGGGATGGTCCCAGTTTCGTGGAGTGGGATCGGAATCGTCGAGCCCACCACGGCCTTGGTCCCATTGAACAAGTTGGTAAACGGCTGGGTGCCTTTGTCGTACTCGTCGATGCCGCCGAGATCTGCATAGGCCTTGCCCGGCCAGTAGTCGGACATGGCTCCATCGTGACCATAGCCCATGACCCAAAGCACGTTGTGCACGCCCTTGGTCTTGTTCACGTAGTTGATCGAGTACTTCCAAAGATTGACGAACTGGGCGCCGCTGCCCTTGGACCACCAAAACCACGCGTACTTGTCGACCTCATGATAAATCACCATCAGGACCGGCACCTTGGCGTCCTGCAATACCTTCAACTCGCCGGCGAGGTAATCGAGCTTGGAGTTGAGCGAGTTGTTCTCGGCCGTGCCGGACTTCGTCAAGTTGTCGAAGTTCGAAACCGTGCCTTTGGAGTTGTCGTAGGTGTCGGAGCTCGGCGGCGCTCCCATATGGTAGCGCATCATCGTCAGGCCGCCCGCGTTCCAATACGCCTGAGCACGTTTCGTGGTATTGCCGCCGGGCTTGGCGCCATCTTGATACAGGTAGTCCCCACCGAGAATCGCTGGGTGCTTGTTGACCGTTTGAACGTAGTAGTCGATGTCCCCTTGCGGGTTGGACCAGCTGGTTTCTTGCTGCCCAGACAACACGTGGTTGCCGTAGATGCTGTACAGGTAGCAAAGCAATCTTTTGGTTTCCGCCGTCGCGTCTGGGTCAACGGGTGCCACGCTGCAGCCACTGGTCCCCGCTCCGCCGCTGCCCGCACCTCCCGAAGGAGCCCCACCAGACGTGGTGCCGCCGGCCGCCATGCTGCCTGCACTACCGCCTCCGAAAGTGCCCCCGGATCCAGCGCCCGGAGCTGAGCCAGAAGATCCCAGTGAGCCGCCGGCAGACATCCCTGCTGCACTCGGCGGCCCGCCCGCGGCCTGTGAGCCGCCCGTAGTCGCCCCGCCGAGCGAGGAGCTTCCAGCCGACGGGGAGCCGGAACCGCCGTTCGACATCGAATTCGTGCCGGCTGTAGTGCCGGAACCGCTAGCAGCTGGCGTGCTAGGCGTGTCGCTCCCGCCGCCACAGGCGCTGAGGCCCGCGCCCACAGCGGCGAGGATGACGACGGACTTGCGTACTTGGATCATCTTAACTCCTGGGCCCTAGCGAGATTCAGCAGGTGCTCGGAATCCGGTTTCGTTCCGCCGCTGGTGGTTGCGGTCGAAGCGCTGATCCTGCCGGATACCGGGCTCGGTGCTTTCTAAGTACCTAGGGGCTCCCAAACGGTTCTTCGCACTTGGGCCCGCTTTTTTTGGCGCGAAAGTCACGGGCAACGATCCCTGTCCGCCGACCCTCTCTATTGAGTCACACCAAAACAATCCAAGCTCGCCGCCCGCGATTCGCCTAGCCCGCTCACCTCTTCCTCGGCTTTCGTGCGTCGACCTTGGCGTCCGGCAAGCGCAGGTAACCCCCGCCCAAGAACGTGAACATCTGCTGCGTGAGCACGTCGGCGCTCTCTTCGGCGAAGCCGAGCGTCACCGCTTGGTACAAAAGCTCCTTGAGCGCGCCGATCGTGAGGTACGCGAGCACGCGCGGCTCCCCATCGGCAACGATGCCCAGCGCCTGACCGTCTTTCAAGCTCTCAGTGAGCAACTGCATCACAGCATCGTAGAATGTTTGCAGTTTTCGATCGAAGGCGGGATCGATGCCCACGGCGTCCGTAAATAGTATTTTCGTCATGGCGCGATCCGCTAGGCTGGTGGCGATGATCGCGCGAATATTTTCGCGCACTTGCTCGGTGACCGAACGGGCCGCGTCGTCCGTGACGATGCGCACGATGGCCATCGACAGCTGGCCGGCGAAGCGATCGACGAGATCCGAGAAAACGGCACGCTTGTCTTCGAAGTACAAGTAAAACGTGCCGCGCGCGACGCCCGCTTGCGCCACGATGTCGTCGATCGTGGTCTGGTGATAGCCACGTTTCGAGAACACTTCACGGGCCACGCTCAAGATCTGCTGACGACGCTCGGTCTTCTGTAAAGCCCCGGATTTCTTCTTGCCTCGCGGCGTGGCCATGGTGAGCCACTGTAGTCGCGAGCGACGCGCGCGTGGCAATGCATTCGGCGCCGTCCGAAAAAGCTCAAGTCTTGGCCGGTCAGGCCGTTGACGACCGCCATGGGACCATCGCGACTCCGAATCGGTTACGCAGCGTGTGTGCTGGGCGCTCTGGTGTGGGCGCCGGGCGCCACCGCACGGGCGGAGAGCGGACCGCGCAAGCCGGCGGTGGTGTCGGGCAATCCCGAGAACGTGCAGGGGCTCTACTCGACCTCCGACAGCGGCGCGGTCATCGAGCTGCCGAGCCGCACGCGCTTGATGCTTGCTCCGCACTCGTCAATGCGTGTCTTTTCGTTACCGCAGCTGCTCGCGCTGACTCCAGGTCCCCGCACCTGGACGTGGAGCATCGCGCTACAGAGCGGGCGCGTGGACGTCGAGCTGCCCAAGGCCGGTCGCAACGCGGTGCTCGCCAACATGGGCAAGTTGAGCGCGGTGGTCACCGCGGGTCACGCCGCCTTCCGAGTCGTCGAAGGTGAGTCGACCGCGGTCAATCAGGATGGTGAGATGCGCACCCTGCTGAGCGACCATTGGCAGACCGTGCCGCTCGGCTTTCAGGCAACCCTGAGCAAAGAAGATCCGAACGCGGTTGCAAAGCCCGGCTTGCCTGGGCCGACCTTGACCCTCGGACAACGCATGTGGTTCGCGCCCAGCGAGAACGTGGCGATGCACGGCTACCGTTGGAAGGCGGTGCCAGGTGCCTCGCGTTACGATCTGCGCCTGCGGCACCTACCGGACGGCAAGGTCGTCGATCAGCGGAGCGCGACCGGCAATGAGCTGGTCGAGAGCTTTACCCCCGTCGAGGCGGGTCGCTATTCGCTTGCGCTGCGCTCAGTCGACGCGCGCGGCATCGAGGGCAGCTGGACGCCCGAGGCCGAGTTGCGAGTGATCGGCGTCGTGCTGCCTCCGGGCGGCTACACCACGGACCAGGCCATCTACTTGGGCTCCGGGCAGCAAGTTCAGTTCACGAACACCGAGGGCCTGGAGATGACGTACCTAGGCGCGGGTCGTTACTTCCCCGCCGCCCAGGGCGCCGGCTTGTACCGAAATCAGAAGACGGTGATTGGCTTCCGCATGCCCGGCGTGTTGGACACGGCCGTCGCGCGGCTCGAGCCGCGCGGCCTGTATGCGGACCTGCGCATCGGACCCCAACGCGCGTTGTGGCCGCGTGATCCGATCTCGATCGACATCCAGCTCAAGTCCAAAACGGGCGGCGAGATCCCGACGTTCGTGCAAATGGTGCCCACGGTCACCGTCGGCCTCGACCCGGTGGACGTGAATTTCACGCAAGACGGCAACACCCTGCACGCCGTGGTCCCACCAAGCGCCAAGCCCGGGCCCTGGATCTTACGCGTCGATGTGGCCGATCAATACGGGGTCGCGCTGGGGCACGACTTCTTGGAGATCGCCGATCAGCCGCGGAAAAAACCGCCCGCGGTGCGCATCATGACGCCCGTCGTCCCGGGCCCTGCGCCGAGCAACGGCGCCACAGCGCGCCGTCCGGCCGCTGAGCCGTCTTTCGCCAGCTCGAACTGACACGAACGTCATCGCCGCGAAACAATCGCGGCGCTTGCATCCCGCAACCCGGAGGAGGATAGACTGACACGCGCGTCAGTTGAAAGTTGCCGGGCGTTCGCTCGGCCACTCCTTCACCGAGGGCAGAGCAAAAATGAGCGGACACGTCGGCGAGCGCGAGCTGGTGATCGGGATGGACGTGGGGTCGACGACCGTGAAAGCGGCCGTGATCGATCCGGTCACCAAAGACATCCTGTGGAACGACTACCAACGTCACCACACCAAGCAGCCCGAGAAGGTGCTCGAGTTGCTGGAAACGATCCTCGCCGCCTTCCCGGACCAGCCCAAAGACAAGTGGAAGATGTTCGTCACGGGCTCTGGCTCGGGCCCGCTCGCAGGTCCAACGGGCGCGAAGTTCGTTCAGGAAGTGAACGCGGTCACCCTGGCCGTCGAATACAAGCATCCAGACGTGCTCTCGGTGATCGAGCTGGGCGGGCAAGACGCCAAGATCATCATGTTCAAAGAGGACGCGCAGACCGGCGCCAAGACGGCCGGTACGTCCATGAACGACAAGTGCGCGTCGGGCACGGGCGCCACGATCGACAAGTGCATGATCAAGGTCGGCGCGGAGCCAGGCTTTGCTACCTCACTGCGCTTCAACGACGAGAAGCTGCACCACGTGGCGGCCAAGTGCGGTGTCTTCGCCGAGACCGACATCGTGAACTTGGTGAAGACCGGCATCCCCAAGGACGAGGTGCTGAACTCGCTGGCCGACGCCATCGTGCTCCAGAACCTGAGCGTCTTGACCCGCGGCAATACGCTGAAGCCGCGCGTGCTCCTGCTCGGCGGTCCGAACACCTACCTGCCGTTCTTGCAGGATTGCTGGCGTAAGCGTATCCCCGAGACGTGGCGCGATCGCGGCTTCGAGTACCCGAAGGACGTGCCGATCGAGGAACTGATCTTCGTGCCCAAGAACGCCGAGCTGTACGCGGCGTTCGGCGCGGCCATGTTCGGCATTGCCGAAGGTGGTGAGGCTGGGCGCTTCAACGGCGTCGACGGCCTGCGCGACTTCATTCAAAACGGACGCCGCGCGCGCCTCGGCGATCAGGCGGGCCCCCCGCTCTCTTCCGGCGAGCGAGAGATGGCGGACTTCAAGGAAATGTATCGCATCCCGAAGTTCGTGCCCGCCACGTTCCAGCCGGGCCAGCACGTCAAGGGCATCATCGGGCTGGACGGCGGCTCGACATCTTCGAAGGCCGTGCTGATCGGCGAAGACGGCGAGCTTTTGGTCAAGGCCTACCAGCTGTCCAAGGGCAACCCGATCCAGGACACCAAAGAGCTCTTGGCCAACATCAAGGGGCAGGTCACGAGCCAAGGCGCGACGCTCGAGTGCGTCGGCTTCGGTGCCACGGGCTACGCCGCGGACGTGCTCGAAGAGTGCGTGATGGCCGACGTGAACATCGTCGAAACCGTCGCGCACATGATGAGCGCGGTGCACTTCTTCGGCGACGTCGACGTGATCTGCGACATCGGCGGGCAGGACATCAAGGTCTTGTTCATGAAGAACGGCGACATCCAAAACTTCAAGCTGTCCAACAGCTGTAGCGCCGGCAACGGCATGCTGCTGCAAGCGATGGCCGATCAGTTCGGCATTCCGGTCACCGAATACGCCGATACCGCGTTCAAGGCCGAATTGGCGCCGAAGTTCAGCTACGGCTGCGCGGTGTTCCTCGATTCGGACCGCGTGAACTTCCAGAAAGAGGGCTACCAGAAGGAAGAGCTGCTCGCCGGGCTCGCGCAGGTGTTGCCGAAGAACGTGTGGCAGTACGTGGTGCAGATCCCGCGCCTGGCCTCGCTCGGGACCAAGTTCGTGCTGCAGGGCGGCACACAGTACAACTTGGCCGCCGTCAAAGCCCAAGTCGATTACATCAAGCAGCGCGTGCCGGGTGGCCAGGTGTTCGTGCACCCGCACACGGGTGAAGCCGGCGCCATAGGCGCGGCGATCGAGACGCTGCGCCGTTACAAGCGCAGCGGCGTGACGCGCTTCATCGGCATCGAAGCCGCGCTGAACCTCGAGTACAAGACGAAGAACGACGAAGAGACGGTGTGTCACTTCTGTCCGAACGAGTGCAAGCGCACGTTCATCGACACCACGCGCCCGGACGGTTCGAGCACGCGCTACATCTCGGGTTTTTCCTGCGAGAAGGGCACGGTCGAGAGCAAGGAAGCGATGTTGTCGCTCATGGAAGAGCGGCGCAAGACAGCCGCCGAGTTCCCGAACATCGTGAACTACGAGGGCGAGCGCGCCTTCGTGCACTTCTACGAGTGGGCGCCGATGCCGGCCGCCGGCTCGCCGGTGGAAGACGTGAAGGTCACGAAGACGCTATTTCGCGTGAAGCGCGAAGCCGTCACCCGCCCCTTCGAGCGCTCGAGCGAGGATGCCTGGAAGCGCCGCAAGCGCATCCGGGTGGGCCTGCCGCGCGTGCTCAACATGTACAGCACCGCGCCCTTCTTCCGCACCTACTTCGAGGCTCTCGGAATGGGTAAGTCGAACGTGGTGTGGAGCGACGCGACGACCGAGGAAACATGGGTCGAAGGCGGGAAATACGGCTCGATCGACCCGTGCTTCCCGAGCAAGGTCGTGCAGTCGCACATTCACAACCTGCTCTTCCACAAGCACGAGCCGGAGCGCAATAAGCCGCTCAACTACATCTTCTTCCCGATCCTCACCCACGTGAACAACTTCGTGGTCGACACGCAGGACAACGCCTCGTGTCCGATCGTGGCCGGCACGCCGGACGTGACCAAGGCGGCCTTCACCAAGGAGGTCGACTTCTTCGCCGTGCGCAACATGGAGTACCTCGACCCTGCGCTGTCGTTCGAGGAGCCCACGCTGCTCGCGCGCCGCATGTTCGAGACCTGGAAGGATCGCCTCGAGATCACCGAGGACGAGAACGATCACGCTTGTAAGGAAGCGTGGAAAGCCCTCAAGGCGTTCGATCTCGATCTTCAGGACAAGGGTCGCGCCATCTTGGAGACGGTCGAGGCCGAGGACCGGATCGCGATCTTGGTCTTGAATCGTCCGTATCACGCCGATCCGGGCCTGAATCACGGTATCCCGGACGAGTTCCAGGTGCTCGGTTATCCGATCTTGAGCATCCGCTCGATCCCGAAGGATCGCGAGTACCTCGACCGCTATTACAAAGACGAGCTCGAGCGCGGAGTCATCAAGAGCCCGCTCGAAATCAACCACGTGTGGCCCGAGAATTACTCGGTGAACAGCGCGATGAAGGTGTGGGCCGCGGCCTTTGCGGCGCACCACCCGAACGTGGCGGTGCTCGATCTATCGAGCTTCAAATGCGGTCACGACGCGCCGACCTACGGCTTGATCGCGGACATCATTCAAACGTCCAAGACACCGTCCGCTGCGCTGCACGACATCGACGCCAACAAGCCCGGCGGCTCGATCAAGATCCGCGTCAAGACCTACGCGCACTCCTTGCGGCTCGCGCAAGAGCGGCTCGAAGACTTGGCCGGCAAGAAGCGCGAGATGGCGCTCTCGATCGAGAAGAAGCGGCTCGAGCTGCTCGGCTTGAAGCAAGCCCAGCTCGCAGCCCAGAAGCAGCACGATCCGGCGATCGAGAAACAAATCGCCGAGACCATGGAGCGCGTGCGCGGCTACGAGTCCCGCCGCGCCGCCGAAGTCGAAGCGCCGAAGGGCGTGTTTCGTTTGGGACGAAAGCAGGCGGATGGCTCGATCGTCGCGATCGACCTCTCGCAAAAGACCACGCAAGCAGAGGCCGCGCCCGCGGCCGAGTGACCCCAGCCAGCGGTATACCCACGTTTCGTTGATTTTCGAGCGAACAGCAGATTCCAGGGAGATAAGACCATGACCCAACAAGTGAGCTTCGACGGCGCGAGTGTGAAGAAGAAGCTGCCGATCGCCGGGCAAGCGCTGGACATCGACGCCGAGCTGAAGAAGTTCGAAGACGAAGAGCGCAAGCGCTTGGGCATCGCGGTCGAGCAGCAATGGGTCGAAGACATGGCGAACCTGATGTTCACCAAGTCGGAGAAGGGCAAAATCACCCTGCTCATCGGCGGCCTGACCATGGCCCACGATTACTTGGTCTCCGGCGCGTTCTCGGCGCTCGGCTACAACACCATCCCGCTCGACCCGCCGAACTACGACGCACTCAGCGTGGGCAAAGAGTTCGGCAACAAATCGCAGTGTAACCCGACGTACTTCACCGTCGGTAACTTGGTGCAGTACCTGATTCATTTGCGCGACAAGAAGGGCCTGACCACCAAAGAAGTGATCGACAACTACGTGTTCCTCACGGCTGGCGCCTGTGGCCCGTGCCGTTTCGGTATGTACGTGACGGAGTATCGCAAGGCGCTGCGCGACGCCGGCTTCGACGGCTTCCGCGTGATGTTGTTCCAGCAGCAGGGCGGCCTGAGCCAGGCCACCGGTGAGGCGAGCGGCCTCGAGCTCAACCCGGCCTTCTTCATCGGCCTGTTGAAGTCGCTGATCGCGGGCGACGTGATCAACGGTATCGGTTACCGCTTGCGCCCGTACGAGAAGGTGCCTGGCGCGACCGATGCAGCCATCGCGCAGGCGAAGGACATCTGCCGCGACGCGCTCTTGCACAAGAAGTCCATTTTGGCCGCGTTGATGCGCGCCAAGAAGATCTTCAAGACGGTGGAGGTCGACCGCACCATTCCGAAGCCGAAGGTCTCGATCATCGGTGAGTTCTGGGCCATGACCACCGAAGGCGACGGCAACTATCAGCTGCAGCGCTTCGTCGAGAAGGAAGGCGCCGAAGCCGACATCCAGTTCGTTACGGCTTGGATTCTGTACAACATCTGGGAGGTCCGCTTCGACACCGCTTCGCGCGCCACGCTGCGTGGCATGGACAAGAGCAAGTATGGCCTCGGCGGTACGGGCGAGTACGGCGTGTTCACGCGCAAGATCGGGCTCTGGGCGGGCGACAAGGCCCTGCGCACGGCTTTCCAGACGTTCGCCTACGCGGGCGGCTTCTACGGCTATCACCTGCCGGACATGGATGCGGTCGCCGAAGTGGCCGCGCCCTACTACAATAACGATCTCCGCGGCGGCGAAGGCCACATGGAGGTCGGCAAATTGATCCTCAACGTGGTGAAGAGCAAAGCCACGATGACGCTCAGCGTGAAGCCCTTCGGCTGCATGCCGAGCTCGGGCGTGAGCGACGGCGTGCAGTCGCTGATCAACGAGAAGTTCCCGGGCACCATCTTCTGCGCCGTGGAGACCAGCGGCGACGGCGCCGTGAACTTCCAAAGCCGGGTGCAGATGTACCTGTTCAAGGCGCGCCAAGCGGCCCAGGTCGAGTTCGACAAGGCGCTCGAGGAGACCGGGCTCACGGTGGACAAGCTGAAGAGCTTCTTGAAAGACAACCCGCGCTATGCTTCCCCGCTGCACAAATCGGGGCACTACGCCGCCTCGACCTCGGCCGATCTCGTGCACGAAGTCGCTGAAGTGTACGGGAAATCACGGTTCGAGCTGATGGCGCGCTCGGCTCGCTCGCTGTTCGACAAGCTGAGCGTGTTCGCGCGCGAAGGCGTAGAGAGCGCTCCGACCAAGGCCAGCAACGCGGCCGCGTTGGTGCGTGAGGCGAGCAAAGAGTTGCTCGAGATCGCCAAGGAGAAGGCGCCCGAGATGGCCGAGGCGGCGTTGACCAGCGCGCGCAGCAAGCTGGGCACGGTGCTGCCTTTCGTCAGAGCGAGCGAAGAAGCGCTGCCTGTCGCTGCGGAATGAGTGGCGACACTCACGCCAGCCCCGAGCCAATGCCTTTAGAACCGGACGGTTTGGGGCCGGGGCCCCAAACTCGGGGGTGGAGCCCCGCTGAATTCACTTCAGCGGGCGCGGGGGAGAATCCCCCGAAGACGAGCGCTCGCCTTTTTTCGAGCTTCTTCGAGCGTGTGCCCGATCCGAACATGTGGCGGATCTACGGCATCACGTTGGCCCTGGGTACGGCCTACGGCATGGCCATCTCGGTGCTCGGCATCTTCCTGAACGGCAACGGCTTCAAGGAGACCGACATCGGCAAGCTCGCCGCTTGGTTCGCGGGCGGCATCGTCGCGTTTTCGTTGCCCATGGGCCCGCTGGCACGCCGCTTTACGAACAAGCGCCTGCTGGCTATTTCGCTGGCCGGCTACGCTGTGGCCATCGCCTGCTTTCCGTTCTTGACCTCGTTCAAGGCGATCGCCGCGCTGCGCTTCTTCGACGGCGCTTGTTCGGTCGGCGTGTGGGTGAACTCCGAGTCGATCCTGCTCTCGCGGAGCGGCAAGGAGAACAAGGCGTTCGCCACCAGCTTGTACGCGATCGCCGTCGGCTGCGGCTACGTGCTCGGCCCTGCTTTGGCCTGGCTGTTCAGTGCCTTTCCGATCAAGTTCATCTACATCGCGGCCGGCGTAATTTCGATGTGCACGAGCGCTTACGTGCTGTTGCGCCTGGACCCCGATCTGCGCCACGAGCACAGCGCCCCGACGACTGCCGGTCAGCACGCTGTGGGCGGCTCGGCACTTTCGCTCCTCTGGCGCATCAAGACCTCGTGCTTCGGCACGTTCGCCTACGGTTACTTCCAGGCCAGCGTGGTCTTGTTCCTGCCCGTGTTCTTGGTCAACGAGCGCCACATCGCAAGCGATTCGACCAAGCTCATTCCAGCGTTCTTCGCCGGCGGCATGCTGCTCTTTTCCAACTACGCGGGGCGCCTGGGCGACCGTCATGGTCACTTGCTCACCATGCGCGTGCTGGGCACGATCGGCATGACGATGGTGCTGGGCTTCGCCTGGCTCACTTCGTTTCCGTTGATGTGCCTGGCGGTGTTCGTCGCGGGCGCAAGCTTGGCCAGCATCTCGCCCGTGAGCTTGGCGCTGCAGGGCGTGATCGTGCACCCCGCCGAATACGAGCGCGCCACCTCCATCTACAACGCTTTTTACGCCGCAGGGATGCTGCTCGGCCCCGCGATCTCGAGCTACCTCTTCGAGCGGCACGGCGGGGCCGTGATGCTCGAGCAGTTGGCGTTGATGTGGGTCGCGTTCATCGCATTCGCGTTCCTGTTTCGAGCGGACGACCCGGCACGTTTACGCGCCCAAACCAGCAATCTCGGCTAGTTTACGAGGGGAGTTGGCGCCGCGTCGCAAGCCCTCTACGATGCCCCCGAACCGATCATGCGATTCATTTCCTATCTCGTCCCGGGTGCACTCCTTCTTCTGACCGCCGGCGTTGCGCAGGCACAGACCGATCTGGAACGCGCCACGGCGCGCGATGCCGCCAATAGCGGACGGCAAGCCTTCGATGCCGGGCAATACGACAAGGCCATCGACTCCTTCACGCGCGCCGAGTCGCTCGTGCACGCACCGCCGCACTTGCTGTTCTTGGCGCGTTCGCAAGCCAAGCTCGGCCGCCTGGTCGCCGCGCACGAGACGTACCTGAAGATCACTCGCGAAACGTTGAAGCCCAATGCGCCGAAAGCGTTCAGCGACGCGCAGAACGCGGCCGAGCAAGAGTTGCCCACCGTCGACGCACGCCTGCCCTACGTCACCGTGACGCTGCAGGGTGCACCGGCCGACGGCGTGACCGTGCAAATGGATTCGACTTCACTGCCCGCAGCCATGATCGGTATCCCTTTGCCCGCCGATCCCGGCCAGCACACGTTCAAGGCGAGCGGCACCGCCACCGGTGATCCCGTCACGGTGACGTTCGCCGAGGCAGCCAAGCAAACCGTCGTGCTCAAGGTGCGCTCGACCGGCGTGCCAGCCGCCGCCGCCGCACCGGTTGCCGGAGCCGCCGAGCCCGCGACGAGCAGCGTGGCCTCGCCACAGAGCGGTCCGCTGACGACGGACACCTCCGAGGTAAAAGGTTCGGGGCTGCGGATCGCGTCTTACGTGTCGTTTGGCGTGGGCGCGGTGGGCCTCGGTGTGGGCACGTATTTCTTGCTCAAATCGGGCGGCACGCGCGACGAGGCAGACAAGCTGTTCAGCCAATGCCGCACGGTCAATGCTCAGGGCAACTGTGGGGCGCTACGCCAGCAATTCGAATCCAAAGATAGCGACGCCGATTCGCAGCGTACGCTGGGTGTAGCCGGCTTGGTCGTCGGCGGCGTGGGCGTAGTTGCGGGCGTCACGTTCCTGATCATCGATCTGAGCAGTGGCTCGAGCAAATCTGCCAAGAGCAACGAGCCGCACGTGATCCCCGTCGTCGGGTTCAACACGTTGGGCCTCGCCGGGACGTTCTGAACGGCGCTCAGCGGTAACAGCCGCGGATGTCGACCGCGAGCTTCTTGTCCGCGGGGATGCAGGGGTGTGGATACGGAATGGTGGTCGCCGTGTTGCTGGCGATCTCCGTAATTGCGAATTTGAAGACACCGTCTTCGGCGCCCCCCTCGACGAAACCGACCTCGGCTTTCGTCACGCAGAACGATTGACCTGCTTCGGGATGATTCGCCGGCAAAGTCAGGGAACCGTCCGTCGTCGCTGCACTATCACCGTAGGCAAGTGAGCTCGCCCAATCGATGGAGAGCGCGAGCTGATTGCTCGCGAGCGGCGCCAGCGTGGTAAGCGGCGTGTAGAACCGCGGGCTGCCGATGTTCTCCAGACCGGCGTTGATGTTCTCGATGCGAGTGTCAGCGATGGCGCCCGTCCCGACGCTACCCGCGATCCGAAGCACGGATGTTTCAGGACAATACGGGTCCTGATCGAACAATCCGGACTTAGCACCGCTACTGCTCTCAGAGCTGCACGCGACGCAGTTCACCGCCAACAGACACACGGGCAGCGCCAACGCGCGCCCGAAGACCCCAGAAAGCCCCGTGTAATCCCACATTGCGCGATGATACGTCAGCCTGCGCGCGAGCTTCCCTAGCCCGCCGTTAGATGGCAGAATCCGCCCAATTTCCACCATGTCCGCACAGCCCACCATCATTTACACGAAGACCGACGAGGCGCCTCTGCTCGCCACCTATTCCCTGCTGCCGATCGTGCAGGCGTTCACGAAGCACTCGGGGATCAACGTCGAGCTGCGCGACATCTCGCTCGCCGGCCGCATCCTCGCCGTGTTTTCGGAGCTGCTGCCGCCCGCGCAACAGGTGCCTGACACCCTCGGCGCGCTGGGTGCCCTCACGCTCAAGCCCGAGGCGAACATCATCAAGCTGCCCAACATCAGCGCGTCGGTGCCGCAGTTGAAGGAAGCGATCGCCGAGCTCCAGGCCCACGGCTATGCGGTGCCGGACTATCCGGAGGTGCCCAAGACCGACGCGGAGAAAGACGCCAAGGCGCGTTACGATCGCGTCAAGGGCTCCGCGGTCAATCCCGTGCTGCGCGAAGGCAACTCCGACCGTCGGGCGCCGAAGGCCGTGAAGGACTACGCGCGCAAGCACCCGCACTCGATGGGCAAGTGGTCCTCCGATTCGAAGACGACCGTGGCCACCATGGGTCAGAACGACTTTTTCTCGAACGAAAAGTCCGTCACCGTGGCCACCGCCACGGACGCGAAGATCGAATTCGTCGGCACTGACGGCAAGGTCGTGGTCCTGAAGGACAAAACTCCGCTCAAAGCCGGGGAAATCCTGGACGGGACCGTGCTCCGAAAAAGCGCCTTGGTCGCCTTCTACGAAGAGCAAATCGCGCGCGCCAAGCGCGAGGGCGTGCTGTTCTCGCTGCACCTCAAAGCGACCATGATGAAGGTCTCGGACCCGATCATCTTCGGTTACGCGGTGCAGGTGTTCTTCAAGGACCTGTTTGCCAAGCACGGCGCCACGTTCACCAAGTTGGGCGTAGATCTGAACAACGGTTTCGGCGATCTGGTGGGCAAAATCCAGAGCTTGCCCGAGGCCGAGCAAGCCGACATTCAGGCCGACATTCAGGCCGCCTATGCCGCAGGCCCGGGCCTCGCTTACGTCAACTCGGATAACGGCATCACCAACTTGCACGTGCCCAGTGACGTGATCGTGGACGCTTCGATGCCGGCGATGATCCGCGCCGGCGGCAAGATGTACGACGCGCAGGGCAAGCTCCAAGATGCCATCGCGGTGATTCCGGACAGCAGCTACGCCGGCGTGTATCAAGCTACGATCGACTTCTGCAAGAAGCACGGCGCGTTCGATCCCAAGACCATGGGCTCCGTGCCCAACGTGGGCTTGATGGCGCAGGCCGCGGAAGAGTACGGCTCGCACAACAAGACCTTCCAGATCACCGCCAAGGGCAAGGTGCGTGTGTCGGACAGCACCGGCAGCGTGCTGCTCGAGCACGATGTCGACGCGGGAGACATCTGGCGTGCCTGCCAGACCAAAGACGCGCCGGTGCAGGATTGGGTGAAGCTCACGGTGAACCGCGCGAGGCTGAGCAACACACCGGCGGTGTTCTGGCTCGACCAGAAGCGCGCGCACGACTCGCAAATCTTGCTCAAGGTCGAAAAGTACCTGAAAGATCACGACACCAACGGCTTGGACATTCGCGTGCTACCGCCGGCGGCGGCCTGCGAATTCACACTCGAGCGCTTGATCAAGGGTCAGGATACGATCTCGGTCACCGGCAACGTGCTGCGTGATTATTTGACTGACTTGTTCCCAATCCTCGAAGTTGGGACCAGCGCCAAGATGCTGTCCATCGTGCCCTTGATGAACGGCGGCGGCTTGTTCGAGACGGGCGCTGGCGGCTCGGCGCCCAAGCACGTGGAGCAGTTCTTGGAGGAGGGCTACCTGCGCTGGGATTCGCTCGGTGAATTCTTCGCGCTCGCGGCATCGTTCGAGCACGTGGGCATCGTGTTCAAGCACGCCAAAGCCAAGGTGCTGGCCGAGACGCTGGACGCCGCGAACGGCAAGTTCCTGGAGAACGACAAGTCACCGTCGCGCAAAGTCGGCGGAATCGACAACCGCGGCAGCCACTTTTACCTGGCCCTATACTGGGCGCAGGAGCTCGCGGCGCAGAGCACGGACAGCGAGCTGAAGGCCCTGTTCACTCCCATCGCAGCCAAGCTCGCGGCAGCCGAGGACGTGATCGTGAAGGAGCTCGTCGCGGCGCAAGGCAAGCCGGTCGACGTCGGCGGTTACTACCAGCCCGACGACGCCAAGGCGACCCTCGCGCTCCGACCGAGCAAGACGCTGAACGACATCCTAGCGCTGCTCTGAGGCGTTTTCTCGCGCTTGCCTCGGGCCGACGCGGAGTTGGACCGAGGCGAGCGTCAGCGCAAGGGCCGTGCCCGGCGAAGCGCGGCCAAGTACGCTCTGACGAAGGGCAAGACGACGGGTCTTACGGGAGGCGCGTCCTCGTCCTCGAGCGAAGAAAACTCGCTCGGCAACAGCGTGCGGCGCTGCGAGCGCGCCACCGCGATAGCAAGCGCGGCGACTAGCGCGCCGAACAGTGAATCGAGCGGGTAGTGCCAGCCGAGCGCGACGACGGCGACCAGCGTCAGGAGCGTGAACAACAGCGAGGCAAAGAACGCAGGCTTACACGAGCGCACGTAGTAGAGCATGACCAACTCGTGCGCCACGTGCAGGCTGGGCATGCAAGCGATGTAGCTCCACGTCCGAACCTGCCGCGCGGTACCGTGCAAAACGCCTTCGGTGTTCAGCTGCAGGGAGCGGCGAACCGTGCCCGTAAGCATGCCGGGATCTCGGAGGAACTCGAAATAGCGAGGCTCGAAGTAGCTGGGGCCGAGGGCAGGAAACAGATGATAGAGCGGGCCGCCGATCAAGTAACAGAGTGCCAAGGCCGCGAGGTACTCGGTCCGAAGCGCGCGCTTTCTGAGCGCGACCAGCAGCACCGTCGTGAGCGTCATGTGCTCGAAGAAGCGGAAGTACGCCCAATCGAAGAGCTGCGCGAAGTCCGGGTGTGCGGCGGTCCAAAGGGCCAGCGCTCGGTGCGGCGGGGCGCCGAACAGCGTGCTC
The DNA here is from genome assembly GCA_040348785.1 of Myxococcales bacterium. Lineage (GTDB taxonomy): Bacteria > Myxococcota_A > Polyangia > Polyangiales > Polyangiaceae > PMG-095. The sequence goes on along the minus strand of JBEQTH010000035.1, from coordinate 68,118 downwards.
TCGAGTCCGATGATCGCCAGATCGAAGCGCCGATCCGTGCACAGCGTGAGCGCTTTCACGATGGTGTAGAAGTAACAAACCGTCAGGAAAATGGCCGAGCTCAGTAGGAGGTAACCGAGCTCGCGAGCGAGCTGCTTGCGCGTGGGGCGATGACCCGCGACGACCAAGCCAAGCAGCACGAGGGCCAAGAGATCCGGCAGGTCTCGCTCGCCGTCGGCCAGCAGCGCGTCACCGAACACGACGCCTGCGACGCATAGCAATGCGCGCAACACGGGCGGGAGCGAGTGACGAATCGGCCAAGCGCGGGCGAGCCGACGCGCGCCCGCCTCGACGTCCCATGCCCCGCGCCAGGCCCAGGCGCCCAGCCCATACGCGCCGATCACGAGCACCGGAAACCGCGGTAAACGCAGCACGCTCTCTAGCGTGCGAAGCGGCTTGAGCCAAGTGTACGAGCTCGGAAGCCGACTCCAATGATGCAGGGACACCGCGATCAGCAACGAGAGCAAGCTCAGCCAAACCAAGAGCCCCAGGCGACGATAAGCAGCAAGCACGCGCGCGGTCATCGTACGTCGTCGCATGGCGACTCAGGGACCGACCTGGGCCGGCAACGCGCGCAGCGGAACGCCGAGGCTAGGCCAAACGGCGAGCAAGCGCAGCCTGAGCTCGTGGCGCGCGGTGTAACCGAGCTCGAGATCAGAGTTTTGCGGCAAACCGAGCTCGGTGAGGTGAGCGCGGTGCAAGCGTTCGACGGTCTGGTCGTCTGCTTGGCTGAGTAGGAACGTGGAGCCCTCACGAAACTGCTCGGGCGCGAGGGTGCTACTTTCGAGCGCAACTTGCCAGGCCTGCACGGCTTCCGACGTCAAGCCGAGCCGTTGCAACACGCGAGCGCGCTCGAGCGCCGAAGCACCAACGGGCAAGGTGTCGAGCTTGTGGCGCGCTTGCTCGACCGAGGGCAACTGTCGTGACAGGTTGAGGGCACTGGCCGAGTGCGGGTCCGCCTTGAGCGCGCGGGCAATCGCGGCGCGAGCCGCGCCAAAGTCAGCCAGCGAGATCTCGAGCAACGCCTGATTCAGGATCACTAGCGGTCGGTTGCGCTCGGTCTCGTCCAAGCCATCGAGCACGGCGAGCGCCTCACGGTAGCGCCCAGCGCGCGCCAGAATTGCAGACGCGTTACTGAGCAACAGGAAGCGGCTGCTCGACGTGACCGCACAGCCTTCATACAGAGAAACGGCCTGGGGCAAGAGCCCCGCGCTCGCGTACAAGCGACCGAGCTGAGTGCAGGCCACGTGTCGGTTGTCGGGATTGTCACGGAAGGTGTCGGTCCAAAGCTCGACGTCGTCCGCCCAAGCTGCCGCGCGCACGAACGTTGCCCCGATGAACGAAACTACGAGCAGCGCGCAGACCGCCGCGAAGACCTGGAGCTGAGCCTGGGCGAGTGCCGCGAGCGCGGGGGTCAGAAACAACGCGACGCCCGCGAGCGGCAAGTACAAGAAACGATCCGCGGCGATGACGTTGCTGAAAAAAGGCACGATGTGCAGAACCATGCCCAAGCTGAATAGGCTGAGCGTGAGCGCACTCCAGGCCGCAAGCGTGAGGCGCGCTCTGAAACGCAGCAAGGCGACGCCCAGCGCAAGCAGCACCACGCCACCGAGGACGGCATACGCCGCGTGCGGCTTCGAAAGTTGTCCGATTTGGGCATTCGGCAGCCACGGCGTCAGGAACATCACCAGGTATTGGCCGGTCGCCGCCAGCGCGCGGAGCAGCAGGGTGCCGGGCGGAACCGAGCCCATTGGCGCGACGCCCGAGGCAAGCGCGCGCAACACCGCGTACACCGAAAGCGCGAGCAGCGCGGGCAGCGCGCGCCACGCGCGCACGAGCCAAGGCCCAGCAGGCGCCAGCTCGAGCACCAAGACCGTTGCCACGCCCGCCAGCGCGACCTCCTTGCATAGCAAGCCCAGGAACAGCAAAAGGCCGCAGGCAAAACGCCGAGCGACCCCAGGGCGGGACTGGACGAGCAACGCCGCGAGCACGAAGCAGGTGGCGAGGACGTCAGTTCGGCCGGAAATCCAAGCCACGGCCTCGGTAAGCCTCGGATAGAGCGACCAAAGCGCGGTGCCCGCTGCCGCTGCGGGTCCGGACGCGCCGCGCGCGCAGAGCAAGCGAAACAGCAGCGCCGTGGACAGCACGTGAACGAGCAGGTTGCTCAGGTGATAGCCGCCCGCCCCGTCTCCATACAGCTGATGATCGACGGCCAAGCTCAGGATCGTCAGCGGGCGATAGTACGCGCGACCTCGACCGAGCTCGTCCGACTGCCAGAAGGACTGGCCGAAGTAGTCGCGCAGCGGGTGTAGCTCCTGAATCAGCTGGCTGTCCTCGATCAGGTGATGGTCGTCCCACACGAACGGCGCGCCCAGGACGGGCACGTAGCTGAGGATGGTGACCACGATCACGGCGCACAGCAGGAACCACGGCCGAGGCGCGCGAAACGGAGCGCGACGCGCTGCTGACTCGCGGTCCGGCGGGCTGCTCTCGGCCAAGAGCCGCAGCCTAACAAACTTTCAGGGCTTCGTGATACGCAGCAGGTCGAGCTGCTGCCCGCGCGAGTCGAAGAAGCGGCTCACCAGCTCGGTCGCGCTGGCCGTGACGAGCACGAGACCATGCACGTCGGCGTGGCGCACGACGCTTCCCGGTAACGGTTGCAAGAGCTGGTACAGATCTTTGCCACCGACGCCGTTGACGATGTACGGAAAGCCGGCCACGTCGAAGCGCTCGTAGGTGTGGTCATGACCCGAGTACACGACGCTCGCTCCCCACTCTCGAAACGGCCAACGCATCCCGAGCGTGGAGCCATGCGGGCCGGACGAATAGGGAGGATGGTGGAAGTACACCACCCGCCACGGCGCCGTGGATGCTTTGAGGCGCTGCTCGAGCCAGCGGCCTTGCGTTGAATCGAAGCTAGTGCCGTCAGGCTCGTTCGGATCGCTGTCCAACGCGAACAGCTGCACCGCTCCTCGCACGACGTCGTAGTAGCGCTCGTTGTTGGGTAGCGAGAAAAAGTCCAGGTACGGGCGCGCGCTCTGCGAGTACCAATCGTGATTGCCGAGGCTCGGGAAGAACGCGTTCTCGCTCGCGCCGTTGCCGAAACTGCCGGTGTAGGGCGCGATGAAGTCGTGGAAGTAGCGGCCCACGTTTTCGTCGATGGTTTCGGCGGCGCCGAGCGGATAGTTATTGTCACCGGTCGTGGCAATGAAGTCCGGCTTCAGGCTGCGGGCGAGCGCGGCGACTTTCGCCTCGTCCGGACCGGAAGCTCCGTAGTCGCCGATGATCACGAAGCGTTGAGCGACATCCGCATCCGCGCAGCTCGGAGAGCTGCAATCCGCGTCGGTCGCCAGCGCTGGGGCCGACGCTTCCGGGCTCACGCTGACGGCGACGGGCATCGCCGCGAAGTGCGCACTGGGCCTGTCGTCACTGCGCGATCGGTTGACTTGCGAGGTGCACGCGGTCGTTGCCAGCGTCGTAAGCGCGCAGGCAGCCAGCGCCAAAAGTGGCTCGGACGACGGGGGTCGAGCGCGCGCCCCCGAACCCATCACGGAGCCGCGTTTGCAGCGCCGGGCGTGGCGCTGCAGGTCGTCAAGCCGCCCGTACCATCCGGGAGCCGGCACGCCGTGAGCCCTGCTCCAGCTTCGAACGCCAAATCTGCAGGGTAAATGATGCTCGACACTTCGCTGTTGTCCGGGGCAAGCAGGTGCACGGCCTCGCCGCGCGCTTCGCTGACCGAGAATAACGCATAAAAGCAGCCGACAGCCACCCCTGGCAAGCAAGCGTCAGCTGAGTACGGGCCCGGAGTCGAGTTGCTCTTACCGAGCAAGACCAGCACGTAGCCACCTGCCGGCAGCTTGGTGCCGTTCGGGAAGCGCATCGCCTTCGTGACGCGCGCTTCGCCCGTCGCCTTATCGGTGTCGGTGATGCCATAGCCACTCAGGTCGAAATCGCTCGTGCCGGTATTGTACAGCTCGAGCCACTCGTCACCCGCGGCGCTGATCTCGTTGAAGGCGACCGCGTTCGGGTTGGCGTTCGCCTTGCTGGCGGGCGAATCACTCGAACAAGCAGGCAGAGCGACGACCGCGACCACGGTGGACAGAACGAGAGCAGAAAGAGATCTAGCCATATCATCCTCGGAGCTTGGATTCGAAGCGCGTCATTGCGGCAGCTGAAAAATGTGAATCGACTCTTCTTTGTCCGTGCAGGGAGCGCTACCGTCGCCCTTGTCCGAGACGGCGGCCAGCACGGTCGGGCCGAGGAAGGTGATGCCCTCGACCGAACAGTACTGCACGGCCCCGTCTTCGGTGCGCGGAAAAACGTAAAACGTACTGGGCCCGCCGAGCGACCAGGGTGACGTCGTGAGCTTGCCGAGCCACAGAGCGGATGATTTGTGCGACACGACCGCGGCCGTGAAGTTGCCCTCGCCGTCGTCGCGCAAGGCGAGATCGGAATAGTTCAGGAACGCGACGGACTCGGGCAGCTTGAGTGAAGCTTGGGTCGCCCACACGCCGTCGACCTTGGCCAACAGTTTGAGGCGACCTTCACCGGCGGGGCTGTCGTCGTCTTTGCAGTTGTTGTTTTCGCACAGCGCGAGCAGGTATTCGTTGCCCGATACGCGCAGCCAGGCGACACCTTCGAAACCCTTGTTCACGTGCTCGAAGGTGGTGTCCGTGAAGGCCTGGCCGAGTAAAGCCGTGTTGGAGTCGAGCTCCGCGATCTCCGCGCGGGCATCGGTCTCGCTCACGGTTTCAATCATGGCGAAGAAGCGACCATCGTCCGTAGCGGTGATGGCTTCGTACTGGGATTCCGTGGCGTCCCCAGGACCTAGCGAGCCATCTCCGAGTGAGGTATCGATCGCGGCGATGGCGGTCAGGTTGTCGGAGGCCACGTACAGCGTGCCGCTGGATGCCACGATGCCGCTGGCCTCGTAGCTGTCCCTTTTGGGGAGCAGCTTGGCCAGCTTCTTCTCGGCAACGAGCTGCAAACCGAGCGCTGACGTCAGGGAGCGGCCATCCGCGACGCTCGCGTCGTTGCTCTCGGTTTCATTCGTCGACGCTTGACAGGCGGACACCGCGTAGAGCGTTGCGGCTAGACCGAAGTGCCACGCGCGAAGCTCGAGGGTGGCACAAGCTGCCGAGAGCGCGAACCGCGTCACTGGCTCCCCGCGGCACGCCCGTATTCGCCGAGCGCGCGCGCCAACGCGATCTCTGCTTTGCGCTGAGCCAGCCGCGCCTCCAAGTACTCGATGCCGCCCTTGGTGACCAAGTCTTCCGCAGCCAGCAGCGCAGTGAGATCCAACTCCATGCCTGCGAGCGCTTGCTTCACCAGCGCTGCGTGCTCCGACAACACGGGCGCGATCGAGGTAGCATAGTGTTCGGCGATTTCGCGCCGGCGCTCACTCTCCGCGCGCAGACCGCGCACATCGCGCTCGATACTGAAGCGATGGGCGGCAGCGACGTCCCGGAGCTGCCGCCGCGACGCCTCCGCGGCCGCGATTGGCCCGGGATTCTGATTGAAAATCGGCAAGCTGAGCTCGAGACCGAGCGTCACGTCATCCGGATAGGTCGACTGATCGTGGCGGCGATAGCGAGCTTGCAAGGCGAGCCACGGCCAACGCTTGGCGCGCTCCGCTTCCAGGGTCGAGTCCGCGGCATCGGCGCGCGCGGAATCGGCCTGGAGCTGGGGGCGCTGAGCCACGGCGCGCTGCTCGAGGCTCGCCGCGCTAGGCGATGGGCTCGGCGTGGGCGCCGCTCGATCGGCCTGGGCGTGGCTCTTTGGGTCGATGGCTCGATCGGCGGGTAGCCCGACGAGCGCCTCGAGCGCCGTCACTTCCGTCGCTCGCGCGAGCTCGAGCAAGTCCCGCTCTTGCTCGCCGCGAGCCAAGGACACCGCCGCTAGGCTGAGATCGATGCGGCTGGCAGCGCCATGTGCCAGACGCTCCTTCACGGCTTGATGCACGGAGCGGCGCGTCGCGACCGACTGCTCGGCAAGCGCGATCTCTTCTTCGAGCGCGCCGACCTGGGCGTAGCTGCGGTGCACCGCAGCCTCGAGATCCGCCGCGCGCTCGCTGAAATCGGCCTTGACGGCGCGGACTCGGGAACGGGCTGCGTCTTTGCCGGCGCCGTACACGCCCGGTTGCGGTGGTGCCCACTCGAGACCGAGCCCCCAGCCGTAATCCGAGGGCGATTGTACGTGCAGCCACTCACCGCGCGCCACCGGATTGGAGAGCGCCGCAGCGCTGCTCACTCCGGCGCTGGCGATGTCCTGCTCCCAGCGCACGGCACGAAGATCCGGATTGTGAGCGAGCGCGAAGCGGACCAACCGAGCTTCGTCGGAGAGGTCGACGTTCGACGTAGTGGGTGCGTTCTCTTCGGCTTGGGCGTTCGCGGCCCAGGATCCGCAAGCGGCCAGTGCCGAGGCCAGCCACAACAATCTGCTCGCAGACTTCATGATCAGAGGGGCCACCGAATCCAAAGCGGCTGGCGACCATCGGTGTCGAAGACGACGATGGCCGTGGTGTGGTCGGGCGCCAAAGCGACGCCCTCGGGCTTCAAGCCTTCGAAACGTTTGAGCAGCGTGGGTGCGCTGTTCGGGGCAGCGAGCTTCCACAGCGAGCCGCCGCCGTCGCTCGGCATGCCCTTCGGGGCGTTGGCGGTGATCAGCAGACTTCCGTCCGGCAAAAACGCCAAATCGGCAATGCCTTCGCACACCGATTTGCCGTCGTGCGGGACGCAGAAGCGCGAGCGTGACCAAGGCGCGAGAGCGCCATCCTGAACGACGCCCGACTGAATCGAAACTACCACGTTCGGCAGACGCAAGATGACGGCGCTGCCATCGCCAGCGAGCGGCGACTTGAGCCCGATGTACAGCGCTCCGTCGCGAAACGCGATGCCCTCGATGTCCAACGAGCCCGCGCCCCAGGGCGGCTTGCCGTCGGTGCCGCGAGCGACGCTCAGATCCAACTGGCCGAGCACCTTGACCTGACGATCGGCGCCAACAGCGAGCTGGAGCAGGCGACGGCGGCTCTCGGGCAGATGACCCTTCTTGTTCACGGAGTGCGAAGTACACACGAACAGCGTGCCATCGGGGCCGGCGGTGATGGATTCGGGGTCATTCAGCTCGGCGATGCCCTCGATCCGGATCGGCGCAGCATCGAGCTGGCCCGACTCACTCAACGTGAACAGTAGCGGCTCGTGCTTCGCTTCCTCTTCGTTCACGTCGTCCGAGACCAGCACGTAGCGAGAGAGCACCGGCGACCAGACCGCTCCCGACAGCTCGATCCCCGTGCGCTGTGAAAGCTCACGCGGCACCGTGATCGGCACGATGAGCGCGGCGCAGGCAACCATGCCCACACCAGCCGGTAGCAACACCGACTTGCGGCGTGAGCTGAACCAGCTACGCCGCGCGGTCGATCGATCAGTCGAGTGAGACACTGAATGCCTGCCCGGGCAGCACTTCGCCGCCTCCGTCGAGTTGCACCGTTGCCCGCCTACCCCAAGCGGCGATTCCCGGTGAGGGGCGCGCGCGGGGCAGCATCTCGTCCACCTCCGGCGCGAGCTCGATCACGTGCCCTTGAAGGCTTCGAGACAAGAGCTCTTTGGAGCGCACGGACACGCTCTGGCCCAACTTGGCGCGGGCCGCCATGCCCTCGCTCAGCTCCGCGATCAGCACACCCGGCCGTGCGCTGACGATCGAGACGACCTCCGTGCCCGCAGGCACGATTTCGCCCGGACGATGGGTAATCGTGGTCACCAGGCCGTCGCTCGGGGCGTGGAGCGTGAGCTGCTCGATTTGCAGATCGAGCTGCCGAACCGCGGCCTTCTGCACCTCTACGGCGCGCCGTGCCGGCTCCACGTGCGCGTCGACGGCACGCATGTGGTCGTGATTACCCGCGCCCACTTGGCCGAGGCCTGCTTGGCCGCGCACCTTGGCTTGGTCGAAGGTCTCGACGCGCGCCGCGAGCTCTTTCTGCTTCTCGCGCGCGAGCTCGGCTTGTGCCGCGGGAATCATTTGATTGTCGAGCAGCGAGTCCAGGCGGCGCATGCGTTCGCTGATTTGGGCGAGCTCGGCGCGATCACCGCGCTCGTCCGCGCGTGCTTTGAGCACCCACAGCTCGCTGCGCGTGACTTGGAATTCCTCGTCTTGAGTGGAGGCGATCACGGCTGCCTCGAGCTGCGACAGCTGGAGCAGCGCTTTATCACGGGCCGCTTGCAGATCTCGATCGTCCATCACCGCCAGCACTTCGCCGGCTTTCACTTTTTGACCGACGCGGACCAAAAGCTTGTCGACACGGCCGAGCGCGATCGGCGAAACCGAATAATGAACCGCTTCGACGTACGCGACCGCGTTGCCGCTCGTGCCGAGGCCTTTCCCGTGCGTGAGCACCAGGAACCCGAGCCCGGCCGCGATCACGGTCACTGCATATACGGCCCGCCGGGGAGCGGCGCGCACCGCGTCTAGCCAGGGGGAAGAGGATGCCAGTTGCACTCAGAGCTCCAACGATGCGTCGCGGGTGAACATGGCGGCCGAGCCCACGCCCTCGACCCGCTCGAGATCGCGCATCAGTGCGGTCTCGGTGCCCGGCTTGCTGAGCTTCAGATGGTAGGCGAATTCCTGCAGGTTGTCGCCCGCGCTACGCAGGTCAATCAGCGACATCCCGCGGCAGTAGCGGTTCAGCACGGCGCGGACCTGATTGCCGTGTTCTTCGTCCGTTGGGCCCTGAAAGCGGAGCATGAGGTCGAACTGCATGCGTGAGCCGAAATCCGACCAGGACAGGTACAGCGAAGCCAGCACGAACATCGCGGTGCCGAGCAGAGCGGCCGCGAATGCCTGAACACCACACGCGACTCCAATCCCGAGCGAAGCGAACATGAAGATCAAGTCGCGCGTGTCTTTGAGCGTGGTTCGGAAACGAATCAAGGTGAGCGCGCCGACCATACCCAGGCCGCGAGCCACGTCGTCACCGATGGCGAGCATGACCAACGCGGCCACGAGGCCACCGAGTGCGATCGTCTGCACGAAGCTGCGCAGGTAACCGATGCCGTGATAAGTGATGGTGTACACCGTGGCGATCACCATCGACGTCGCGAACGACAGCAAAAGCGAGGCAAGGGCGATGTCCCAACCGACGCGCGTACCCATGATCACATTCTCCCGCGCAGCTGTAGCGCTGCCGTCGTGTATTTGGAAAAAGCTTCGCGTTGCAGGTTGAAGTGACGGACCATCTCCGTCATCCAGCGCGGCGGCGTACCGTTGAACTTGAGCTCGAGCATTGCGCGGCGGCGACCGTGGGATGGGCGCGAGTCGTCGCCCTCGAGAATCGGCACGTAGCGGCGCTCGACCGGGCTGAACCCGAAGCCGTCCGCGGGCTGGTACATCAGATCTCGATCGACGGTCAGGCGCACGTCTTCGCCCGCGATACGCGATTCGAAAGCCTCGCGAAAACAGCTGACGAACAACTTCGGCTGCGCGCGGTGCAAGCACATCTGGAACACGAAATCCCCGAGCGTACGCCGGGCATCGACCGAAATGTCGCAGCCGATCGGGCGACGCGAGAGCACGTTCTCCACCTCCCCGATGGGCAGCGCGAAGCGTTCCTTCAAGGTGATGACCTTGACCTTGCGCTTGACCTCGAAGAACGCAAGCTTGCCAATCGGGCGACCGTAAGCGCGAATGCGCAATTTGGTTCGGTCCGGTGAGAGCAACAAGTGGTTCTCACAGAACTGAAAGCCGCGGGTGTCCAAGTACAACGTGGTATTGCGTTGGTCGTCGTAGGTGATCGCGTGCACGTCCCGCTTGAGGTAGGGCATGGCGAAGGCCAGCACGCGCTGAGCGAGCGGCTCGGTGACCCAGTACTTGAGCTCGAAGCGCTCGAAGGCCGTGCGAATCGCCTGATTGGCCGTCGCCGCGGGCGCGGGCGCCGCATTGCGCGGCCCTGATCGCAACCGCTCGATCATGTCGTCCGGCGCACCGCTGTCGAGCAGGAGCGACGGATCGGCGACGGTGGGGTTGGCCAATGCGCGCCTCAGTTCCCCCGCCCCGGGTAGGGCCGAGCTTGTTTGACGAACAGAGTCGCAGGCTGCGTCGGGTCCGCTTCGTCGGAGAACTTGAACTCGCAGTCCATCGCGTAAAACCCGTTATTTCCGGAGGCCGGGCCGTAGGCGGGCGAGAAGCGGGCGTGAATCGCCGAAAGCGCGACGCCGAGCGAGTGAATTTGCGCGCGACTGAGCACCGTGCTGCCCGCGCTGATGATGTTGGAATGGGCGAGGTAGGTGATCGGTTGGTTCGGATTGTCGAAGAAGTACAGGATTTGATCGCTCGTGGTGCCTGCTGATGGCGCCACCACTTCCACTTTTCCGCCGTACTGAGTGTTGATGTAGAAGGCGGGCTCGAGGCCGCTCTCGTCGAACGGGTTGGCCGTGATGGCCACGCCGTTAGCCTTCTCGTAGTCGTCCGGGAAGTTGTTGTGCACGAGCAGGGCCATGCCCACGCTCTGGTGATCCACGCTGTAGTACGCGCGTTCTTCGAAAGTGCGGAACTTCCAAACGGTCGAATACGTGAACTTGATCGCGGCCAGCACGTCATCCACGCTCTTGGCCGGGTCGCCCTTGGCGGAGTCGTAGCAGCCCGCGCACGGGAAGCCGTCCAAATCCTCGCTGTTGGTGCTGGTGCGGAAGCGAATCACGTGATTCGGGTATTCCTTGGCGATCTTGGCCATCAGCTCGGCCTGCAGATCGGGGGACACCGTGCCGGCTTGCACATGCGTTTGAAACTCCGCCAGCTTGTCGAAGCGAACCTGCGAGTCGCTCACGAAGCTGGGGTCTTTTTGAAGCGCCTCGACCTCCTCGAACAGGCCGTTTCGCTGCATGAACTCGTAGTACCAATAGACCGGGATCGCGAAGGCCTTCTCGATCGGCACACCGTCGGTGCGCGACAAGATAGAGTACTGCGCGGCCTTACCGCCGAAAGCGAGCACCGCGGTCTTGATCTTTTCGCGAAGCGACTCACCCGCTGCCGGCTCGGGGGTCACGTCCTCGATGTTGGTCAAGGCAGTGATCGACTGATCGACCGTGGGCAACGTCACTGGCGTGGGCTTGTGCGCGTCCCAGAACTCTTGCGCCTCGGCTTCGCTCACTTCGTGCACGTCGTAGCTGAGCGCTCCGACGGTGAGCGACACCAGCTTGCCTTCGAGGCCGCGCAGCGTGGGGTCACTCATGGCGCCGCGCAAACCCATGTTGGGTGTCTTGCGATTGGCGGACAGCACGTTCACGTGCGAGAGCGGCGTTTGAAAGTCTTGCGAGATCAGCCCCTGTACGACGGGGATGTCGTTGGGCGCCGAGTCCACCACCACGATGTCGGTGTACGAGATCGCGGCTTCGTCGATGCTGGCGATGGTCTCGAAACGCAGCCGACCGACACCCGTCGACAGCACGAGCGGCTGGTAGCTGATGCCGGCGTACAGCTGGTCGGTGGTGACGAGCGGGATGTCCTTGGGCAGCTTGGCCGCCTCCAGAGCCACGGCGTCGGAAGTCGGGTGAAATTTCAACCCGGGGCCGAAGAAGGCGTGTGATTTTACGCTGCGGAAGAGCGTTTCCATCATCGTGGCGCTGGCGGTGTCATAGGGCGCCATCTCGAGCGCCCACACCTTCGGACCGTCGTAGTAGGTCACCGCGCCCAGAATGAAGCGGCGATCCGGCTGGTAGTACTGCGAGGTATTGAACTCCGCCAGCGAGGGCACGACGGGCAAGCCGTTGCCCGACAGGTGCGTCGAGGTGAAGTCGTAGTGCACCTTGTACAGCACGCTATTTTGAAAATACTGATGGTTCGAATCAGCGGTATCGAGCACCACCTTGACGGAGCGCGCGCCGGGAATGCTCGCGTCGATCGGCGCCGAGCCCATGGCTTGAAAGTCCGCCGAGCACCCGATGTGCTCGAGGTACTCGGTCGTCGCCGTGCCATCGACGATGTCGGCGGCGGGGATCTCACACGCCCCCTCCACGACGACGCCCGTAGAGCCAGGGTCGGAGGTTTTCGAGTCGGAGCCGCACGCAACGCTGAAGCCAGCGACGAAGACGAGAACGAAGAGAGATTGGCGTAGTTTCATGCCGTCCGAATGATCAGGGCTTCAATGCGAAGCAGTAAAAGCCGCCGTAGCCACCGCCCGAGCCGACCGTGACTGCATTTTGCTGTGGGCCGCCCATTTCCTTCAAATTGGCGCCCGCCTTGCAGCCGGACTCGGTGAGCGAGCTCATCCAATTGGCTGAATCACCCGATCCGCGCGGCCAGGAGTGACCGACGCGCGGCTTGCCTTCTTTGGCCGTGTCGCCGAGGGCGCTCGTCCAACTCAGACAATTCGAAGTGGCGTTCATGAGCTTGCCAGTCGAGTTGCTGCCCGTGAGCATGTCGTGATTGTCCTGCGCCTCCTGGGTGGGGTCAGGCTGGTGGTTGGGCACGCCGTCCTCGTTCGGAAAGTCGTTCTTGATCGTGGCGTCTGCGTTGGCGGGTCGTTGCATGGCAACGTCCGTCAACGTGTTGCCGAACAGGCGACCCAGGCGGTCGTACCAAGGCCCGGTGCCGATTCGATCAATCGCGTTCACTGGCTGTCCGGTGCCGTCGTCGGACGCGCTGAGGAACGCGCGCCAACCTTTTGCGCCGGCCCCTGGCATGCTCGCCTCGGCGAGCGTCGCGCAGATCTTGTCTGCGCCGCGCAGCCCGGCGCCCGCGCCCGTCTCGCCATAGCGGAGATCACCGCCGAAGCCGTCGGCCCCGTCGTTGGGCAAGCCGAAGCCTTTGGCGAGCCGCTGCAAACCCGCCCAGCTCGTGACGAAGAAGCTGAATTTATCGGTCGCCACTGCGCCGCCGGCACCGGCCTGTGCAGAGCTGCCTGCGCTGGCAGCGCCACTCGCACCGCCCGCGCCGCCGGATGCACCCGCAGCACCGACACTCCCGGACGAGCCGGCCACTGCGGCGCCGGCCACGCCGCTAGCCGCGCCACTGACGCCGGTACTGCCACTCGCCGCGGGACCACCGGCAGCGGCACTGCCCGAAGCGCCGCTGCTCGCGCCGGCTGAGCCGACCGCACCCGCGGCAGCGAGCGGACCGGCCGCATCCGACCCGCTGCAGGCTTGCGCCAAGAGCGCAGCTACGCAGGGCAGCACGACACCTGCAATCGCGACGATGCGTCGCCCACTCGTCCGATCGGTGCTCATTTGCAGGTCAAGTCCGTTTGGCAGGTTTCGGTCCCCGTACAGTCTTCGTCCTTGGTGCAGGAGGTAAGCCCATCGATCGTGACGGATTGTTCCACCACCGATGACACCACGAGCTCCACCCGCCCCGCGCTGACCGTCGTAGAACCGATGGCCTGGCGGGTGACGATCACCGTCGGATAGCCGGCAACGCCGAGATCGAGCAGCTTGCTGATCAGCGTCGCGGCGATGCTCAGCGAACCGCTGTCGTCGGTGTCGCACTCGATTTGACCTTTGCTGCCGCCGTGATGACTGATGTCGAGCCTGACGTGAATCGTGGAGTTACCGGCGGCGCCCTTGGTCCAGGTGAGGTTCAGCGGTTGACCGCTCTTCAGCGCGAGCTCGGTCGAAGTGAGCGCGAGCGGCGTGATGCCTTTGCTCGTCAATGAAAACGTAGGAAAGAAATCACCCGCGGCGGCCACCGTCACGGGGTCACCGTCTGCGAAAGGCGGGTACGCGATCGACGTGCTCGGCTGATAGTTGTTCGCGATGGGCGACATCGTGAACGTGCTCTGACCGTCGCTGGTCTTCACGCCGCTGACGGTCACCGTGCCAACACCGTGCGCGGTCGGGTACGCCTGGCAGGTGTCGTCCTCGACGCACACGCTGCCGCCGCCGCAGGCAGTGTTGCAAAACGGAATGCGCGGCGTGGTCAGGGTGCAGGCCCCTTCGACCTGCGGCTTCTCCCAGATCGTCGCGGGTGGCGTGGGGCCGTCGTAGATCTTGCCCACGATGTTGGTCGTGGCGGCGCCCAGGTCCGAGGCCGGCGTCAGCTTGATCTGGAACGAACCGACCAGCTGGTTGCTGTCCCCTGCCCCCGCGGCGCCGGCCAGGTTCGCCGATCCGGCACTCGCCGAACCGCCCGCGGTGCCAGTGGCGCCACCCGACCCTGCAGGGCTATCGCTCGAGCTCCCGCACGCGCTCAGCGCCCAACAAGGGAAAAGACAAAGGGGAGCGCTCGCTAGCACCCGAAACAGCGTATTCACGTAGCAATTGTGTGACGATCGAATGAAGATCGATCAACTTCCGGATCCTTTTTTGGAGCAGGAAATTTCCCGGCTCATGCGAGTGTTTCGCGCAGAAAACTGCGCCCAATTCAGGGACAAACCTGATCTTGCGGCAGCTGCATGAACGCATGGCGGGACTGAATTGCCTGGCACCTCGACACACAGGGCAGCGGGCCGCCTCCGGGACCGTTGGGAGGCGGACAAACTTGATATTGCGGGTTGTTCACCGGAGGGCACTCGGCCGGCGTGATCCAGCACCGGCCCGGGCCAGGCTGAGCGCCACACGCGGTCATCGGCGGTAGATAATGGGCGCACAGGACGCCCGTCCCGCACTCGTCGTCGTGAAAGCAGGTGTGCGGCGCAGAATTGCACGGCCCCGGGGTGCTCGCCGCTACGCCGTACGCTTGCCGAAGGGTGTCGTTCGAATACACGGTGCGATCGCAGCCACATACCGGCATGTCCGACGTATCGTCGTCCGGAATCGGGAGCAGCGCGCAGGAGCCTTGCGCGTCCTCGCAGCGCTGCTTGCTACAGAAATAGCCGATGTCGCAATCAGCGTTGCTCTGACAAGGCGGGTCCGCGGTACCGCCCGCTCCGCTGGCGTCCGACTCGCTGCCTCCGCCTCCGCCAGGGCTGGGCGCTCCCGCCGCACTGCCCGCGGCTCCGGCCAGCACGGCACCCGCCGCAGCGCTCGACCCTGCACTACCGCTGATTCCACCAGCTCCGGCCTGATTGGCCGAAAAAATCACGATCTCCCCGCCTTCGCAAGCAACCAGGCACACGCTCAGCGCAACAAGGCAGGCCCAATGCTTCATCGTCGCGCCTCATTGTGCTGGCTCGGTTCGCTGGCTCCATCCAAAGCGAGGGACAACCCCGCCAGGGCAATGGGGCGCACGCGCGCAGGCTCGAAGAACGACTGGCTGCCTTGGGGAGTCTGGATCACGTACTGGTGGCGCGAAAGATCAGCGTCGGCATCCAGCGCCAGGAGCGCCGATACGCCGCCGCCCAAATGCAGCCGCACCCCAAGCATTGCCGACGCCATGGCGTCTACGCTGCTTCCCGCGCCTTGCCCGACAGTACCCGGCGGTGGCTGCTCCGCGCTGACTCGAGTCCAATCGACCCCGCCGCCGACGCCGACGAACGCCGTCAGCGCGCGATTTGCCCGCCATTCGAGCGTCGGCAACAAGCGACCACCGAGCGAGCTGAACGACGCGACGCCGCCCTCACCCTCGACATTGGTCGCGGGGTAGCCGGCGAAGCTCAGCAGCGCACCGAAGCGCAGCGGACCTCGCCCGCGACTCACCGCGAGCGAAGCGCCTGCGCCAACGCGAAATCCGGCGCCGAAATTGGCAGCGGCTGCGAACAAGTCGATCTGCGAGCTCCGTTCCGGCCCAGGCCGGAGCGCCTTCGGCGCTTCAGTGTCGGGCGTCTTTTCGTGCCTCACCGACGACGCTGCGGGCGGCGCCTCGGCGGCGCGTGCCGCGAGCGACGACTCGACAGCGGCACACACTACTTGCGCGACGGTTTCAATCGAGATCTCGAGCGTGGAGCCGTCGGGCAAGGTGCGGCGCTCCAGATCTTTTCGCGTTTCGCCGTCGACCACCACGACGCGCGGCGCGCTGCCCGCTCGTAGATCGACGTACGCCTCTGCTAGGCCCGGCGCGTGCGACGTGGCCAGCAGCGCTTCGTCGGCGCCCGCCGCGTCACGCACCACGACGGCGACGTTCGAGCGTGAGCACAGGTCCTGAATCGCGTCGCGCGAGCCGCTCACGGCTGCGTCGGTGCCGGCCACGTACACCCGCACGATGGGGGGTGTGCCCGCGGCGGGGGCGACGGCAGCGAAGACCAGCACGCTCATCGCGAGCAAGGAGCAGGCCCCTCGTCGCTGGCTCACCGCATGCCCAGCGCCGCGAGACGAGTCGCGGCGAGCCGCGCGTGAACGGAACCGGCAAAGCGACTCTGAACTTCACGCCAGGCCGCGGCGGCCTGCGCAGGCTTACCGAGTTGCTCGAGCGCGCGGGCGCGACCGACCAGCGCTTCGGCGCCGAGCACCGGCGTACCTTGAGCCAGGTAGCGATCGAAGCCGGCGAGCGCCGCTTCTGGGCTGCCGCGATCGAGCAGCAACTGGGCGAGCAAGGCGCGTGACAGCTCGCTCTCCGATGAGCCCGGGTAGCGGCTTTGCAGCGCACGATACAGGCTCACCGCGCGGTCCGCGTTGCCGTCGCGGCGAGCGCGATTGGCGTCGGCGAAGAGCGCGGCAGCGGCATCGCCGCGCGGCGTCGCTTCGTCGGCACGCGGACTCGGAGCGTCGGACGCGGAGGGTGCGCTCGGAAACACGGCCACGGAAGGCGCTTGAGCGGCGTGGCTCGACGCGGCGAGCGCCGCCTGGGGCACTCGGATCGCCACGCTGGCCGTGCTGGGCGCGCTGACAGCAACGGGAGGAGGTTCGGCGCTCACGGTCGGCAGCGGCGCAGCCACTGCTTCCATGCTAGCCGCGACCGGTGCCGCGACCGGTGCCTCGACCTCGGGCGACGGCGCGGGCTTCTGCGCGACGCGCTTCTGCTTGGGCGCGACTCTCGGCACGGTCGGTGCGGGCGCCACGACTTGGTTGGCCCCAGGCACCCACGGCAGCCAGCGCGGCGCGTGCACCGCACCCGTGACGACGGCCGCGGTGGCGCCGCCAGCGCACAGCACGAGGGCGGCCGCGAGCATCACCAGCGGCCAACGCCGCCGCGACCGCGGGCGAATCGACGCGGACACGCGCGGGGCTGCGGCGGGCCGCGTGCGCTCCGTGGCGCTCGGGAACGTGAGCTGCGGCCGCACTTCCAACCCAGGCGCTTCCTGCACGAGATCGGCGCGCACGCTGATCTCGAAGCGGCACGCGCTGCACTGAGCCAGATGCGCATCCAAACGCTCGCGCTCGCTGGCGCTCAGCTCACGCTCGCCGAGGGTCAGCTTGTCGATCAGCTCTTCCGGATGGAGATCGACGACCTTCATTGGCCGACCTCCAGCTCGTCCGTCAGCGTGGGGTCGGCCTCGATCCGGCGACGGAGCGCCTCTTTGGCCAAACGCACGCGGCTGCGCACGGTGTTCAGCGGAGCCCCGGTGGCCTGCGCCACGTCCTCCAAAGACCAGCCGAGCATCACACGCAGCGCCAGCGCATCCGCCTGCTCTTCCGGCAAGTCACTCAGCAGGTCGCGCAAGGCGCGCTTGCGGCGCTCGGCCGAGACCTCACAACCTGGCCAGACAGCATCCGGATCGCAGGCGGAAATCTGCGCCAGGGTTTGGCTGCGATTGCGGCGCACGGCAGCGTTGCGCCGTGCACGCAAAGCCACGTGCAGCGCGATGCGCGAGGCATACCCGGCGGGGTGACACTCGCCGCGGAACGCGCCCAACGCCTGCAGCACCGCGATCAGGGACTGCTGAATCACGTCATCCACCTCGGGGTGACGTGCGCCCAGCACACCATTGACTACCCGCGCCAAGGTCGGCCACACACGGTCCAGAAAGCGGCGCGTCGCGACCGGATCCCCAGTGCCCGCCAAGCGCGCCAGCGCGGTGAGCTCGGCCGCGTCGTCATTCGCGGTCGAGCTCGTAATCTGGGGCGCCATCAGCACGCTCATACGTCCATGAAGTGTGCACCAGTGAGCGAGAGCGATCACTGCCGACATACAAAGTCGTGCTGCAGGCCTGACTATTACTGGCTCGGGGGTATCCGCCCCCAGCGCGCGCCGTTCAGCCTTTGGCGGACGACTGGGCTGGTGCGGGGCGGGCAGCGCGCGGCTCGCTGGCGCGGACCAAGAGGTACGCGATGGCGAAACCAGCAACGACCAGCGCCAAAAGCCCGTTGCCCGTACCGAGCAGCTTCAGTGAAGACCCGAGCAACACCAAAATCAGCGCTGGGCGAATCAAACCGTCGGGCGCACGCGAGGAAAGGTGTGCACCCAGGAACACCCCGGGAATGCTTCCCACCAAGATCGAGGCCGTGAGCGCCAAACGAAAGTCTCCAAACAATGCGTGACCGAGCGCGGCGGAGGCGACCAGGGGAATCGCTTGCACTAGATCAGTCCCCACTAGCTCCGACAGGCGAAGCTTCGGATACAGCATCAAGAGCAAGATGATCATCAGCGAGCCCGAGCCCACCGAGGTCAAGCCCACGACCAAGCCGCCCGCGATGCCCACCAGCACGGTCGGCAGCTTCTTCACCACGAGTGGCGCGAGGCTGTCGCCGGCCTGACGACCGCGCGAAAGCAGCGGGCGGATGATCAAGCCGAGCGCGACCACCAGCAGCGCGATGCCGAGAGCGAGCTTCACGTTGTGTTGCAGTGCCTCACCCTGTCCCGAGCTCTTGAGCAGCAACACACCGAGGAACGCCGACGGCACCGAGCCGAGCACCAGCCACTTCACGAGCTCGATGTTCACGGTGCGGCGCCGCCAGTGCACTCCGCCGCCCACCGGCTTCATGACGAGGGAGGCAACGATGTCGCTCGAGACGGCCGCCAGCGGCGACACCTTGAACAGCAACACGAGGATCGGGGTCATCAGCGCCCCGCCACCCATGCCCGTCAGGCCCACGACGAAGCCCACGAACAAGCCGGCAAGCGCAACGGTCGGATCAATCATCGACAACACGCTTGAAGCCTAACCCTACTAAGCGAATAGGGAATATGGAGAATCGGCGAATACGCTTAACTAATCAGAATAATTGAGTTTATTTTTGGTGGGCGCCTAGCGGCGCTCGCGAGCATCACGTTGGGGGGCGGTGATGGGTCGAGCACGGAGCCGGGCGTTCAGAGGAGGAGATTTGGGGCACAGGCACCAGCGCTACGCGGGAGCAGAGGATTAGGGGTGGGGAGCTAGGCTCGGCCGAGCTTCGGGCTCATGGCGATCGGTTTCGCCGGAGCGGTCTAGGGCGAACTTGAATAGGACGGGGCCGATCATTTCGTTGATCCCGACCGCAGCGATTGCCAGGGAGCGGAAGCCCTCTCCGAAGCTGGGGAAGGCTTTAGCGATCACCACGGACAGGCCTAGCGCGAGCCCGGCTTGAGAAACCAAGGACGACCAACCCCAACGTTTGAGCACGGGGGGATCCTCGGCCAAGCGACCGCTGATCCGCCCGGCAATCATCGTGAACAGGATCCGCGACAGGGCCAGCGTGACGGCCACCGGCCAAGAGCGCTGCAGCAGGGGAACGTCCAAATGCGCGCCGGCCGTCGCGAAGAAGACGACGAACACCACGCTGCCCGTCTGCTCGATCGAGTGCAGCAGCTTCGGACCTTGGTCGGAGAGGTTCGTGACCACGAAGCCCGCAGCCAAGAACGCCAACAAGGAATCAACGTGGATATAAGTAAACGTGTCACTGAGCCCGAAACCAATGGCCAGCAACACGAGTAAGAGCTGGCGCCCGACCAAGCGCAAATACACGGCTAGGCCCAAGCCGAGCGTGACGCCCACGGCGATGCTGGCCAAGATCTCATGACCCAAGATCATGAAATCATCGACGGAAATACTGCCGGTATTGGTGACCAACGGCCGCGCCAGCATCATCATCAACGCGATCAAGATCACCACGACCACGTCCGAGAGCATGATGAACGACAGCGAGAACGTGGCTACAGGGCCTTTGGCGCGCGTCTGCGACAGAATGCCCATGCAGGCCGAGGGGCTGCGCGTGATCGCAAACACGCCCCACAGCATCGCCACGCCGATCAGCGCTTTGGTGGTCATGCCTTGCGTGAACGGGATGTAGCGAGCAATGGCGAGGAACGCGCCGCCCACGCACACGAGCACCAGCGTGCTCTGAATCAAGGTGGCCCAGGCCAAGCTGCGCGCGACCGAGCGCACGGTCTCCACCCGCAGCTCCGCGCCGCCGGCCAGCGCAATCAGCGACAACGCCAGCGTGTTCACCGGCGATAGCTCTTCCACCGTGTGATGATCGACGAGGTGCAACACGTGCGGGCCACCGACGACACCCGCCAAAAGGTAGCCCGAGAGGTGCGGCAAGCCGATGGTCTCGAGCAGCTCGCTCATCAGGGTGCCGGCGAGCAGCAAAAAGCCAATCGCGGCCACCGTGCCCAAGTGGGATTCGAGCTCGGGCGCGACTTTCGTCACGCCGTACAACACACCGAACGTCACCAGCAGCGAGGCGAGCTGAATCGCGCGCGTCGCGAGGGTCTTCTTGGAGCTGGCGTGGCCGCTCATGCTTCACTCGTCAGGCTAGGGTCTGCAGCAGCGGGCGGCTCTTCGGGTTTGATCTCACCTGCGCGAGTCAGCGCGCGGCGCAGCGCGCCGGGGCCGAGCCACTCACCGATCAAGACACCCACGGCAGCGAGCAGCAATACTGCGTCGCCCACGGCGCCCGGATGACGCACCACGAACGCCAAGGCCAACGCCAAACCGAGCGCGCCGGAAGACAGCATGCTGCCGCCGAATTCGAAGCCAACGCCGCGCACCGGCGACAGCGCGGCGCCCAGCACCATGCCGGACGCGACACGGGCGATGATCTTGGCAACCAGCGCTGCCGCGACCAACACGAGCAAGACCGGCGCCAGCTGCACGTTCACGTACGCGCCGGCGAGCAGCACGACCGGCAACAGCACGGGCTTCTCGGTGGGCGTCACCATGGCTTTGATCTCGAGGCGATGGCGCGACACGATGGCCAACGTCAGCCCCATCGCGAAGGTTGCGCTGAGGGGCGATAGATTGAGGCGCGCCGCGGCCCCCGTGCCGAGCAAGGAAGTGCCGAGCAAAATGCCCCAGCTCTCGTCGCGTCGAAATTCACGGCCCAAGAGCAGGGCCGCCGTGAAGCCCAAGACCACACCCAGCCCGATCGAGATCAACGCGCGCTCGAGCACGGAGAAGCCGGGCAACGCGGCGCCGGGCAGCCATGCGTTGATCACGGCCAAGCCGAGCGCGCCGAAGGCTGCGCTGGTGCGTGCGGTGTCGGCCGCCAAATCTGCCAGCGGCCCTTTGGCGCCGTAGCGTTCCACGATCCAGCGCACGCTGTGACGCGTGGTCTCGGAGCACACGAGCCCCGCGGCCGCCGCAAAGGCGACGCTCTCCAACTTGGGTAGCGGGGAGAACGCGCTGGCCCCCCAATACACCACGGCCGAGACGCACGCGCTGACCACGGCCGACAGCGCGATGCCCAGCGCAACGCGCGGGATCGGGACGGCCCGCTCGGCGACCCGCAGGTAGCTCACGCCGAGGACGAGCCCGAGCCAGCTCACCCCGACCAACACCACCGGCTGAAAGGTCTCGATCAAGGAGCGCGGCACGACCGAGAGCACTTGCGGGCCGAGCACGAAGCCGAGCACCAAGTACTCGGCTCCCGACGCGAGCCCGAAGCCGCGGATCGCGCGACCACCGACCAAGATGCTGCCGACATAGGCCAGCACCAGCAGGCCGAGTAAAAACGCAATTGCGTTCACTCGGGCACCGCGCGCGAGCGACCGAGCGGAATACCCGCCGCGCCCAAATCAGCGAGTGCGGTCTCAGCGAGCACGCGCCTGCCGTCCAAGGAATCACACAGCGCGCTCAGGCGGTACCGCGCGCCGTCGGCGTCGAACGAAAGCAGATCGAGCTTCGGATCGTGGCCCGAGCGCTTGCCCACGGCGAGCAGGATTTCGCGCACCTCTTCCTGCGGCGCGGAGGCCGCGACGGGCACCTCCACACTCAGCCGTGGGCGCATGCCCAGCACGCGCAGCGGGCGAAACAAGGACAATAGATGCGGCACGCGCAGCTCGGTGCGGTGCACGTCGACCAGCCGCACCTCGAGCAAATTGATGGCCGAGATGCGAGCGACGATGCCGGCCATCTCGGCATATTCACCGAGCCGCAAGCGGCGCCCGAACAGCACCGTGGTCCCGACGATGCCCGAAGCGAGCAGCGGCGTCGCGGCCAGGCCGAGCGCGACGAGCAAGATCGCACCCGCGCGACCGAGCGCGCCGTTGGCATCACCGGTGACCACTGGGCCCGCAAACACGAGCGCCGCAACCACGATGCCCGAGCGCAACAGCACGCTGGTCGGCGCCGCGAGATCGGCCGGCAGCCAGGGCAGCGGCGTCTCGCCGCGAGCCACGCTGGCAAAGAACAAACCGACGAAGCGCACCAGCACGAACACCGCGAGGCCAGCGAGGCCGGCCACCACGAGCAGCGGCAGCGCCGTCGCGATGCGCTCCATGAGCTGGGACACCGGGCCGAGCACGAAGCCGGTTAGCCGCTGCGTGTAGTTGCGCGTGGCGTCGAATAGCGACAGCGCGACGACCAACCACGCATAGGCGATGGCAGCCTGACCGAGCCATTTGCCGAGGCTGAGCGCCATGACCGCGCTGCTGCGCAGAGTCGCGGGCCGCATCACCTCGATGGCTTTGACCTTGATCGACAGCTCGCGGTCGGGCCGATTGTCCAGGAATTCGCGGGCCGTTTCCGCGAATTCCCCCAGCTTTCCAACCAGGTAAAACGCGATCAGACCGAAGAACACCAGGAGCGAGATCGAAAATACGCTCTTGGCGATCGCGGCACGCTTGCGCTCGGAATCGATCGCATCGCGCACCTTGGCCGTGATGACGCCCGCGAAGACATCCAACGACGATTCGCCGGCCGCGCTGGCGTCGTCTTGGCTGAGCTGAACGATCGGCGTTTGCCCGAGCTGAACGACCACCACATCAGCCACCGCGTGGCGGCTGACTTGCGCGGCTTTGTCGGCATTGAAGGCGCGCAAAAGCGCGTCGCTCGCTTCACGCGCGCGCGCCTCGGGCGACTTGTTGCCGCGCCCGACCTGCAACGTGAACACCGGCGTGTCGCCCAAGCGCACGACCGCGGCCGGCGCGGCAGGGGCGGACGCACTCGGCGCGGGTGCCGCGCTGACGGACGGCGCGACCAAAGGCGCGCTGGGCGCCGGAGCCGCACTTGGCGCGGACGGAGCGTTCGCAACCGGGGGCGGCGGCGGAGCTTGCGGTGCCGGTTCGAGCGGCGCAGGCTCGGGCGCGGCCCTGAGCGCAGGCTCAGGCTCGGCACCCGAAGCGATCGGGGCAGCAGAAGCGACGAGCGACGGCGCCGAGGCCGACGCCGAGGGCCCAGGGCGTGCCGCAGACGGGACGTGTGCGGGCGCAGGGCGAGCCGAAGCCGGAGCCGCGACGCCGCCCGTGCCGCCCACGCTCTGCGCCTGCGCGCCCGCCGCGCAAAAAACGCCGCCGCTGATACTGACCAGCAAACTGACGCAAAGCAGCCGGAGCCGCGAAACTCGCGCGATAGCCTGCAAACTTGGGAAAAATCTCACGCTGGAACCGCAGAGCTTCGGCGAAGGGTTACTCGACTGCAAGCACAATCCAGCCGCTCACGGGCCGGAATCAGCTTGCTCCCAATGCCACCTAAACACCTACAACGGCCCTCGTTGCCGTGGCGAAAATTGTCCGACGAGAGTACCTTACGCGCCCTCATGACGACGACTCAGCATCCCGATCGCGTGGTCTTGCACATCGCAGGCAATGACCGCCCAGGCGTCACCGCTCGCCTCGCCGAAGTCATTGCCGAAGACGAAAGCGCGCAGCTCATCAACATCGGCCAATCGGTACTGCACGGCTACCTGATGCTGTCCGCGATCGTCGACATTCCGCGCAACTCCTACGCGCTCCGCAAGCTGCTCTTCGCGGCCACGGACATGGGCCTGCGTTTCGAAGTCACCCCGTTCCGCAGCGAATCGGAGCATGAATCGCGCAGCGACGTGAATTCGCTGAGCATTACCGTGCTTGGCCCGCTGCGCAACGGCGTCGCGACCGCCGCCATCACGAGCTTCATGGCCAAGCGCGCCATGAACATCCGCGAAATCCGCTCGCTCAGCGAGAACGAGCTCGACGGCCTGGAGCTGATCGTCGATCTACCCGCAGGCACCGCGCTCAGCGCCACCGAGCTCAGTGAGCTGCGCGGGCACCTGCTGCGCCTGGGCATGGAGCTCGGGGTCGACCTGGCCGTGCAGCGGGACGACATGTTCCGCCGCAGCAAGCGCTTAGTCTGTATGGACGTCGACTCGACCTTCGTGAAGGGCGAGTTCATCGACGAGCTGGCCGAGCTCGCCGGCTGCAAAGAGCAAGTCGCCGGCATCACGGCCCGCGCCATGCGCGGCGAAATCGACTTCAAGCAAGCCCTCGCCGAACGCGTGAAGCTCCTCGAAGGCCTACCCTTCGAAAAAGCCCGCTCCCTGATCGAACGCTTCGAGCTCACCCCCGGCGCCGATCGCTTCGTCAAAATATTACACAGCCTTGGCTTCCGCGTGGGGCTAGTCAGCGGCGGCTTCACCTTCTTCGTCGATGAGCTCAAAGCCCGCTTCGGCCTCGACTTCGCGTTCGCCAACGAGCTCGAAGTGGCCGACGGCAAGCTCACCGGCAAAGTCCGCGGCACCATCGTCGACAGCGAGCGCAAAGCCCAAATCCTAAAAGACATGGCCCAGGTCTACACCTGCCGCCTCGAACAAACCGTCGCCATCGGCGACGGCGCCAACGACATCTTCATGCTCCAAACTGCTGGCCTCGGCATCGCCTTCCGCGCCAAGCCCAAGCTCCAAGAAGTCGCGACCATGAGCCTCAACCACAGCGAGCGCCTCGACACGCTCCTGTACCTCATGGGCTTCAACTCCAGGGATTTGCGGCTGGCTTGATGGGGTAGCGGGCCGAGCGCGACAGCGTCCGGCCCAAAGCCCGCGACATCGGCAATGACCTGTTCCGCGTCAATTCGCACTGCCACGGAAGAGGACGCGAGCCGAATCGCCAATCTCTACGTCAGCACCCTCCGCGACGCCTACGCAGACGCGATGCCGGCCGAATTCTCGGACCCCGTGAGCGCGCACCATCGAGCTCACAAGCTTCGCATCGCGATCGATTCCGGAACTCGTACATGGCTCATCGTCGTCGCAGGGCAGGAGCTGGTTGGCGGCTGCGCGTTGTCCGTCGCACGAGACAACGACCTTCCTCCGAATTTTGGCGAGGTCACGACCATTGCCGTAAGTAAACCACACCGTCGTCATGGCCATGGGTTCGCGTTGCTCAACGCCGCCCGCTTACACGCCCTACATCGGGAGTGGCGGTCACTCGTGCTCTGGGTAGTTGAGTCCAATATTGAAGCCGTCGCCTTCTACGCCCGCGCAGGCTTCGTCCCAGACGGCAGCGTCAAGGTCGATAACCGCCTCTGCTTCTCCGCCCCCGTCGTGCGCTACCAGAGCGCGATCACTGGGCCGCCGTGATCAAGCACGGACAACCGCTACGCGGTTACGCCTGAAGGCCGCGACCGTTGGCGGGATCGCTTCGCTGCACCTCGCATGAAGTCCGCCCCAAAGTGAGCCCGAGCTGCGTGCAGATTGTGCGCCCTGCACCGGAGCCGCAGATTGCCGACGTCGCCTCGCCGCCCTCTGCGAACGGCATCACGTTGATCGAACTGTAGCAACCGACGCTCCCCACAACGCCGCCCGTCATCCGCGCAAAACGTGCATCGCCCCTGATCACGAACGTAGACCTCACGCTTCACTGCAGCTGGCACGCGACGGTCGCGCGAGAGCGAACCTCCGGGCGATCCCGAAGCAGCCTGGGGTTCGCGTGTGCGTGTCGCTCGCGAGCGGGCGCGCTGCGGCTTCCTGCCCACGCCGAACCGCTTCTTCAAGAGTTCACTTCGCAGTGCTTCGAGCCCACGTTTCATCACCGTGAGCAGCTCGCCCTTTGGCTCCGCATGACTGAGCAACGCCCGCACCTCGTCGAGCAATTCGCGAAACTCACCGTCCGCGGTGAAGCTCACGCCAAAGCGGTCCGAGGACAGCGGCCACGTTCGACCGGTCGTGACACCTCGCGCCGCACTTCCGGAGGTTTCGTCGAGAGCGGCGCCGCCGTCGCGTCTCCCAACCTCGTCTCGGGTTTCATCTCGACTTTCTGGCTCTCGATCGCGCCACTCCCTACATGGGGTGCACCCACACGTTCCGGCAGTCGCCGAACAAGATCCCGCACATCTGGCTTCGGAAAGCGCGCCGCGAGCAACAGCTCGACCTGCTCGTAGCTTTTCCGCGCGCACGCTGCGAACAGCTCACTCGCATTCTCCGCGTTCAAATGTGGCCGCAGCGCGCAGAGCACCGACAAATGCAGCTCACCGTTCGCCACCCGCGTGAACGCCTCCGGATAGTCCCGACACACCCGCGCCGCCGCGATGCGTCGGCCCGCTGACGATTTGCAGAACCTGAGCGCCTCCGTGCAATACGCAAACAAGGACGAGTACCCGATCGCCACGCAAAGCTCTCGCCGATCGAGCTCCGCCAAGTGTGCGAGCAAATCCGAGAGTGAATCGTTCTCACGCTTCACTAGCGGAGACAGCGACGCCAACAGTTGATCGTTTTCGAGTCCACCCAATCGATATCGATCGTTCATCCCCTCTCTGTAACACGATGATTTTCGTCTTCGCACACGCCTCATGCCCGCGTTTTCAGCCGCAAAGTGACTCGAAATTAGATCGGCGAGGTCATCGCCTCAGCAAGCCGAAAACAACCGCCCCGGCGAGCGAAGCCGGCCCGCACTCGCCTCGAGCTCTCTCCCGGTGCAAAATCTTGGTCAAGAAAAATCGACAAAAAAAACACGGCACCTCAGGCCCGGTTGCGAAGCTAGAGCGGACGATTTCGTGGTGTTCGCAGCGCCACTCCAAGTCGTTCCATCGCGTGAATCGTGTGCGGACACCACGAGATCGTACGCACAGCGAGCCGCAACCACCTCGCCCGACGCACCAACATTCCCTCGGCGAGCGCTCCAAGACGACTTGCCGCGCCACGCCGTTCTATCTCCGCGCCGCCACCCTTCCTTTTTGCTCTCTCACTCCCGACATCGGGAGCGACAACCGCACCACACCCCCCCGAGCTCAACCGTTGGTCCCCGCGGCGGCGAAGCCGACGTTTGAAGGACCCGGCGCGCGTCGCGCGCCGGCCGTCCGCGACGGACTTCACACGGGGCAACCAGCCGATGGTTACGGCCGGATGCTGGTCACGGCGGCTTGGGCCTTCGTCAGATCGATGATCCGTCGCGCCACGCTCACGTCCACGAGCAGCGACTCGAAGCGCTCGAAGTTTGGTTTTTTTCCGTTTTCCAACGCGTCGACCACGGCGTCGGCGATCATCACGAGGCGCACGTGGGGCACGCCGATGGCTTTGGCATCGTGATGCGCGGCGCAGGCGTCGACGATCTCGGTCGGTAACTTCCAGGCCATGGCGACCTCGGCGCCCGCGGCGGTGTGGTAACGCTGCACGAGATCGCGCACGAGATTCTGGTCGTCACAGCGCGGCAAGCCGTCCAAAATGCGGTAGATGCGGGCCTCGCCGATGTCGTGGAGCAAACCGCTCATGTAATCGTACTCGCTCGACAGCTCGAGCTCGCGAGCCGCGGTGCGTGCGGCGACGGCGGCGACCACGCTGCGCTTGAACGACTTCTGAACCTGCGCTTGGTAACGCTTGAGCCCGCCAGACGAAGCCGCATACACGACCTGAAATAGCAGATCGCGCGTGTTGGCCAAACCCAGGCGCACGATCGCGGACTGGGTGGACGACGTCAAAAGCCCACGCCAATAAGCGACGCTATTGGCCACCGACATGAAGCGCGCCGCGATCGGGGGATCGGTGTCGACCAATTCGGCCAAGTCGTTGATGCGCGCGTCCGGATCATTGGCGAGGCGCAACGCCGCTTCCGCGACTTGCGGCAACACGGGCAGCGCGGCGCGCCCGGTGCGCAGCCGCTTGACCAGCTCGCGCTCGGTCTCCGACATCTCGGGCGTCGGTTCGACCGTGACCATCACGGGCACCACGGGCGCCGCGCCTTCGCCCGCCGGCGCTTGGCTGGGCATGAACTCGAGGAACTCACTCATCCCGACCGCCTCTCCCAGCCGATCAGGATCGGCGGCTCGGGCGCACTGGGGATCGTCATTCGCGGCGGGTGCAGCGAATCCTTGGCCTCCAGCTCGGGCAAGGTTTCGCCCGGCGGCACCATGACCACGCGGTTGCGTCCGCCGCGCTTGGCGGCGTAGAGAGCGAGGTCCGCGCGGTGCACGAGCTCCGCTGGAGTTTCCTCGAGCTGGCGCGGATCGTAGACGGTGCTGCCGATGCTGATCGTGACTCGGCTTGGACCGGGCGACGGCGGCACCATTTCTTCGACCGATTGCCGCAAGCGCTCAGCGACCAAGCGCGCCGATTCTGGGCCTGCCCCCGCGACGATGGCCACGAACTCCTCACCGCCGTAGCGACCGATGACGTCGCCCGGGCGCAAGCCGTTCTTGATCACGTTCGAGACAGCGATCAGCACGCGGTCGCCGCTCTCGTGACCGAAGCGGTCGTTCACCTGCTTGAAGTGATCGAGGTCCAAAAACAGTACGCCGAAGCGCTCACGGGCCGCGCAACGCTGGCGCACCGTCGCTTCGAGCGAGCGACGGTTGAGCACATTGGTCAGTGGATCGATCTGCGCGTCGCGGCGCAAGCTATCGCGCTCGTCACGCAGGCGCTCGAGCGCGTCGTAAAAGCGCTTGTTGCGCAGCTGCACCCGAATGCGCGCGCGCAGCTCGACCTCGCGGATCGGGTGCGACATGAAGTCGTCCGCGCCGGCGAGCAGGCCGCGGGCGACGCTGTTCTCCTCGTTGTCGTCGCCCATCATCAGCACTGGGTAGTGGCGACGCGGGTCGCTAGCCCGAAGCTCGCCGCACAGCTCGAGCCCACTGCCGCTCGGTAGCTCGACGGCGAGCAGGATCAGATCGGGCTCGTACTCCGAAGTGAGCCGCAGCACTTCGTCCGCGTCGGACAAGTACACGGCCTCGTAGCCCTCCGAATCGAGCATGCGACGCACCAGCGCGCGTCGATCGGGATCGGGGTCGACGACCAAGATGCGACCCGCGCGTTCGACGACGGGTGGGTTCGTCGAGAGCCGAAGCGAGTCAGTTGTCGGATAGGGTAACATGCTGAGCTTTGCCCGCCGTCCGCCTGAGTAAACGGACCAGCAGGGCTGGGGCCTAAGTGTTTGACTGCATTAGTTGATTCTTGGGGCTCACAGCCCCCACCCTGAAGATCGAACGCGTTCGACCGTTCATGGCAAAAGCACGATGTTTTGGAAGAAAGCGCCCGCGACCTCAGGCCCGGAGGCTGAGCCCGAAGCCACTCACAAGGTTGGTGCGGACGATGCGGCGCTCGATGCCGTTGCCAACTTACTGAAGGCGTTCGGGGAGAACGCGTTCGATACCGATAACGTGAGCGCAGTCGAGACGCGCACCGAGTGCGAGGGCTGGGCGCAAAAGATCACCGTCGGGAGTGGGCGAAGCGAAGCCGGCGAGAACGGCGAGGCGAAGCCCTTCAGGCGCGACTTCGCCGGTGTGCGGCGCTACTTCACGGCGCAGCGCTCGCACGAGCGAGAGTTCGTCGGTCGCAGCTTGGGCAACCTGCGCGAGGCCGTGCATGCGTTTGCGCGCTGCTTGACCACGACGGTGGGCGAAGACCGCGCCGCCGACGAGCGCATCGGTGCCCAGCTCGGCAAGCTGGTCGGCGCATTCCAATCGAATGACTCGGAAGCGATTCGTAGCGAGGCCGAAGGCATCGTCGTGGTCGTGCAAGAGGTGATGGCCAAGCGCTCCGAGAGCCAAAAGCGCATGCTGGGCGAGCTGAGCCAAAAGATCACCGATTTACGCGACGAGCTGCAGGAGGTGCGCGAAAAGGCGGCGCTCGATCCGCTCACGCAGCTGTTCAATCGCGCGTCGCTGGACGCGCACTTGGAGCGCGTCGCCGATCTCGCCTTCTTGCTCAGCTCGAGCCCCTGCATCTTGATGATCGACGTCGACCACTTCAAGAAAATCAACGACACGCACGGTCACCCCGCCGGCGACGAAGTGCTACGCCGCGTGGCCGATGGGTTGGTGCGCAATTTCCTGCGTCGTGAAGACTTCGTGGCGCGCTACGGCGGCGAAGAGTTCGTCGTGGTGATCCCCGATTCGTCGGTGAACAACGCCGAACAGCGCGCCGAACGCGTCCGCCAATCGCTGTCGGACCTGGTGATTGACGTCAACAAGGGGACCAAGATCCAGATCACGGTCTCGATCGGCCTCGCCTCGTTGTCATCGGGCGACGCCGGCGTGAGCTGGCTCGCGCGCGCCGATGCGGCGCTCTACGAAGCCAAAGGCAGCGGCCGAAATTGCGTGCGCGTGGCGAGCGAAACCGGGGGCGCCGTGTTGTCGATCGTGCCGCCGCGGTCGATTCCGCCGGGTCCCAAGACGCGCTCACTGCCGGCCGCGAAGTAACGCCAAACGCGCTCTTCGGATCTCGTCTCCGGTGCGCGAGCCGCTTCGTAACACCCGAAGGGGTGCGAAGCGCGGCACGCCTCGCGCCCCAGCGCGCGCGAAGGGGCTCAGCCGACTGCCGGGAACCAAAACGAGCCGGAAGTCTTGGAAGACCAGATCACAATCTGCGATTGAGAGATGCAGCGTGAGAGCCGGCGAACCCGGGCGCACTACTGTTTCAACCGAGCACGACTGACGCAGGGCGCTCCAGCAGCTCCGACGCAGGGAGCTTTACGCCGCCACCCTCGCACCAGGCCCGCTATCCAACCAAAAGCCGAATCCTAATGCCCGTGGCCGTGGCCACCGTGGCCGTGGCCGTGGCCGCCGTGGTCGTCGGCCTTGGGCGCGACGTAGTCAGCCGGCTTGGTGCTGCCGTCGCCCCAGAAGAACTTCTCGAGCTCGGTCATCCAGACGCGCTGCCCGGATTCGCTGGTCACGTCCAGGCGGTACTCGTTGATGATCATCTTCGAGTGCTCGAGCCATTGGCGCCAAGCGGTCTTGGACACGTTGTCGAACACCTTTTGACCGAGCTCGCCTTTGAAGGGCGGCTTCTCCAGGCCTTCCGACTCTTGACCCAACTTGATGCACTGGACGGTTCGCGACATGTGCCGCGCAATGTTGCGGAGGCGAGAGCCCCCGTCAACCCGGAACGGGTTGCTTTGGGTACGGCTGCTCGACGCTGAGCCCGTAGGGAACCCAGCCTCGGTAAAATCTGCCGCTGATCTCGGGGACCTGGCGGCCGCGCGCGGCGAGCACGATGCCCACCACGGTCGCGACCGAGGTGGCTTTTTGGCCGGCGGCTTCGGTCAGCACGTCACCATCTTGCAAGCCGACGCCGAGCGCAGAGACGCCACGCAGCATGAGGCCTGCCGGGTGCTGCGCGGTGGCCTTCACCGGCACGGCTTGCGGCATGGCGCGGCGCGCGGCGAGCATGAGCACTTGATTGGCCGAGATGCGGATGCCGTGGCTGACCGAACCGGGGCGGCCATGAGCGCGCGCTTTGCCATCTTTGCTTGGCGCGGCGAGTGCGGCTTCGTCGCCGCTCGAGGGAGGTTGCGGCGGCGCGCCGAGGTCGAAATCCGCGAGCGCTTCATCGTTCGGCAGCGGGTTGATGCTCGGAACCACGGCGGATACGCCGGCCGCGATATTCACGGCCAAGCGATCCGCATAAGCGGTGGACCAAGCGCGAGCGCCGAGCACGGGCAGCGCGAGCCCCACCGCGATGAAGGCAGCCACGGACTTGCCTTTGGAAGCGAGGCTCATCGACGGGGCAAGCGCGCTAGGCACGACCCAAGCGTATCACGCGGATCAGGTACGCAAGCGCCAGTTTCCCGGAAACACGCGGCCGATGTCGTCACAAGTCGGGTCAGTGACGATTAGCTCGGGCTTGGCGTCGCGACAATACAGGATGCAGTTCTGGCGAAAGGTGCGGCCAAAGGTGAGCGCTTCCTCGCGCTCGATGCCGTGCACGAGCCAGGTGGGCTCACGCCACACCCCTTCCGGCTCTTCGTCATAGCCGACGCAGTGCTCCACGCGATAACAGCCGAGGATGAGCAGATCGCGCATCACCTGATGCCGGCCGTCGTTCACCCGCCGCGGCAGCAGCATGGAGCGCGGGTTGTAGGCCGTGAGGAGCGCGAACTTCGAGCGCAAGAGCGGGGGCAGCGCTTGAATATCTTTGACGATTTCCCCGTCCATCGAAGCGCGCAGCACGCCCGTGTCGGTGGGCAGCTCATAGACGGTCGCGAAGTACGAGCGAAGGAGATTCTGGTCCAAGGCGCCGGGGATGTAGCACGGTCGAGGCGGGCGCGAAACCGCGGCAAAGCCCGGAAATCCGCGGTCGCGCGGGCGTGCGCGTCAGCGTTTGAAGCGGTAACCCACGCCGCGAACGGTCAGCAAGTGCTCGGGTTCGGCCGGATCGGTCTCTAGCTTGGTGCGCAGCTGGAGCAAAAAATTGTCGATCGTGCGCAGCGTGCCGTGGTGCCCGACGCCCCACACGCGGGTCAAGATGTCTTCCCGAGTCAGCACGCGGCTGGAGCCCTCGACCAAGCACCACAAGACGTCGAACTCGGTGGCGGTCAGCGGCACGAGCTGCCCGGCTTTGAGCACTTGCCGCATCCCCGAATCGATCGCCAAATCCCCAGCGCGCACGATCTGCTCAGGGGCCTGGCGCGCGATGCCGTCCCGGCGCAGCACGGCCTTCACGCGCGCCAAGAGCTCCGCCAAGCTGAAGGGCTTGGTGATGTAATCCTCGGCGCCGAGCTCGAGGCCCATCACCTTGTCCATCTCGGCGCCGCGGGCGCTGAGCATCACGACGGGCACGTGGTTGCCCTGGCCGCGGACCGCTTTCACCAGCTCGAAGCCGTTCATCTTCGGCAGCATCACGTCCAAAATGACGAGATCGACACCAGGCGCGGTGGCGCGCACCAGGCCATCTTCCCCATCGACGGCGATGCTGACCTCATAGCCTTCCGCCTCCAGGTTCATCTGTAAACCGAGGGTGATGCTTGGATCGTCTTCCACGACCAAGATGTGCCGTTTGCCGCTCTGGGCCATTGCTCACTACCTAACGCTTGACGACGCGTAGCACGAGCGAGAACTCGCTGCCCTTGCCGGGTTGACTGACGAGCTCCACCCGGCCGCGATGCGCCTTCATCACGTGCTTCACGATCGCTAGGCCCAGGCCCGAGCCTTCGCGTTCACGCGACAAGCGATCGTCCAACCGGTAAAACTTGCGAAAGATACGCTTGTGCTCGACCTTGGGGATGCCCGCGCCGTTGTCGCGCACGGTGAGCCGCGCGTACTTTTCGTCGAACGTGACGAAAACGTCGATTCTTACCGGGTCACCGCCGTACTTATCGGCGTTGGTGAGCAGGTTGAAGAGGGCGTCGGAAACCGCGCCGCGATCGGCGCTGACCAGCAGTGACGCCGGGGGTAGCGTGACATTCAGCTCGATCGAGCGGCGCTGCCGCACGGTCTCGAATGCTTCCAGTGCGGTGGAGATCACTGACTTGAGATCCGTCTCGCGAAATGTAAACTCGCGCCGGCCGCTCTCCATGCGACCCCAATCGAGCAAGCGGTCGATCAGCTCTTGTAAACGCGTGCTCTCGCGCGCAAGGCCCTCGATGCACTTCTGTTCGGCGACGCCATCGCCGCGACGCAGCTCGAGCGTTTCGGTGAAGAGTCGAATCGAGGTGAGCGGCGTGCGCAGCTCGTGGGAAACCTTCGATACGAAGTCACTCTGCAGTAAAGACAGATTTGCTTCGCGGCGCACGAACACCCACACCAGCACCACGCCCGTCACCGCGGCACCGCTCAAGGCCATCACCAGAATGCCCATCAATAAGTTGAGCCGCGCTTCGCCCAGGAAAATCAGGACCACGCCCGAGATCAAAAGCAGTGACGACGGAACGACGACCAGCGACACCAAGAGAATGACTATTCTTCGGTAGCCGAGCGGGGTCGTATCGCGCGAGACCATGGGCCCGCGCACTATAGAGCAACGGCTGCAGGGAGCCCGTCACGGATTGTCAGGGTTTTGTTGGGAAGGCTTCCCCGCAGCTCGAAAACCAAGCTACATTTCCCAGTTCGAGAGCGACCGTTCGAGCTCGGGTACGGGACGATGAACCAGCAGGCCAACAGCGCGGAGCTCGATGGAGCTCCCTCCACGCCAGCCATTGGCGACGTGATCGCGGGCAAGTACCGCGTCGAGTCGGTCGTGGGCAGCGGAGGCATGGGCGTCGTGCTGTGCGCTACGCATCTCGAACTCGGGCAGCGCGTCGCGATCAAGGTGCTCACCGTGCCGGAGGACGACTCGCGGCGCGACGAAGCCCGGGAGCGGTTCCTGCGCGAAGGCCGCGCGACGGCGGCGCTGGTTTCGGATCACGTGGTGCGCATTTACGACGTGGGCACGCTGCACACGGGCGCGCCGTTCATGGTCATGGAGCTGCTTCGCGGTCAGGACCTCGCGCGCACCCTGCAGCAAAGCGGGCCGCTCGGTATCGAGCTGGCCTGTGATTGCATTCGTCAAGCGTCGGAGGCGATCAGCTGCGCGCACGCACAAGGCATCGTTCACCGCGATCTGAAGCCGTCGAACTTGTTTCTCACTCAGCGTAGTGACGGCTCGCCGCTGATCAAGGTGCTCGACTTCGGTATCTCCAAGACCATGGGTAAGGAGCTCGAGCCGCTGACCGGTAACTTGACCGAGACGCGCAGCGTGCTCGGCACGCCCTTCTACATGTCACCCGAGCAAGTGCGGGACGCGAAGAAGGTCGACGTTCGCACCGACATCTGGTCCTTGGGTTTGATTTTGCACGAGCTGCTCACCGCATCGCCCGCGTTCGAGGGCACCACGCTGCCCGGCGTATGCGCGGCGATCGCGGCCGATCCACCCGCCGCGCTGCGCCTGAAGCGCCCCGAGGTTCCCGTCGAGGTCGAGGCCATCGTGCTCAAATGCCTAGAAAAAGACCCCAACCGCCGCTTCCAAAGCGCGCGTGAGCTGTTCGACAAGCTGACTCCGTGGACCGGGCGCGCCGACAGCAGCCTGCTCTCACCGCTCAGCGATCAGACGATTCGCTCTTCGTCGCTGGCCTTCGAATTGGGTGAGGGCTCGACGGTCTCGCTGCCTCCGTCGCAACCGTCCGACTCGGGGACCTTGGCCAGCGCGGTCTTCACGCAATCGGGTGAACGAGTGGTCAACGGCGCGCACGCGACGGCGCACTCCCAGGTCGCGGCGACCGAGGCGCCCCCTGCCCCGCAACCAGCGTCGCTGCCCAGCGGCTCCGGTCTCAGCAAACGCAACAGCATCGCGCTTGGCGCGAGCGTGCTGATCGGCCTGGGCTTGATCATCGCGTGGGCGCTTTCCAATAGCAGTCCAGCGCCGCAAGCTGCCGCACCAACGAGCGCGCCCAGCCTACCCGTGCTCGCTCCGCGCCCGCCCAGCTCGCCCACGTTCTCGGTGCTGATCGACTCGAACCCGGTCGGCGCGCAGGTGTTCGAGGCTGAGTCGCTGCTCGGCACCACCCCGCTCCGGCTCAGTGTCGATCCGAATGGCGGTCCGCCCCTGCCGCGCACCTTCAGCGTGCGAAAATCCGGGTATTTGCCGTACACCATCGTGCAGGGCGCTTCCGCCCAAGACACGCGGGTTTTGGCCGAGCTGAGCCGCGACCCCGGGGCCGCCGCACCCACGCCTGCACCTGCTCCGAGCGTGGCCGCCCGCGCTCCAGCCGCGGCTGCTCACAATACGAAGCCGCGGCCCGTACCCAGTGCCGCGCCGGCCAAGCCGGGCAACGACATTTTCATGCAACGCTGAGCAACGCTTCGCGTTCTTGACTAAGGTGGCGTCGGTGCGGCGCCCCTTCGTTCGAACTGCGCTGGTGCTCGGGCTCTTCCTCGCGCAAGCAACACTGGCCGGCCATGTCTTGGCGGACGACCTCGCCGATCAGGCGGAGCTCGAGTTCTCACTCGGCGCCGACTACTACCAGCACGGCGATTTCAAGCTGGCGCTGGAGCACTTCTTGATGTCGAACCGCTTGGTCGCGAACAAGAACGTTATTTTCAACATCGCGCGCAGCTATGAGCAGCTGAAATCCTACCCCGCCGCCTTCCGCTATTACTCACAGGCGCTCGAAGGCGAGAACGGCGCGGACGCGCGGGCGAAGATCACGAGCGCACTCTCGCAAATCGAGCAGTACGTGACCGTGCTGCGCATCACCACGCGGCCGGCGGGTGCCACGCTGTACATCGATCGCAAAGACCTCGGGGCGCGCGGCACGAGCCCGCTCTTGCTCGGCCTCGCGCCGCACGCTTACCGTCTGATCGCCGAGTTGCCCGGCTACGAGCCAGCGCAAGTGGAGGTTCCGCTCGCCAGCGCAGGCCAGGAAGTGGCGCTCGATTTAGAGCTCAAGCCAATCCTGGGCGAGGTCGCGTTCAGCGGCGACCCGGGCGCGAGCGTGACGTTGGACGGGGAGTCGAGCCTCGTCGCTTGCGTCATCCCGTGCACGCTATCGTTGCCAGCGGGCACTCACCATGCGCTGATCCGCAAAGCCGGCTTCCGCGACGCGGAGCTCGACCTGAACCTGCGCGCCCACGAGCGGAAGAGCCTGAAACTGCGGCTCGAGCCGCTGATGGGCTCGGCGCTGATCAGCACGGACGAGCCGGGCGCGCTGGTCGAGGTCGATGGCAGGGCTGGCGGCTTCACCCCAGCGATCCTCAACTTGCCCGTGGGCTTGCATCGCGTCGATCTCAAGCTGCGCGGTTTCCTGCCCGAACAACGCACGATTATCGTGCGGCCCAGCGGCGAGACACGCCTCGATCTGGTGCTCACGCAGTCGGAAGAAGTCGTGGCTGCGTCGCGCGCCATCGAGCAAGTAGCCGACGCGCCGAGCTCGGTGACGCTGGTAGGAGAACGCGAGCTGAGCGCGTTTGCTCCGCCCACGATCGCCGAAGCCGTGCGCGGCGTACCCGGCGTTTACCTCTCCGATGATCGCAGCTACGTGACGCTCGGCATGCGCGGCCTCGGCCGGCTCGGGAGCTACGGCAATCGCATCTTGGTGACCTATGACGGGCAGCCGATGAATGACGATTGGATCGGCTCGTCCTACGTTGGCTACGACGCGCTCACCGATCTGGGAGACGTGGAGCGCATCGAGGTCGTGCGCGGCCCGGGATCCGTCTTGTACGGGACGAACGCGCTCAGCGGCGTGATAAACGTCGTGAGCCGTAACGATGCGCCGCCCGGAGTTTCGGCTGGGTTTTCCACGAATCAAAGCGGCGTGGCCCGGGCTCGCGCGCGCGCGGACGCCAAGCTCGGCAAAAATGCCGGCATCTGGGCATCGATCGCTGGCGCGCGCGGCAATGGCCGTGATTTTCGGTTTCCCGAGCTCCAAAGCGCGGCCAGCGACGGCGTGGCGCGCGGCGTCGACAACTTCGAGTCCGGTACGTTTCGCGGGCGCGCCTATTGGAAGTACGTGTCCGTGCAATGGTCGCTGCACTCGTACGAGAAGCACCTGCCCACCGCCGAGTTCGGCACGACCTTCGGCGACAATCGCACGATGCAGACCGACTCTCGTAGCTTCGTCGAGCTGCGCGCCGAGCCGCACGTTTCGGACACCGTGAGCGTGCTGTCGCGCTTGCATTGGAACCATTACACATTTCGCGGCGCTTACGCGCGCGACGCGCTGGACGGCGGGATCGAGGTCGACACCTATCGCGGCTCTTGGCTCGGGCTCGAGCAGCGCCTCCAATTCAAGCCGTCGGCGCGTTTGCGCGTGACGCTCGGCGGCGAAGGCCAAGCGCACTACCAAGTCGAGCAAGCCGGCCACGACGACAATGGCACGTTCTTGGACGACACCGGCAGTCATGGTCGACCGTTTCAGGTCGGCGCGCTGTACGCGCTCGCCGACGCGACGCTCAGCGCGCGCGCTCAGCTCTCGCTCGGCGCGCGCTGGGACGTGTATTCGACCTTCGGCTCGTCCCTCAATCCGCGCGTGGCGCTCATTTTGAAGCCCTACGAAGCGGGCAACACCAAGCTGCTGCTCGGCAAAGCCTTCCGGGCCCCCAGCACTTACGAGCTTTACTACAACGACAACGGCTACACCCAGATCCAGAGCCCGAATTTGGGCCCGGAATCGCTCTATTCATTGGAGATCGAGCACGCGCATCGTTTCTCGTCCAGCGTAGTGGCCACGGCCGCGGCCTACGGCAACTACGCCGCGCGCCTGATCTCCACGCTCGGCGGCGGCTCGCAAACCGATCCCCTGCACTACGAAAACGAGCATTCGCCGCTGCTGGTCCTGGGCGGCGAAGTCGGGCTGCGTCGGGAGCTCCGGCAAGGGGCGATGTTCGCGCTCAGCTACGGGCTCTCGGTCGCGCGCTTCTTGGCCACGAACGGCGCGGGTGATTTGGTGTCACTCGATCGAGCCTCCGACAAGCGCAACGTCGCCAATTCGCCCGTCCATTCAGCGTCGCTCAAAGGCGCGCTGCCCGTGATCAATCGCGCGCTCACCTTGGCTTCGCGTTTGAGCATCGAAGGCCCGCGCTACGATCGTTACGAGAACCAAAGCGATCCCGCCCAAGGCAAGACCGGCTCGGCCGTAATCTGGGATATCGTATTCAGCGGTGAAGAAGCGCGCTACGGCATCCACTACGCGTTCGGTGTCTACAACGCCTTCGACTGGCATTACAGCGCCCCGGTGAGCACCGAGTTCGTGCAACGCACCATCGCCCAGCCCGGCCGTTCCTTCATGGCCAGCCTGGAAATGAAGTTTTGAGCCCGGCGTGCTAGGACTTCAGATCGACGACCAGCGCCCGCAACACTTCGGCAACGCTGGTGGCTTGGGCGGGGCAGCCGCGCGGACGGTAGGGGCTCTCGCCATCGCTGAGCTGGGGCACTTGTCCGAGCAGCAGGTTGCCCTCGGCCGCGTGCTCGATCAACGCGCGTAGCTCGCCGGGCAGCTCGCGATCTTCGGGCGACAAATGTAGCGAAGCTCGCGCATAGAAGCCGAGCAAGTAGGCCCAGGCGCTGCCTTGGTGGTAGGCAAACTCGCGCTCGTCGGTCGAGCCCGAGAAGAAGCCGATGTAGCGGTTGTCGTTGGGCGACAAGCTGCGGATACCGCGCGGCGTGAGCAGATCGCTCTGCACGCGATCCAAGATCGAGCGCGCCTGCGTGGCGTCGAACAGCTCGGGATCGACGGCCAGCGCGATCAGCGCATTGGGACGAATGCTCGGGTCAGCCCAAGCCTCGGTGGTATCCCGCGCCTCGCTCACCACGTCATACGGGTAGTCGGTCTCGTGGCACCAAAAGCGAGCGCTGAACGCCCAGCGCGCGCGCTGCAGCGTTTTTTCGGCGAGCTCCGCCAGCCGCTCGTGCCCGTACTCGCGCGCCATGCCGGCCAGCGTTTCGCAGCCCTTGGTCCACAGCGCTTGTAGCTCGATGGCGAGCCCTCTGCGCGGCGTGACGAGCTCGGGGCCGACGTGCGCGTCCATCCAGGTGAGCGAGACGGTTGGCGAGCCATTGGCGACCAGCCCGTCCGGCGAGAGCCAAACGAAGCGCTTGCGGCGCGAGCGCACGCGCAAGAACGCGCGCACCATGGCGGGATACAGTTGATCTTTGAGCAACGGATCGCTCGCGGGCAAGCGCAGGCGCAGCTCGCGAGCCACGTCGAACAGCCACAAGGTCGCGTCGGGCACCGGTTTGGCCCGCTTTTTCCCGCGAATCAGCAATGTCTCCGGCAATAGCCCGAAGCGCATTTCGGACAGCACCGTCGCCAGTGCGCGGCGCGCCAAGTCGACTCGCCCGCGGACCAAGTGCAGCCCCACGACGGACTGCACCAAGTCACGCGTGTACACCGAGTGCCACGGGTAACCCGCGAGGATTACCGGATGCTCGACGGCGTCGGCGCAGAATTGCTCGGCGGCGACGAACATTTGCCGCACGCGCGGCGAGCGCGACGGCCCCGGGTCTTGCAAGAGCAGCGCCTCGCGCACTTCGGCCTGCAGATCCGCCGGCGACTCACTGGGCACCGGACCCACCGAGGTGACAAGATACGCGGTGCGGTTCGGCTCGAGCTGCAGCTCGAATACGCCCGGCGTCCACATGTCCTCTTGAAAAGCGTTGCCGAGCCTTCGATCCTCCAAGTACTCGAAGCGGCGCCACCAGTCGGGCGAGCCCATGAACACGCCGTCGTGCTTGAACGCGATCGGCGGTAGCTCGGCGATCGGCTGCACCTCGACCGAGCCACCGCGCAGCAAGACCACTTGGTTCATGGCCCCGTGCTCGACCATCAATTTCTCGACCGGGCGCAGCGGCATCAAGGGCCGCATCGTCAAACGCGCGGGCACGCGGCCGCGCCACGTATAACCGATGATCATCGCGTTTCGCCCGCGCGCCAGGCACATCGTGCGCTCGAGCGTGTGCGCGCCGAGCCGGAAAACCCAGCGCGGCAGCGGATCCTGCGAGTAGCTCTGCAGCAAGCGGTAACCGGGAGTCGGCGCCACGTTCGGGAACTGATGCGTTGCCAGGCGATACACGCGCCGCTCGTCATCGACGGTAATGTTGGTCTCGGCGTGGCTCACGATCACGTGCCGACCGAGCGGCGGCGCGAGCGCCGCGATGAACGCGCCGTGATGCCGCCGCGTGTGCATCATGGCGATGGTGCTCATCGAGTACGCACCCGCGCCGTTGGTGTGCAGCCATTCGCGCTCGGCCGGCATCAAGTCCGAGTGCGTCTCGATGAACGGCCAGGGGCTCTCGACCGCGCCTCGCCTCGGGTCACGTGACTTCACTGGGATCTCCGCGCAAGCTCGGCTTCGGCTGCGGCCGCGAGCACGGCCCGCGGTGGCGCCGCTGATAGCCACAGCTCGAACGCGAGCGCGGCTTGTGCCACCAACATACCCAGGCCATTTTCGGCGTTCAAGCCGCACTCCCGCGCGCGGCGCAAGAACGGCGTCTCGGCCGGGTTGTAAATCAAGTCATAGGCCAATGCGGTCTGCGGGATGTGCTCCCAAGGCACCAGATCAGCCAAGTTCTGGCCTTCGCTCTCGGAGCTGCCCTTCATGCCAGCGCTGGTGCAATTGACGATTAAGTCGATGCGCGCGAGGACCTCGCGCATTCGCGACCGCGCGCGAGCATCGTCGCTCGGCCAAGCCAGCAGCGAGGCCCCGTGCGCCGTGAATTCGGCTCCGTGTGGCCAGTCGGCTTCGGGCACGTTGGAGGTGAAGCGACGCGCGGTCAGCGCGACGCGATCGGCGCCCGCATCTTGCGCTGCGGCGATCACGGCCGGCGCGGCTCCGCCGTTGCCCAAGATGAGCACGCGGCGCACCGAGCCCGACAAGCGCTGGAA
Source organism: Myxococcales bacterium (assembly GCA_040348785.1). Classification (GTDB taxonomy): domain Bacteria; phylum Myxococcota_A; class Polyangia; order Polyangiales; family Polyangiaceae; genus PMG-095. The sequence goes on along the minus strand of JBEQTH010000035.1, from coordinate 26,661 downwards.
CTCTTCGGCCAAGGCCGGCACGTCGGTGTTGTGGGCGACGACGCTGCCCTCGGCGCCGCGCACGAGCACGTTGGCCACCGACACGCGCTGTGCCGACGGCGCCACCATGTCCGCGAGCTTCACCGCCAAACGCTTCCAAGGCACGGTCAGGTTGGCGCCTGCGATCTCACCACGCCGCAGTGCTTCCACGACCTTCACGACGGCTGCCTCGTCCGGGCAGTCTTCCAGCTCGTAGCGGTGCGGCAGACCGAGCGCATGATACGCAGCCTGATGAATCACGGGCGACAACGAGTGCGACACGGGGTGACCGATCAGCACGAAGCGACGACTCACGGCGGCTTTCACGACTCTTGCCCTTCTACACGCGCTTTGAGCCGGCCTCGGCCCAAGCGCAACGTCAATTCGTCACCCACCCGAACCTCGTCGCTGGAACGCACCACGTGACCGTCAGTGCGTGTGGCAATCGCGTAACCGCGCCCCAAAATCGTCAACGGCGACAGGCCGTCCAGCCGCGTCGCGGCGTCGGCCAAGCGCGCTTCGGCTCGCGCCAGGCGACGCCGCGCCGCGCTCTCGAGCCGCACCTCGAGCGGACCCAGCTCGGCGCGCGCCCCCGCGAGCACCGCGCGCGGATGGCGCGTGTACAAACGCCGGGTCAGCAGCTCCAGGCGCGCACGGCGTTCGAAGACCGCGTCCGTCGCGTGCTTGCGCAGCTCGGTGCTCAGCTCGTCGAGCTCTTGTTGTCGCTCGGCGATCGTGAAGCGCGGATCCGCGAGCCGCGCGCGCGCGCGCTCGATCTGTCCGCGATAGCGCATGAGCCGCGAAAGCGCAGCCCGCTGCAGCGCGCCCTGTGCGCGTTGCCAAGCCGCTGAGCGCGCGCGGCTCTCCGGCACCACGAGCTCGGCGGCTTGCGAGGGCGTGGCCGCGCGCATGTCGGCGGCCAAGTCGGTGAGCGAGAAGTCCACCTCGTGACCGACCGCGCTCACGACCGGCACGCGCATGCTGGCCACGCGCCGCACCACGCGCTCGTCGTTGAACGCCATCAGATCTTCGCCCGAGCCACCGCCGCGCCCGATCACCACCACATCCAACCCCGGGTAGCGCTCGAGGAGATTTAGCGCGCGAACCAGGCTGATCGGCGCCTCTTCACCCTGCACCAAGGCCGGCGAGAGCACGATTTTGACGTCGCCGCGCCGGAATGCAACGGTCACGATGTCGTGGAAGGCCGCGCCCGAAGCGCTGGTCACGACGCCGACGACGCGCGGTGAATCCGGCAGCGGGCGCTTGCGTTCGGTAGCGAACAGGCCCTCTTGGGCGAGGCGCTCCTTCAGTTGTTCCAGCGCCTCCAAGAGTGCGCCGCGCCCTGCCGGGCGCACCTCGTTGACCACGAATTGCAGCCGACCGCGCGGCGCCCAGACCGTGGCCTGGCCGATCAATTGCAGACGCGCGCCCTCGTTCAGGTGCCGGCGCGCGCGCAGCGCGTTGAAGCGATACATCACGCATTCGATGATCGCGTCTTCTGCTTCGTCCTTGAGCGAAAAGTAGACGTGACCGCTTGGCGCGCGCTTCAGTGAGCTGACTTCGCCTTCGACCCAGACCCGGCTCGAGACGTCTTCGACCGAGCGACGCAAACGTCGGTCGAGCTCAGACACACTGATGACCTCTTCCGGCCCGCGCACCGGGCGGTGTATAGCAGCCGCCGCCCGACGACGCGCTGCATTCGTTCCCGTACCCGCGGCCAGGCTGGAATATTCGGCTTCCATAGCGCCCGACACGCGCTCCGTGGGCGAGACGCCGAGCGATACAGCCGGCGAGTTGCTCGAGCAGCCCGTCTGATTCGACAGCTGCGCCGCCGAGCGGCCAAGCGGGAGCCAACGCGGGCGCCGGTGCTTCCGGGTTCTCGGGCGCGGCAAACACCGCCGGCAACGCCGGAGCTCCCCCTACAGCCGCGGGAGCCGGCGGCGCGAGCACGAGCGCAGGAGCGGGTGGTGCCGCCGGAGCGGCTGGCGCGGGCGGTACGACTGCCGCAGCCGGAGGTTCGGCCTCACGCATCAATAACGCGCAGAGGCCCGAGCGCTGATGAGCCACGCGCTGCCACGACGCGCGCTCTGATCAGGCCGCGGGCGGCGGCGCGACGCTCAGGCTGCGCTCAGACTGGCGGCCGTACAGCTCGTCGGTCTCGGCGCGTTTAATGCCCAAGCGGGACTCGTCTTCCAACATGCGATAGGCGAGCGAGAGCGCTTGCTCCGTCGCCGCGTCACGGGTGGTTCCGTAGCCTTTGACACCGGGCAGCTGAGGCACCTCAGCGAACCAGCGACCTTCGAACTCTTGTTCGCATTCGACAGTGAGAGTCATGGGGACAGGACTGAGTATGGCACTCCGAATGCCGGTGCCTAGGCCCCCGAACAACACGAAACCCTCGCACAAATGACCATTTTAAGCCTGCAATTGCCAACGCTTGCGACGCGCGTCACCGGTTCGTCACACAACTGCCACGCACAAAACACTGCGTCAAAAACACCGAATTGCACCCGCGACAGATCCGGCCCACAAGCTTGTCACAGTGGCGACCAACGAGCTTTGAGACGCAACGCGCGCGGCGCGCCCGCTGACCCAAACCTACAACTGAGACAGCGAGGGTGGTGAGTACGACGCCGCTCGAACACTACGGACGAGTCGCGGCCCAGTAGAGCGTATTGGATTTGCTGTTGCCGCCTTCGACGCCGCCATGCTGTTGAGCTTGGTCCAGGCGTCGGCTTTGTTCACGGTGGCGTAGGCCATCGTCATGAGGCCGCCCCAGCTGTCGCCGCCGCCTGAAGAAGGTCGCAAACTCGGCCTTGTCCGATGATGACGCCGCCGTAGGTTTCGTCGTAGCGCAGGGCATCGCCGCCTTGGCCGTCGAGCCACGGCGCGAGTGAATCCTCGATGCCCGAGCGCAGTTGGTTGGCGGCGTCGGTTTGACCGAGCGCTTCGGCGATCAGCAAGAGCTCGGCAGTGCGCCCGACCTGCTTGCCGAAGGAGTACGAGTCACCGGCGTTGGCCTTGGCGCCCTTCTCGTTGTTGAGCGCGGCGAGCACGGCGTCTTTTTTGGTCGGGTCGATTTCACGCGGGGCGCCACGCAACGCGGGACTGAGCGGGTACTGCAGCTGCCACAAGTTGCCCGCGACGCCGCGCAGACTGACGATCTTGTCCGTCACGATCTCGGCCTTGGCCAGGTGCTCCAAGTGGTGGGGCAAGCCCATGGCGAGCACGGTCCCCGTGCCTTGCACCTTCCAGGCGAACTCGACGACGCCCGTGTCACCCTCGGCGGACAAGCGCATGTGGGCGCCCGTGGGGGTCGCGGTCGCGTATCTCTCGTTCGCGTCGCGCTCCGCTTGGGCGTGATGCCGTCGTACAGGCTTTGTAGCTCACGGTGACGGACAGCGAATCCCAGGTCGCGACCGTGTGGCCACTGAATGCTTCCGTGGCGCTGAGCACCGCGGCGACCGGCGCCGATTCATAGCAAAACTTGTCCGAGACCGTGAACATCTCCGGGCGCGACAGCTGCACACCCTCGTTTTGCAGGAACACGTGATACGGGAAGGCGTTGGTCAGGAACTGTCCGGAATCGAGCACCATGTTCTCCCAGAACGCATCGGTCGGCAGCGGTGCGACGTGACCGCCGAACACCGGGTGCGGCTTGAGCGAGTGCGTCACCCCTTGGAGTGATGGCTTCAGCGCCGACAGCGGCGCCTCGCCCGCAGCCGAATTTATCGTCTATTTCCGCATATTTGCGGAAACTTTCAGCGCCGCGGTTCTAAGCGCCTCTGCGCGGGTATTACGAGTACGGCTCGCTACTGACAAGCCGTGACCGAGACGCGCACGTTATCGATGAAAAAATCGCTGAGCTTGTTCGGGTCCGTGTAGGAATTGAAGGAGATCGAGATATCCGTCCCGGCGAAAGCCGTGACATCTGCGGTCACGTCGATTCCGTTTGCGGTCCACACGTGCGTGTTCCCGATCTGCACTTCCGTTGCCAGCTTTTTGAAGAGCGGATTGCCAATCGGAAGGTAGGCGCCGTCCATCAACTGTACCTGAAAATAGCCGGCGTTCGCCCCGGCGCCGCTGGCCGCCTGAAAGTTGGTGTCCGCCTGGACGTGCAGGCTCGACGCGCCCGCCGGCAAGGAGATGACTCGATTCAGATCACCAATGTCGGCGTCTTGGATGCCGCCCAGCCAGGCCAAGACTTTGCCACTACTGGCGTAGGTGAGCCCGCTGTTGCTTCCGGGCGTGCACCCGGCGTTGCAGTTCTTGGTGATGTAATACGGACCGTCCTCGAACCAACCGGTCGCGGGCTTGGTCCCCGCTTCGAAGCTGCCGTTGCCTTTGGCGGGGTCGGCGGCGATGAGCACTTGCGAGGTCGGAGTAATGGTCACGGTCGTGCAGCCGACTGCGGCGTCGCACTTGCTGGGTTTGCAGGCGTCGGTGCTGGCCGGGCATTTACTGTCCGTCGGGACGTGCGTGCAAGCGTGATTGGTGCAGGTCTCGACCGTGCAGCTCACCTTATCCGCCACGCAATCGGCGTCCTTCACGCACTCGTAGCACGCGGTATCGGCGGGATCGCAGACCGGTTTGGCTGCGGAGCAACCCGAGTCCGTTCCTGTGCCTGGGGCGTCATCGACACAAGCGACGCACTTTTCGGGAGCCGCGCCGTTGCATACACCCTTCGAGCACATCTCGCCTGCAGCGACGGCCGTGACGACGCACTTGGTGTTCGAGCACGTCTCGGTCGTGCATTCATTGCCGTCATCGCAGTCGGCGGCTTTGGTGCAGCCGCCGCACACGGCATCGACACCGGTGCCCACGCACACCGGCGCGGTCGCGGGGCAACCCGTGTCCTGAGCCGTGCCCGGAGCGGTATCGAGGCAGCGCACGCACACGCCGTCGCCGTCGCAGCTCTGCCCCATGCCACAGGCTTCACCGACGCCCAGCGGTTGATGAGCGCATTTGTCTGCAACGCACTTGTCGTCCGTGCACTCGTTGCCATCGTCGCAGCCGTCGGGACACGCCGCTGGAGCGCCACCCGTACCGGTGCTGCCCGCCTTCCCGGTGCTGCCCGCGTTCACGCTGTCACCGCTCCCCGCATCGCCAACGAGCTCGCCCGCAGAGCCGCCGCTTGCCGTTTCTCCGCCGCTGGCCGCGCCGCTGCGACCAGCGTCGTTATGCGTGCGTCCTTCGGACTCACCGGCCACGCCATCAACGCCACCGACGCCACCGACGCTGTAGCCGTTGAGGCCGATCAAGTTGCTACACCCCGGTGCGACGCACAGCGTCGGGAGCACCACTCCGACAAAATAGCGATACGAACCCAAGATAGAGGCGACCGTAACATGGCCCTTTCTGGGTTTCGACCGGCTAGCAAAAGGCGCCGCCCTCGTACCCGCCCCTTCATGCAAAGGATGCAGGGAATGCAGGGTTCGTGAGAGATGGCAGCGAATGGGGGCAAGTAGCTCGACTTCGCGCGACGGCGCTGCACCGTGCTCAACCGGTTGCGCGAGGTCAGTCCATGCTCAGCGGAATGACCCTCATGGCGGGTTCGAAGTCGCACTCGTGTTTGGCGGAAAGCGCCGGCCTCGATTGCAACGGGGACGACGCGGCCGCGTTGCAATCGACCACCCTTGGCCGCGAGATGCTGCGCGAGCAGTCGAGGGCGACGGATAACGCCAGTCGGACTCAAACCGGGAAGAGTCCGGATCGGGCAACCGAAATCGTGGTTTGTTTTCGTTTCGAACTGACAGACAGCCCGACCGAAACATTTGGAAGGCAGAACTTCGTTGTCTCGCTGAGGTAGTCGTCGGAGAATGTCTCACTGCGAACATTCGCTACGGTGCATGTGGGACAGCGCCGAAGCCGCTGCGGCGGTCCTCGCGAGAAAACGCACACCCATTCAGCTTGGCCGACAACTTGCAAACTCGGTACAGGATTGACCGACTAACGGCACTTCAGTAACAGGACCTACGCCATGGAATCGCACCGAGCAGAAAACCCCATCTCCTGGTCACACCTGAAGAAGGTCGCGGCCGAGGAGCTCGGGGCGCTTTTGTCGCGCCGCAGCCTGGCAAACTTGGCAAGCGCGTTGCCCACCCAGTCCCTGAACCGTTCTCGCACCGCCCTGCTACGCCGCGCCGGGGTCCGTATCGGGCCGCGCTCGCTCTTTCAGGGTCCGTTGCACGTGACGGGCTCGACCGACAATCCGTGCGTTCATCTCTCGATCGGAACTTACTCTTTGATCAGCGGTGCTCTTCATTGCGACGTGGGCGCACCGATTCGCATCGGCGACCGAGTGCGCATCGGTCACAATGTATCGCTGCTCACCATTGACCATCAAACGGGCTCGGGTGAGATGCGCTCTGGTGTAACCAAGTGCGCGCCGATCGAGATTGGTGATGGCGCATGGCTGGCCTCGAACGTCATGGTGCTGGCCGGCGTCCGCATCGGCGCGGGTGCAATCGTCGCAGCAGGCTCCGTGGTCACGCGCGACGTTCCGGACAATGCCCTCGTCGCGGGAGTGCCAGCCCGCGTCGTCCGTGATCTGAACGCAGACGGCGACGCGGAGGGGGCGGACGCAACGCCGTCGAGCCGCCGGTTTCTGCGCCAGGCCTGAGCTCCCTCGCCTCGTCTGGCGGTTTCGGGCATGCTCAGCGCGGCATGAAGCGCGTACTGATCGCCAACCGCGGTGAGATTTCGGTGCGCATCGCGCGGACACTGCGCGAGCTCGGTATCGAAGCAGTTGCAGTCTATAGCGCCGAAGACCAGGGGAGCCTGCATTCGAGGAGCGCCGATCGCGCGGTCCTTCTGCACTCACCTCGGGGCTACTTGGACGCAGAAGAGCTGTTACACGTCGCCCGCACGCAGGGCTGCGACGCGCTCCACCCCGGTTACGGCTTCCTGTCGGAGAACGCAGAGTTCGCCGCGGCGTGCTGGACAGCCGGGCTGTGTTTCATCGGCCCACCCGCGAGCGCAATCTCTGCGATGGGCAGCAAGCAGCGCGCGCGAGCGCGCATGGCAGCCTCGGGCGTGCCCATCATCCCGGGCGGCGACGCGCGCACGCTGTTCGAAGCCACCGAGACGGCGCGGCGCGTCGGTTACCCGGTGCTCGTCAAGGCCACCGATGGCGGTGGCGGCAAGGGCATGCGGCTCGTGAACAGCGAGGCCGAGCTCGCCTCGGCGCTCGAGCGCACGCAAAGCGAAGCCAAAAACGCCTTTGGCAGTGACGCGGTGTACATCGAGAAGGCGCTCTCCAACGCGCGCCACGTCGAGATCCAGGTGCTCGGCGATCAGCACGGCAAAGTCGTGTCGCTGTTCGAGCGCGATTGCTCGATGCAACGCCGCCACCAAAAGATCGTCGAAGAAACGCCGTGCCCCGTGCTCGCCGCAGAGACGCTGGCACGCATGGGTGAGGTCGCCGTGCGCGGCGCGCAGGCAATCGGCTATTTTTCCGCGGGCACGTTCGAGTTCCTGCTTGCTCCGGATGGCTCCTTCTATTTTCTGGAGCTCAACACGCGCCTGCAAGTCGAGCACCCGATCACGGAGCTCGTGACCGGGCTCGACTTGGTGAAGGAGATGGTGCTCGTCGCCGATGGCCAGCCGCTCGGGTTCGACAGCGCGACGCGGCGCGGCGCCGCGATCGAAGTGCGGTTGTATGCCGAAGATCCAGCGGCAGGTTTCCTGCCCAGCCCGGGCACGATTTCCGTGCTGCAGCCCGCGAGCGGCCCCGGCGTGCGGGATGACTCGGGCATTTTTCCCGGCGCTCGCGTCAGCGCCAATTACGATCCGCTGCTCGCCAAGCTAGCGGTCTGGGGCGAGGATCGCGAACAGGCGCGGCGGCGCATGCAGCGCGCGCTCGGCGATTACCTGATCGGCGGGATCCGCACCAACCTCGCCTTTCTGTCGAGGTTGATCGCGCATCCCGATTTCGTAGCGGGCAACTACGACATCGGCTTCGTGCAAAATAAGCTGCCCGAGCTCTTGGCCGAGCCCGCGCTCGATCTCGAAACGCGCTGGCTGATCGCGGCCGCGGCTGCGGTGGGAGCACACGAAGCGGCACGCGCGCGGCACGCTCCGCCGGCCTCGGCGAGCAACGGCATGTCACCTTGGGTCAGCGCGCAGCGCAGCGCGCTCAAGTGGTGACCGCGCCCGCGTCAGACCTTCTTGTACTCTTCGACGAACTCCCAGTCGGCGATCAAGTGCTTCTTCAATAACAGCGAGAGCAGCGCTGAGAACAGCGCCTCCCAGTGCACGTCGTTCCCGAGGATCTCGGTTGCGTCGGCACCGTGCGAGACCGCACGCAATGCGGCAATCAGATCGCGCGCCGTGAGCTCGTTGCCCTCCGGGAGTGGGCCGGTCGCTGGCGGCACGGAGACGGCCTTCGGCGCGCGCGCCTGAGCGGCGGCTTCACGTGCCGGCAGATTGACCTTCGTGCCGTCCAGCAAAGTGAGCGTGACCATGCGCCCGCCGCCGCGCTTGGGAGCGGGCATGGAAATTTCGCGGGCTTCGATTTGAGGACCCGAATCCGGCGGCTCGGACGGGGGACGTTCCGCATCGGGGTTCGGCGCGGGCCGCACCGAGGCAACGGTGAGGGGCGGCGCGTCCTGCGGGCTCACCACATCGAGGAACGTCGGCACGGGCGTGAGGTCGTCTTCGAGCGGGACGCGGCGAGGTGGTTCATCGGAGCCAGCCGGCGGCGAGCCGTGCTGCGAGCGGACACCCGCGGCGTTCTCCGCGTCGACCTCAGCCACGGCTTCGGAGAGGGAGGCGGTGTCTTTGCCGACGCCGTAATAAACGCGGATCGCGGAGCGAATGTCGGTCGGCGGCGCGATCATCGCGCGCACGGGGAGGCCCGCCCATTGTCCGACCTCGCGCTGCGCGGCTTCATCGCTCGGATCGTCCATCGCGACGTACAAGGTTTCGCCCAGACCGCGCACTCGGCGCACGAAGATCGGCACCAGGCAATACTTCTCGGCCAGCTGGTGTGAGACCAAGTTCAGCAGCTGGCGCGAAAAATCGATGTGATAGAGCGAGACCCAGGGCACGCTCAGCTGCTGGCTGAGGATCTGAGTGACTTGTGTTTCGGTGACCAGGCCCGCGTCCACGAGCATGGTGCCAATGCGCCGCCCATCGCGCTTCTGGGCCGCCAGGATCTCCTCGAGCTGCGCGCGGCTCACAATTTGGGCTTCGACCAGAAGCTCGCCCAGCCGGACACGTGCTACAGCCATGTGCTCAAATCCTAACAGAGGCCCCTCGCGACGGGCACTTTCTGGCATCCTTTCGGTCCAGGACCTCGGACCGGGCGGTTCGGCTCGGGCCCGGAGTACAAGGTCGGGTTTTCTCGCACCCCGCGGCGCCGCCAAGAAACAGCACTTTGCTCATGAGGCGCGGTTCCAGCGGGGCACCGCGTACGAAATCCGAAACCGAGACGTGGGCACGGACAAAGCTGGTTTGCGGAGCCAACGCTGGCTTAGAATGAGCGCGTTCACCAAGTTCGGCCGGGTCGCGCGCAGGGCGCTCGTACCTCCGGAGTGATTGTTGTCAGCAGCACAAGCGTCTAGTCGAATCTGCCCGCACTGCGGGTCCACCTGCAACGCGGAGCATCAGTACTGCCCCGCGTGCGGCTTCCCGGTGGGCACGATGGGCTCGGCGACCGACGACAAGTTCGTCGGCAAGTCGCTGCCCGGTGGCTACTACATCCTCGACCTGATCAGCGTCGGTGGCATGGGCCGCGTGTACCGCGCCGAGCAAGCGGCGCTGGGCCGCACCGTCGCGGTCAAGATCATCCACCCGCATTTGCTGTCGGATGAGAACTCCGCGCTGCGCTTCATGACCGAAGCGCGCGCCGCGAGCCAGCTCAACCATCCGAACTCGATCGCCGTCTTCGACTTCGGCCGCACCGACGACGGGCAGCCATATTTGGTGATGGAGTTCTTGCGCGGCAAGGACCTCGCGCGCGTAGCCTACGAAGAAGGGCCGCTACCCTTCTCGCGCATCGTCGAGGTGCTGCGCCAAACGCTGGCCGCGTTGAGCGAAGCGCATGACCTCGGGATCGTGCATCGCGATCTGAAGCCCGAGAACATCATCCTCGAGCCGCTGCGTCGCGGTGGTGACTTCGTGAAGGTGGTGGACTTCGGGCTCGCCAAGCTGCGCGCCGACGCACAGAACCCGAGCGTGACTAGCCCGGGCATCGTGTGCGGCACGCCGGACTACATGGCGCCCGAGCAAGGCCGGGGCGACGCGATCGACGGGCGCAGCGATTTGTATTCGATGGGCGTGGTGCTCTTCCAACTGCTCACTGGGCGGCTGCCCTTCGAAGCCGACAGTCCGACGCAGGTGGTGATGATGCACCTGACGATCCCCGTGCCCGATCCGCGGCAGGTAGCCCCCGAGCGCAACATCCCCGAGCCGCTGGTGGATGTGGTGCTCAAGGCGCTCGCCAAAGAGGCCAAGAAGCGTTACCAAGACGCCGCGGAGTTCGCCGACGCACTGAAGAGCGCGCTGATCTTGGCCGAAAGCGTGCGGCCCGAGCAGCGCACGTCGATCCCCCCGAGCTCGCTGCTCGGCGGCATCACCTGTGCTTCGTGCGGCTCGCTCGTGCCGATGGCCAAGTTCTGCCTCGAGTGCGGCGTGCGTTTGCCGATGCGCAGCGGCGTTCCGGAGAACCCGACTCTGCCGCAGTTGCCGCTGCCGCTGGTCGCGCGCGAAGAAGATTTGAATTGGCTCGAGGATCGCCGGCAGCGCGTGCGCGGCAGCTTGGTCGGCGCGCGGCTGGTCGGTGAGCCGGGCGCAGGCAAGACGCGCCTACTGCGTGAGCTGCTCGGGCGCGCGCGCGCAGAGGGCGACCTCACCGTGCTCACCGGTCCCGATCCGTTTTACGCGGAGGTGGCGTACTACGCGCTGCGTGAAGCGATCCGTAAATTGTCGCAGCTCGGCCCGGACGCGATCGACGATCGGCGCTTCGAGGGCGCGGGCCCCGACGCGCAATCGGGGCTCGAAGAGGTGTTCTCCGGCGCGCCGGCCCGCAACGACGTTCGCTCGCCCGCCGAGCGCCGGCACGCGCTGGCCGAAGCGCTGCGCTGGGCGTTGCTCAGTGCCTCGCGCCGCGCTGGTAAGCAGCGCGTGATCCTGGCCATCGACGACATCTATCGCATCGACGGGCCGAGCCGGAATGCGTTCGCGGACGTGGTGGGCGAGCCGCCCGCGTGCTCGGCGCTCTTGATCGCGACGCACATCCCGGGCTTCGAAGCCGGCTGGGGTGCGGATGCCGCTGCGAGGATCTTGGCGGGCCTTCCACCGCCGGCGGTGTCGCGCCTCTTGCGCCCGGGTCGCAACGGCGCGCGCTCCGTGGCGGAAGACGCCAAGGGCGTGCTGCCGATGTACATCGAGCAGGTGCTTCGCTACTCGCAAGAAGGCGGCAGTGATCCGCCAAGCCGGCTCGCGGACTTGATCGCCCTCCGCGTGGATACGCTGGAGCCGAACGCGCGCCGCACCTTGCAGGCCCTTTCCGTCATCGGCGACGAGATGAAGCCAGAGACGGTGCTCGAGATCTTGCCCAAGACCGACAATCTCGAAGGCATGCTGAGCGATCTGCAGCGCGCGGGCATGGTCGAGCTAGACGCCGGTCGCGTCTCCACGTCGCATCCGTTGCTGCGTGAGATCGTGCTCAGCGGCATCCCGGCGACCGCGCGTAAGGACCTGCACGCCAAAGCGTTGCGGGCCTGTGAGCGCATCAGCGCGCCGATCGAAGCGCGCGCTCAGCACGCCTATTACGCCGGTGACTCGTTCCAAGCCTTGTTGCTCTTGGAGCAAGTCGCGGACCGCGCCACCGCGCGCGGTGACGCCGCGACCGAGGTCTTGGCTCTGCGCCGCGGCTTGGAAATCGCGCGCCAAGAGATCTCCCGCGGCGAGCTCGACGACCCGCTGCGCGCTGTGCTCATCTTCGGGCGCAAGCTGGGCGCCTCGCTCACCCGCGCAGGCAACTTCGCCGACGCCGAAGGCGTGCTGCGCGAAGCCCTCGACGTCGCAGGCCCGAGCGGTACCGATCGCGCGCGCGTCCTCTCGGCGCTGGCTCACGTCGCGCACGGCCGCCACCGCGAGACCGAAGCCGTGAATTACATCGAGCAAGCCATCGTGGTCGCCCGTCAAAGCGGCGCGCACGACCTAGTCTCGAGCTTCAACGACACTCGCCGCGCTTGGGCTTGAATCGAGCTTTGCGCCGCGCTCGGGCGCGCTGTGTCCGCTACCCTAAAAAATCAGGGGATCGGCAATGCCCGGGCGACTAGGAACTTGAGGTAGCGGCCTTCGGGGTGGCCGACGAAGATGGGGTGATCGGGGGCGTGGGCGGCGTCGTGGAAGATTTGGAGGCGGCGCTTGGCGTTGACGGCGGATTCGGCGAGCACGCCGCGGAAGGCTTCGCCGCTGACCTGCGCGGTGCAGCTGGCAGCGGCGTAGATGCCGCTCGGGGCGAGCACGCGTAAGCCCGAGCTGTTCACGCTGACGTAGGCGCGGAGCGCGTTCTTTTGTTGATCACGGGAGTTGGCGAAGCTCGGCGGGTCGCAGATCACCACGTCATAGGTGATGCCGGCTTGGCGCGTGCGTTCGAGGAACTCGAACACGTCCTCGGACAGGAACTCGTGCTGCTCGGGGTCGAAACCGTTCAGCTCGAAGTTGGTGCGCGCGGCGCGCGCGGCGGGCTGCGACATGTCCACGCTCGTCACGCTGGTCGCACCGGCGCGTGCGGCGTACAGCGAGAACGCGCCGGTGTACGAGAACAGATTGAGCACGCGCTTGCCCGCGCACAAATCGCCTAGCATTCGGCGATTTTCACGGTGATCGAGGAACAGCCCGGTCTTTTGACCCAGGAACAGATCCACCTGCATGCGCAAGCCGTGCTCGCTGATGATCAGGTCGCGCGGCGGCAAGCGACCGTGCAGCACTTCGAGACGCGGCGGCTCACCGTCGCGCACGCGAGCGCGGCGCACGATGCCGTGCGGCTTCAACAGCTCGACCAGCGCGCGCACCACCCATGGCACGACCGTCTCGAGCGAGTCGGCATAGGTGACGATGGCCGCGAACGAGCCGTAGATATCGACGGTCAAGCCGGGGATGCCGTCCCCTTCGCCGTACAACAAGCGATATGCCGACGTTTGATCGCCGATCAGCGTGCGGCGTAGCTCGAGCGCCGCCGCGACGCGCTCCTTCACCCAATCCGCATCGGGCACCCCGCGCTCGGAGAACATGCGGAGCGCGATTTTCGAGCTTTCGTCCCACAGCGCGAACGCGGTGTAGCCGCCGGCGCGCACTTTGACCCAGCTGCCGTTGGCGGCCTGAAAACCGCGCGGAATGTGATCGCGGTACACCCAGGGGTGCCCCGCTTGCAGGCCGCGCTTGAGCTGCGCGGGGAGCTCCAACGTCGGGCCCGAGAACGAGCCGGCGAAAGGTGCGTTCACGGCGTGGCAGTGCGCGGCGCGGGGCCCGTGCTCTGCCGTACGATGAGATCCATCGGAAACTCGAGCACCGAGCGCTCGGGCTGCTCTTCCAACAAGGCGGTGAGCAAGGTGCGGCAGGCTGCGGCGCCGATGGATCGCATTTGCTGGCGCACCGTGGTGAGGCCCGGCCAAAACAGCGTGGCCGCCGGAATGTCATCGAAGCCGACGACCGATACGTCCTTCGGGATGCCGACGCTTTGGGCGTGCAGGGTGCGCATGAAGCCGAGGGCCATGGTGTCGTTCGCCAGCACCACGGCCGTGGGTGCGCGGCTGCGCGCCATCTTGAGCCAGCGCTCGGCGTACGCCTTGCCCTCCTCGGCATGGTAGCGCGGCGCGAACACCACGTTGCTCGGCAGCAGCTTGACCTTCTTCGCTTTCAAGCCAGTTTCCAGCCCTTCGAAGCGCTGCTGGCTATCCAAGGATTCCTTGGGGCCGCCCACGAAGGCGATTCGGCGATGACCGAGCTCGTACAAATGATCGGCGATCTCGCGGCCCGCTTCGGCGTTGTTGCTGCGCAGCACCGCGCCTGACTTGAAGCTCTCGTCCGGCGTGATCAGCGAGAGCGCGACTTTGGCCTTGCGCGCCGCTTCGACCAAGCTGCGCTCGCGACGACCGGGGCGCGCGAAGATGAGACCGTCCACCCGGCGCTCGCGCACCCAAGAGAGCACGGTCGTTGCGTCGTAGGTGCCCTTCAGCACCAAGCTGCCCACGAGCAGCGAGATGTGCTTGGCCGTCAGCTCTTCCTCGATGCCACCGAGGATTTGCGTGATCCATTCGTTCTGGCTGTCTTCCATGACCAGACCGAAGCAGCCCGCGCGACCGAGCGAGAAGTTACGCGCGGTGGTCCACGGCGTGTAGCCGAGCTTGGCGATCACTTTGGCGACGCGCGCCTTGACCTCCGCGCTGGCGTAACCGCCGTTGATGACCCGCGATACGGTGCTCTTGGAAACGCGAGCATGTTTTGCAACTTCGGCGATATCGGTACGTCCAGCAGCCATCTCACGTGAGCGTAGAGCAAGTCGGCCCGCGCGACACGAAATATTGGGGCGTTTCTGAGCGAAGCGTTTTCAGGCCCCCGCTTGCGGGCTCTATGAAACCATTCCCAGAAAATGTGGGACGAATTCCCAGAAATGTGGGACTTGATTCCAGATCGGGAAAGGGTCTCGCCATACCGCGAACCAGCCTGATTTCACGCCCTTCCCCCGTGCCCGTGCCCGATCTTCCCCTCTCCTCTCTTGGAGATTCTCGTGGTCGCCTCGCGGCAGCTCGCGTGCGCCAGTGCGGGGGGCTTTGGGCTGCGCGGTTAGTTTCCGGGCACGGGCATGGGCACTGGGGCGAGAGCGAGCTGGGGCAAATGCCGCAGCGGGCCTAGTGCCCGGCGACGATGCCGGAAATTTCCGCGTAGTCACCGTCTTCCACTGCGCCCTGAATGGCGCAGCGGATTTTGCCCTTGGGGTCGACCAAAAAGTGGAACGGCAGCGGCGCGTCCGGGCTCTGGCCGGCTGATTTCAGCCACTCTTCCCGTTCGCTTCCCTCTTTGAGCCAATAGCTCTGGTGCAGGCCGGCGGCGGGCTGGCCCTCCAAGAAGTCATTCAGCTGGCGTTCGTCGTCGTCCAGCGAGACGAACGCCAGGCGGAAGGGCGCGCCGGCTGCGCCGAGCTTCTTTTCGAAGCCGAGCAGGCGCGGGATCTCTTCCTTGCATGGCGCGCACCAGGCCGCCCAAAAGTTGACCCAGGTCCACTTCCCGGAGCCCACAGCCAGTGACTCGGGCAGCTCGGACCCCGACTTGGCCGCGGCACGCGAGAGGTGCTTCTTGGGAAAGGCATGCGGCACTTCCACGAGCTTGCCCGCGCACAGGGAGCGCGGCTTCTTGGGCGCGGCGGGTTGCGTCGAAGCGACGGCGATCGTCGCCGGAGCATTGACCGTGACTGGGCCCTTTTGCACGACCACTTGGCTACGCTCGTTGGTCGCCATCGGCGCGTCTTTCTCGGCCACGGTGTCGCACGCGCAAACGAGCAGCGCGCCACACAGCGCGGCACGACGCGACAGCGCCAAGGTGAGAGTCAGAGTCGGCAATCTACCCATGACACGAACGCGCTCCGGTTGATGGCTTCTTCGTCGCACTTCACGTCCCCGCGGGAGCTGGGCCACGAGCAGTAGTCCTTGGACAGCTGCGCGAACTCATTACCCAGCCACAGCAAGCCCACCTTGGACTCGAGCTCCGGATCGTTGGCCACCTCGTTCAGGTGAAACATGACCGAGTTGGCGCGCCGGTGAGAGAGAGCGCGGTTCTTGGCTTGATTGCCGGTCTTGGAGGCCCGGGCCACGACGAAGAAGTAGCGCGCGCCGCGGCGGGCGAACCACTTGTCTTCCAGCAGCTTTTTGGCTTTGTCGTCGAGCTTGTCCTCCCCTTCGTCGAACATGACGACTGCGCCGCGATCTTTCAGCGGTGTGAACAAGGCGTTGAAGTCTTCATCGCTGATCGAGGCGAAGGTCTTCACGTCTGCGGGCTGGCAGCCGCGCCGCGAGTCCCCCTCGGCCAAGCCGCAGGAGTGCAGCACGCGCTCGAGCACGGTCTTGAACTGGGGCGTGCAGTAGCCGACCTCGGATTGGTCGGCGACCGCGACCTTGGGCTTCTCGGCCTCGGGCGTGGTCAGGCGCTCGGCGGCGCCCGAGACCCAGAGCCGCACGGCGAGCACGGCGCCCAGCACGAGCACGGTGCCGCTCGCGAGGCCGGCGAGCGCGGCCGCGGGAACTTTGGCAGCCGCTACGGGAGCGCCTGAACGCGGCGTCATCGGTTGAGTCATTTGAGCACCTCAGGAGCGAGCTGACCGAGCGTGAAGCGCAGCCCCAGATCCGTGTCTTCATCACACACGCGACGGCTGCCCAAGTACATCTGCGGGGTAGAGACCGGGATATTGTTGTCGGACGCGAAGTGCAGGTGATTGTTCAGGCGCGTCTCGGTCTTGCGGTCGTCCACGCATTTGAGCATGTCCGCGCCCCATTTTTGCTTGATGGCGGCGCGCAGCACGTCCGGCCCCTGCTTGCCGGCGCGGGACAGGTACTCCTGCTCTTCGTACGCCCATTCCAGGACGGCGCGCGACTGCAGCCCGCCGCACAGCACGGCCTTCGAGACGATGCACGCGCCCGGGTGGAGCGCCTGATCGAGCATCCAATTGCACTCGCTATCGAGCGGGAAGAGCACCAAATTGATGTCGAGCTTCTCGATGATGTTCTCGCCCACCAGGCGCTCGTGGAACGCTTTGCAGGTGGGGCACAGCGGGTCCTCGAAGAGCAGCGTGGGCTGGATCGGGCGCGTGGTGGTCACGTGCACGAACTCGTCGTTCTTGATCTTGGGGACCTTGAGCTCACCGCACTTGGTCAGGTAGGGCCGCTCGTCCGGAGCGCTCGCGGCATATACCAGCGCGGGGACGAGCGAGATGGCGCCCAACGCGACGAGCCAAATCAACGGCAAAACCGGGCCTACGGTCGCGCGCGGTTCGTCCGGCGCATCAGTAGTGCTGGAGAGGAACGCGAGCACCCCGGAGATCGCCAGCAAAATCGAGGAAATGTAGATGCCGGCGCAGGTCTTACACACGGTGCCGAGCTTGGTCACGCTGATGGTGAACATGATCAAGGACACGAGCAGCGGCACGAACGAAACGCCGGCGAAGAAGCGCAAGGCACGCTTGGGGGCGCGCGAGCCGTACACGAGCAAGTAGATCGCGAACGCGGCGTAGAACGCGAACGCGCCGAGCGCGAACAAAGAGATCGGGATCCCGCCCCAGTACTGCTCTTTGAACAAAGCCGAGTACGGGCTGTACATCGCGACGCGGCAGGCCTCGGCCTCGGACGTGGCGGGGGCGCCGGGGATGAAGCTGCAGTGGACGTCGTGTAAGCGCCGGTCGAGGTGCTTCGCGTAATCGAGCGTCGAATTCGACGCGAAAAGTAGGCCGAGCAGCGCCGCTACGAGCGCGAGCACGGCCGGGACTTTGGACTTCGAACCAAGCATCGGTCGCGAGCCTCGCAACAAATTGTCGCGGATTGCAAGGCCAATGAGGGCAACTCACGCGATTCGGGCGCGCGTTTCCAGCCTCGCAACACGCGCGCCTCGCGGACGGCCGTTATTTTTTTGGCGTTTGCACGCCGGAAATCAAGCGCTCGGCCTCGGGGCGCCCGGGATGGTTCTTGGGGGCGTCGTCGAGGAAGCGCTGCAAGAGCGGGGTGGCATCGCTGGGGCGCTTCAAGTAGTCGCTGTACAGAATGGCGAGATTGAACGTCGCATCCACGTTCTTCGGCTCGCGATCGAGGATGCCTTTGAGCAGCTTTTCCGCCTCCAGGTAACCGGATGGATCGTCGCGCTTGCCTTGGCCACGACGCGCCGCAGCCAAACCGAGCATCGCGTCGGTGCTCTCCGGCTCGACCGCGAGCACGGCGCGGAACTCTTGCGCCGCCTTGTCGTACACACCGGCTTGCAAGAGCACCGTGCCGGTGTTGAGCCGAGCGGTGGTGTCCTTGGGGTCGAGCTCGCTCGCGTGTTGGAAATGTTTGAAGGCGACCGCGTCGTCACCCTTCCGCAGCGAGATCAGGCCCGCGGTGCGTTCTGCGACAGCAGACTTGTCGTCGGCCTTGAGCGCTTCGCCGATCAAGAGCTCGGCGGTGTCGACCTCACCGAGATCCATGTTCGCGAGCGCGAGCTCGCTGAGCGCGTACGGATCGCTCGAGTGGTACACGAGCACGCGCTGCGCCTGCTCGATGGCTTCTTTCACTTTGCCGCCTTCGCGCAACGCAGCAACCAGCGCGATGGTCGCGACCTTGGCCTCGGGATTTTGCTTCACGAACGGCTGCAGCGCCTCGATCGCGCCGTCCGCATCGCTTTGCCGGCGCCGCACTTCACCGAGCGCCACGACCACGTCTTCGGCGTTCGGCGCGAGCTTGGCGGCTTGCGCGAGCTCACGCTCGGCGGCTTTCAGGTCGCCCTTGTCCGCCAGCAGCACGCCCAAGTTGTAATGCGCCTCCCAGAGCCCGGGATCGGCGGACACCGCGTCACGGAGCAATTGAATCCCGCGCTCTTTGCCGCTCGCATCTTTGGCGGACTGCACGCCCTGCACCATCTTGCCCACGGCTTGCGGATTCGCGGGCGGCGCGACGGGGGCTGCCGCTTGCTTGTGCCCTGCGCCGCATGCGGCAGAGAGTAGGCACAGCGAGGCGAACGCGACGGGGACCGCGAAGCGCATCACTTCTTCCCCGCTTTCGGTGCGTCGGGTTTGTCCGCCTTGTCCGGCGCGCTCGGCTTATCCGATGCCTTGTCCGCCTTGTCCGACCTGGGGCCGGCGATCAAAAACTTTTCGCTGCTGCCCGTGGAGGTGCGGCGCGTGCCGTCAATCAAGCCGGGCAGCGCGGCGTTACCGCGCGAGCGCAGCTTGAACCCGGTCTCCTTGAGCGGCGGATACAGCTCCGAGTTCAGACGCCCGAGGGCGTCACGCATCTTCGCGGTCCAGGAGTTGAAGATGCCGAGCTCGATCGCCTTTTGCCAACCGCTCTCGTACGCTTCCAAGCTGCGCTCTTCGATGGGCACCACGAATTCGTCGATCGACTGTTTGTATAGCTCTTTTTCCTGGTCGCTCAGCTTGTCCGGCGGTGGCGATTCGATGAGCGCCTTGGAGAACGACTCGTAAGTGAAGCCGATTTGATAGAGCGCTGCCGTGGTCCACTCGGCCACACCCATCTCGGCGGTGCTCAGGAACGTTTCCGCGGCTTTTTTCAATAGCTCGCTCTTTTGCTTCAAGCGCTGCTTCAGCTGTTTGACATCGCCCTCGATCTTGACGGCTTCGTACTTGGCGAGCACCGCTTCGCCCTGCATGTAGCGGGCTTTGGCGGCGTAGTATTTCCCACGGTCATTGAGCAGATTCTTACGCGCCGTGTAGATCTTGATCGCGTGATCGAGCGCCGCGCTTGCGCCGCGTTCGTCATCCGCTTTGACGGCAGCCAAGCGCACCAAGGCTTCGATCTGCCCGTTCACGCTGCGCGCGCTCTTGGAGTACTGATCGTAGAGCGCTTCGGCGTCCTTCTTCTTGCCCGCCTTCTCGTGGGCCTTGCCCATCAAGAAGATGACTTCGTCGGCAGCGTCGTCGCGCGGGTAGTATTTGCGGAACTTCTGCCCGCTATCGATGGCCTTGTCGTGTTCACCGACGGTCGTACGCAACAGCACCGCGTTGTAAGCGGCATCCTTGTGGTGCTCGCTCTTCGGCCAATTGTCGGCGATGGTCGCGTGGTAATCCGCGGCTTTGCTGAATAGCCCGACTTCTTGGAAGGTGGTCGCGGCGATCCAAACGCCCTGCGCGGCTTCGTCGCGCTGCGCGTGATCGGTGATCAAGCGGCTCGCGGCGGCGGACATCGTCTCCAAATCGCCGGCCTTCTTGGCCTCGACCTCGGCGTTGACCGCGGCCTGCGCGGCGCGCGGCTCCTTCGGAAATTCGCGCGCGGCGCGCAGGTATGCAGCGGCAGATTTCGCGTGCTCGCCTTGCTCGCTGAGCTGCTCGCCCTGCTTGAACACCGCGGCAACGATCAACGCATTCAAACGCGTTTGCTGGGCGGGCGCTTGGAACGCGGGCGCGGTCTTCAAGCGGCGCGCCCAAGTCTCGATGTTGCTGTAGTCCTTGCTCTTGTTGAACGAGTCGAGGATGAGCTCTCCCGCGCCGACCGTGTACTTGCTGTTCGGGTACTTCTCGAGGAGCAGCCCCCACTGGCGCACCGCGGGGTCGTACACCTGGTAGTCGTAGTACAGCTTACCCTGCCGGAAGAGCAGCTCCGGGATCTGCTTATCGTCCGGATAATTCTTGATGTAGAGTTCCATCGCCTCGGTCAATTGCTTGTCCGTCGGCGACTCTTCCGGCTTCTTACCCGCGGCCTTCGCGGCATCGAACTCGGCCGCGCGCGCCACTTCGAGCGCGGCGAGGGCGTTGTACAACGCAGTGCGCGAGTATTGACCCTTCGGGTTCAAGCGCACCGCGGCCATGTATGCGTCGGCCGCGCCGGTCGCGTTCTCCAGCCGGTAGAAATAGATCTCGGCTAAGTTGTAATTGACCTCGTACGCCTCGGGGCGCGCGCCGAAACGGCTCAGGTACACCTTGTACAGGTCGGCTGCGCCCTGAAACTCGGCCTTGCTCACCTTGTCGGCTTGCGCTTTGGCGTGCAAGCCGACCGCGTCCTCCCGCAGCTGTTTTTCGGTCGCCGTCTCGGCAGCCGTCAAATCAGCGGGGGTCTGCGCGCGCGCCCACGCGGACGGCGGAGACTTCGGCTTGCCGCCCACCATTTCGGGCGCCACGTAGTCATGGACGCTGAGCGTGTAATCGGCTTCGAGAGCGGCCCAGTTTTCGAGCGTGGAGTGGCCCTGCGCGATCTGCAGCTGAAATTTGTACGCCTCGGGGCTCGTGGGCTCGAGCTTGAGCAACAGCCGATACGCCTCGATGCCTCGTTCGTACTGCGCTTGCTCGTAAAACGCATCGGCTAGCGCGCGAACGATCTTACCTGCGAACTTGTCGCCGCCGGCCTTGGTCAGGAAGCGGTACATGTCCTCGGCGCGGTTGTTCTCGTCCTCGACGAACACCGCGACCAAGTTCTTGAGCGCTTCGTTCTGCAGCTCGTCCAGCTCGTCCTTGCGCTTACCGGCGACCTTGCCGTTCGTCGTGTCGGTGGCTTGAAACACGATCAAGAAGCGCTTGGCGGCTTCTTCCGATTTGCCCAAGCGCCAGAGCGTCCAAGCGCTCTTGAACATGGCCAAGTCGTACAGCTCACTGTCCTTGTACTTGAGGACCTGCTCGTACTCGTTGAACGCCGTCTCGTAATTCGGATTTTCTTTCGTGAACTCGTACTCGGCACGAACCATGTGCGCGTCTGGGATGAAGCGGCTATTCGGGAACCACTCGATGATCTTGTTGAAGCGCGACAGGGACTCGTCGAACTTGGCCTCTTCGTTGGCGAGGAACCCGTCCACGTACAACGCCAGATCGTACTGATTGAAGCTCTTGTAGCTCTTCAGCACGCGCAAAAAGCGAGCGCGCGCTTTGCCGTAGCTCGGCGTGGGCGGATCTTTCTCCGCGCGTTGCTCGGGCGGCAGCGCCTCCCACTTCTGAAAGTCCTCCAGGAACTTGTCGCGTGAGTCCTCCCACTCGAGCTCCCCCATGCGCAACAGCGCTTCGGGCATCTCGCTGGAGCCCTCCGGCGATTCGTCGATGAACTTGGACAACAGGCCCATGGCCTCGCCGCGCAGCTTCTTCTCTTGGATCAGATTGCGCTGAATGCGCTTGTCGATCTTCTTGGCCAGCGTGGCGCGCAGCGCTTCGGGGATCTGCAAGCTCACGCGGTAGCCGCGCTGATCCTTGGCTTGATCGGCGGCCTTCTTCTTGATTGTGGGTCGCTCTTTGGTGCCGATGGCGCGCTCGCCCGCAGGCTTGATGTGCGCGCTCTCCCCCGCCATCGTCGGCGGTTCGCCACTCTCGGCCGCGTGCACCGTGCTGGCCGCAAACGCCAGGCCCAACACCGCCCTCGCGCAGCAACACGCTCGTCTCAAGCTCATGCGATCGATCGTGCGCATCATCGGTCAAAAGGCCGGAGGCCCCACTCCGCAGAATAGCCGCGACGCGGATCGCGAAGCAACGCCGGACCACTCGCCAAATCGCGTCACGCCCCCGCGCCGAACGCGCATCACGCAGTGCCTCCGCGGTAGGCGTTCTGCATACATGGCGAACCCCGCTGTAAGGTCCAGGGTTGTCGCGCGTTCTCAGCGGATGAATCGCGAACAGCGCTGCTTGGGGTTGGGACTGTTACTCGCGGCCGGCGCGTTGTCCGGGTGTTCACGCGCGGCTGAAGCGCCGCCACCGAGCGCACGAGCCGCGACCGAAGCCTCGCCCACGAGCGCCGGAAGCCCCGCTCTGGCGGCCTCCGCCGCGTCCACAGCCGGCGACGGCTCAGCCAAAACTCCGGTCACCAACCGCAAAATCATTCGCCAAGCCGAGCTCGAGCTGGAAGTGCCCTCAGCGGGGTCCACGCAAAGCGCGCTCGAGCAGCTCGCGGAGCGCCACGGCGGCTACGTCGTCAGCGCCGCGCGCGACACCGACAACGGCTCGGCCATCGATGTCCGTGTCACCGTCGTCGTGCGCGTCCCGCAAACCGAGCTCACGAGCACCATCGCCGAGCTCAAACGCATGGGCCGCGGCATCGGCTCCGAGCGCATCACCAGCGACGACGTCACGGACGAATACGTCGACCTCGCCGCGCGCACGGCGAGCCAACGCCAGCTCGAGCTCCAATACCTAGAAATCCTCAAACGCGCGACCACCGTCAAAGACGCCATGGAGGTCCAAAAGGAGCTCGCCGAAGTCCGCACCGAAATCGAACGCATGCAAGGCCGCCAACAACTTCTAGAAAAAGAAGCCGCCTTCTCCACCCTCACCGTCCATCTCAGCACGGCCGTCCCCCGCGTCGCCGTCACGACCACCACCTTCGGCGGCAGCGTTCAGCGCGCTTGGGCCGACGCGCAGAGCCTGAGCATCGACATGGTCACCGGCGCCATCCGCCTCATCGGCGTGCTCGTCCCCGTGATCCTGCTCTTAGTGCTGCCCGGAGCCCTGGCGCTGTGGGCCATGCTTCGTCTCATGCGCTGGCTGGGGGCCCGCAGAAATCGGCGCCTGCTCGCAACCTGAGCGCGATCGGGCACGGGCGGAGCTCAGTTCGAGCTCCGGAGGTGGGTCTCTGCTCGCCAATGAATGTCCGATTTCCGACATCCGTTTTTGAAACTAGGTGCGGCCGCCGGCGAATCAATGCGCGAAAATCGGGCCCGCGACTGCGTCGCTGCGTGAAATTCGATGTCGGAAGTCGGACATGCGTTTGTGGGTCGCACCCCGTCCGTGGATCGCGGTGCGCGAGGCATTCCGCTCGTGTGCGAAATGGCCGGCTTCCGACGGAGTCGGCTTCGCGATGGTACGCAGTGTGCCGCTCGGGGTGTTGTTGACGCGACCGCCCGCCCGGCGTCGGCAATGATGACCGTCTGCGCGTCGATCAGCCCGCGCGTGGCTCCCGAAGAGGGCGCGTGGATGCTCGAAGAGAGAGTTACTTCAGGTTCTCGCCGCCGACGTACTCGTCGGACCAGTCTTCGCCTTCGAAGGGCCAGTACTCTTCGTCGTCACCGAGATACCGCGCGGCGTCGAGCGAATCGACGATCGTCTGCGGCAGTAGGCCTTGCGCCAGCGCTTCGACTTCGATCTCGAGCGCGCGCTTTTTGCCGAGCACGGTCTCGATGCGGCCGAGGCGCGCACGACGGAGTAAGCGCGACAAGCGCCGATCCAAACGCACCAGCGCGTCCTTAGCCAAGGCGAGCTCCTGCGCTTCCACCGCGACACGCAGCTTCTGAGCGTCGTTGTACAGCGCCGTCGCATGCTCGCGATCGGTGGCAAGAATGCCGGCCAAATCTTCCCCCTTGGCGCCGACTTTGGCGACCTTCGACGGCAATGAGGCACGCGCCGCGCGCGCCCGGATCTGCAGCCCCTCGAGCTCCTTCTTCAGCGCGTCCAAATCGCCCGAAGACTTACCGTTCGAGGCGCTCTCGGCCTCCCGCAAGAGCCGTTTCAGCTCCGCGATCTGCCCCTCGATGCGCTCGACTTTATCGAGATCGGTTTGCCCCAAGGCCTCGGTCGACTGCGGGCGCACGGATTTCGGCGAGCTCAGCCGCTCGGTCGCTTGATCGAGGTCGCCCATCGCGCGGCGCAGGCCGCTCTGTTGATGATCGAGCTCCGCGAGCCGGCGCGCAGCGCGCCCGTAAGCCGCGTCCACGCGCACCAGCACCCCCAGGGCGCGCGCCGTATCTTCCGAAAAGCCGAGGCCCGCGCTCGCCGGATCCGTACCGGTGCGCACCGCGTCGACCAACTTTTGCACGGCCGCGTCGTCGCTCGTCAATTTGCGTGCGGCGTCGCGTACCGGATCGTACCGAGCCAAGAAGGCGTTGAGCTTCGCGTCCGCTTGCGGGAAGCGGCACGTGGCCAAGTCGATGTACGCATCGAGGATGTACGTCTCATCCTGATAGACGTGCTCCACCTTCAGGCGCTTCAGCTCGTCGATCGACTCACGCGCGCCGTCGTAGTCTTTCGCTTCGTAGCGAGTGGTGGCCGTCTCGTACAACGCTTCCGGTAGATTGTCGGAGTCGTGCGGGACCAAGTAGTAATAGTAACGCGCGTCGTCGAAGCGGTACTGCTCGTGCGCCACACGACCCAATCCGAGCCGCGCCAAGTCGCGCACCTGAAAGAAGTCGGTACCGCCGAATAGCGGCGCTTTCTTGGGAGTCTGTTTGGGATCGGCGACTTTGCAAAACAGGGCTTCGCCCTTCTTGTAGTCCTTGCGCTCGACCGCGATCACGCCGGACAGGTACGTCGCTTGCGCCCAGAAGCGAGATTTCTCGGACACCGTGGCGTACGCGGTCAGCGCATCGTCCGGCTTCCCTTCGCGCTCCGCGACGCGGCCTGTCAAATAAGCGACGTCCCCGCGCACTTCGTCCGGCGCCCCCGGGCCGACACTCTTCAAATCACCGAGCATCAAGCGAGGCTCGTCGCTCTCCAGTGCGAGATCGACCAAGCTGTGCACGGCGCGGCGATACCAAATGTCGCTCGGCGAGGCCGCGAGCAATTGCGTCAAGTAACCGCGGGCGGGCTGATACGCGCCGCCACGCCCCAGGGCGTCCCCGAGCCAATACACGGCCGCGCGCCCCTCATCCGAGGATTTGAACGGATCGAAGCGCGGCGACTCCACGATGTACACCAAATCGCCGATCGCTTCATCACGCCGGCCTGACGAAATCTTCTCTTCAATGGTGCCGAGCTCGTCGCGAATGCGCTGCAAGCTGAGCGGCACACTGGCGGCGAGCTTTTGCTTATCGAGCGCCGCCTGATAGGCGCGCATCGCCGCGCCGCGCGTGTCCGTCGAATCCTCGAGCGGCTTGGGCGCTTCTGTGGGCGTTGGCGTCGCGTCTGCCGCCGCGCCGGAGCTGGGCGCCGCGCTGGCGCTCGGCGTAGCCGGACCCTGCGCCCAGGCCGGCGCGCTCGCCGCGAACACCATGCACAGCACGCCCCACGCGCCCCGCACCACGCCGCGCCTCATTTCTCCACTCGCGCTCGCAGCCGCACCCGCAAGTCGTACTCGCCGTCCTGGTCGTCCGGGAAATCCTTACCCATGTCCGAGCTGTCCTGAATGATCAGGTGCGCGTCCACGAGCTTGCTCTCCGGCACCACGATCGAAAAGCGCGAGCTTTGCCAGGTGCGGTATTCCTTGTTGCGAGTATCGAAGCGCTCGATGTCCACACCCAGCACGTGGTGCCCGGGCGCGACCGAGTGCTCGTACACCGTGCGCTCGTCCTCGGCCATGAAGCGCTCGGGCGCGGTGAACACCACGCCATCGTCCAGCGTGACACTGAAGCTTGCCACGCGCGCATCACTGCCGCGCGTCTCCACCACCACGCGCACCTTGCTCGCGAACAGCGTTGTCGTGAGCGCGGACACCCTGCTGCGCAGCGTCGCGATGTCCCCGAGCAGCTTGTCGTACTCCACCGGCGGAGCCTGCGAGCCGCCATCCGGGAACTCATTGGCCTCCGGATTCAAGGGTGAGAGCTTGTTCGCCTCCGCGCTGCCCGAAGGCTTCGGCGGCGGGCCGCCCAAATCATCGGAGCTGGCGTTGCTCGGTGCCGCTGCCGAATCCGTCTTCGGATCGGCTTTGTCCGCCTTGTCGGCCTTGGCCGCGCCAGCCCGATCTTCCGGCTCCTTCGCGGCGCGCTTGGGTTGCGCCAAGGCGACGAACGAGAGCAGCAACAATGGAGCTGCGACCAATGCGGGGCGAATACGCATAGCCGCTCACGCTATCACGCGCTCGACCCAGAAAGAAGCGCGCGGCCGAGCGCGGCTCGTGGCGAATTCGGCCAGGATTTGCGGGACTTCATGGCCTGTGCCGCTGACGCGCACTGTTCGGTACATGGACTCTGGCGGGCGGCATTGGTGACGGCCGCGGGGACCTGTGCGGACTGCAGGCTGCCTTGCGCGTCAAGGGAGCGCCCCCCAAAAATAAAACCGCGCCGGCCCGCGCACGAACGCGCAGGCCGAGCGCGGCG
>JBEQTH010000076.1:0-51140 GCA_040348785.1 Myxococcales bacterium | reverse complement strand
TACGTTGGGCGGACCGAGAACGGAGAGCCGCCTGGCGATCTGAAGGAACGATTCGAGATTCTCGCTGTCTGAGCTTGCATGGCATGGGAAGAGAGACCTTTAACGACTGCGGTGGCGTTCTTGGCTGCGGTCGCCATGATGAGTTGGCTCGCTTGTTGCGCAGTTCACGCTCCGACTCGCCGCGTTTCGGTGACTCAGCCAGTGCTATCCCAAAGCGTTGCGACATCTTCGCGTCCAAGCTCGACTGCGCCTTCAGTCCTTGGGAAAAAATGTCGAACCGATGACATCACGCCGTCGCGAAGCGCCTTCTTGACCGAGGTGTTGTTTGCCGAACCCACGGCTCGAACTCCGAGGTTCGACGACTATACGACCGATAGTTACCATGTTCGGAAGCTCGACCTAGTCACGGGACTCGAGGAACAGTCCCGATCATGCGGACTTAGGCTGCGCGCCGTCTTGATAGTGGGCCCCGTGGGAATGCTCTGGTCGTATCACATCGCTGCTCTAATTGACGAAGGCGACCAGGTTCGAATCAACACTCTCGTGATGCCGCATGCTCGGATCACGGGAAAGGCGAGCGGCCTGGTGCCCGCTGCGTTGGCCTCTGAACTGTTGGCCGCCGTCGCGGCGTCGCCGTTGATTCGTCCTGGTATCCCGACGCCTCTGCCGACTGACGACGATGGCGACTTCGAGTTCTCGTACAAGTTGCTGCTCGTCGTGCTCGACGGACCAAGCGCCGGGCGTTTTCATGCGAGTTTAGACGACATCTTTCCGAAGTCCGAGGACAAAGATCTACTCGACCGAGTGAACGGTGTGCTCGGGCATACGTCCAAGACATACCCCAAGGGCGACTAGCGGGTTCGGCGATGGATGGACGCGGGGCGCTGCTGCCCAACAAAGGTTTGAACCTGACAAAAACCTCGCTGCGCTCGGCTTTTGCAGCTTAAGCCTGATACGTTGGCCAGACGGGAGAGGTTCTCCGCCTCGCAACGGGTCAGAGCCGCAAGTCGTTTTGCTGCGACTTGCACGTAGTAACGCCTCGCGTTACTATCCGTGCGTGATCCGTAGCTTTCGCGACGCCCACGCCGAGCGCCTTTTCAAACGGCAGCGGATTCGCAGAGTGCCTCCCGACCTTCAGCGAATTGCCCTTCGCAAACTAGTCATGCTTGATGCCGCGACCAGTCTCCTCGACCTCCGGATCCCCCCAGCGAATCGCCTTGAAAAACTCGACGGGGACAGGAATGGCCAGCACAGCAATCGAATCAACGATCAGTGGCGTATCTACTTCCGCTGGCTCGGAACGGATGCGCATGACGTCGAGATCGTCGACTATCACTAGAAAGGCCCGCCATGCCGCGTAAGAAGCTCGCTCCCGTCCATCCAGGTGAAATCCTCGTCGAGGAATTTTTGAAGCCACTCGCCCTAACCGAGTACCGCTTGGCTAAGGGCCTGCGCGTGCCCGCTCGACGGATCAACGAGATCGTTCACGGCAAACGCGCAATTACTGCAGACACCGCGCTTCGACTGGGGCGCTTCTTCCGCAACTCCCCGCGTTTTTGGCTGAATCTTCAGACCGGATTCGATCTCGAGAATGAAGCGGACCGACTCGGTGCAAAGCTCACTCGCGATGTTGAGGTTCTGCGAAGGGCCGGCTAGCCATTGAGCGGCCGCTGGCCAACAAGGCGTTGCAGCAGACGGGCTTGTCGGTCGCTTCGCTCCCTCTGGCGCCCGCGGCTGAACGCCGGTACGTTGGCCAGACGGATGAGCACACCGCGGTCGAGCAATTCCGCGGCAAGGCGGAGCCTTGCTATCGGCGCCACCCTGGCGCTCTTCGCGGCGTGTCGACATCTACCGCCAGAACCCAAGACACTTCGATCGCTGGCGACCCTGTGTGAATCGTCCAAACCCTACACGCTCGCAGGCCACACTACCGGTTTTGAAACCTGCTCGACGGGCATGCGGCATCGTCCGACAGCGACGAGCTGCCCGTCCCTCTTCCCTCGGAAAGGCGACGGCGCGGACTTCCTCAGAGGAGTTTTCCCACGGCTCTATGAACAGTCGTCTAGCGACAAGCCCGCGTGTCTAGTCGATAGCGATTGCACAGCCAAACCGCACGGGTTTTGCATGTTCGACTTGCCCCCAGTCACTACGGCGTGTTGGTACGGCTGCATTGACGATAGCGAGTGTGCTGCCGGCCAGATCTGTCTTTGTGACGAACCCGTCGGACACTGCGCGATAGCCTCGTGCAAGACCGATACAGACTGCGGGGATGGATACGTGTGCGGAAGCTACGAGCCGATTGGCGCCCAATGCGGCGTCGATGACGCATTTGCCTGTCAGACACCTATGGACCAGTGCGCAGCGATCTGTCGTTCACCAGGCGCGTTCTGTACGTTCCAGGGCGGGCGACGCACCTGCGCGAATGGCTGCGACATCTATTGACGCGCCCGCCGCTGGCCAACAAGGTGTTGCAGCGGACGAAACCTCGCTGTCGCTCGGCTTCGCCGCTGAAGCCTCGTACGTTGGGCGGGCGACGAGATGGCTTCGGTATCCATGTACTCCACCTGCGAATGCTCGGTCTGCGCCAGCGCAGGCTGTGCCGTGTTCGTGAAGGATATTGTCAGTGGAAAGCTCTTCCTCGCGTGTCCGGAGTGCGGGTGCGCCTGGGCGAGGCCACCTGAGGCTTTCGTTGTCGACACGATCGACGCCATCGTTCTTTTCGCACCTCAAGGCTTCTGGCTCGCGACGTCAGACGAGATTACTTCCGCAGGACTAAGTGACTTGGTCAAGCGTGACGTTGCCAGCGCATCCTCAAGTTTTCGTGGAATGGCCGGCTTCCAAAGTCGCTAGCCTTTTCGAGCACACCAGATTCCAGACAAGCGTTCCTGACCTGAATTCTCGAATCGCACTCAGGATTTCCAGAACGAGATCTTACGTTCCAAGACGCCGGCGCAACCTGCGACAAGCGCGTCGTTGCCTCCGCGACCTGGAGCGGGCGCCGCCCAACAACGGCTTGCAGCAGACGAGGCCCTCGCTTCGCTCGGGACCTCGCAGCTGAAGCCTGCTACGTTGGGCGGACGGTCCGATAGCCGATGCCGACGAGCTATGATACCCGTGCAACGACCGTGATGTCCTCTCCTGCGCGCCACGGGTGCTTCGTGAACCCGCTGTGAAAGGTTAGGTTGGTGAAGCCGGCTCGCGTCAGCAGGTGCTCAAGCTCGTATCGATAGTACCAACGCATCTTGATCTCCGTTGTTCCTTGCAAGCTCGCTGGGCCGCCCTCAACCCGAAAAGTCACCGTCATCACTTGGGAGCTGAGATCACGTCGCACGCTTTCCCGGCGGCGCATTTCATGCCCGTCGTGAACAAAGGAAACGCCGTCGCTCTCTGGCTCTTCCAGAATCGCCATGCGTTCGAGTTTCGGGTCGAAAACATCGAATACGAATGCACCTCCAGGGGCCAGGTGTCGCCTAACGTTCTCTAGGGTCCTGAGTTGTGCCTCGACGTCCAACAGATGTTGCATCGCGCGAAACGGTGCGGTCACGAGCCGGAACCGTCGCTCACCGAAATCAAAGGACTCCATTCGACCGTTGACGAGTTCGACGTCCTCGGGCGGATTTTTTCCACGCAACACCGCCAACATTTCCGATGATGCGTCGAGCCCTACGCACGTTAGCCCTGAGCGTGCCGTCGGAATCAAGACTCGTCCTGTCCCGCAGCCTAGCTCAAGGACGGGACCGCCAGACTCCCTCGCTTGCTCGACGTAGAACGCAACGTCACCGGACGGATCGCGCACCACCCCGTAGACCGGATCGTACGTTCGGGCGAGGATGCGCTCGTACTCGTCATCGTAGGCCATGCTCGAATCCTACGCCGGTTTTCGGCGTTCGGGGGACGAGTAGCGACGAGCGCTGCCAGCGCGCCGCCCAACAATGCGTTGCAGCAGACGGGCTTGTCGCTCAGCCTTCGGCTTCGCTCTGGGGGGCCCGCAGCTGAACGCCGGTACGTTGGGCAGACCCGTGACAGAAGTTCGAGTCGAGTTAGGTGACATTACGACAATGGCGGTCGACGCGATTGTCAACGCGGCCAACGAGTGGCTTCTCGGTGGCGGCGGCGTCGACGGCGCAATCCACGCCGCGGCTGGTCCACGCCTGTTAGAAGCGTGTCGCGATGTACCCGAAGTTCGTCCAGGTGTCCGTTGCCCGACTGGCGAGGCGCGAATCACGGCGGGCTTCGATTTGCCCGCCCGGTTCGTCGTTCATACAGTAGGCCCGGTTTGGCGCGGCGGTCAGCGAGGGGAACACCAACTCTTGGCCTCCTGCTACCGTAGTATCTTCGCGGTCTGTTCATCGCACCAGATCCGGTCCGTTGCGATTCCCGCGATCAGTTGCGGGGCTTTCGGGTTTCCGATCATCGAAGCGTCCACAATTGCCGTGCGCGAGATTGGCCACGCCATCACGAGCGAACTCCCCATCGATACGGTCGTGCTCGCGGCGTTCGATCGAGACACGTACGCCGCCATGACCGAGGCAGTCCGCGCATCCGGTCTCCCTCGTTCGTGACAACTCAAGCCGCACAGGAATTCGGCCCAACTCCGCGACGCCCGCAAGGGTTCGAGCCTGGTCCTGAGACCACCGAGGCGGCGCTGCATCCGGGGCCAATATACGGCTCGACGAAGCGCGAGCGAAACGGCGCCGCTCGAGGGCTGCCCAACTCCCGTTTGCAGCTGTCACCGACCTCGCTTCGCTCGGGCACCGACCTCGCTTCGCTCGGCCGGCGCAGCTGAAGCCTGGTACGTTCGGCAGACCAATGTCGCCCGTCCGCGATCTTTGCTAGTTGCGAGATTCGGCGCGACCTGGGCCGAGGCAACCAGCCGGTTTGGGCTTGAGACCATCGTGTTGGCTGCGGAGGGCTGGGTCCGGATCCCACCGAGCAGGATCTGGCTCTCGAACACATTGCCAAGCTGCATGGCTAGCGCGCCCTGTGCACGCACGCCTCCACATCCACGAGCCCCCCGGAGATGTCGCTGCGATCCAGAACGCCGATACTGTCTGCGGGGCAGGATAACTCTCTCTCTTCTTAAAATCCGGAAGTAAACGAGTCACGACTCAAGTACATCGGGTTCGACTACTCGGGGCGTAAGGAAAGGCTAACCCAGCAGATTTCGGACGACGAAGGTGCCGCACTCTTGGCAGGTCCGCTCGAGGCGTTAGGTCGAACTCTTGATGTAAGCACCATTGCGTAGAAGCTGGGCGCCGACGCCGTCTGCGCCCAAGATCGGCTTCAGCAGACGCGGATCTCGCTGCGCTCGACCAGCGCTACTTAGGCCTGGTACGCTCGGCGGGCGAATTCGGTCGAGCACGTGTTGGTACGGGCTACCATGATAACCCCAGTTCTCACGACCAGACGGCTGTTACTGCGACCTCTTCGAGCGGCGGACGCGCTTCGAATTCAAGCGCTGTTCCCGCACTACGAAGTTCTAAAATACATGTTCGCGGGGATCCCATGGCCGTATCCCGACGACGGCGCTCTCCAGTTTGTCGACAGCGCCATCGCCGGGATGACTCGTGAGGAACGGTGCGTGTGGGCCATCGTGGAGGAGGCAGCGGGTGATGATCTGCTCATTGGGTGCATCGATCTCTTCCCCAATAGGCCCCACGATAATCGCGGCTTCTGGCTCGGTCTTCCCTACCAGGGCAGGGGGTACATGTCGGAGGCAGTCGCCGCGGTGAACGATTTTGCGTTCGACGTCGTTAGAGTGCCCCAGCTCATTCTGAATAATGCGGAGCCCAATATCGCGTCGCACCGCCTCAAGGAGAAGGCGGGCGCCACCGTCCTCCAAATCAACGAGGGCGTGGCGTACGTAGGCGGAGTATTTAGAGAGATCCGCTGGACCCACACCGCCGAACAGTGGCACGCAAATCGGCACCGATTCCTAAAGTCGGAGCGGTGATCCTGACGGTCTAGGCAGGCGTCACGATGCGCGTTCAGGTAGCGCGCCGCCCAAAAACGGCTTTCGAGGCACTGCAGCTGACGGGCTTGGCCTCCGTCCTGCTCTGGCAGCACGTGGTATCGTCGACGTCGTGATGTCGCCGCCTCGCCGCTTTCGACTTGTGCTCGCTGAACCCCACGCATCGAGCGGAGGCCTCGTGAGGCGTGACGGTCCAGCAAGACGCCGTTGCGTCGCCGCAGACGGTCGTCCAGTTCGCTGCGCTCCCTCTGGCGCCTACAGCTGAGCACCGGTATCTTAGGCCAACGAGCAGCCCTTGCACTTCGACGATTTGTCTCCCTATGTGTACGGACGTGCACCGCGCAGCCCAACCGTGGTCAACGTTGGTTGGTTGTCGCGAGATCATGCATACCAAACCGGAGCAATCGCTGCGGCGGCCCTTGCGACGCTCCGCAGATTGGTCGCGGCGCCCGTCAACCAATTCCGTGGGGTTCACCTTTGCCTACCCTACGTCGCGCCGGTCATGGTGCTTCACTACATCGAAGCGTACGGATACCTCCCGCCGGAATCATTCATCGCAGCTGTCCTTGGCTTGGAGCAAAGCGACTGCACACCAGCGAGAGGACAGTCGACCACGTGAGTGGACGGCGAACGGGCGAGCTTTGGTCACATCAGATACCGTTTCGTTTGACCCTCCTTTCCGTTGGCGTCGCGCGCTATTGGGAATGGGTTGTGGACTGTTTCTGCTCATATTGGCCAACGTACAGCCGACTTTCGAGCCGGCAGAGCTGCCCCATACCAACTTCGATCCGGGCTGGGTCAGCTGCAACACGATCGCCTACGGCTGGCCGCTTGGAGTCTTGAGGTTCGCCGCAGACACCAACTGCTTTCGGGGCGCGCTGCCTGACATGGAACCGATCTCGCTTTGTGTCGATTCGATAGTTGGTCTGGCTGTGCTCGCCGCCTTCGCTTTGGTAGCGGGCGGACCGCGCGCCGCTTTTCGCGAATTGGGCCTGAGGCGACGGTAGACCGGTAGACTCGGCAAAGGGTTTCGTTCAACATGTCCCGCGCGGCTCGGGTCTGATAAGCTGAGCGAACGGGACCGATGACGCGTACGCGGTTGCACACGGTAGCGCCGGATTTGGATGCTGCGCTCGGCTCAGCCGCAGTTGAGCGTCGTCGCTCGGTCGGTTGGATTGTCGCGCGCTGGGCGATTGACCGTACCGAGCTGAGCGACTGGGCAATCGATGCGGCTTTATCGGGTGTCGGCACGCCCGATGTCACCGCGCTCGTC
The DNA here is from genome assembly GCA_040348785.1 of Myxococcales bacterium. Taxonomy (GTDB): domain Bacteria; phylum Myxococcota_A; class Polyangia; order Polyangiales; family Polyangiaceae; genus PMG-095. Next base: position 43,896 of record JBEQTH010000076.1, on the reverse strand, counting down.
GCCGCGCTCGTGGAAGACCTGGACCGCCAGTATGTCGATTTGCAGGACGCGAGCGAGACTGACCCGGATATTGGCCCCGCGGCGCTCATTGCTTTTTCAAGAGCGAGGGCGGCGAGTGCCGTGGACTTCGCGGCGCGTGGCAACGTTGTCGAGGCCGTGTACGAGGCCGGGCAGGCGACTGGCGACTGGGCCGCGATCCAAATCCTTGTCGCATCCAACCTCTGATCGGTAGCGCGAATGTTGAACACGCTGGCACAGTTGAGAGCGGTCCTACGATGTCTGATTTCGCCCGTGCGCACGCGCGTGCAGTACGAAGTTCCTTTCGGTCCTTCCTTGTTCGTTCGCGTCCGAATCGTGTCTGTAGCAATCGTCGCCGTTTCGGCGTGCGGAAACTCGCCGCCGCCTCACGCGGAATCGCCGCCTGCCTGTTCGTGCGCTTGCATCACCCAACCGTCGCCTTCTACTGAGTCGCAATGCTCTGTCCACCCTGGAGCCGCAAAGCCGCCAACCCAGCCGCTGCCCGATACTGATTTCACGGTCCGCGCGGAGGGAGCTCAGCTCCAAAGCGGAGCGGTTCTGGAATTGGCCACCGTTACGTGTGAAGCAGAGCCGACTTTACGCTCGACGAGCGGAGATTCACCGGTTCTCGTCCGGTTCTTGAATCTTCGAGCTGAGCCGGTGGAATTGATCTGGCTAGACTACGACGGAAAAAGAAAGTCGTACGGCACGCTGGCCGCCGGAGCGGCGCGAGAGCAACAGACTTATCTGACGCACCCGTGGATGATCGCAAACGCTTCGGGAGCCTGCATCGATATTCGAATGCCGCGCGCAACCGGCTACCAAACGACGATCCGTTGACGTGACTCTGACAGCGATGGCGTTCGCCCACCGCCATGGCACGTTGCCACTTACGCGCTTTGGCGGTTCGCTTCGGCCTACTGGCCCCCACAGCTGAACGCCGATACATTTGGCAGCCGGAAGGTCTAGATGCACAGGAGCCTCAGTATTGGGACGAGTCGGGTGCTCATCGTGCTATGGGCCGCGGGCGCGTTGGCATTCGCACTGGTCACCCGCGGCGCTGTCGCACTTTCGGTCGCCAGCGGCGCCGCTTGTGGTGTGGTGGCGGGCTTACTTCAGCGGGTAGCATTGCGCAAAGACGCCGCTGCGTTTGCAGGCACAGCCACCTCGCTCGATGTGCGCCGTGTTCTGGCTTCCTCGCGCTCCGGTAAGGCCGCCATCTCTCTGGGCTGGGGCTGCGGAATAGTGGTGCTGCCGGCTACGATGTTTCTTCATCGGAATGGCCCCGTTGCTGCAGGCTGGTTTGCCGGATACATGGCCTTCATGCTCGTCCGCGATGCGTTCGCGTATCCAGCCCTCGGAGCCGTTTTGGCAGCGGCTGACGATTCGCAGAGGCGCCGCCCAAGTCCGTTGCCGTGACGTGCCCATTGAAGTAGCCGGCGTGCCTCGTCGCCACCTGCGCCGCCTCACTTTCGCCCCTGGTGAGATCCCACGCGCGCGCTCGCCGCAACCTGCTCAACCTGAACCGTCTCGGCTTCCTGATGCCGCCTCCAAGCAGACGCTCGTTGCTCACTTCGCTCCCTCTGGCGCTGGGGGCCGAGCGCCGGTAGGTTTGGCGTCCAAACGGAGGCAACGGATGACACGAGTTCGCGTGGAGGGCTTCACCATCTCGCTCGACGGATATGCAGCGGGACCCAATCAAGACATCGACAATCCACTCGGTATGGGCGGGACGGATCTGCATCGATGGCTATTTCCAACGCGCACGTTCCAGCGGACCCTGTTCGGGAAGGACGGTGGCACGACCGGGGTTGACGATGACTTCGCCATGCGCGGCTTCGAGAACGTTGGAGCTTGGATTCTGGGGCGGAACATGTTCAGTCCCAGCCGTGGGCCTTGGCCAGACATGAGCTGGAAGGGCTGGTGGGGAGACAATCCGCCGTATCACGTTCCGGCGTTCATTCTGACGCACCACGCACGGCCTTCCATCGAGATGGAAGGCGGCACGACGTTTCATTTCGTCACGGGCGGCTTTCGCGAGGCGCTCGCGAGAGCCCGCGAAGCGGCCGGCAACAAGGACGTGCGCGTCGGCGGTGGGGCGAGCACGATCCAGCAGTATCTTCGCGACGGTCTCATTGATGAGCTGCACATTGCGATCTCACCTGTCCTGCTCGGCTCGGGAGAACGGTTGTTCGAAGGGGTGGATCTGCGGGCTCTGGGATACGAGTGCGTCGATTCCGTAGCATCGGAGAACGCCACGCACGTCGCTTTGCGGCGTAAGAACGAGCGTGCGGCAACCAGTTCTCAGTGACGACCGTCCGTGTGCACATGGGGAGATCACCGCCGTCAAGGTAGATGCGGGCAAGGTAGATGCGGGTCGTCAATGTATTGTTCGCGACCTTGCACGGCTTCCGCCGCTGCCCCGCCGCTCACTCGGATGGCGCAGGGCGTTTTCGCATCATCACCGAGAGGATGATCGTGCTTGAGAGCCAAATGACGAACGCATAGACCGTGCAATTCATCGCTTCGGAGATACCTTCGGCAAGGATTTCCAAAGGCGCCTTGACCACCACGCCGCCGCCGCCACGCCGACTAACCCGATCACTAACCAGCCCAGGAGCAAGCCCATTGCGATCATGTGGGCGCATTGTCCACTGCTTGAGTCGGGGCGTCGACCTCACACCTGTTCGAGCAGCAAAAGGTCCTCGATGGTCTGACGCCGCCGGATTAGGCGTGGTTCGCCGCCGTCGATGAGCACCTCGGCCGCCAGCGGTCGCGAGTTGTAGTTGCTCGACATACTGGCGCCGTAAGCGCCCGCATCATGAAAGACTAGGATGTCGCCCACGCGCGCTTCGGGCAGCTGGCGCGGTGCTGGGTGGCCGCTGGCGTCTTGCGTGAAGACGTCCCCCGATTCGCACAACGGCCCAGCGACGAGCGTCGGGCGGCTCGCTCGCGCTTCGACCTCGCTGGCGCGCGAGAGCAACGTGAGCTCGTGGTAGGCGCCGTACATGGCGGGGCGCACCAGATCATTGAAACCGGCATCGATCACCGTGAAGTGATTGTTGCCCATGGTTTTCGTTGCCCTCACTTCGGCGAGCAGCACGCCGGCCTGAGCCGCGAGGTAGCGCCCCGGCTCGATCTCGAGATCCACCTGGTGACCGAGGTGCGCTTCGATTCGTCGGCGCGCCTTATCCCAGATCGCGAAGTGCGCGCTCGGATCGATGGGCGACTCGCCCTCGCGATATGGGATCGGAAGGCCGCCACCGCCCGAGACGGCGCGCAGATCGCGTCCCGCTCGCTGCACGGCGTGCACCATGGCATCACCAACTCGCCCCAGATGCTCGAGGTCGGCACCTGAGCCGATGTGCATGTGTAGGCCGACGAGATCGAGCCCGTAACGATCGATGCGCGCCAGCGCTTCGCCGATGTTTTCGTGCCAGATGCCGTGTTTGCTCGACTCACCACCGGTGTTGACCTTGCGGCTGTGCCCGTGGCCAAAGCCGGGGTTGATGCGCAGCCAAACGGGGTGACCGCGACGCCGCTCGCCGAGCTGCGTCAGCATGTCCTCTGAGCCGGCGTTGACGGGGACGCCGGCCTCGACGACTCGATCGATGATGGCGTCGGTCAAGATGTCTGCGGTGTAGACGATCTCTGCGGGCTCGGCTCCCGGGCGAAAACCGGCGGCGAGTGCGCGAGCGAGCTCGCCCGGCGACACACAGTCGACGAACGCCCCTGCGCTGCGCAAGAGGCGCAGCACGTGCAGATTGGCGCAGGCCTTTTGGGCGAAGCGCACGCGATCGAAGCTCGCAAGAGCGGCCAGCTGCTGTCGGAAGACGGCAGCATCATAGACGTACACGGGGGTGCCGTACTTCGCGGCAATGTCCAGCAACAAGCGACGCCGAGCGCGATCCATGTCAATCGCGTAGCACCGTCCCGTGAGGGACCGATAGCGATTTCACTCGAACCGCGAATGCCACCTCCCGGCACAATTAGCGCGCGTCGTTTGCGCGGACTCGCTTCACTCGAGACCAGACGGGCTTGGGCCTGGTACGTTGTCGAGACGCCCATGAGTCTGGCAGACCAATACAAGCGCCAGTTCGCCTGGCGTCAGTGGACGGAAGTGATGGACTTGCTTCCGGCACTTCGATGGGAAGACCGTGCTCGATCTCGGATGCGGCGTCGGTGACCAGGCGGCAGAGCTGGCAGGCCGGGGAGCGCGGGCCATCAGCATGGGCGTGCTCGACTCCTGGAAGTCCCGACTGGAGCGTACGAGGATTTTGAGCTCCTTCTGCGGGCCAAAGTTTGACCATATCCGGGATCACTTCCTGGCTACGTTGGCGAGCGCCGATCACCGATCGTTGGCGCAAGTCTATTTCTGTTTGGGTGTATCGTGACGGTCGTCGCGGTGTTCAATGCCGAGCCGTTCTCTTTGCTCACCCTTCGAGAGCGTTAGCGGTGCCCGAAGAACGACGACTGTTGGAACCGCAACCCCTGCAGGATTTGTGCGACTCGCTCGGCGGAAAGCGTCCCGACGTACCTGCCAAGCAGCTGCCGGGCGACCGACGAAATCTGCGACACGACCACGACGCTTCGCTTCTCCAAATTCCCCTCACCCGCGTCGAGTAGCACGTTGCCGGGCTCTTCCGCTCGGCGCAGGTTGCTGGTTAGTGCGCACACGATCACCGTATGGATACGGGATTGGTTGAACACGTCCTCTTGAACCACCACGTGAGGGTGAGCATGACCCGGAACCGAACCTTGCGTTCCGTCTGGCTCGATCCAGAAGATGTCACCCTGTTTCATGGCTTCGCACTCAGCGGCGGTCTGCGTTAGTCTTGCTCAGACTACTACCGCGCGCCAGACGGCAGTGCATCGGCACGTCGTCACGCTTTCGTCGTTGCGCTCTGGCCTTTCTAGCTGAACGCCGATAGCTTGGGGCGCGCAGCGCTCCCAGTTCTTTTCGGCCACGGAGATTCAGATGAAGAGAGTCACAGGCATCGGGGGGATCTTTTTCAAGGCGCGAGATCCGGCCGCGTTGCACGCTTGGTACCGGAAGCATCTCGGTATCGACGTGCAGGCCTGGGGTGGCGCGGCGTTTACGTGGGCTGATGCCGCAGGCAATCCGGCGAACGGCACGACCGCCTGGTCTATCGGCGCGCTCGACGGCGATCAATTCGCGCCCAGCACTTCGCCGTTCATGATCAACTACCGAGTTCATGACCTAGCCGCCCTGCTTCAGGCGCTCCGCGAAGAGGGCTGCAACGTGCTCGACAAGACGGATGACTCGGAGTTCGGCAAGTTTGGTTGGGTGATTGACCCAGAGGGCAACAAGGTGGAGCTCTGGCAGCCACCTGAAGGGCAATGATCGTCCGAGGTTCGAACCCGCCCCACGGCTGACCGACGCCCATCAAGCTCGACCGCGCCTAGTCGACCGCCGGCCGCGATCTCGCTTCGCTCGTCCATGTCGCTTATAATATAGCCTTGACGTTATATAACGAGTATCATAATAAGCCTGCATGGCTGCGGCGCTGGCGTTAGACAAGACTTTGACCGCCCTCGCGGACCCGACGCGGCGGGGCATCCTGGCGCGGCTCGCGCTCGGAGAAGCGACGGTGAATGAGCTCGCCGAGCCGTTTGCGATCTCGCAGCCGGCCATCTCGCGCCACATCCGCGTGCTGTCGGAGGCGGGGCTGATCGTGCAGCGCGTGGAGGGAACCAAGCGACCGTGTCGCCTCGCGCCCGGCGCGCTCTCGGAGCTCGAGCAGTACCTGGACGTGCTGCGCGGGGCGCTCGAGCGAAATTATCAGCGGCTCGATCGGCTGCTTCTGCAACGAATGGCAAAGAAAGGACGGGGATCATGAGTGAGCTGGAGTTGAAGGTCGAAGGTGACACGCACCTCGTCGTCACGCGCAGGTTCGCGGCACCCCCCGAAGCGGTCTACCGTGCTCACTTGGACCCCGAGCTGATCCAGCAGTGGTGTCTGGGACCGGAGGGGTGGACCATGCCGGTGTGCATCAACGAGGCAAAGCCCGGCGGCAAAATGCGCTACGAGTGGTCCAATGCCGGGGGCGGCGGTTTCTTCCTCACCGGTGAGATCCTCGAGCTCGAGCCGCCGCACCGCATCGTGCATGTGGAGCGCATGCATTTTCCGGATCCCACCCCCGACAATCACGTGGTGACGACCTTCGTCGGGGAAGGCTCTGGCACCCTCATGACTATGCGCATGACGCTGCCCAACGCAGAAATGCGCCAGGGCATGCTGAAGACCGGGATGGCGCGCGGCATGGAGGCGTCTTACGCTCGGCTCGAACGGGCATCGGGCTGGAAGGCGATCCCGTGAGCAAAGCGAAAGCCGAGCCGGCTTCGAGGCCCAGCGTGCACGTCAGCATCGATGTGCCAGATCTCGAAGCTGGGCTGCACTTTTATGGACAGGTCTTCGGCTTCTTCGAGACCGCTCGCCCCTTTCCGACGATGGCTATCCTCGACGCGAACAACGTGAGCGTTTGCATGCACGCCAAGGCCGCGGGCAGCAAAAGCTCTTCGGTTGGCCAAGACCTGCGGCGCTACGAGCGGCATTGGACCTCGGTGCATCTGGACCTGCACGTGTCCGACTTCGACGCCGTGCTGGACAAGGTGCGCGCTCAGGGCGGCACGATCGAGAACGAGTTTCGCTCTCATGGCCCCATGCCCGCCGCCTTCTGCAGCGACCCCTTTGGCAACGGCTTCTGTGTGATCGGTGAGCGCGATGAGTGATCCACGAGCGGGCCGCGACGGCCTGCAGTTTTACCGGACGCCGTGTCGCGGTAAGCCGAGCGCGATCGTTACGTTGATGCTGTTTGCGCCCTTGGCCAACAGGGTGGGTGGTGAGGTTGCGATCGAACGTGAGGTCGACTGACCTTTGGCCAGTGCGAGGAAGCAGCGCACCGCAGCTGTCGGCGTCACTGAGCATGGCAACTCGGCCGTGCTCGTGACGGTCGCGCCGGGCGGCGCTCTGCTCGATCGGCGGCGCGTCGATCTCACCCAGGGGTTGACGACGCACCCGCATCACCACGAAGGGTCGTGGGCGGTCGGGCGGTATTTGAATACTCCGGGAGCGCGCACGCTTTCGCTAGCGGACGCGGTAGCGCTCGTCGAGCGAGTGCGAGCGGCCGCCGAGCGCGGCGCGCGAGAGGGGCTCGAGGCATTGGCGGGGGCTGTCTCGGTGCCCATTGGGCGTATCGCGCTCCGAAGTTGTCCCGCCCTTCCGCGGACGATCGAGGAGCGGATCCTCGACAATCGCGCGCAGACGTTCGCTGACTCGGTCATGTATCGCCAGGCGATCGCGAGGGCAGCCGAGGAGCGTGGTTGGGTCGTTCATTGGTATGAGCGAGAGCGGGTTGCTCGCGACGCAGCACTGGCGCTCGGTCGCGCGGACATGGACGCTTTCTTGCTCGCCATGGGCCGATCGGTCGGAGCACCCTGGGACGCAAAGTACAAGCTCGCCGCCGCTGCGGCGCTTGCGACCTTTTAGCGCGCCTCAGCCTGACGAATCAGCAGCCCGCTCGTCGCTCATCCAACTGCATAGCTCAGGCTGACTCGGCCATCCGAGAGCTGCCGCACGCGTTGGAGCTCGAGGTTGCGACGCTGTTCGTTCGCAGCGAAGAGGTCGAGCCCCTTGCCCACGAGCAGCGGATACACATCGAGTACCAGCTCATCCACGAGCCCTGCGTCGAGCAAGCTGGACACGATGCGCGCGCCACCCACGAGGTAGATGCCTTTGCCAGCCTGCTGTTTGAGGGCGCGGACTTCGGCCAGCCCCTTGATGAATTGGGTCTGCGACCAATTGCTCGTCGTGAGCGTGCTCGACAGCACGTAGTGCGGAGTTCGAGCGGTGAAGCGAGCGTACTCGACCTCTGCGGGCGTTGGCAGCTTGCCGGACATCGGGATCAGTTGATCCGGAGCTCCCTGGATCGCGCTCCAATACGCTTCGTAACCCGGTACATGCCCGCTCCGAGCAGGCAGGCGTCGACCCGAGGCATGATGTCGTAGTGGTCGAACCACGCTTCGACCCAATCGGCGAACCCGTCAGGGCCGCCGACTTTTCCGTCGAGTGAGCTTTGCATGCCTGCGATGAGTTTGCGCATCTGTTGCCTCCGGAATGTCGTGCAAGGGTGACTTGCGTTTTAGCGGAGCCCGCCTGGCTCCCGGTCTTCACTGTCTAGTGCTCGGCGAGCGCTCGCGGGAGTAACAAGGCTGTCGTGAACGGCGCCGGCTGCAGGGCAGTCCGATTCGACACGGTCGCGTCGGGCTTCGACCTTTCGGCTACCATCGCCGCCCATGGCAAGCATGATCGATCATACGGGAATCGGTGTCGCAGACGTGGCGCGCTCGGCTGCGTTTTACGACGCGGCGTTGGGTGCGCTCGGGTATCGCCGCGTAGCGCAGCTACCCGAGAGTGACGGTGCCGACGGCGTCGCCTACGGCGTCACTCACCCCTGTTTTTGGATCGATCGCTTTCACCCGCATGGCGTGAAGCAACACACGGCGTTCGTCGCGCCTAGCCGCGCTCACGTGAATGCGTTCTACGCCGCAGCGCTCGCGGCGGGCGGCGCGGATAACGGCCCTCCCGGTCTGCGTGCGGGCGGCTATCCGAAAGGTTACTACGCCGCGTTCGTTCTCGATCCGGATGGCAACAATATGGAAGCCGTCTTCCGCGGCACATGAGCGCGTGTTACTAGGCGCTCATGCGGCGTGGGCTTTCGACTGGGCTATGGGTGATGGGGTGTTCGGGTTTCGTGGGCTGCGCGAGCTCCACGGCGTCGCCCAGCGCGTCCGCGCCGTCGCCGAGCGCGTCCGCGCCACCACCCGTGGCGCCCGCGCCCAAGTCCGAGCTCGTCGTACAAGCCTTCAGCGACGGGCTCGCCCACGTTCACGCTGCGAATCCCGGCGTTCGGCTCAGTGTCAATCGCGATCCCGAGCTAGGAGGTGCCCCGCTGTTGCTCGTCTCGTACCCCTCGCCGACCGATGAGCCTGCCGGGCGCGACATCAATTGCGACGCCGAGAGTCAGGATTGGTCGTCGGGGAGCGCGCTCACCTTCCGGATCAAACCCGCGCAAGCGCTGAAGCTCTCGGTCTCGTTCCTGGATCGGAATCACGTCGCGTACACGACGTGGATCGAGCTTGGGGCGGCGGTTTGGCAGAGGGTTCGCATCACGTTTGCCGAGATGCAGCCGAACCCTTACTTTCAGCCGCCGGATGCCAAAAAGGGTGCGCCGATCGACGTCAGCGAAGTGAAGGGCATCGCTTTTGCTCCCATGACGAGACGCCGGGGAGCTTCGTGGTCAGCAAGTTCGTCGTGGTCCGCTGATCCGACGCTCAACACCACTCGTTCACTTCCGTCTCGAGATCGAGAGGCCGCGGTGGCGCTGAATTTTGGCCGTGCGGTGATCCCCGCCGTCCCGCGTCACCTCCGACTGTCGAGGCAGCAGGCGCCCGGGCTCGCCGGCTCTCTCGTTTACTCGTGTCCGCCCGCGCCGATCGTGACCTGCTGCTGCTGAAGAACTGACTAAGGGGTGTTAAGGCAGCGGCTCGAGCGGGCCGTCCGGGGGCGGGGGGTGGCGGCGGTCGCTGTCTTTGAGCAGCTTGTCGTAACGGGTTTGTTGCTCGGGGCGCAGCACAGTGCGGATCTCGGCGTCGAGCTGCGCTTTTTGTTCGCGCAGGGGGGCGCCGCAGCGATCCATGATGTCGCGCGTGAGGTCGCGGCGCTTGTCGCTGTACTTGCTCATGATGACGCGCACTTTGTCTTCTTGTGCGTCGTCCAGATCGAGGCGGCGGGAGAGCGCGCCGAGGCGGCGGTGCTCGAACACGGCGCTGCGATCTTTGAACAGCGCGGCATAGCGGCGCTGCAGCATGGCCCGCGAGCCCGCGCCGCCCGCGAGCACGCCGAGCGCGAATACCAGCACGAATACGCCAATGGCTTTGAGCTTGGTGCGATCCATCACTCGAACCCGACCGAGGCGTACGTCGTGGCGAGCGAGTCATCGACGGTGCCGTCGACTTGTACCGCCCACACCACGGCTAGCGCCGCCGCGATGGCAGCGACGGGCACGAGGCGGCGCGCGGAGAACCACGCCGTCTCGAAGATGCTGGGCGCGGCTTGCGTGTCGATCGCAAGCATCACGCGGGCGGAGAAGCCGGCGCTCGGGCGCAAGCTTTGCGTCGCGCGGGAAAGGCGGGCCAGGCGCTGATCGATGTCTTCTTGGTCGGTCACGACTGTTGTCTCCTTTGGCGCAAGGTGGCGCGTGCGCGAACCAATCGTTGTTCGACGGCGCCTTCACTCACGCCCATCACTTGGGCGATCTCGGTGGTGTTCAGCCCCTCCATCGTTTGCAGTACGAGGGCCGCGCGCTGATCGGTGGGCAGCGCAGCGAGCCACTCGTCGAGCTCGGCCAGGCCGAGGCGCGCCTCGGCGACGGCTGCGCCGTCCCAGCCTGGATCGACTTGCTCGTCACTCGCTTCGGCGCGGCGGGTACGGCTGCGCTTGGCGTCGATCGCGCCGTTGACCACGATGCGATACAGCCAGGTGGACGTGCTGGAGCGGCGATCGAACTCACCCGCGGCGAGCGCGCGGTAGGCTTTGACGTAAGCTTCTTGCACCACGTCTTCTGCGTCTGCCTGGTTGCCCATGATTCTAGCGCCCAACCGCACGAGCTTTTGACTCGTTGCGTCCACGATTTGTTGAAAGGCCGCGCGGTCCCCGCTGAGGACTCGATCGACGGCCTTTTCGAGTGTGTCCAAAGGTTCTGTTCTCCGCGACCTGCACGTTGCCTCTTCTTACGTGGTTCGACGCCGGCCCCCGAGCGCTTCCTACGCAGCTGCGCACTTTTGTCGACGCCCAGCCGGACGGAAGCCCAGCTCGCGAGCTAAATACACGAAATCATTAGGTTGCATGAATGCCCCACAAAAAATCTTCGAACGGCGCGTAGGGCGCGGGGGCGCACCTGCGTCGGACCTGATGAAACGAGAAGGAGATTAAAAACATCATGCGCACCTCGATTGTCACCCTCACGGTCTCTGGTTTGATTGCCCTAACGCTGGCTGCTTGCTCTGGCGCGACTGCCGAGCCGGTTGATCAGAGCGCGCAGCAAGAAACCGCTCACCTCAATGCGGCTTCCCCCGCTGCTTCGGGCAGCGCCGCCGTCGCTGACGGCCGTCCGGAGCACGGCCCCGGCGGGCACGGTCACGGTCGCAAGGGCCCGCCTGACCCGGCCGAGCTGGTGAAGCGCTTCGACAAGAACGGCGACGGCCAGCTGCAAGTGGCTGAGCTGCCCGAGCACATGCAGAAGTTCATGGGCAAGGCCGACACCAACAACGACGGCGTGATCACGGTCGATGAGCTCAAGGCGGGCGAAGAGAAAATGCGCGCCGAGCACCTCGCCAAGATCGACACCGATCACGACGGCAAGGTGAGCCCCGAGGAGCGTAAGGCGGCGTTCGAGAAGTTCGCCGAAGAGCGCTTCACGAAGATGGACAAGAACAACGACGGCGCTTTGAGCAAGGACGAAGTAGGCGACAAGCGTTGGGAGCACTTGAGCGTCGCTGACGCTGACAAGAACGGCAGCGTGACCAAGGACGAAATCAAAGCGGCAGTCGCCGCTGGGACGTTGAAGTTCCCGCATGGTCGCGGGATGCACGGTCACCACGGCCCGCGTGGTGACGAGGGTGGCCCCGACGGCAACCCCGCGACGCCGCCCGCGCCCAGCGGTACGTGATCCGATCTTACCAATCCACGCATCGCTCAGTGCGAACGTCGAGAGTGACCGCAACGTGAGTCAAGAAACGACGAAGCGCCGCCGTGATTCGTTCACCGCGGCGCTTCGCGCTATTTCGTGACCGAAATGTCGAGCACGTTCGTTCGTGATGCGAAGTCCGTAAAAGTACGGGGAAAGGTGAAAATAGCGCTGTGCGGCGTTCGAGTGAGGGCGTGTAGTTCGGACGCGCCGCTTGTGTGAGGAGTTAACTCGTCGACGCGCGCGCCGTTGTACGTTGAGGAGATTGGCCCTGGTACCTCAGCGTTCGAATCGGTAGATTTGTGGGTCTAGAAATGGTCGCGCGGCTCACTCCACCACTCAAGCCAGCTCCGGAAACGATCGGCGTCGCAGAGCGCTTGTCCGAAACCGGTCGCAAGACCGCGCGCGCCGCAGCGCCGCGCACGGAGTACCTCGCTGGTGCCGTCATCGCCGATCGCTACAAGCTCGTGCGCCCGCTCGGTCGCGGCGGCATGGGCGTGGTTTGGGTCGCGCACTCGCTCGTGCTCGGTGTCGATGTCGCCCTCAAGCTGATTCATTCCGATCTCGGCGGCTCGACGGGCGCGACGCGCATGGCGCGCGAGGCTCACGCTGCGGCTCGCCTCGGGCATCCGGCCATGGTGCGCGTGTTCGACTTCGGTTGGACGAGCCGCGCCGATCCGTTCTTGGTGATGGAGCTCGTGCAGGGGGAGAGCCTGGGCTCGATCCTACGCCGCGAGCTGCGCTTGCCGGCGATTCAAGCCGTGCAGATGCTGCTGCCGCTGGCCGATGGTCTGCGCTCTGCGCACGACAAGGGCATCGTTCACCGCGATATCAAGCCGGACAATATTCTGGTCGCCCGCGACGAGTTCGGCCGTCAGCAACCGAAGCTCTTGGACTTCGGCATTGCCAAGGTCGAGCAAACTCAGTCGACCGAGGACCGCAAGCTGACGCAGGAAGGCGTGGCCCTGGGCAGCCCGGATTACATGTCGCCCGAGCAAGCCTTGGGGCGCGAGGACATCGATCATCGCGCCGACGTGTGGGCGCTGTGCGTGGTGTTGTACGAGAGCATCTGCGGTCAGATGCCGTGGGACAAACCCAACTACAACGCGCTGATGCAGGCGATCATTCACGAGCCGCCCGCACCGACGACCGAGCTCTCGGCAGGCGACGCCGATCTGTGGCGCGTGATCGAGCGCGGCTTGGCCAAGAACCCCGAGAACCGCTGGGCGTCGATGACCGAGCTCGGCGAAGCGCTCGCCCTCTGGCTCTACGAGCACGGCGTCAAGGAAGACATCTCTGCAAACTCGCTGCGCGCCGTGTGGCTCGACGGCTCGCTGTCGGGCGTGCGCATGGATTTGTCGTCGTTCATGCCGAGCACCGCTGGCAACAGTGCTCCCGGCAGCTCGACTGCCGAAACGGGTCCGCGCCTGCTCGCCACGCAACGGCCCCAGCTGCGCTCGGTCAGCACACCGGCGGCCGAGGTAGATACCGTTCCACCAGCGGGTCGTCCCAAGCGGCGTTGGTTGCTGGTGGGGATGCTTTCGGTTGCGCTCGGGCTGGGGTTGGGCGTCGGCTCGCTGCTGCGCGCCGGGCGCGCGGCTCCCGCGCCCTCGGCAGCGCTGCCAACCGTTCCGCCTGCGGCCGCTGTGCTGCGCGCAGCCGAGGTCACCTCGCCCGAGCCGAGCGCCGCACCCGCGCCGACTCCGAGCGCCGTTGCCTCTCCGGTAGCTACCGGCAAGGCCACGCCTCGGTCCATCGGAACGCCGGCGGCGCGGCCCGCGCCGGCTCGGCCGCGCGCTGCTGGGAAACGTTATGACTTTGGCTTCTAACTTGGCGCGTTGCTCCAGGCGTCCTTGGGTCGCGCTGTTCGCCAGCGCGCTAGTCCTATGCAGCGCCTCGGCGCACGCGGAAGATGCCGAGACCCGCACCGCGGCTCGTGATCTTGCGACGCAGGGTGCGCAAGCCTTCGAGGCGGGCCACTACGCCGACGCTGCTGATTTCTTCAAGCGCGCGCACGAGCTGGTGCACGCGCCATCGATCGCGCTCCTGGAAGCGCGCAGCTTGGCAAAGGTCGGCCAATTGCTGGAAGCTGTCGATATTTTCGAACAGACCGCGCATTTCAAGCTGAGCGAGGACTCGCCGGAGGCCTACGCGCAAGCCGTGGAGAGCGCGCACAACGAGGTCGAAGAGGTACGCAAGCGCGTGCCGCGGCTGAAAGTGACGCTGGTCGGTGTCACGCCGAACGAAGAACCGCCGCAAGTGACGATCGACGACAAGCCGACGCCTGCTGCGCTGCTCGGCGTCGAGCGCCCGATCAATCCGGGCCTTCACCGAATCGCCGTGCGCGTGGCCGGACAGATCCGAACCTCGCGCGAGCTGAGCTTACTCGAGACCGAGAGCTATCAGGTGGAGCTCGACGTGAGCCCAGCGAAATCCGCGGTTCCCCCGCCGGGTCCCGTGCTGTCCAACGAGCATCCGGCTTCGCTCGCGGCCGAGATACCGGCCAGTACTTCGTCGCCGAACACGATGCGAACCTTGGGTTACGTGGGCATCGGTGTCGGCGTTTTGGGGTTGGGCATCGGCACTTACACCGGGCTCGTGGCGTTGCATCACAAGTCAAATTTGGATGCCGCGTGTCACCCCGAATGCCCGCAGTCGTCATCGGACGAGATCGGTGGCTTCAGGAGCAACCGCACGGTGTCTTGGATCAGCTACGGCGTGGGCATCGCCGCGGGCGCTACGGGCGTGCTGCTGCTGACCTTGGGTGAGCCCGCGCACGAGCACGTCGCGATTCGGGCGTTGCCGACCGGCATTCAGATCGGTGGTCGGCTGTGAACATTCGCGTTGCCCTGCTCGGCTCGTTCACGCTGAGCTTGCTGCTCACCGGTTGCCCGCTCACCGATCACTATCAGCTGATGTCCGGTGAAGCGGGCAGCCCGACCGCCGGCGCTGACGAAGCTGGCGCCCACGCGGGCGGCGCGAGTCCCGACCGAGCTGGCGCGGGCGGCGCGAACGCTGGCGCACCATCTGGTGGTGACAGCCCGGCCGGTGAGGCGGGCGAGGTGGCGGGCAGCGGCGCGCCCAATGCCGGGGGCGGCACGCAAGAATTGGGCGGCGCGCCTCAGGGGGGCGCGTCGATGGCGGGCAGCGGAGGCGCAGTCGCCGGGGGTGCCGGGGGCGGGGGTGCCGGGGGTGGGGGTGCCGGGGGCGCGGCGGGCGCACCGAGCGGCTGCGGGACGACCTGCACCGCGCTTCAGACTTGCTGCGCTTCGAGCTGCGTCGACCTGTCGATGGACGCTGCCAACTGCGGGGCGTGCGGCCACGCTTGCGACGCCGGGCGCAGTTGCGCCGCTGGGAAGTGCAAAGGTGGCTGGCTTGGCGTCGGGGCACTTCCGATGGGGTTCGTGGCGCGATCACGCGCCGCTTCTGTCGCTATCGGCGACAGGGCTTTCTTTTGGGGCGGACAGGATGGTGCGGGCAATGCGCTCGACAACGGCGCCATCTACAACCCTGCCGATGACAGCTGGAAGGTCTTACCTAAAGACACGGGGTCGCCTTCGGCGCGCATCATGGCCAGCGCCGTTTGGACAGGTAGCGTGGTCATCGTGTTCGGCGGCACCGACTCGAGTGGCACGACCCTTTATCGCGATGGCTCGATGTACGATCCCGTCGCCAACTCTTGGACCGCGCTTCCCGCCAATAACAACGTGAGCCGTCGCAGCGCTCCGTATTCCTTCTGGGATGGCACACGCGCGTTCTTTTGGGGTGGACAGAACGCAATGGGAGCGGGCATCGCAGGCGCAGATCGCTTCGATCTGACCAATTGGTCGACGTCCAGCACCATGGGCGATCCTGGATCCCTCGCCGTGCCGGGAGTCGCGTTCGACGGCACGACGCTCTACCTCATGGGCGGGCAGCTGAACGGCATGAGGCAAGATAGAGTGTTCGCTTACTCCAGCACTGCGAACATCTGGACGCAGCTCCCGAAATCCGGGCTATCAGTGCGGTCCGGTGTGTTCGGCGCTTGGGACGGCACACACTTCGTGGTCTGGGGCGGCCGCGACGACAACGGGCCGCTCAAGGACGGTAGATACCTGTCGGGGAATACCTGGACTGCGGTGAGCGCGCTCGGTGCTCCGAGTGCTCGCATGCTTGCGTTTCGGCGTTCGGGGTGGACCTTTCAGATCAGCCCCGGGTTGATTGCGCTCGTTGCCGGCCAAGTCTCGACGAGCCAAGCAGCCACGCTCACGACCGACGGGGCCACGTACAACGTCGCGCTTTCGCAATGGACCGGGATTCCGGGCTGGGGTTCCGGCGAAGCCCACGAATACGGGATGGGCGTCTGGACCGGCTCCGAATTCGTGGTTTGGGGCGGTCGCAACGGCAACACCGTTACTTTGACCGGTGACCGCTGGGCGCCTTAGCTGTTCGCGCCGAGGCCGGGGAGTGTCTTCTCTTCCGGCCCGTCGTACGCATTGAGCAGCTGCGCATCGAGCACGTTGCTCACGGTGGCTAGCAGGAGCGCGACGCTGCACGGCTTTCGCAGGTACCCGGCGGCGCTGCCGATGCTGCTCGAGCTCTCGCGCACGAAGTCTTCGTGCCCGGACATGAACAGGATGCGCGCCTTGGGATCGATGCTCAAGATCACGCGCTGGGTCTGCTCACCGTTGAGGTGCGGCATGTCCAAATCCAAGATGACGAGATCGGGATAGCGCTCGGAGTTGGCATAGAGCTGGGTTGCTTCTTTGCCGCCGGGTGCTTCGAGCACCTCGTGGCCCGCTTGGCGCAAGAGACGCGCCGTGCTTCGCCGCACCACTTCTTCGTCGTCGACCAACAGGATGCGCGCGGAGCTGCCAGATTGCGGCCGGAGATCGCGATGACCGCTGGTGATGCGCACGGGTTGTGGCTGACCACTGCTCGCAGGCAAGTAAATGAAGAAGCTCGTGCCACGACCTTGCACGCTGTCGACCTGGACTTGGCCGCCATGCATGTTGACGACCTCGCGCACGGTTGACAGGCCGAGGCCGAAGCCGGCGCCATCCGGCTTGGTCGTGAAGAAGGGCTCGAAGATGCGGGCGCGGGTCGCCGGATCCATGCCCGTGCCGCTGTCCTCGATGGCGATGCAAATCTGCGCGCGTTCACCGGCCGCCGCCTCCACCAGCCCCGCGCGAATGCGCAGCGTGCCGCCCGAGGGCATCGCGTCGCGCGCGTTCAGGCACAGGTTCATGATCACCTGATGCAGCTCGGCTTGATCGCCCGACACGACCAGGTTCGGCGCGACGTCTTGCTCGAGCAGGATGGCGCGGTCGAACGTGTGGTGCGCGAGACGAATCACTTCCTGGCACACCACGGACAGATCCACGAGCGCGTGCCCACGGCTGCGGCCGCGTGCGAACTTCAGGATGCCGCGCGCGAGCTCGCTGGCCTGCACGAGCGCCGTGCGAATGTCGGCGATGCTGTCCTTCACGTCGACGGAGCCGACGGGGCGCTCGGCGGGCAAGCGCCCCAAAAAATCGATACTGGCGGAGATGGCGCCCAGCATGTTGTTCAAGTCATGAGCGACGCCCGCGCCCACGCGCCCGAGCGCCTCGAGCCGCTGCCGTTGCAGGAGCTGGTCTTCGATCGGATCGAAGGGCGCGAACAAGATCAGCACGCGCGGCCCGACCTGGATCTTGTCGCCAAACACCAGGTACTGCTTTTGGATCGGGATGCCGTTGACTTGGGTGCCATTGCGGCTGCCCATGTCTTCGATGATGTACGCGCCCGTGTGCGCGCGTGTGATGCGCACGTGGCTGCGCGACACCTCGGGATCCTCGAGCACCACGGTGGAGTCGATGGCGCGGCCGAGCACGACGTCACCGTCGATCTTGAACTTCTGTCCCGCCTGAGGCCCCTCCATCACGATCAAGCGTGCAGGGCCGCCGCTCAGCGTTCGCTCTTGGGTGATGCGTTGTCGAGGCTGCGCCACGGCTCTCAGCAATCTGCGGCAGGGCCGCTCGGGAAAGCCAAGCTTGTCACGTTTCTCCCAGAAAATCCCCGCACAACGGCGCGCAGACTCAGCCCGGAGTGAGCGAAACAGCCACGCGCAGGAGGTGCGCCGCGCCGGCCGGCAGCGTGATTTTCGAGGCGCCCACGTTGGCGCTCTCCACGCACAACATCCCGGGCCACGCGTTTGCGCCGAGATCGGCCATCTGTGCGGCCCGTTCGGCCCACGGGTTCCAGACCACTGTCGACGCGGACGCGCTCTTCTCGATGCGAATGCTTCGCTTCATGCCTGGATCGACGATTTGGCAAGTCGCTGAACTGTCGTACACGCGATCGGTCTCACCGGTGATTCGGAGCTCCGCCGCTTCCTCGGCGAAGCTCGCCATGGCGCGCACTTTGTCCAAGTACCGAGCGCCCTGCAGGCCGCGCACGGCGGCGGCCTTGACGTCCGACACGGCGAAGTAGCTGTGCAGCGCTTCTTCGAACGTGAACGCTTGCGAGCTGCGATTCAGGACTTCGAATTCCATGCCCAGGGTTTGGCCAAAGGCAACGCGGAAACGCGCCGTAAACGGGAACGGGAAGAACGCCTCGGTCTCGGAGTCACTGTCGAGCGTGAGCTCGAGCTCGGCGCGCCCCTGTGCATCGAGCCGTGCGCCGCGATACGCGAAACCGCGCGTGCGAGCGAAGCCGTGCGCGGGGTACTCTTTGTGCTCTGCGTGCCCACCGAACCACGGAAAGCAGATCGGAACCCCGCCGCGCAGTGCCTTGCCCGGCGCGTACACCGCTTGCTTGCTCATCCAGATCACGGGCTCCTGCCCGGCGGGTTGCCACGCCGCAACGTGCGCCCCCTGCAGGTACACGAGGCCCGTCGCGTTCGCGGTGCTGACGCGCACTGCCGCTAGGCCATGCTCGCTGGTCAGGTGCACGCCCGGTAAATCGCCAAACGATGAGTCGGTGGTCATGGTGAGCTCCTCGGGTGGTCGGCTAGGTATTGCTCGGCCGCTTTGACCATATCGGGGCCGGACGCGTTCATGTCGATGGGCAATGGCTGGGCCGTGATCTGTTCCACCGCGTGGCGCGCGAAATAGCGTACCAGGGGATAGTCATTGCCGAGCTGCGCCACGACCAAGGGCAGCCAATCCCGCCGCCGATCGCGGCCCGCGATGGCGACGGCCGTGCCTTGTTCGTGCGGTTTCCCGTATTTCAGCGTGGCCTCGAGCGCGTTCACGCGCAAATCGGGGCCGTACAAGCGGCGTAGCGCGTCCCGGTCATAGCTCTTGTGCCAGAAGCGCTCCATCGTGGCGGTGAGCTCAGCGACGCCTTTGTCGGTGTGGCACAGCGCACACTCGAGCGGGCGATCGCCTTCCACGCGCTCGCGATCCGTCGGTGAGCCGATGCGATGGTAGCGGGTGAGCTCGTAGGCGAGCCCCATGTTCTTTTTTGGCAAGTGGCAGTTGACGCAGTGGCTGCCCGGGCTATCCGCCGGATGATGGGTGTGAGCGCGCTGCGCATCCGCACCCTTCAGTGACTCGTGGCACCTCGTGCACAGCTCGTCGCCCTTGGGGCCTTCGAGCGCCAGGAGCTCGCTCTTGGGATCCTCGGTGTGCGGATCGTGACAACTGGTGCAGCTCAGCTGCTTGTTGCACGCGCCGAGCATGAAGTCGCGCGCCTCCCCCGAATTGATGCTGCTACCGCCCGGATCTTGGCGGCGCGTTTTACCTTCCCAGGTGTAGGGGTAGCGCGAGAAGAGCACGGTGTGGCACTTCGAGCAGGTGCGGTTCACGTCTTCGGCGTGCGTCGGCTCTGCGCCGGTCGGCGAGGTCACTTTGAGGAAGCTGCTGCGCAATGCGAGCGTGGGGCGCACCACGGTGGGGTTCTGCACGTGCTCACGCGCACCGCCGTGACAGGCTTCGCAGCCGATGCCGAGCTCGATTAGGTTCTTTTCGTCGAAGCCGTCGCGCGTGCCGTCGATGCTCACGGTCAACGCGCGCTTCAAGTCGTAGTGCTCGGTGTCCCGCGGTGTGCCGAGCGCGGTAAGCTCGCGGCTGAGCGCGGCTTTTAGGGCGTCTTCGTCGGTGACCACGTAGCGCGGGCGCTTGTCGTCCGGGAGCTCCACGCTGGCTGACCCTTGATAGGAATGCGCGCGCGGTCCGTACAGGTCGTCCAGCAACAGCGAGAGGCCGGGGCTCGTGTTGTGGCAAAAGATGCAACCGGTCTTCCAAACCACGCCAGATTCCAGCTGCGGGCGCTCGCGCACCATCACCGAGTAGCCTTTGTAGCGCCACTCGCCGTTGAACGACAAATACGAGACGGGCAGGATGCGCTCGGCGTCACGCGCGGGACCGAGCGGGGCTGCCGGATCGACCTCGGCGCCCACGAAGTCTTCTCGCACGCGCCCGCCGATCACTTTGGTCACACGGAACAGCGTGTCCCGACCTTGCTCGCTGTGTAGGCTCATGAACCGCTCGTTGCCTTGCCGATCGAGGCGCACCGAGTCCGAGCGAAAGTTAAACGTCGTACCTTCGAACGGAGCCCGGATTTGCGTGTGCTGTAGGTCGCGCGTCATGCGATGCATGGGCGAATCGAGCCAGACCGCGTACTCTTTGACGTGACAACCAGCGCAGGCGGCCGAGCCGGCGTAATCCGCGCGTGTGATGTTGCTCGCCACTTCGCCGGCGTGCAGGCCGGCTGCGTTGGCACTGCTCGGCGCGCCCGGGTGAGGGGCGTGACAAGCGGCGGCCGCGGACAGCGCGGCGATGAGCGCCACCGGCAGAGCGGCTTTTGAGATGGAGCCCATCGCGCTTCGAATTTACACGCTACCATCGCCCCCGCATGATCCAAACCGAAGAGCGTCCGCTATTCCGCGACCCCAATGCGCCCGTGGCGCGCCGTGTGGAAGATCTCCTCGGGCGCATGACCTTGGCCGAAAAGGTCGGCCAAATGCTGCAGCTGAACGGTCAAGTCGCCCCGGTGGAAACCGTGCGCACGCGCCAGCCCGGCTCGCTCTTGCACATCATGAACGACGAGCTCAACCAGGCCATGGACGCTGCCGCGGAGACGCGGCTCGGCATCCCGCTCTTGATCGGTGAAGACGGCATTCACGGTCACTCGTTCCACCCCGGTGCCACCATCTTCCCGACGCAGCTCGGCCTGGCCTGTTCGTGGAACGCCGAGACCATCGAGGCCTGCGCGCAGGTCACGGCGCGCGAGATGGCCACGACGGGCCTGCATTGGACGTTCTCGCCCGTGCTCTGCCTGAGCCGGGACGTGCGTTGGGGACGCACCGGCGAGACCTTCGGTGAGGATCCGTTCCTGATCGGCGAATTCGGCGCAGCGATGATCCGCGGCTACCAGGGCGCGGGGCTCGACGACGCGGAGGGCGTGCTCGCGTGCGCCAAGCACTTTGCCGGCTACTCGGAGACCCAAGGCGGGCGCGATGCGTCGGAGGCCGATATTTCTAGGAGAAAGCTGCGCGCGTTCTTCTTGCCGCCGTTCGAGCGCGCTGCCCGCGCCGGCTGCATGACCTTCATGACCGGCTATCAAGCGATCGACGGCTTGCCCTCGACCGCCAACCATTGGCTTTTGACTCGAGTCTTGAAAGAAGAGTGGGGTTTCCAAGGCATCTTGGTCACGGACTGGGACAACGTGGGGCGCTTGCACTGGGAGCAGCGTATCGTGCCTTCAGCCAAGGAGGCTGCGGTGGTGGCAGTGCGCTGCGGCAACGACCTGATCATGGCCACGCCGGACTTCTTCGAAGCCGCGCAAGCCGCGGTCCAGGACGGGCTGCTCGCGGAGAGCGAGATCGACGCCGTGGTGCGTCGCATCTTGGCCCTGAAATTCCGAATGGGCCTGTTCGAAAACCCGCGTCGCCCCGATCGCTCGCGGCAAGCGCAGGTGATCGCGAACGCCGAGCACCGCGCCCTGAATTTGCGCGCGGCGCGCGAGTCCTTGGTGCTCTTGGTAAATGATGGAATTTTGCCGTTAGATTCGGCAAAGTTGAGCACCATTACCGTGCTCGGCCCCAATGCGGACGATGACTTGGCGCAGCTCGGTGATTGGTCCTTGGGTAGCTCG
Organism: Myxococcales bacterium; assembly: GCA_040348785.1. Taxonomy (GTDB): domain Bacteria; phylum Myxococcota_A; class Polyangia; order Polyangiales; family Polyangiaceae; genus PMG-095. The sequence continues at coordinate 22,051 of JBEQTH010000076.1, read as the reverse complement.
CAGCACCCGCCGGCGAAGGGCAAGCACCCGCGCGCGTGCACCACGACCTTGCTGGACGGCATTCGTGCGCACGTGTCTGCGTCCGTGACGGTGCGCTACGCCGCGGGTTGCTCGTTGCGCAATACGGACACGGCCGAGCTGAGCGCGGCATTGTCGGCGTGCCAGGGTGCTGACGTGATCGTGATTGCTCTGGGCGACGACCTCAAGCTCATCGGCGAAACCAACAGCACGGCCACGCTCGATCTGCCCGGTGGGCAGCGCGCGTTGCTCGAGGCCGTGACCGAGCTCGGAGTACCCGTCGTGATCGCGCTCGTGAATAGCAAACCCTTGGTCTTGCCGGCTGCGGCCGAGCGTGCTGCAGCGATCGTGGAGTGCTTCAATCCAGGCATGGAAGGCGGGCGCGCCTTCGCAGAGCTGCTCTTCGGAGAGCTCAATCCGTCAGGCCGGCTCACGATCTCGTTCCCGCGTCACGTCGGGCAACAGCCCTCGTTTTATGCCCAAATTCGCGGCCAACATGGCACGGCTTACGCGGACCTCGATCAAATCCCGCGCTTCGCCTTTGGCTTCGGCCTGAGCTACACGCGCTTCGAGTACTCCGGGCTGCGAGTCACGAGCCCGAGCTTGGCCGAAGGAGAGCCGCTGACGTTCCAGGTCGAGCTACACAATGCCGGGCCGCGCGCGGGGACCGAAGTGGCGCAGGTTTACGTGTCCGACTTGGTGACGTCCGTGACCTGGGTGAATCAAGCGCTGATCGCGTTTCAGCGCATCACGCTCGAGGCCGGCGAACGCCGCACCTTACAGTTCACGGTGCCGTACGAGCGCTTGTCGTTGGTCGACGCCTACGAGCGGCGCATCGTCGAGCCCGGTGAATTCGAACTCGCGGTCGGCGCGTCGTCGAATGACGCCTCGCGCTTGCGCGCGCGCTTCACGGTTCGAGGCGCAGCGTTTTCCTTCGCCGGCATCCCCGGCGCTAGCGCGCCTTCTGCCAGCGCCGAGTGAAGGGCTTTCAGTCGATCTTCGCTTCGGAGCAGCTCTTGGCCAAAAAATCACGGAACACCGTGACTTTGGTCGGAACCTGGCGCGCCGAGGGGTAGATCACGTGCAGGGCCGCACCCTTGAGCCCATACTCCGGTAACACCCGGACCAAGCGCCCGCTGTGCACGTCACTCAGCGCAATCATGCGCGGGATGAGCCCGATTCCGCCGCCAGCGACGGCGGCCGCGCGTACGAACCCGAAGTCGTCACAAGCGATACGGCAAGCGACCTCCACGGTTTCTTGACCCCGCGGCCCTTCGAGCTGCCACGTGATCTTTCCGTCGCGCGCGCCAAACGCGACGATGTGATGGCGCGACAGCTCGGCCAACGTCGTCGGTAAGCGATGCCGCTCGGCGTAGCTCGGTGAGGCGAAGAACTCGACCTGCAGCGTGCCCACCTTGCGCGCCACGAGCGACGATGACTCGAGCCGCCCGGCGCGCACGGCTACGTCGATGCCCTCTGAGACGAGGTTCAGCTTGCGGTTGGTGAGCATCAGCTCCACCCGCAACAGCGGATAGCGATCGGCAAAGTGCACCACTTCCTCGGACAGGAAGGCCGAGCCGATGTCGTTCGGCGCGGTGATGCGGAGCAGCCCTTCGGGCTCCTTGCCGCTGGTGTTCAGGGTGCGTGTGGCGTCACGCAGTGACGAGACGAGCGGCGCCACCCGCTGATGAAAGGTGTGGCCTTCGCTCGTCACGCTCAGGTTGCGAGTCGTGCGATGCAGCAAGCGCACGCCCACGGTCTCTTCCAAGCGCGCCACCGCTCGACTTACCGTCGAGGTGGGGACGCCGAGCTCCCGGGCGGCTTTGGCAAAGCCACTGTTTTCAACGACGCGCACGAACGCGGCCACGTCGTTGAGGTCCAAGTCTGCCATCCGCTGCAGCATACCTCGGGAGGCGCGTTTCTTTGCCATCGCCACCTCCCGGTTCGCGAAACGCGATTATTTCTGCTGAATCAGCGAGACGTCGATGGTGATCTTCACTTCGCTGCCGACGAGTACGCCGCCTGCCTCGAGCGCCGCGTTCCAGGTCAGCCCGAAGTCCTCACGCTTGATCTTGGCAGACGCGGTGGCACCGATACGCACGTTGCCCCAGGGGTCGCTGGTCGGCGCGCTCGGCCCTTCGACCTCGAACACGACCTCTTTGGTGACGCCGTGGATGGTGAGGTCGCCCGTGACGCTGAGCTCGTCCTTGGACTTGGCCTTGACCGACTTCGATTTGAAAGTGAGCGTCGGGTACTTCTCGACGTCGAAGAAGTCCGGGCTCTTCAAATGACCATCGCGCTTCTCGTCGCGGGTGCTGAGCGACGCGACGTCGACACTCGCCTCGATCGTGGTCGCCTCGGGCTTGGCGGCGTCATACGTCACCTTGCCTTCGACCTTCTGAAATTCGCCACGCACGTTCGTGATCATCAAGTGCTTGACGCTGAAGCCTGCACTGGAGTGAGAACCATCGACGACCCATTGATTTGACATATTGAGCTCCTGACAACCGCCGCGTTATCGCAGCAACGTGCGAAGAGTGTGGGTCCGTCCCCCGCTTCCGCCAGACCCCTTTTTCGGACTCACCGTTGCAGGAACGCAACGCTTCGAAGTGTCCTCAATTCAGCGGTCAATCTGGCGCTTTGCTGCTCGCGGCCAGCTCGGCCGCCGGCGGAAGCCGCCATTTCGACGCTTCGTCACGCCCCTGACCCCTCCAGATTGGGGCGCCCCCTGGGCACACACCGCAGCTCACGGCGCCGAGCCAGGTGCCCGCTCGGCGCTCGCTCAAACCGGGCGCGTGCGCTCTTCGTGCTCGGCGTGTAGCTCCGAGCCACCCAGCGCGGCAGAGACTGCGCCGAGCAGCACTTGGACCTTACACGGCTTGCGCAAGAAACCGAGCGCACCGCGAGCATGCACGGCAAGCTCCCGGCTCGGCTCATCATGGCCGGATACGAACAGGATGCGCACGCCGGGGTCGACCCTGAGCAAGCGCTCTTGCGTCTCTTCACCGGTGAGCACGGGCATGTCCAAATCCAGAATCACCAAGTTCGGGCGCGGGAACGCAGCGCGATACGCCTCGACCGCTTTGACGCCGTCCGCGGCTTCGATCACGAGGTGCCCTGCTTGGCGCAGCAAGCGAGCGAAGCTGCGCCGCACGACCTCTTCGTCGTCTACCAAGAGGATCATGCCGCGCGAGTTTTCGAGCGGGGCTTCGTGCGAGCCGGTGATGTTGCTCGGCTGCTGATTGGACACGTGCATGGGCAGGAACACCAGAAAGCGAGTGCCCTTGCCCTCCTTGCTCTCGATTTGGATTTGCCCGCCGTGGAAGGCGACCACCTCTTTCACGGTGGCGAGACCCAATCCGAAGCCGGCGCCTTCACGCTTGGTCGTGAAGAAGGCCTCGAAAATGCGAGCGCGCGTGGCCTCATCCATGCCCACGCCGGTGTCTTCCACGCACAACACCAAGTGCGGCACGGCGGCGCTCAGTTGCTCGGGGAGCTGCGCGCTTTCCGGCGCGACGGCGCTGGCCGAGACACGGAGCACGCCACCTTGCGGCATGGCGTCACGCGCGTTCAAGCACAGGTTCATCAGCACTTGGTGCAGCTCGGCCTGGTCGCCGCGCACCGAGAGGCCAGGGTAAATCTTGGACTCGATGTGAATGGCGCGATCGAACGTGTGCCGGATCAGGCGCATCACGTCACTGCACAGGCCCGACAGATCGACCGGGGTGTGAGCCTGGGCGCGGCCGCGCGCGAACTTGAGGATGCCGCGCGTGAGCTCCGAGGCCTGCGATGCGGCCAGGCGGATGTCCTCGAAGCACTCCCGCACTTCGTCACTGGAAAGACCCCGCTCACCGGGCAGCTTGCTCAAGTAATCGATACTGGCGCCGATGGCGCCCAGCATGTTGTTCAGATCATGGGCGACGCCCGCGCCGACCCGGCCGAGCGCCTCCAACCGTTGCCGTTGCAGCAGCTGGTCTTCGACTGGATCGAAGGGCGCGAACAGCAGCATGACGTGCGGGCCGATCTGGATCTTGTCCCCGAAGGACAGCAAATGCCGCGTGATCGGCAGGCCGTTGACCTGCGTGCCGTTCTTGCTTCCCAGATCTTCCAGCAGGTAGGCGCCGACATCACTCTTGGAGATGCGGGCGTGGCTGCGCGAAACCTCGGGATCCTCCAGCGTGACCGCGGCGTCCCCGCCGCGCCCAATCACGGAGTAATCTCCGATTTTGAACTTACGGCCCGCTTGTGAGCCAGCAATGGCGATCAACCGCGCAGGCCCGGTGTCGAGCAGGCGATCCTGAGTCGAGATGTGACGCGACGCGCCCGTCAATCGAGTTCCGACGCTGGTGTGGGAGTGGGTAAGTAAAAGTGCTGCCTACAATAGGCACCACCACATCGGAGATTAGCACGCGCGCGCGCAATACCCAGGAGAACCCGGATTGGCGCCGGAAAACGCCAATGAAAAAAGCGAAAAGCCGCGCAACGCGAAAGCGCCGAAAAAAGGCCCACGCGCCGCGCGCACAGCGACCTTGCAACCGCGTACCGGGCGCAGGCGCTGCCTCGCGCCGCGCACACCGCGCGTTCAGTGTGGGCTGGGCGCTGCTGTTGCCGCGTCTGCCGCGTCTGCCGCGTCTGCCGCGCAGCGAAAGCCAGCGACCAACATACGCCACCCCGGAGGGTGGTGAACGCGATTGGAGGCGCGCAGGCCGCCGCCTGGGTAATTGAAGGCGCCGCCGCGCAAGGCGCGCTCACACGTGGTGGGGATCGGATTCGAGCCGGTGTAGCCTTGGCGCTTTCCGCGGACGAGCTCGGCGAGCGACTGCAGCACTTGCTCGCAGCTGCCGGGCTCGCCGCGATCGCGCCCGGCTCGGCTGTAGGCCATGGGATCGTAAATGTCGGCGGTCCATTCCCAGACATTGCCGGTCAAATCGAAATGCCCGTACGGGCCGCGCCCGTCCGGATAAGAGCCGACGGGCATGGTGGTCGCGCCTTTGCCGCCCACCTTGCGCCCGAAGCAAGCCAGCCGCTGCGGGTCGGGCGTTTCGTTGCCCCACGCGTACCTGCGTCCGTCATCACCGCGTGCGGCGCGCTCCCATTCGGCTTCCCGCGGCAAGCGCTTGCCGCGATACGCGCAGTACGCGCCAGCGTCGAACCAGGATACGCCGACCACGGGCTGCTCGGGGCCGCGAAAGCCCGCCTCGGGACCGGCGTGGAAACCGCGCGCTACGTTGTCACGATACGGCTTGCACGCGCCCGCACTGACACACTCCAAGTAGCGCGCGTTCGTCACTTCGGTGGCGTCGAGCCAGAAGCTCCGCACGGTGACGGCGTGTGCCGGCTGCTCGTCGCGCTCGCCCACGCCGTCTGCGCCCATGGTGAAGGTTCCACCTGGGACGAGCAGCATGTCAGTGGGCGTTGTCGTGCTCGGAGCAAGCGCAGCGCTCGCCGTGCTCGGCGCATTCGACTGCACTTGCGCGCGCGCACCTGCTCCCGAAGTGAGAGCCGCCAATGCGAACCAAGCAAACAGCCGGGCAGAACGTCGCGGCGTCACTGACCGGGCTTTTCCGCGGTCTTGAGCAACACGCTGACCGACACGCGCCGCAGCTCGGCCGCCGGCACCGTCGAGGCCGAAGCTGCGCCGTACACGCTCGCGGTCGCGCCGATCGCTTGCAGCCGCGTGCTGTCGACGCCCAAGGACACCAAGAGCCGCTTCACGGAGCGCGCTCGCGCTTCGGCGAGCGACGGCGATTCACCGGGGCTCGCTTGTCCGACGAGCCCCACGCACTCCAGGCTCGGATCGTCGGCCATGCGCTTGGCAATCGCGGTGGCATCGGTCGTTGCCTCGGGGGCAAGCGCGGTCGAGCCTTCACCGAAGCTGAACCGTTCTGCGAACGCCGTCGCCTCGCTGCGCGACTTGGCGAGCCGATCTTGCTCACTCGCCGCGTCGATCGCCGCGCAGCCAGTGACGTGAGCTGCAGGGGCGGCCGCGACCTTGTCTGCATCGAATGGCACGACGTCGGCCACGAGATCGCGCGGCAAGCAGCTGCCAGGGGTCGATGCTGCGCGGCAACTGACCACGGCCTGCGGCTTCAAGTGATCGAGCAACGCGTACTCGTCCTTGGCCTGCACGCCGAAACGCATACGTGCTTCGCTGGGCATGAAGTTGGGATACTCGGCGTTCGCTTGCGGCGCGTACGTCGCCTCGTACACCACCCAGGGGATGGGCATCTCGCGCTCTTCGACTTTTCGCAGATCGGCGAGCGTGCATTTCCCTACCCAAGCCTCACTCGGACACTGCTTGTGTGCCGAGCTTTCGCCCGCGCAGCCCGTGCTCGCGCTGAACGCGAGCAGCAAAGCGGCGAGGAGCACTGAAGAGCCTCGAGCGTGGACGAGATGGCGCGTGGTCACGCTCGACAAACTAACATCACCGCCCGCAGCCGCGTGCGTCGAGGCAGCGCGCAGCGCGAAATCAGCCTGAAATGCAGGCCTATAATGGGGACGCGACCGAGGGCACTTGGTGGTGGGGGGAGGGGTGCTCCTCGGCCGCGTCCACGGATATAGGACACACGAGCGCGCGCGTTTCATCCACAAGATTATGAGTCTCGAGGCGATTTATTTTCAGCGCGCATCGAGCAACGACTGCGCGCGGGGCTTTATTCTACGGGGCGTTATTCCACGCCGTCGACAGACGGGGCGCTATTGGCGTCTTTGACGAGCGTGTCGCCGAGCTCACCCACGGTGAAGGGCGTCGTGCGCTTCGTCGGTACGTTACCCACTTTGCAGCGCTCACTCTTGCCGTCGAGTGATCGACCGTAGGGCATCTTGCTCTTCGCTGGTGCGAGGAACACCTGACCATCACCGACCGGTTTCGGAATGATCGCCGCGCCCGTGCGCGGACGACCCGCGCGCGCACCTTCCACGAAAACGATCACGTCGTTGCCGGAGATGCGATAGCCCCAATACGATGCGCCCGAGCTGCCCTTCGGCTCGTTGCTGCACGCCATGCTCTCGGACGACAAAGCGACCGCAAGCTGCGTGTCGTTGTTCAGCGCAGGCACCGGGCCTTGCCACTGAAAGGCGGCCGATGGCGCGGAACCGATCGCGACTTTGAGACACGCACACGCGGCATTGGCGTGCTCGATCACGAGGCTCATGTCGTGGCGCGCGCCGAGCAAGGTCACTACACCGGTGAAGTTCGGCGCGCTTGCCGCGGGCGTGGCCAACGCTTTTGCAGTGCTCGGCTTATTGAAGTCGGGCGTGTCCGCCGTGTCTTCGGGGCCGACCTCCGAGTCGTGCTTGACGCGCGCCGTGCCGCTGGCGCTCACCGATGCCCCGCAGCCGAGCGCGCCAGAGAAGGCGAGAGATACGGCGATCGCTGCCAGTGCGAAGTCGCAGCGAGCGGGGAGACGCGCCAAATTGCGGACAATGGCTTGATCGAGGGGGCCCACGACAAAAGCCTCCCATCCTTCATGGGCTTTGGGCAAACTCTTGCCGTGGACATCGACTCGCTCCGAGCTCGACTTGCGGGGACGTCCACGCTGCGCCCGGTCGGTAAAGTGGTCGGCGTGACCGGGCTGATGCTGCGGGTCACCTTGCCCGGAGCGCGCGTGGGTGACGTGCTGATCGTGCACCGGCGCGGCGAGCCGCTGAGCGCCGAGGTCGTGGGCTTTGCTGACGGTGAGGCGTTGGTCGTGCCGCTGGGCGACCTGTCCGGCGTCGGCCCGGACGACATCGTGGAATCGACGGGCAGCGGGCTCGAGGTCGGCGTGAGCGACGCGCTGCTCGGCCGCGTCCTGGACGGTCTGGGCCGGCCGATCGACGGCGGCCCACCCCTCGTCGGCCTGAAATACGTCCCGGTCGACCGCGCGCCGCCAGCGGCGCTCGGGCGGCGCCCGGTGGATACCGCGGTGGCCACGGGCGTGCGCGTGCTCGACGGCCTGATGACGCTCGGCGTCGGTCAGCGCATGGGCTTGTTCGCCGGCTCGGGTGTAGGCAAGAGCACGTTGCTGGGCGCGATCGCGCGCGGCACGAGCGCAGATGTCGTGGTCGTGGCGCTAGTAGGCGAGCGCGGCCGCGAGGTGTCGGAGTTCTTGGAGCGCGCGCTCGGTGCGGCGGGGCGCGCGCGCTCGGTGGTGGTCGTAGCAACGAGCGACGCGCCGCCTGTCGAGCGCTTGCGTGCCGCGCAGGTGGCCACGGCCGTTGCGGAGTACTTTCGCGACGCGGGCAAGAACGTGATGCTGCTCGTCGATTCGGTGACGCGCGTGGCGCGCGCGCAACGCGAGATCGGCTTGGCCGCGGGCGAGCCGCCGGCGCGCCGCGGTTATCCACCGAGCGTGTTCGCGCTCTTGCCGCGCTTGCTCGAGCGCAGTGGGCAGGGCGAAATCGGCTCGATCACGGCTATCTATACGGTGCTCGTGGAAGGTGGCGATATGGACGAGCCGATCGCCGACGAGGTGCGCGGCATCCTGGACGGGCACATCGTTCTGGAGCGCCAGATCGCGGCCCGTGGTCACTATCCAGCGGTGGACGCGGTGAGCTCCTTGTCGCGTGTGATGGACCACGTAGTGCCAGCGGTGCAAGTGCAGGCCGCGCGGCGCGTGCGCAGCGCGCTGGCTCTGTACGAGCAAAAGCGCGATTTGATCGCGCTCGGGGCGTACGAGAAGGGCAGTGACGAGCGCCTCGATCAGACGCTCTTGGTACTGCCGGAGCTCGAGCGCTTCCTGTGTCAGGACGCGCTCGTCAGTGAGTCATTCGAGCGCACGCAGAGCGAGCTCTCGCGCCTTGCAGCGCGGCTCGGCTGACCTTTGGCTCAGCCTTCGGCTGCTTCGCCGCCGAGCTCGGTCTCGAGCTCACGCAGCAGCTTTTTGGCCTGCTTGCTGAGCTTGGTCGGCACGCGCACGTTGACCGCGACGTGCAGATCACCCCGGCCATGGCGATCGAGCCGCGGCATGCCTTGGCCGCGCACCACGATCACGCTGTTCGGCTGAGTGCCGGGCTGCACCTCGGCGCTGACCACGGTGTCGTCCGGCATCTTGATCTCGACTTTGCTGCCGAGCGCGGCCTCCGCGAACGAAATGGAGGCGCGAGTGCCGAGATCGGCGCCTTGGCGCTCGAAGCGCTCGTCGCTCTCGACCTCGATATCCACGTACAAATCACCGGCCGGTAGCCCATTGGGGCCCGGCATGCCCTGCCGCGGCACGCGCAGGCGCTGCCCCGAGTCGATCCCCCCTGGGATGGCGACCAGCACCTTGCGCTGCCGCTCGACCGCGCCCGAGCCGTGGCAGGTGGCGCAGGGCGAGGGCAGGTACTGACCCGTGCCGCGGCAGCGCGCGCAGGGGCTGGAGAACATGATGAAGCCGCGCTGGGCAGTGACCTGACCCGAGCCGCGACACTGCGTGCAGGTCTCGGTCTTGGTGCCCGGCTCGGCGCCGGAGCCCTGGCAGGTGTCGCACGGGGCCGCGCCGCTGACCGTGATCTCGTGCTTGCCGCCGAGCAGCGCATCTTTCAGCGAGATGGTGGCTTCGACCCGCACGTCTTGGCCGCGGTCGGGACCGCGCTTGCGGCGCCCGCCCTGCTGAGCTTGGCCGCCAAAGCCGCCGAAGAAGTCGGAGAACATGTCCTGGAAGTGGCTCAGGATGTCGCCCATACCGGCGCTGTTGACGTCGAAGCCGCCGTGCCCCGTGAGCCCGGCGTGCCCGAAGCGATCGTAAGCCGCACGCTTCTCGGCATCGGACAGGACGGAGTAGGCCTCCGTCGCTTCCTTGAACTTCAATTCCGCGGCGGCGTCCCCCGGATTGCGATCCGGGTGATACTTCAAGGCGGCTTGGCGATAGGCCTTCCGAATCTCGTCGTCGGTGGCTTCCCGAGTCACGCTCAGGACCACGTAAAAGTCGCGCTTTTCACTCATGCTGGATGCTGCCGGAGCCGGAAGATGGTCGGCAAGGTAAGGCTTCCGATCGGCCTGTCAACGCGCTTCTTCGCTCGGGAGCGCGCTTTCGTGAGATGTCCCCTCGGGACTGGCACCGCCGCCTTCGAGCGGCGACTTCCCGGCGAGCTCGAGCCGCAGCGACAGGCTCTCGATCGTCCAGGCCGCGGCTTGCAGGTCCGCTTCTCGCTCGGCGAGGGCGCGCTCCAGCTCGGCGCCGCCTTGGCTGGCTTGTTCGCCGCTGCGGCGCGCGAGCTCACGCACCAGCTCGCGTCCGGTGCGTTCCGAGGTACGCAGGTCCTGCTCGAGGCGGCGCAGCTCGCCGCCGCGCTCCACGAGCTGACGCTCGAACTCGGCCAGCTCCGCGCCTTGGTCCGCCTTGGCCACTTGCTCGGCGAGCTCGGCCTTGAGCCGCGTGACCTCGCCTTGGTGGCCGCTCGACTCAGCTCGCAGGTTGCCCGCTTGAGTGCGCAGCGCGCTGAGCTCCGCGCGGAGGGCGCTGACCTCTTTCTCGTGCTGAGCCTTGAGCGAATCCTGCTGCGCCTTGAGAGCCTCGTGCTGAGCCTTGAGAGCCTCGTGCTGAGCCTTGAGCGCATCCTGCTGAGCCTTGAGACTATCATGTTGAATCTTCAGGCTCGCCAACGCTTGGCGCTCGCTGTCGAGCTGCGGCCGCAGCTCTTCCAGCTCGGTCTCCGCGTGATCGGCGCGCTCGTCCGCGGTGCTGGCGCGAGATTCCAGCTCTTTCAGCCACTGATTGAGCCGCGCAAGCTCCGCGTCCTTTGTGGCGCTCGCGGGGATGACTACCGGCGCAGCCAGCTCGGCCTTCACGCCGATGCTACCCAGCATGCGCCGCGTGGGCAGCTGAATCACCGCGAACTCGTCCAAGCGCACTTCGTGATTGGAGGCCAGCGCGATGAAGGAGTCCGGCTCCTCCGCGCCGCCCGGCACGAAGCTCGTGTCGAGCGCGGGCTCAGGCTCACCCGAGGCCGAGAAATCAGCAATCGCGTAGCCGACGAAGGGCGTCTGCCCGAGCATCCGCACGTGCTCGAACTCGGCGGCAACCGCGTCGTACAGCGCGTAGTAATCGAGGCTGGTTGCTGCCGGCGAGCTCGAACGCAGGAGCGGGAAGGCCGCTTCAGGATTGGGGCACGCGATCACCGCGACGCCGCGCGAGCTCAACGCGCGCTTGACCGTACGCAGCAGCGACAGCGCGTTGAACGCGCCCAGGTTGTCGACCAACGCCAGCTCGAACGACCCGTCGCGCAACGACAGGTCACTCTCGGCCAGGCTGGAAAACGAAATCTGCGTGGAGCGATTGCGGGCACTGGCCTCGGAGGCCCGCACGGCATCCGAATCACACACATGCACCGAGCGCGCGCCGCGCTCCAACAGTTGCAAAGACAGCGAGGCGAGCGCGTTGCCAAACACCAGCACACGGCGATTCGACGCCAGAGGCTCAGCGTAGGCGCAGAGCGCGATGCTCGGCTCGAGCGAGGAGGGTTCGGTCATTTCGAGGGGCGGAGGCTAGCTGAGAACGCCGAGCGGTTCCACTTACCTTGACGCTCTTTGGGCCCACGGATAAGGCCGGGAAATGTCGGGGCCGCGGGAAACAGCTGCAAAGGGCGCAAAGGCATGCGCGCTCGTCTCGAGCGCGGCATTCGTGCTGGGCGGTTGTTCGTACACGTCGACGACCCAGACCGTGAAAAGCCCCGTGATCGAGCGGCGCACGCCGGTGGACGCGACGTGCGACTCGAACGAGCCAGACAACACCGCCTCTCTTCGCTAGGCGCGCACCTGCCAAAAGGCGCTGATTTGCCAGTGCTCGTCTATCGCGCGCCGCCCACGCTGGCCAAGACGCTCCCGCGTTGGCACGTGGTAGGTCGAGTCCACGAGCCAGACTGATCGCTACGGCTGCCGACAGGGTGCGGGCACTTTGCAAGGCGTGCCACAATTGAGCCCGAGCGCGTAGCGTTCGACTTGGCGTGCTTGGTCGTTGCCGAGGCCCGAGCCGGCGAGGCACAGCATCACCGAATCGGGCGGGACGAGCGTCTGTGCGGGATCGGTGCACAGCGCGTTCAGGCATTGGCCGTCTTTGAGGCCATGGGCAGGCGGGCAGTCGCTATCGCGCAGGCACACGAGCGGTCGGCAGTCGGCGGGGGTGTCGGGGCCGTGGCCGGGAAGCACGTCGCAGATGCCGACGAGGCGACCCGTGCGCGTGAACGTGAGCGCGGTCTTGTCGTCGGCTCGCTTGCTGCCGGCGATCTGGCTCAGGGTGCACTCGCCGCTGCGTTCGCATTTGGCGACGAAGCGCCGGCCCTCGGAATCGGCGAGCTCCCGCTCGCTGACGCTCTTGCAGCCGGCCGCACACGTCAGCGCTCCCAGCACCACGAGCGCACCCCAAGCCAACCTTTTGCCCAATCCAGCTGCCATCGAGCGCCCGAGCATCGCCTCGAACGGGCACGTGCGTCAAAGGGCCCGGCGGATGGGCCCGGCCAAGGGCCGCACGGTAAGCGACGCGTTTTCCCTAAACAGGGGGCCGGCGCTATGCTTGAACTGCGGTCTCACTCAGCGCTCGCCCACACCCAGTCATGTACAAGAAAACACTCGTCGTCGACGGCATCACCCCCGTGGGAGCTTACCAAGCGCTGCGCAAGCGCTCGGAGGGCGGTTCTTTCCTGCTCGAGAGCGTGGTCGGTGGTGAGCGTTGGGGGCGCTATTCGATTCTGGGTTATCGCCCGCGCTCGCAGCACGTGCTGTACGGTGAGCCCGGCGTCGATCCGTTCACGCGCTTGTCCGAGCTCGCGCCCGGCGGTGGCGCGGACGAGTCGGACGTTGCCGCGCGCTTTGCCACGGCCTGCGTTGGCTTGCTCAGCTACGACATGGTGCACTTCGTCACCAAGGTGGAGCCGTGGCCCGAGCTCATGGGCCCGAAGAAGCGGCCTATCGCGCGCGTGATCGCCGATTCCACGGTCGTCGTGTTCGACAACCTCACGCACACCGCCGTCATCGCCGCGCAAGATCCGGCCGAGGTCGAGCGCGCCGAGCGGGATCTCTCGCTCGCTACGGCGCTGCCGTTGATCGCGCCGCCCGATCCGCAAGCCCTACCTAGTGACGTGGACGTGAACATGAGCGACGCGGATTACTGCCGCGTCGTCGAGCGCGCCAAGGAGTACATACGGGCGGGGGATGCCTTTCAGATCGTGCCTGCGCGCACGTTCTCGACGCCCACCGGCGGCGCCGATCCGCTCGACGTGTATCGCGCGATGCGCGTGCTTTCGCCCGCGCCCTACATGTACTTGCTCGAGCTGCCGGAGCGGGATGGAGCGGGTGCCGTGGCCATCGCCGGCGCGAGCCCGGAAACGCTGGTGCGCGTCGAAAACAAGCGCATCACGTTGCGGCCCATCGCGGGCACTCGCAAGCGCGGCCGCAGCCCCGAAGAGGATCAAGCGCTGGCCGAAGAGATGATGGCCGATCCCAAAGAGCGCGCCGAGCACGTCATGCTCATCGATCTCGCTCGCAATGACGTGGGCCGCGTCTCGAAGTCGGGCACGGTGCGCGTTCCCCTGCACATGAGCGTCGAGAAATACAGCCATGTGATGCACATCACGAGCGAGGTCGAGGGTGAGCTCGCGCCGCACTTGGGGCCGTGGGACGTGATCCGCGCCACGTTCCCCGCCGGGACCCTGAGTGGGGCGCCCAAAGTTCGCGCCATGCAGATCATTCGTGAGCTGGAGCTTCGTCCGCGGGGCGCGTACGGTGGCGCCTTGGGTTACGTCACGCGCGGCACCAGCTTGGACCTCGCGATCGCCATCCGCACCGTGGTGATGCAAGACGGGCGCTTCGAGGTCACGGCCGGCGCCGGCATCGTCGCCGACAGCGTGCCGCAGCTGGAGGCGGACGAGACACGGAACAAGGCGCGCGCCGCGCTCTCGGCAATTCACGCGGCCCGCTTGCGCTGAGCCCGGACATGGAGCTGAGCGACGAGAACGCCTTCGGCGTGCTGATCGGCTATCACGCCATCGAGGACGACGAATACAGTTTGGAGCCCGCGGTCTTCGCCGCGCGCTTCCAGGAGTTTCGGGCCGCGGTGCGGGCTTGCGTGGAGGCCTTTCCGCTCGCGAAAGCGGGGCTGGCTCGTGAATTCGGGCACGCAGTGTACATCGAGTTTGCCGACGGCGAGCAGCTCGAGGATCCGATCGGTTGGATCAAGACCGTGCGCGCTCGGCTGAACGCGCTCGAGCTGCCCAGCGTGGGCGTGCTGAGCCACGGTGGGCGCTGGCAAGCCGAGCCCCCCGAAGCGCCGCCCCTGCGCGCGTCGGGGATCGACTGGCTGCCCGTGTCCTTGCCCAGTGAGCCGCTACGGCGCGCGCTGTACGCCGAGACCGCGACGCACGGCGCCGACGACGAAGACGAAAGCGCCTGGGGCCCCGGGATCTACGTCGACACGGAAGCCGTGGAAGCGCTCGGCCGCACCTTGAAGAACGCACCGACGCCGCTAGCCGTCGCAGGCGCGACGTTTTATCGCGTCGCCCGTTAGAGCGCGCTGTTCGGCGCGAGGTCCGACTCTTGGCACTCGCGCACCGCGATCACCAGCTGATGGTACGAGAACGGCTTGACCAAGCCGAAAAGCGCAGGCACAACCGCGGCTCGAGCGCGGCGCTGACACCCAGCCGCAGCACGCGCTCGACGACTAGCTCGCGCGGCTGGCTGCCGTCCAGGGTAGGGGCCTCGTACAGGCCCAAGCGCAATTGATCGTTCGCCAAACGATCACGGACGTCGAGCACGAAGTCGAGCAACGCTGCGCGCACCTCCGAGAAGTTGCACACGACCCGAGCCTGGTCGGGCAGCTCCAACGTCAAGCGTCCCCGCGCCGGCAACAAGTACTCGAGGCCACGCGCGAGCTCGCGGAGCTTGGGCGCCAGATCGCAGATCGTGCTGGAAGTGCTGGGCCGACCATGGAGCGCCAAGATGCCGCCGATCAGCTGACTCACGTTCGCGGACGAAGCGAGCACCGCCGCCGCACCCTCCCGCAACTCTTCGCCTCCCGTGCTCGGGTCGCGCAGCAAGCGAGTCCAGCCGGTGGCTACGTGAAACAAATTGTTCAAATCATGACGCGCGCGTAAAAGCGCTTGGCCGACCGCCGCGGCCCGGCGCAACTCGCGCCCAGGATTTGCCGCATCACTGTCAGCGTCTGGCGACGACGGGCCCTGAGTCATCACGCTCAGGATAGCGTGGGCACACGAGCGCTCGCTACGCGCTGCTGCATTGTTGACACACCCGCGTTTGTAACCGTGTTTGCAGGTGTTGATTGGTGATTGCCAGTGCGTCGGGTGCATGCGACTAAATGCGCATGTCAAAAATCGCTTGGGTGTGCGGGTTGTCTTTGTCCATGGCTTTCCTCGCTAGCGCGTGTGCCGACTCGGACGAAAATCCGACTGGCAGCGCGGGCGCGAGCAGCGGCGGCGCCGGTCACAGCGGTGCGGCCGGCCGCGCTGGCGCGGGCGGCGGTAGCGCGGGCGCTCCGCGCGGTGGCAGCTCGGGCTCGGGTGAGGTCGCCGGTGAAGCTGGCACCCCGAGTGGCGAGGGTGGTGATTCGAGTGCCGGCGCCGCGAACGGCGGCAGCGCTGGGGACGACGGCAGCGCGGGCCAAGGCGGCGCTCCGAGCACGTCCAATTGCTTGCCGGACGGCACCACGTTGCAAGTGACGGCGAGCGGCGCTTCGGCGTACGTGTTCGGCGGCTTGCCGCCCGCGTGGAGTGACGGAGCGGGCGACAACAACGCTCCGCTAACCCTGTGCCGCGGCTACACGTACACGTTCGCGCTGAACGTGATCGGGCACCCCTTCTACATCAAGACCACCGCCGGTACTGGCACGGCGAACGCGTATGCCACGGGCGTGACCGGCAACGGCAATTCCTCGGGCAATTTGGTGTTCGTGGTGCCTGCTGCCGCGCCCGCCGCTCTGGTTTATCAGTGCTCGGTTCACGTGCCGATGACCGGCACGATCACCATCGTCGATCCGAGCTGATCGCGCTGGGCCGGGCACGGCGCGTGATGCGAGGTGCTGGGCGGGAGCGCGAGCGCCCACCCCAACGCACCTCGCATCGCGACGCGCGCTCGAAGCGCGTTCGCGACGGCTCTTGGCCCGCCGAGCGCCGAGCCGGCTGCGCGAGCTCGAGGCGAGGGGTACACCCCTCGTCACTCCGAATCGATCACGATCGCGTTCGGCGCGAGGCTTTGCAAAACCGAAAAACTCGTGCGCTGTCACTAGTCCACGAACAGTCGAATCGCCGATGAGTTGACGAACGCGAGCCGGCGCACGTCGACCACGAGCTCACCCAAGCCGTCGTTGGTGACGGCGCTGTGAGCGAAGAATACGCCGAGCACCTGCGCGGGATCGGGGATCGCGATGACGCCGATCAGCTGCACCTCGGCAGGCGGCGTGATGCGCAGGCTGAAGGTCTCGAGTCGCGGCTTGCCAACACTTTCGAGCATGCTCGAGTGGACGAGCCGAACGAGCACGCCACCTCAGCCGAGCGGTGAGAAGCCGAACATGCGCGCGTGAAGGTGCAGGATCACTGCGAGCAACAGGGCGGCGATCACGAGTGGGACCCAGAGCTCTCGCAGGACGAGCCGGTTTTTGGCTTGGATGATCGCGGCGAACGGGACGTTGGACGTGATTTCCAGGTAACGTAGGAACTCGGCGCGGTTGGTACGGCGGCGCTTCTCGTCGATGCTGGAGGTGCCGCGCAGGGCCGTGACGCACAGCGAGCCAAAGAACAGAATGGCCGAGACGTGGCCCGTGACGAGCAGGTGCGCGCCCGACCAGAGCGCGACCGACCACAAGAACGGATGGCGCGTGATACGCAGCACACCGCGCGCGGCGTCCGTGCGCTCGAGCACCTTTTCCGCACCCACGGCGGTGGGGTTGGGCACGCTGAACGCGCCCACGAGCAGCAGCAATGCGAACGGCATCACGACCAGCGGCAGCCAATGCAGCGGCTGCGGCGTGAACCACAACGGGTAGAACGAAGCTTTGCGGTAGCTGTCGATTAGGAATGCTAGCGAAGCGAGGGACAGCAGCGAGAACAGGGCCCTAAAGGCGCGTTCACCGAGCCGCCCCAGGAGCCACCAGCGCAGCTCGGATCCGGCCACGAACGCGTGCAGCGCGAACCACAAAAAGCTCGCCAACGCCAAGCGTTCGAACATTCCAGTTCCTCAGAGCCAACCGGCAGTGCGGTACCAATCGACGGTTTGCTTGACGCCTTGCGAGAAGCTGACGCTGGGCGTGAAGCCGAGCTCGGTGCGCGCTTTGGCGCCATCACACACCCATTGATCGAACAGCTCGTTGCACTTGTCGCGCGTGAGCATCACTGCCTTGTCGGTTAGCTTGCCGTAGCTCTCGCTCAAAAACGCGGCGCCTTCGACCACGCGCCGCGGCAAGGGGATACGCAGGAACGCGCGCTTGCCCATGGCCGATTCCGCTTCGCTGATCAGCTCGGCCATGGTGTGCACCGCGCCGTCGTCGATGGCGAAGATGCTACCGCTCGGCACGTCCGCGTCGATCGCGCGGATGCAGGCGCGCGCGCAATCCGGACCGTAGATCATGCTCAGCTTGCTTTGCGGCGAACCGAGCAACGGCAAGACGCCCATCTTGATCGACTTGAAGAAGGCGAAGATTTCGCGATCGCGTGGGCCGTAGATGGCGGGCGGGCGAACGATCGTGATCTTGAGTTGGTCCTTCTTGGCCAGCACGGCAAGCTCCGCGGCGAGCTTGCTGCGCCCGTAGTCAGTCACGGGGCGGGGCGTAGAATCCACCGACACGGCGTTGCCGTAGGCGTCACTCGGGCCGCCCACGGTGATGCTCGAGACCTGAACGAAGCGCTTGAGTGAGCCCGCGTGCGGCAAACACGCCTCCAGCAGGTTCTCCGTGCCGCGCGCGTTGACGCGCATGAACTCGTCCAAGTTGCGCGCTTTGACTAGGCCTGCAGAGTGCACGACCGCCTCCACTCCAGCCACCGCGCGCTCGAGGCTCGCACGGTCGTCGATGGCGCCGTCGACCAGCTCCACGTTGCTCAGGCCACGCAGGAACTTGGTGTCACTCGAGCGGCGCACGAGCGCGCGCACCGAACGCCCGCTCTGCGACAACTGTTCGATGACGTGAGAGCCGAGAAAACCCGAGCCGCCGGTGACGAGGATGGTCATGTGTTCTTTTCGTAGAGGCGATACTTCTTGTAGATTTTTCCGCCCATCAGGCGGATGGCCACGTTCACCGGGCCGTTGTCTTCCAGCGTCCAAGACAGCTCGCCCCATTGGATGCCGAGCTTCTGGCCCGATTCGTTGAGCTTGGCGTACAGGTACACGCTCAGGCCCGCGTACTTTCGTTGGTTGCGAAATTTCTTGCGAATACCGAGGATGGCTAGGCGTGCTGTCTTTGGACCCTGAACCTTGAGCCGCCACAGCAATTTGCCAAGCTCGAGCGGGCCGAGCTTGCCTTTCATGTCACGGATCAGCTCGTTGACATTGGGCAGCGCGACGGCCACGGCGGCGGCCTCGCCGTCGATCTCGGCGATGTAAGTCAGCTCGGGGATCGCGATCAGCTTCAAATCAGCCGCCAACTTCGAGAGCTCTTTCTCCGTGAAGGGCACGAAGCTCCAATTGTCGATCCAAGCATCGTTGAACACATCCATCACGACGCGCACGTCGGCGTCGAGATTTTTCATGTCGATGTGACGGGTCTTCACCTCGGGTAAGGCCGCGAGCTCGTCGTGCGCTTTGCGCGTGCGCTCGTTGAGCGGCCCGACGTGGTATTCCCAAGCGTAGAGGTCTTTCAACTTTTGCAGTCCGCAGCCCTCGAGCAGGCCGCCCTGATAGGGCAGGTGGTGCGGCATCATCACCATGGGTGGCTTGTGGAAGCCCTCGATCAAACAGCCCATCTCCTCGTTGATCGACCAAGACAGCGGCCCGCGCATCTTCTTCATGCCGCGCTCCCGCAGCCAACGACTGGCCGCGTCGATCAGTAACTTTGCGACTTCTTGGTCCTCGATCGTGTCGAAGAAACCGAAGAACCCGGTGTCATCCTTGTAACGCGCTAGGTGACCGCGATCGATTTGCGCCGTACAGCGCCCGACGCAGAAACCATTTCGATGCGCAGTGAACATGACACCGTCACCATGCTCGAAGAAGGGATTCTTGAAGCTCAAGCGATCCTTCATGTCCATGTCCAGCGGACGGACGTAGTTCGGATCCCGCTGATAAATGTAGTCGACGACGTTCAGGAAGTCGGTGACTTTGCTGCCGATCGCGTGGGTCTTGAGCTCGAGCATTTCTTTGGTGCGCGCAGCTAACTTTGGGCCCGACAACGAGTCAAGAAAGCTCGCCGGAAACGCGCAGAATCGTCTTCTCAAATGGGGTCGGATGATCGTAGCTTCGGGTTGTGGGTCTGGTGGCCGTCGGGAGCGTGGGTTTGAAAATGGTGGGTCGAGCGTCTCGGTTACTGGTTTCTGTGGGGTTCAGTGCGCTTTGGCTGCTCGGGTTCCAAACCAGTTGCTCGAGCTCGAGCGACGGCGGCGCCAGCGCCACGTGCACCGCGCGCTGCAGCGATCTGTGCAAAGCGCTCTCGGCATGCGACACGCCGCCCGCCGATTGCCAAGCGCAGTGCACGCTCGGTCTAGGCGCCGATTGCGCGGGACCGCCGGCGGACCAGCTGACTTGCAAAGAGCTGAGCGCGACCTACGCCTGCGCCGACTATTGCGCGACGCTGTGCACGCGCGCTCCCGAGTGCGGCTCCTTCGATTCGAGGAAATGTGCCATCGGGTGCGCGTCGGAGAGTCCGACGATCTGTAACCCAGCTTCAGTCGCGGCGCGCACTTGCGATCAATTGAAGCCGGAGCTTCGCTCGTACCAGGAGACGGCCGAGATCGAGCAGAGCGGCGGTCACGTCTCGTCAGGTCATTTCGGCCCCAGCTATGGGCTATGCGAGAGCGCGGAGGATTGCGAGTTGCCGCTCGGTTGCGCTTCGGCGACCAACACTTGTGCAGCCTGCGACAGCGACGCTGACTGCGCTCGCACCTACCCGCACTACGCTTGCTCTGCCGCTCACGAATGCACCAAAGTCGACTGCGTCGTCGATGCCGATTGTTCGATTGACCTCACCGGCCAGTTCTGCGACCCGACGCTGCACGTGTGCGGCGAATGTCACAGCGACGCAGACTGCAAAGGGGTGATATCCGGCACGGTTTGCGACGAAGCGAAGCTCAAGTGCGTGCAATGTGTCGACAACGGTGATTGCTCGAACGACGCGCCGCGCTGCGAAGCGAGCCTGCAATACTGCACGTCGTGCAAGACCGACGCGGACTGCAAAGGGCGATCGGGCACGCCGTTCTGTGACTTCACGTGCGTCGAGTGCAAGTCCGATGCGGACTGTACCGATGACGCGAAGCCGACCTGCGACACGGCCTACGGCAAGTGCAAGTAGGCGAGCGGCGGGCACGCCTTACGCGGCCGCCGCTCGTTCATTAGATGACCTTGTACTTCTTGCCGACCTTCTCGAACGCTTCCAGCGCGCGATCGAGGTGGTGCCGTTCGTGGGTGGCCATGTAGCTCGTGCGTAGCATGGCGCTCTTGGGCGGCACGCCGGGGGAGATGAACGGGTTGGTGTAGATCCCGTAATCCTCCAGCAAGTCACGCCACATCATGATCGTGCGCAGATCTTGGCGGATGTAGATTGGGATCACCGCGGTTTGGGTGTGGCCGAGCTCGAAGCCCAGGCTCTTCAGCCCTTCACGCATGTAGGTGAAGTTCTCGCGCAGCTTCTCGATGCGCCATGGCTCTTCCTGCATCACGTCGAAGGCGGCCATCGCGGCGGCGACCGAGGGCGGTGCGGCGGCGGCAGCGAACATGAACGAGGGCGCGAAGTGACGGATGTAATCCAGCACCTTACGCTCGCCGACGAGCCAACCACCGATGCTGGCCATCGATTTGGAGAACGTGCCGCCCATCAAGTCGACTTGGTCGACCAAGCCGAAGTGGGCCGCGGTGCCCATGCCGCCCGGTCCGATGACGCCCAAGGCGTGCGCGTCATCCACGAAGAGGCGAGCCTTGTGCTTCTTCACCACGGGCACGATCTCGTCGAGCTTGGCGATTTCGCCCTCGGCGCTGAACACGCCGTCGGTGATCACGAACGCGCCTTCGTCAGCCTCTAGCTTTTCTAGCGCCTTATCCAGCGATTCTGCGTCATTGTGCCGGTAGCGAACGAGCCGCGCGCCGGCGGATTGGCCGAGCCGCACGCCGTCGTACAAAGAGGCGTGCACGTTGCGGTCGATGAACGCGACGGTTTGCTTGTTGGACAGCAGCGCGGCCAAGGTGGCGATGTTCACCTGGTAACCGGTGGTGAAGACCAGCGCGGCTTCCTTGTTGAACCACTTGGCCAGCTTTTCCTCGAACTCCTCATGGAGGCGCATGGAGCCGTTGACCAAGCGCGAGCCGGTCATGCTGGTGCCGTACTTGTCGATCGCTTGCTTTGCCGCTTCACGCACCTTGGGGTGCGTGGTCAGCCCGAGGTAGTTGTTCGAGCCGAACATCACCACGCGCTTGCCGTTGATCTGGGCTTCGGGGCCGTCGGCGAAATCGAGCGGGCGGAAGAAGGGATAGATCCCCATCTTGCGCGCGTTGTCCGCGGCCATGAACTTCTGACACTTCTCGAGGATGTCGCGGCCACCGATGCTGGCGAGTGAGCTGCGCTCCTTGAGCGACTCGTCCATGTCGTCTGAGCCGCGCATCGAGGCGCGCGCGGCCGCTGCGCCGTTGCCGTTGACGGACGCGCTGCCGTTGCCGTTGCCGTTGCTGTGCCCGTTGGTCTTGGTCTCGACCGTTTCACTGCGCCCGGTCTCCACACCTGCGATCGACGGGTCGAGTGCCGGATCGATCGCGGGGAGCTCGTGCCCGTTCAACAGGACGTGCCAGGCCGCGCGCATGCGCATGCGCGCGTCGAGCAAGCCCTCGGTCGCCTTCATCACCCGATCATCGGTGACCCAGCGCATCACGGAGGGGCTGAGCAGCGTCTGCTTGCTCTTTTGAACGAATCGTTGCCTGAGACCCATTGGAAGA
>JBEQTH010000016.1:0-368968 GCA_040348785.1 Myxococcales bacterium | reverse complement strand
ATCGACTATCACATCGAGTTCGACGAGCGCTTCTACAGCGTGCCCTTCAAGCTGCGTAGAGAAGCCATCGAGGTGCGCGCGACGCCGAGCGTTGTCGAGTGCTTCCACGGTGGCGTGCGCGTCGCGTCACACCGCCGCAGCTACGCACGTCCCGGCACCGCGGTGACCAACGCCCAGCACCGTCCTCTCGAGCACAAGGACTATGGCGAGTGGTCGCCAGAGCGGATGACCGAGTGGGCAGGCAAATTCGGGCCGCATGTTGCAGAGGTCGCGCGACGCACCATGGCCCAGTATCCGCAACCCGAGATGGGCTTCCGGCCAGTGCTCGGCATCATCCGCGTCGCTGACAAGCACGGCGCCATCGCGATGGATGCCGCGTGCCATCGCGCTCTCTCTGTGGCCGGCAAGAGCGCGCCGCATCGCCGCCATATCGAAGGCATCCTCAAACGCGGCATCGAGCGCGCTGCGCCGGCCAACCTACCCACAGTCCCCCGCGCTGTTGACGAGCACGAGCACGTGCGCGGCGCCAGCTACTACGACACGGAGAATGACAATGACACTCGACGAAACGATTCAAAAACTCATTGATCTGAAACTGCACGCGCTCGCCAAAAGCCTTCGCGAAATGATGGAGATGCCGCCTGACAAGCACCTGACCTTCGAAGACAAGCTCGGCCTCCTCGTCGATCAAGAATGGACCTCTCGCGAGAATCGTCGCGTCTCGCGCCGCGTTCAAGAGGCCAAGCTCAGCGTTCGCGCAGCCACCGAGGAAATCATCTGCGACTCTGCCCGCGGTCTCGAGCACGCCACACTGCGCGAGCTCAGTTCGTGTCAGTGGGTGCGCTCACACCATAACCTGCTGCTGCTCGGTGCCACTGGTGTGGGCAAGAGCTTCCTCGCCAGTGCCCTTGCCAACGCAGCCATCAGGCAAGGCTTCCGCGCTCTCTTCATGCGCGTACCACGACTGCTCGAGCAACTGGCCATCGCTCGCGCTTCCGCCGACTACTCCGCGATGCTGGCGCGTCTCGCCAAGATTGACGTTCTCATCCTCGACGACTTCTTGCTCGCGCCCATGACCGACGTCGAGCGCCGCGATCTGCTCGAGGTCCTGGAAGACCGATACGGCAAACGCTCGACCGTTCTCACGTCACAACTTCCGACGAAAAGTTGGCACGAGTCCCTCGGTGATCAGACTATCGCCGACGCCATCTGCGACCGGCTCGTGCACAACGCGCACGTGCTCACCCTGCGCGGCTCGTCCATGCGCCGCCAGAAAGGTCTGAAACCCCAACCCGAGACTCAACCCACCGTCTGACCAGCCCCCGTCCTCGTCGCTTCGCTCCGATTCCTGATCGGATCACCGGAATCCTGATCGGATGCGCCCGGAACGACTGATCGAATGCAGCGGAATACGCAATCTGACCAAGGAGCAGGTGAACCAGCTTCTTTCCTGCAAAGCTGCAGAAATTCCGCCCTTTCGTAAGGTGCGAAATCTCGTGGCCATCGCCACGGGTTGTCGCCTCGGAGAGATCCGGGCGTGGACTTGGAGTGACTTCCAGCTGGACGCCGCCATGCCGACGGCGCGCGTGTTCCGCCAAGTTCAGTTCTCGGGAGCTGATGGTGAGCCGGTTTCCAAGGACCCCAAACGCCACAGCCATCGGGTGATTCCCTTACATCCGAGCGCCATGAAGGCGCTACGCTGGTGGAAGACGACGGGCTGGCACGAGTACGTTGGGCGTGACCCGACGCCTGAAGATCCCGTGTTCCCCTCGCCGACTGTCGAGTATGCGACGTCGAGAGCCCCGGACCTATTTCGAGCGGATCTCGAGACCGCCGAGTTGCCAAGAGTGTTCGACGGCAAGCATCCGTTTACATTCCATGCGACGCGGCGCACCTTCATGTCGCTTCTCGAGGCCGAGGGCGTTCCGCGTGAGCTAATTGGGGCACTCGCGGGACACGCTGGAAAGGGTGTCGCTGATCGCCACTACATCGCCAAGAATCTCGGGCGCTTCAACGAGGCGGTTTCCAAGCTTCCCTTGCCTACCCCTGACGAACTGTGTTGGGTGCCCTGAGTTCCAGCTCCGGGCGGCGGTTCGCTAACCGTCGGGTCCTTGAGAACGCTGCGTGTGACGAAATGGGTGGTTGCTTTCCTTGGGCGATCGGGCTGGAACGGGGGAGCCTCACTAGGCCGCGTCGTTGCCAGGGGCGAAGGGATTTACAAGGACGTCAGCGTCCTCGTCATCGAGCCGCTCAGGTTCTTGAACAGAGCGGATCTGCTGAACCTCGCTCCACGTCGGAGGATTGAACGCGAGCGACTTCAATGCTTCGACCTCGTCGCGCACCCACGGGGCGTATACACGCTGAACGATACTCCAGGAAGTGGCTGGAACCTCGGGCAGCTTCGCCGAAGCGAGCATCTCGTTGACCTGGTCGAGTGTCAGCCCGGCGGCGGCGCCAGCGTGCAGTACCAAACGTTCAATAGGGCTTTTTCGTCTTCCTCGCATATGAGTCCTCGCTCTGTTGAAAGTGAACCAGTAGGGAGTAGCCCTATCGCCCGTCTAGGAGCGATCTTCGGCAGGCGCTGCCCGACAATCGACATCGAGAAGACTTAGGCGACCTCCGCATCGTCGTCTTCGAGGATTGCGAGGCTTCCATCTTCGTCGACGCGCGCGAGAGTTGCTCGCCCCTTCGCGAACTTATCGGGCGCTTTCATGTTTGGACCCAACTTGCGAAGGAGCCAGCCGGTGAACTTGTTGAGATGCGGGTCGACCTCGTATCGGCTCTCTGCATCGTACCGCTTGAGAAAATTCTCGCTGTTCAACACGTAGAGAGCAGTCTCGGGAACTCGAGGGCCAAACGCCCCGCCTTCTTCATGCTCTCCAGGTTCGATGATCAAGTGTTTGCCCAGCGGACGCGGCGCCTTGCCAGACTGACTAAAGTAGAAATGCAATGTGTCGCCGAGCTGGACCCTACGAACGTTGTTGACCAGAGCGACTTCGCCTCCGCGACGCCGTTGATACGCCGAGCGGCATAGGAAGCCATGCTCTGCCAGCAAGAGCGTGCCGTGAACATCGAGCATCGACTTGTTCGCCTTGTAGAGCCACTCGGCCATAATCCAAGATTCTGCACCCGCGCGGAGGCCGCCTTCAAGGGGTATGGGGTATGACGCGCGGTATCGCGGCGAGGCTCGTGGGGAACCTCGCCGCCAGCTGTCGCTATCGCTTCCCACCTCGAACAACTCGGAAGCGCGTCCTTGGCGACGCTGTTCCTGGTTTGGGAGCATCCGTCATCTGGTGTAGCCGCTGTAGGGGGATGGCGCCGAAGGTGAGCGTGCCGAGAGCCGATGGATTGCGACTCGTGAGCGCCCGATAGCGCTCGACGAAACGCCAGTTGCCTGCGGTCACAGGCTTGAGCCCGCTCTCTGTAAGCATGCCGTTGACTTGGTCGAGGGACATTCCGGACAGTTTGCCCGCGTGCATGACAAGACGTTCGATTGGTTTCATTTGGTTCTTCCTCGTTTCTTTTCTTCGCGTGGGCTCGCCGGCGTGTGCATCACGCAACGGCCGAGCTTGTTGAATACGAACAGCGTGATCGATGGACGATCGAAGTATGTGAGGCTGACGCCATCGGGGAACTCCGGCTGTTCACCTGGGTCCCATTCCCAGCCGTCCGTAGAAAGCCAGGGGAGTCCTGGGACGCCGCTTGGTTTTACCCACCTACCGGTTAGTGGTGCCATTGCTTGGTTCCACCGCTTACGCCCGCCACTCATCCCCATCGCGCAGAAGCACCGTTCGCAGAACGCATCGAACCCACCAATGTCGAGGCTGCCCTTGGCACCCGCAGGTACCAAGATCAAGAATTCGTTGGGCGAGAACAACGCGATGCCGCAATCGGCACAACGCGCGATGGGGGCAGCAGTCACTTACCTCGCTCCAGGAGCTGGCTCGTCGATCAAGTCGGCGAACGCGGCCTCCAACTTCTCTTCCGCCGTTCGGGCGTCGTGCGCTGCGCTTGGCCCAGGCGTCTCTGTGGCGGAGGGAGTTACTAAGGGCGTCAGCTCCGCCTTAGGTTGCGCAGTGGTCGCGGCGGAGGCACCTGCGACGAAGTAATGGCCGTCGCGATGGACCAGAAGACCTTCCGTGACCAGCTTATTGCGCGCTGCTTCGACTGGCTTGCCGCTGCAATTGAACGCCTTGCCGATCGCCGTAGCACCAGCCAATCTTTGGCCTGCCAAAAGATCGCCGGCGCTGATACCCGTGCGAATGGCTGCGGCGATCTCGCTGGCCTTGCTGTCAGTGGACCCCAGCCGCGACTTGAAAATATCGTAGTTCATAGTCATTCGACCTCGCCTTCTTCGTCTTTGACGTCGGTGAACTCGAAGTAGTCCGAGGCGTCGCCCTTATCGAGCGCTGACGCAAACGACGTCTTCACACCGAGCCCTTCGATCTTGGGGAGCACAGTTCGAATGACGTCGATGAGCGCTTGTCGGCGCTCCGGCGAAATCTTCATCAGTCCCCTCACGTCTTTCAAGAAGTCCGGTTGGTCGACGTGCCGGAGCGTAACTGGGGTCTTCAGGAACTCCTTCATATCAAGCTGATTTAAGAAGGAATTCAGGAACTGGGCCTTCCCGTACCCGATCTTGCCCATGATGGTCGGAACGTATGCTTCCTTCCCGCGACGGCGCTGCTGGAGCACGTCGATGGTGACCTGGATGTCGCCGTCGGTGACGACGTGTCGAGTAAACTCCTTGTTGCGCTCTTTGGCTTCGACCATCAGGTCCTCCATGTATTGATAGAGCGAGCGCTTGATGACCTTGAAAAGGCCGTTGTTGGTTGACACAAATGCCATTGCACACTTCTCCCGTTGGGCGCGTTCGCGCCTTTGTCAGAAGACGCACGTCTCTTCACCGTTCCCCGTACCCACCATGGGTAGCGGAGCCGTTGTCGAGCCACCGGCTCACAGCGCACTTGGGGCGCTGCGCTACGAACCGTCGGAGTGCGTCGTCACTGACAACGTTTCTCTCACGCGTCTGCGTCGGTTTACACTCGTGCCCAGAATCCGAACCTAGCTGAACGCACGTGCCGTCTTGACGGACTTCAGCCCCAGGCGCTTAAATCAAGAGTTCTTGTTTTGGAGGGAGATGTGCCTGAGCCTCAGCTCAAGCTCACAAGGACCTACAGCGGCCAGGTTTGGGTGCTCGGCCTCGACGTCACGACAAAGCCAAGAGGTGATCAGACGCGCCTGATCGGCTTCGAGAGAGTGACGTTGGCCGAGGGGACGCGGGTCCAATGTTTGGCGGTGGAGCGAAGTGGCAAGCGCCGTGCAATCCACTGCTGTCTGGAAGTCGGCGGACTGAACGTGTACGTGGAGGGGGATCCGAGGGCAATCCTCCTCAAGCGCCCAAAGAGTGAGGTAGCAGCCGAGCGGGAGGCGAGCGCGAAGCGCTCTGCAGAAGCCGCCGTAGCTGCAGCTGCAGCCGTCGAGCGGTGGCGTTCTCAATTGGAGAATCGATGGTTTGAGATCAAGTTCC
Organism: Myxococcales bacterium; assembly: GCA_040348785.1. Classification (GTDB taxonomy): domain Bacteria; phylum Myxococcota_A; class Polyangia; order Polyangiales; family Polyangiaceae; genus PMG-095. Next base: position 363,438 of record JBEQTH010000016.1, on the reverse strand, counting down.
CACTGCGCCTTCCAAGGCGACTGTCGGACGGATCGGAACGCATGGTCGACCATCCACCCGGAACGCTCGCCTACGTAACGCGAGCGACAATGCGGTGGCACCTTGAAAGCAACCTCGATCTCAAAGTCGATGCTCGCATCACTACGTTCGAGCTGGCCGAGTTTCTCCTCACAGTCGATGGGATCGATCCGAGGAAATACCTGCTTCAAACGAATCGTGAAGGAGTGCGCCGACTCGTTACACGCGACGTCACCTATCCCACGTGTCAACGATCGCCCTCTTGGATCCACCACAGATCGGCCAAACGGATCCAGTCATTGGTTGCAGCGCGCGTGGCGCCGTTGGGCGTGTCTCGGTGGGCGCGGCAGATCGGCCAAGCGGATCCACTCGCGTGAGCGGCTGATTCATCATGTTGAAGCCTCGGGTTGGATGTTCTTCTTGGACTTGCGGCGTTCGCCAGGGTTGCGGAAGGAAGCGCCTTCGAGGATGAGCACGTGGGCATCGTGGAGAAGGCGATCCATGGCAGCGCTTGCCAGCAGCGGGTCGCCAAACAGTTCGCCCATCTCCGACGCAGTTCGATTCGACGTGATCATTGTGGAGTGGCGCTCGTAGCGAGTGCGGATAATCTCGTACAAGTCCACGGGCTCGTCGTCGCGCAGCGGACGCAAGCCGAGGTCGTCAATTATCAGCAGATCGGGCGTGGTGAAGCGCAACATGCGGCGGTCATGGGAGCCGTCTGCGCGGGCGGCTCGGAGTTGCTTGAAGAGGTCTTGGGCAACGACATGGAGCACGCTTTTCCCAAGTCGGCAGGCGCGATGACCGAGTGCCTGCGCGATATGCGATTTCCCGACTCCGGCTGGTCCGAGCAACAGCACGCTCTGGCGCTTCTCGACGAAACTGCACGTCGCTAGGTCGATGACTCGCGCCTTCGGGACGTTCGGGTTGAAATGGAAATCGAAGTCTTCCAGCGTCTTGTCGTGCTCGAAGTTCGCGCGACGGACTCGCTGCTCCAGTTGCTTGCCGTCGCGCCGTTCGACCTCGTCGGAGAGGAGTCGAAACAGAAACTCCTCGTACGGCAGACTGTCTTCTCGGGCCTGCTGTAGCCGGAGCTCGAGTGACTGCAAAACCCCGCTGAGACGCAACTTTTTGAGAAGCGGGACCAGCTCGTCAATGGTGCTCATTGCCACCCTCCGAGTCGAAGAGTTTCGACAAATCGCGCGCGAAGCGAGGCGCGTCGGCCCACATCGGCTGAGCTCTGCTGGTCGGGAGCGGCTCGAGATCGAGCGCGCGGGTCAGAATGTTTTTTACCGCTTGGTAGCTGTTGCTGCCGTAGAAACTCGCGCGGCGCGCCGCCGCTGTCGCGCGCTCGACCGGAAACTTTTCGAGATATGTCACGATGGCCTGCACTGCCCTGAGCTGCAGCAGCACGTCGTCCGAGTCGAAGACTTCGCGCACGAAGACCCCGACTTCTGGGCTCATCCGGTCCGCTCGCTCTTCCCAGTAGGCACGACTGCGATGCCGGAGCTCGGCTCTCCCTTCCGGCAGGTGTTCGTCGTGCGTGCTGCGCTGCTTCTTGCCGCGACGTGAATGCGTCGCAACGCGCACGTCGTCTGCGTAAATCGCGACCGAGGTCGACGTCGCCCGCACCCACACTTCTTGGTTGATCAGCCGCCACGGCGCGGAGTACAGCCTCTTGTCGAAATGCACGTGGCAATCGGCGTGCACGCTCGCCTGCTTCCAGACGACGGTCTCGTAGCGCTTGACCGGCAGAGGCAACAAATGAGCCTTTTCTTCGCTCAGAAACACTTCCATAGGACGGCGGCCCGTCGTGCCATGCACCCGCGTGCCGGCGATCTCCAACGTCCAACGGGCGAGCTCGCGATTCACCTCTGCCACGTCTTGGTCGCGGCGGCCGCGCAGGAAGTTGTTCTTCACATACTTCACGCCCGACTCGACTTTCCCTTTCTTCTTCGGCGCTCGCGGCGGCGCAGGGTCGACGCGGAAGCCGTAGTACCGCGCGAGTTCGCGGTAACTGCGGTTCAGCTCCGGCAGGCCGCTCACGCCAAATGCTGCGCGAATCACCGCCGCCTTCAGGTTGTCCGGCACGATCACACGCGGCACGCCGCCGAAGCATGCAAAGGCTCGTTGGTGCAGTTCGAGCCACGTCGTCGTGCGCTGGTCGAAAACCACCTCGCAGTACTGATGACGGCTGTAGCCGAGTACCATGACGAAAACCCACGCTTTGCGCAGCGTGCCCGTCGTCGTATCCCACAGTTTTCCCGCGTATCCGAAGTCTACTTGGGCAACATCGCCCGGCTCCGTGTCGACCGGAATCGTCACATCCTCGGGCCGTACGCCACGGCTGCGCCGGATCCGTCGGACAAGTCGCTTCAATCCGCCGATGCTGCCCTGGTAGTCCGGGTGCTCGAGCCGCAGACGATCGTGAATCGCTTGAGGCCCGAGTCGTTGCTCGAGCAGTGCTTCCACCGCCGGTTGCCACTCTTCGAGCTTCGATACCTGTTGAGGCGCTGGCCGCGGCGGCAACGCCCTCAGCACGAGCGCTTTGAGCACTTCGAGCGTCGGCAACTCGTCCACGCTGCCGTCCAGCACACCCGCCTCGCTGAGCGCACGGCGATATTCCTTCGCGGTGTTCCGCCCGATGCGGAGCTCCTTCGCTGCTCGCCGTTCCGTCAGCCCCAATCGGTGCAGCCGCACCAGCTCCTGCAGTCGATGCATATCTGTCCTCCGCGCGCTCATCTGTCGGTCCAGGCCTCCTTTGCCCGGACCTTCCTCGGCCCCTCCCGTCCCCGTCCACCACTGGCTCCATAGCCCGATCCCGAGTGGATCCGCTTGGCCGATCCGGACCCACTTTTTGCCCGGCTTCCACCCCCACCAGGTGGATCCGCTTGGCCGATCTCAGGTGGCTCTGCTTGGCCGATCCGGACTGGATCCGCTTGGGCGATCGCACGCGGATCTCATAGGCCGATCCGTGACACCACGCACATTCTATTGGCGAGCATGCGACGGTAAAGGTGCTGGCGGAAGGAGAGCCTGCCAAGCGTCAGCCACTGATTCCTGGGGACTGCTGCGGCACAAGCACAGCGCTCAACCGCGCCCATCATTCACTGGGCTGAGTAACGATTCCGTTTGCACGTGTCTGCTCGTGCAGCGCGGTCACGCAAAGACGGCGCGCGTTGCGCATCGTAGCTTGCGACACAGCGTCGGACCTGATCGGCGTCCGCCAAATTCTACCGGAGTAGGGCTGGCGCCTCACCGGACGTATGGCGTACGATGTGAGCAATGTCTTCAGACCTTGGAACCGCCAACGTGCGAGGGATCAACGGGGGCGGGGCACCGCCAACGATCTTGGCCGACGGAGAATGTCTTACTGCGACGCTCGAGAGACTGCGTTCCGGTCCAGATGGCGAGCAGATGTCGACTGAAAGCCTTGAGCGACTGCGCGAGCAAGCTCAAGACCTCCTTTCAGAAGTCGTGAGGGCCTACGACACGTACATTGCGGTGGGCGAAGTGGGTGCCGGAGGGTGCGCGCGAGCATCGGAGGCTGCCCCTCTGTCGGGTGACTGCCCAACGGGCCTGCTCTATGGCCGCATACAGAGCGGCAAGACTGCAGCGATGGTCGTTGCTACTGCGATGGCCATCGACAACGGCTTTCGTCTCGTGATCGTACTCACGTCGAATTATACCGAGCTCGTACGTCAGACTGCGACACGGTTCAGGGCGCTCGAAGGACCACTCGTGCACTCCTCGAGCGAGAAGATCACTGGTTCGCCTTACACCTGGGACGACGACGCAGGAAACATCAAACGACATCTTGCAAGTCAGGGGTTAGTCATCGTTTGCGCGAAGCAAGCAGATCACCAGCGAGCCCTGTTGAACTCGCTTCGAGATCTTGGCGGAGCGGACTACCCCACGCTAATCCTCGACGACGAAGCCGATCAGGCGAGTCCCGACACGACGACGGCGGCTCGCGCGGAGCAACGTGCCTCAGCGCCGCAACATGGGAGCACAACCTACCGACTCACCGTCGAGAACGACGCCGCGGACGAATTGGGCGAGTCATTTCGCGAAGTGCTCCGTCACAACATCTACCTGCAGGTGACGGCGACCCCCATCGCAGTCCTGCTGCAGAACATAACTTCGCCGCTCAGGCCGCACTTTGCGAGCTTGTTGGAGCCGGGCACTGGCTACACTGGAGGCGAGCGCTTTTTTCTAGACGTTTCGAAGCCGTTCCCGGTTCCGCTTGTAGAGGTTGCCGACAGCGAGTCTGGCGACCTCGCCGCCGGTGTATCCGTAGCGCCATTAGGCCTCGCGAGAGCAATATCATTCTTCTTGGTCGCGAGCGCTGCGCACGCAGCCGTGCACCCTGCCGGCTATCCGACTGGTTACAAGTTTCTCTGTCACACAAGTCCGCGAACCGCCGACCACGAGACTCTCAGCCAGCTGATACGTGACTACATCGATGGCTTTTTCGATATGCCAACCGCAAACACAATGCTGGCGTGGGCGTACAGTGAGCTGCAAAGATCCATACCCGACCCTCCTCCTTTCGAACACGTCGAGCGACTTATTCGACGCCGCATTCACTTGCGCCGCGTGCTTACGGTCAATTCGAACAACAGTGCGCTCGAATTTGGCTCAAGTGCAAACTTCATGGTCGGTGGCAATATTCTGGGTCGCGGTCTCACGATCAAGAACCTCTTGGTCACGTACTATTTGAGGAGCGCCAAGACGACTCAAATGGATACGATGCTTCAGCACGCGCGCATGTACGGCTATCGCGAGCCATTGATGCCGTACACCCGTGTCTTTCTTCCGGAGACGCTCGCCGTCCGGTTCAACCGCCTGCACGATTCCGAGACCGCGCTGCGGCTGTTGCTCCGGGACCCGGATACGCGAAAGCGAGTGCCGGTACAGGTCGCGGGCTCGCTTCGTCCAACGCGACGTGGCGTCCTCGACGTTGGGTGCATCTCTGCGTACACGCCAGGTCAGCAAATTTATCCAACCGACCCGCAGCATAGGCCGGAAGATTTGGGGAATACCACGGAGCGAATCACGACGGTCATCGAGCGTCTATGCGGGGGGGCCATCGTCACGCACGAGTTCCTGGATGTCTCGATCGGCGACATGGCTGAACTGATTCGTTCTGTCCGAACCGAGGATCAAGAGGCCGGCGATTGGGATGTCGATGCAATCGCGCGAGTGCTCGGAGCGATCTCCGAGAAGCATGGCGGGCAGGGACGCCTTTATATCCGCAACATTGAGCGCACTGGTCCCAGGCTACCGAGCGGCACAATCAGTGGCGGTGCCGGGGGCGAGCACAACAAAGCGAAGGCCCAGCAGCGACCGGTCCTATTCATGATGCGGGAATCTGGCGCCGTCGAAAGAAATTGGTCTGGGGTGCCGTTCTGGCATCCGACAATCGTGTTCCCGAGCAATATGGAGCACTGGATCTTCAATTTCACCCGACGATGACATCGCCACACCAGCTTCTAGACGCGCTTGGGACCAGCAGCGCGAGGAGTGAAGGTCCGTCATTCTCCATTAGAGCGGACGTCGGTTGCGCCTATGTTGCACGCAATCATCGCGGCCGCGCTTGTCTCCTGATAGCCGTGCAGACGACCAATTCTCCCTTTCCTGTGGGCAGAGTCACCGGAGCCCTATCGTTAACCTTCGCCGCTGACGTGGAATTCGACCTGCAGGGTCGCTTCTGGACGAGCCCGTGCGCGATCATTGAGTGCCTCGAAGAGGACTTTCTTGGTGTCTTTTGCGCGCTTGCCATGGACCTCGCGTCCACGTTTGAGAACGTTCCGCCGCGCGCGGATGTTGTCGGGCGGTGGCTTGCGGAGTGGGAGCGTCTTTTCCGATGTCGTCGAAAACTGAGCGAAAAGGAGGAGATGGGTCTCTGGTCAGAGCTTACGCTCATAAAGGGCATGCCGAACCTGGACTCAGCCGTACGCTCCTGGCGCGGGCCATACGGCGAGCTCACGGACTTTCTTGCTGCTGGTGTCGGAGTCGAGTGCAAGGCTTCCCGTGTGCGCCTTCAGCATCACATCAGCGCGGCTCAGGCTCACCGACCGCGAGGGACCAATCTTGTCTATTTGGTGTCGATGTGGCTCGCCGTCGACGACACGCGCGGCCAAACGTTGCCCAGCCTGATCGGGGAGCTCGATGACCAGACATCGGAAACGATTGCACTCGAAAAGGGGCTGCTTGCCGCAGGGTACTCCCGCTCTGACGCTGCGCTTTACACTTCGAGGTTCGTCGTACTCGAAGAGCCGCTCTGGTTCGGCGAAGCCGATCTTCCGCGCGTGCGTGCGGTGGATCCCGGCGTGCTCGAGCTGCGTTATGTCATCCAATTGGACGACGCCCGAGCTCTGACCGGCGAAGCCGTAGGCGAAATCGTCGCCGTATTCAATTCGTGAGCGGCGGCGATGTCCATCTCCGTGCGACGGCCTGAATCGCGTTCGGGTAGAGGTGCTGCTGAGGTATCTCAATCCCCACTCCGACCTCGAAGCGATGCTCGTTGTCGACATCCACGAGCGCGATCGCCAAAGCGTCGTAGCCGCTGTCGCCCACGCCGACGCGCGTGAGTACCTTCTCGACTAGTCGGTGAATCTCAACAGGGCGCTCGTGCAGGTTTGGACCGGGAAGATTCAGTGGACTGGTGAAACGAGCGGCGACGTTCACAACCACGACCGCAACGCACAGTGCATCAGGGCTGACACCGCGAACAACATCGAGACTCGAAAGCAATTCATCAATCAACCGCGAGGTCGCCTTCCGGTGCTCGGTCATGCAAAGCTTGGTTTCCAACGCGAGCCTCGGAGTACCAACTTTTGCTTTTCGCAAGACGTCCTCATCGATCGCTTCCGGAAGCGCACCGTTCAATGCAGCGCCAACGACCAAGTCCAGCTTTCTGGTGCGGCCTTGAGCTTTCGAAAGTGAAACATTGAGATCGCAGGCTATTTCTCCTCGCCGCGCTTGTTCGTGGAACATCGTGCACGAGCTCAGGAGGTCGCCCAAAACTTTTCGCCGGACATAGTCGCTCACGTCCGTCTTGCGCGGGTGGTACACCCAGTCGACTACTTGCCTCCGTCGCCGCATCCACTCAATTAGCGCGGGCGCAAGATCGTCGACGTATTCGTTCACTTCAAACCTCGGCGCACCTGAAGCAATTTGTTGTGCAGACGTTGCCTTACTTTCTCTTCGTCGCGCAACTCGCATTCCCAAATCACCAGGGTGCGAAAGCCTAGCTGCTTCAGACCCGCCATCGCGCGAGCGTCGCGCGCAATGTTCGCAGCGAATTTTGCGCGCCAGAACGGCTTGTTGCGTTTGGGGATGGTCGCGCGCGAACACTTGGCATGCGCGTGCCAGAAGCAGCCGTGAACGAAGACGGCCCAACCCTTCCTACGATTAGCGAGGTCGGGCGAACCAGGAAGATCCCGATTTTTGGTCCTGTATCGAATCCCAAGTCGTGTGACGAGCCTGCGAACGATCAGCTCAGCCGCGGTCCCATGCTGACGAATTCGCCCGAGTCGGGCTGAAGTATCCGCATCCAAGAGAAGCGAGGTAGCTGCTTCATCGACGCGTCGACGCTTCACGCAACCTTGGCCTGACGCATCACGTTTAAATGAGCCTCGACCCGGTCGAGAAAACCCTCCGGGATGCGAAGTGTGCTGGCGGAGGCACGAGTGAAGAAGCCGAGCGTCGCCTTTTCCGAAAGCAGGTCGCCGGGAAACCGCAGGAATGTGTGGAGCGGCGCGGCTACTTTCTGGACGGGCCACGTGCTGACGCTGCTCGCATGCCGCGCGCTGCCCATGCTCCAACCAGCGCGAGGCCAAACGTCTCCAGGCTTGAGCGCGCGATCGTCTTCCCCGCGGTACTCACCATAGCGTCGAAGCTTCCGACCGAGCCAGGTGGCGACGTCCACAGTAACGGCGTTCCCGACCAACCCCCAGCGACGGGTCTTTCGGCCGTCTTGGTTTCCCTTCGCGGCATCCGTCCAATTCGCGGGGAAGCCCTGCATCCGCTCAGCATCACGGATGTCTGGCTTGATGATTACGCCACTGGGGAGCAAAATCGCTGGCGGGGACGCGATGCCCAGCGCGGAGCCCCGCTTAAGTGCGGGGATGGCATCGACTGCCCATCCGAGGCCCTTGTTGCCCTCCGTCCAATAGAATCCAATGGCTGCTTCATTGCCACGTTCGGAGGTCTCAGGGGGTCCCTCGTCGTCACTAAGCAAGCAGCCCCTGGGATCGCCCTCGAGAGAAGCCAAGATGAAGACTCGTTCGCGACGTTGAGGCAGACCGAATGCACGCGAGTCGATGACGCGATATGCCCAGCGATAGCCTAGTTTCTCCAGCGCTTTGAGTACGACTTCAAACGCGGCGCCTTTCTTTACGTGAAGCATGAAAGGTACGTTCTCAAGCAGTACCCACGGCGCGCGTCGAGCTTTTAGGAGTCGGAACACTTCGGAGACGAGGCCCGATTGGTCCCCGTCGATGCCGGCGGTCCTCCCGGCCTGACTGAGGTCCTGACACGGAAACCCTGCCGCGAGGAGTTCCGTGTCTTTGGGGAGCGCCTTGAGGGTTCGGACGTCGCCGTGCTTCGCGATGTCGACGAAACGGTGATCAAGTACGGTGCGAGCGACGCGATCATTTTCGCAGAGCAACGTCGTCTGATGACCTGCTCGCGACAAGCCGAGTTCGAGACCGCCGATCCCCGAGAACAGGCCAACGGTCGACATCGGCGCCAGTCGGATCTCGTTGGTGTCTGTGGGCATTGCTTGCCCACTATATACTCGCGGATCGGCTATGGAAATAGCCGTTCCGCAACGGCACTGACGTTTTCCGTCCCCGTATGCCCGCCTTCTTTGCGAAGAGGAGCCCGAGATCGCACACGCTGCCCCGAGCCACGTCAGGGCGAATTGGGGTGGAGGCCGCCCTTGATGAGGTTTACCCTCGAAGGGAAAGCACGTGGATAATCAGGCCATCCTGAACAATGCAGCCATGTCGATCCAGGTTGGGATCGAAGACCTAGCCGCCGCCACACCAGCGCGCGTGCTCTCGGCGGTACGTAGCCTCCACGCGGGCGTTCTCCTCTTACTCAAGGCACGGTTGCTTGAGCTTTCGCCGGAGGGAAGCGATGAAGTCCTGCTGAAGCAGAGAATAAAACCCAAGCTGACCGACGGTGGCCTAGAATTTGTGGGCACCGGACAAAAGACAGTCGAGGTGGAGGAAATCAAGCAGCGGCTATCGTCGCTAGGGGTCAATGTCGACTGGACGCGCATCGAGACACTTACGAAGGAGCGGAACTACATCGAGCACTATCACGCGCGAACATCGAACGACGCCCTGCGCGGCATCGCCGCAAATGTACTGGTGATTGTTCGTGATTTCACGACAAACGTGCTCGGTCAGGATCCCCGCGTACTGTTTGGTGACAAGGCGTGGGAACAGCTGCTGTCGAACAGCGAGGTCTTTGAAGCAGAGCGTAACGAATGCCTGGCCGCTATTCGCGCAGTGTCGTGGGCGTCGCAAGGACTCGCCGGCGCAATCGAGAGCTACGCATGCACTGAGTGCAGCTCCCAACTTCAGCGACCCAAGGACGCCTCAGCAGGTTTGGATGACCTCGTCATCGCGTGCCGGTCGTGCGGGCACGAAGCGAACGCCGACGAGTTTGTTGAGGAGGCATTACGTGATTGTGCCGCATTTAGCAGCTATAGGGCGATTAAGGACGGTGACCGAGATCCGATAGGCACGTGCCCGGAGTGCGGACAAGAGACCTTCATCTTGGACGAAGACTCCTGCGCGAGATGTGGTTCTGGTCGCACCTACGATCGCTGTATCCGTTGCAATGCCCATCTGGAGATCGACGAGCAAGAGCTCGAAGGCCTCTGTGGATATTGCGAACACATGTCTTCCAAGGACGACTAGAAAGTTAACGAGCCGGTCCTCTTTGCCCACGCGTTGGCCCGAAGATCAGTCCCGATACCTGACCAAAGGATGACCACCTTCTTTTCGTACCGACTCTCGTGAGCCCGCCATCACGGCCATCGCGTGCGCGTTATCGATTGCGAGATTCCTGTTCGTCGAACCTGGCATGCTTCTCGAGCGCGAATCGTGCCGCACCGTCAGACCCGGGAAACATTGTGGCGCCGCTTACTCCATAGGCCTCGCACAGTTCCAGCAGTTCGGGCGCTTCATCTCGAGGCAGCGTGTGCTTGCGCAGCAACGTTGCGTCACCTGAAAAGATCCGCGCAGCGATTTCTTCGAACGCCTCGATTGCAAGTGGTCGACCACGAACTCCTGGCAAGAGAGTCAGCGAGAACAAACCTTGCTGAGCTGCCAGATTGACACTGTCTGAAGCCGGAACAGCGATCGTGACGAGCCATTCTCGCCAAAACACCTCGCCGTCGGGCGGAAGCGACCACACTGCAAGGCGACCCTGCGATGTCCGTTCCGACATGGCCGACGACGCCGCGAAATAAGCTGCGACGATCGGACTTCGCGACCAATCCAGAAGGCGCGTCGGCAAGCCGTGGTGTTGAGCCATTGCCCAAACCTCGTAGTGCTCTCGATCTGGCCACTTAGACGGGTGCATTGCCGCTCGGTTGAGGGCACCTGTGTTCTGGTCCAGCGACTCGCGCCATCGGGCGCTGTCGCCCGGCAATCGCACGCCCGTAAGGTCGCATCCCTCGATGAATGAGCAAAGCAGCGCCCACTCCTTCAATATCAGCATGTCAGCTGGGTCATCTTTCGCCGTTGCTCTCAGCGCTTTCGGGATGAGCTTGTACGCCGCATCGCCGCATCCACGATAGATCGTTTTTGACCTACCAGGCGCGGGCAGTCTGGGCCGAAGCGCTTCGAAAAGTTCCTCGGCGGTCTCGCAGTCAACGGTGACGATAGCATTCTCATTCATTGGTCCGTCTCAGTCTTCGCCGTCGGCGCCGAGAGCTTCAGCAAATGCCAAGACTGCTCGCTCGTGCCAGACGGCATCGTGCGCCTTGCTAAGCGCCTCTCGCCACGGCCAATGTTGAGCGCCGTTCGATCGTTCTTCTGGCTCGAAAAGTTTGGGTTCAGCCAAAAGGTAGTCGAACGCAGCGATTTCGTCGCGATCGGTTTGCGTGAGCTGATAATCGCCGAACTCTTGCAAGCGGACGAGCACAAGGCGCGGGATCACGTACGAGGCGAGCAACAGGTGCTCGACGATGGACCAAGTTGCACGTGGCTTGCCGCTTGGACGCCCATGCGCCACCACGCCGCGACTCGCGTAGAAGTCCTCAAACCACACCCTCCTCGCTTCCTTTGAGGCCAGCCCTGGGCGGTCGTTTATGCCCTCACGCCTTGCCGATCGCACAGCTAAGTCGAGCAGATCTGCGAAGCGCGCCGAAAGTTCATGGGCGTCCGACTTCTTTTCGAGGCCGATCAATCGCTGAACCGATGCAACCGCAAGCAGCAGCTCTGTGTGCGGTCGCACGTCAGGCGAGTCCGTGTTCGCCAGGTTGAACAGCTCTATGCCATCGCGTAGCCAATCACCAGCAGCTGCGCAGCGACGAAGCAATGCGGCGACGATTGCTTCGTCGACGAGCAACGACGAGTGCGGGGAAACGTGAGCCGGACACGGCACTTCTCGCTCATCGAACCAGAAATTTGACGTTGATCCGTCCCTACGCCTTGCGGTGACACCTACCCCGATGGTTCCGCGCTGAAAGTTTTGCACGATGCATTGGAACGTGTGTGCGTTTACATAGCCCTTGAAGTTGAAGAACTCCCGACGGTGAAGGCCGGCAAAGCACAGCGCTTCTCGTAACTGCGCGATCTGGTCAAGTTCGGAATCTCCGATCTCTGGTTCTACGCTGCCAGCGATTTGGAGCAGCGTAGCGTGCTGCAAAGGCTGGCCAACGCCGTGCTTGTATGCGCCCAGAACTCTCCTTAGGTCGTCGGACCAACTGCCCTCGGGTGCGTATGGTACCAGCTGCATGTCCCCGAATGACATTGGCGCTGAGAGTCGTATCCAAGGGAAGAACGCGATCGCAGGCATGGCCTCAAAGCATAGACTAAAGCCTAGGAGGGCACCGGTGCCCTCAAATTGGTTCGAGAGCCGCTCTCAAGCCAGGACTGATAGACGTTTCCCTCGGCATCGTCGCTCTTGTGGGCCCGCCGTCACGCCCGCTCGCGTGAACGACTCAACATCACCCGTCGGAATGCAGAAACGTTCGAAAAGCCGCCAGGATTTCCTCCGTTTCCTCACCGAAGAGCCTCCGACGTTGCTCGGAGTCCAAGCGCTCGAACGCACCGACAGATATTCGGCGCTCATCATAGGGTCGAACTTTCGCAGCGAACACACTCTTGATGTCGTGCCAATCCTCGTGTCCGGGCGTCCCACGCAAGATGTTTGGATGTACCCCGGCCACCTCTGCGATCGAATCGACGCCAACATAGTTTTCAATCTCGCGACGACGAAGCACATACCGGTTCTCGATGTTGTTGTCGCTCAACCAGCGTACGAGGCGGGTAACCTCGGGGCTGTAGGTTTGGTCCCCGGATGGCCGATCTGAATCGAGGAACAGAAATACCCGATCGCGAAAGGCGATCAAGAATGGTTTCACGAACTCCTCGCTAATCTTCCCGCAGCCCCCGAGGGCCACCACCTGAAACCCGGTCGCGTGCGGGAACATCAGCTGGATCCATTTCTCCATGATCAATTGATCGGACGTGCCTTCGACATAGATAAGTCGTCCGCCGCCGCCGAGGTATAACGGATCAACGCCCATTGCTCGCGCCAGGCTGCGCAGATCGTCTGGGCTAGCAACTATTTCGAGCCGGGTGGTGATCGATGTTCCAGCGCTGGCTTCAACGAGTACGACAGCGGACGACGATGAAAATCCTCTGCAGAACGCTTCGGATTGGGTCGCAACCAGCAATGTAACGTCCGGCCGCAAGGTCTCCATCAACGCAGCAAGGTCGCGCTGACACGTCTGGTTAAGGCCCTTCTCCGGCTCGTCGACTATTAGGATCGCGTCCCGTGGACACATGGTGAGGATCGTCAGAATGTGGATCGCGTTCTGAAACCCGTAGCCCATGTTGCCGACGTGATCCGTTCTGCCGTCGGTGAACTCGATTTCTGGCGCGAGTAGCCCCGACACCCCCGCCATTTTGAGCCTTTGCACTTCAGGAAAAAGCAGTCCGAGACAGGTGGAAAGACCATCGAACGCGGTTCGTGCTGTTGCCTGAAGGAAAAGGAGGAGCGACGTCACGTTCGACATGTTTGTATGCGAAAGGGGAGTGAGTGCATTCGCAGCTCCAAACGACGGTTGTCGGCCGGCGGGGATGTACAGAACGCGACGCGCTCGTTCGGCCAGTGCTCGCGAGAACGGGGTGTTCATCTCATACAGCGAGCGCGCGTTTATCCCCTGTCTGTTCTGCGGCTCGCGTGCCGGATCCAGAGGCTGCCAATTTGCCTCGTCGACCAACCAGTTGGACACGGTCAGCGCTTGTGATCGCGAGATCTCCGGTTCCGGACCGCCTTCCATAGAAACAAGTCGTTGCGTTCCGGCGTGCGATACCACGTCACAATTGGTCGACATCAGTTTTACGTCGAGTAAGGCGTCGGTCCGTACACGCGATGCGACGACGTCGCCCCATAGTTCGAACACTAGCTCCGCTTCAGGACTCGCGCAGACCGCGGTTTGCAGGAAGCTTTCGGGCAGAGTCACCGTTACTTTCGGTCTTGCAAAGGTCTTGTCCGCGCGCCGATACCAGCTCGTGTTAAAAGATCGAAAGTTGTCGTTCTCGTGGTTCGCCGGCAAAGACCACAGCGCCCGTGCAATCATGTCCAGAAGCGTCGTTTTGCCGGAATTATTGCGACCGACAAGAATGGTGCGCGAACCAGCTTCTATGGCGAGTTCCGCTCGCTCAATTCGTCGTACGTTTTCGATCACCAGGCGCAGCGGCTTGCTCATTTGTATGCGATCCTCTGATTGTCCCACACTATACGGGTTGCTCTCGCCCATCCCTTGGCTCGAGAATCACTTTTGAGATCGACGAAGGGATGGCCTCCCACTAGTTGTCATCACTCCCTGGGGCCCACCATCACGCCCTTCGTGTGTCCGCCCACGATCGTCTCGCTACCCTTCGACCTGTCCCTCACGCCCATGGTTTATCCAATAAACCAAAACCGACGCGTCAGCCCACAACGCCCCCAAGCCCCATCACCCCAACCAGTTGAATCGATTCTCAATCTTGCGGAGGAGGAGGGATTCGAACCCACGGTACCCTTACGAGTACGCCGGTTTTCAAAACCGGTGCCTTAAACCGCTCGGCCACTCCTCCAAGTCGCGGAAGCTCTTGGTGAAGCGCGGAGGTAGCACCAGAAAAAGCTGGCGTCACGTAGCGGATTTTGGGGCGAAAAAACTCGCCGCGCCGGGCTTGGGACCGGCCCCACCCTACGGGTGGTGGTCCCAGTCATCGGATGAATCCACGCACTTTCGTCTCGTGTGCCGGGCCCTAAGCTCTAGCCATGACAAGCAAACAAGCTCCCCTCGGCTCAGGGTTCGACGCAAAGAGCACCGCAACCGAAGTGCTCGGCAATCGCCGTCTGGACGGCGTGCTCGCGATCATCACGGGAGGCTACGCGGGCGTCGGTCTCGAGACCACGCGCGTGCTCACCGCTGCGGGCGCGACGGTGATCGTGCCCGCGCGCACACCGGACAAGGCGCGCGCTGCGCTCGCCGGGTTCCAGCGCGTGGAGCTCGAGGCGCTCGATCTGGCGGAACCGAAATCGATCGACGCTTTTGCGACCCGTTTCCTCGCCAGCAAGCGGGCGCTGCCGCTGCTGATCAACAACGCGGGCATCATGGCCACGCCGCTGTCGCGTGATGGGCGCGGCTTCGAGTCGCAGTTGGCCACGAACCACATCGGCCATTTTCAGCTCACTCTGCGGCTCTGGCCGGCCCTCGTGCAGGCGCGGGGCGCGCGCGTGATTGCGCTCACTTCGGCGGGGCACCGGCGCTCGGGGTTCGACTTCGAGGATCCGCAGTTCGAACGCCGCGAGTACGACAAATGGGTCGCCTATGGTCAGTCGAAGACGGCCAATGCGCTGTTCGCTCGCGCGCTCGATCCGCGCGGCGAAGCGCACGGCGTGCGCGCGTTCTCGGTGCACCCGGGGGCAATCGCCACGGATCTGATGCGGCACATGCCGGAAGAAGAGAAGCAAACCACGCTCGCTCGCTTTCAGCATTTGATGAAGAACGTGGAGCAGGGTGCAGCCACGAGCGTGTGGTGCGCGACGAGCCCAGAGCTTGCCGGCATGGGCGGCGTTTATTGCGAGAACGCGGACATCGCGCGCGAAACGCCGGCCGAATCGGAGGACGTCACGGGCGTGCGGCCGTGGGCCACCGATCCCCAGGCCGCGGAAAAGCTGTGGGCGCTGAGCGAGGGCTGGGTGGGCCTCAAACTGCCGGCGTGACGCCGAACACTCCGCCGTCGCTGCTTTCGCCGGGGCGTGGCGTGTATGGCGTGACGCGCAGCGCGCAGGCGTTGGGCCGCAGGTTTGTTTAATGGGGCCGCATGACGGCACGCCGCGTCCCAGCCTTCGGCGTCGAGGGGCGGGAACACCGCGCGAGCACGAGGTGCGTGGCAGGAGCGCGAGCGCCCACGAACCATCAGCGACTGATCTTCGGCGTCAGTTTTTTTCGAGCCCTGCGCGCAGTGTGTTACCGTGCTTTGGGTGGAGGACTGTATGATTTCATTTCGAAACTTCATATTGGTAGGGCTCGTGGGGTGGTCGCTTTTGGCGTGTGGGAGCGACGATAACGGCGTGAATCCTTCGGATTGTGCGGCAGTGGGCGCAAAGGCGAAGTCTCTGGCGCAGGGCGCGGGCTGTGCCGACTCGAGCGCGTCGGTCGAAAGCGCGTGCAAGAGCTTGTATGCTTCCAAGACCTGCACCAGTCAGTGGGAGGGGCTGATCAACTGCATCTCGCCCAAATCGAGCTCGGACTTTCAGTGCGATAGCAATAACCAGTTCGAGCCCAAGGCCGGCGTTTGCGCGACCGAGCAAGCGGCCTTCAACAGCTGTATCGAGGCCGCCTCCAACTGAGGCTCGGGAAGCTCAAAATGCCGTCGCGTTGGCCACGCTCTCCGTCTGGTCGACATCCGCCGTGACTTGCGCGAGCTTGGCGCGGATGTTCTGCACGGCGTCCGCGCCGAGCGGCAGGCGGAGGGTCGGCGCGCCGGCGTTCACCGTGTCGATGATGGCGCGTGCCGCCTTCACGGGATCACCCGGTTGCTTGCCCTCCGATTGCTCGGCGAAGGCGCGCGTCGGACCGACGGACTCCTTGTATGCGTCGAGCGCGGGCATCGTGCGGAAGGAAGAACCGAAGAGGCGCGTACGGAATGCGCCGGGTTCCACGATCAGTACGCGAACCCCGAATGGGGCGACCTCGCCGGCCAGACTTTCGGACAGCGCTTCGAGCGCGTGCTTCACCGCGCAATACGGGCCGAAGCCGGGCGCGGTGACCACGCCGCCGACACTCGTGATCTGCACGATCGTGCCCGAGCGGCGCTCGCGCATCGCCGGTAGCACGGCTTGCGTCATCGCGACGGCGCCGAAGAACATCGGCTCGAACGCGGCGCGTAGCTCGGCTTCGCTCGTTTCTTCGACGGCGCCGACGATGCTGTAGCCAGCGTTGTTGATCAAGACGTCGATCGCGCCGAAGCGTTCAGCGGCGGCTGTGACGGCGCTTCGAATTTCATCACCCTTCGTCACGTCGAGGCGGAGCGCGAGCACTCGCTCGGGTGCTAGGGCTACGAGGTCACTCAACGTGCGTGGGTCGCGCGCGGTGGCCACCACGCGCTCCCCGCGTGCCACCAGCTCTTCGGCGATCGAACGGCCGAATCCGGTGGAGGTGCCAGTGACGAACCAAACTTTGCTTTGCTTGCTCATGATGTCTCCTGTTGCAAGTGAAGCTAGTGCTCGGGATTCACTCGAACAATGCGTCGAATCTGAATTCGGTATGTAGTATTGCTAAAGAATGCGGGATGACCTCTCGGGTTTGAGTGAGCTGATTTTGGTCGCTGAAAAGCGCAGCTTCACCGCGGCCGCCGCCGAGCTGCGCATCACGCCGTCGGCGGTCAGCCAGACCGTGCGCGCGCTGGAGGAACGCGTGGGCGTGCGGCTCTTGCAGCGCACCACACGCAGCGTCGGGCTCACGGAGGCCGGTGAGCGGTTCATGACGCGGCTCAAGCCCGCGCTTGCCGGTGTGCACGAAGCGTTCGCTGCGCTGGGTGAGTTGCGTGATCGCCCCGCGGGCGTGCTGCGCCTGACCGTGCCGCGCATGGCGTACGAGCAAGTGCTCGAGCGGCGCTTGCCGGCGTTTCTCGCCGCGTACCCGGACATCACGCTGGACGTGTCGATCGACGATGCGTTCGCGAACATCGTGGAGCAAGGCTTCGATGCCGGCATTCGCATCGGCGAAATGCTGGACCGGGAGATGATCGGCGTGAAGCTGAGTGAAGACATGCGCATGGCCGTCGTGGGCTCGCCGGCGTACTTTGGGGCGCGCAGCAAGCCGAAGCACCCTCGCGATCTGCAGGCGCACGATTGTATCAACTACCGAATGAAGACCAGCGGTGTGGTTTACCGCTGGGAGTTCACCGAAAACGGCAAGGACTTCGTGGTCACCGTCAATGGTCGCATGCTCGTCAATGACGTGGAGCTGATGGCCAACGCCGCGCTGGAGGGGCTCGGCTTGGCGTACGTGATCGACAGCGCGGTGCGCGAGCACCTGACGAAGAAGCGGCTCGTGCGCGTGCTCGACGGCTTCTGCACGCCTTTCCCCGGTTTCTATCTGTATTACCCGAGCCGCGCCCAGTTGGCGCCCAAGCTGAAGGCCTTCGCCGACTTCTTCAAGTACACGGCGCGTTCGAGCAAGTGAGGGCGCGGCACTTGCACGCTGCGCGGCGCGGTCTACTGTTTCGCTCATGTGGTTCGGGCGTTGGGTGTGCGTCGCGTCGTTGTGTACTGCTGGCATTTGCGGCTGTTCGAGCGCCGAGGATCCGGCGGCCAGTGCCGCGGGTGCGGTCTGGGGCGCGTCCGGGCCTGCGCGCGCGGTTTCATGCTCCCCGCTCGAGCCGGTGACCACGAAGGTGTTGCTCGCCGCTTCTGCAATTCTGGCCGCGGGTGAGAGCGCGGACGGCACGCTCTACGTGCTGCTTCAGGTGGAAAGCGAGCTGCAGCTTTTCGTGTCCGCGGGCGGGACGCTGATTGAGCAACCGGCAGCGGGCACCGGTGAGGCAACGGACGGTGACAGGCATACCTTTCTGTTCAGCTACACGGACGAAGCCGGCGCGCCGGTTTCGGTGCAGCTGCGGCAAGACGCAGCGGGCTCGCGCATGGCCGTGCTCCACGGGCCGAGCACCGAAAAGATTTGGGACATCGACAGCGAAGGCGAAGTGCTCTCGCCAGTCGACGTGCGTTCGGTGCTCGAGCTGCCCGCGACGAGCACCCAGACCTTTGCCGTCGACTATGAAGGCGCACAACCGAGCGGTGAGCTCGTGAGTGAGTCAGCCCCAAGCTGCCAGCACCGCATCCGAGATCAGGCGTGAGTCCGTGTCGATCGGGCGGTGTTGGTGGCGGCGGGCGAGCCGTTCGAGCCAGTGCTGCCGGTACTCCGCGTCGGGTAACGCTTGGACCTCGATAGCGTCCAGTGCCTGCTTCGAGCCGACCTCCAGGTAGAGGTCTAGATTTCGCAAGTCGGGGCGCGGCAAGCTGCCAGATTCGTGGGCTTGCCACATCGCTTCGTACAAGCCCTCCAGACTGCGAACGAGGCCGGGCATGTCGAACAGTGTGCTCGAGTCGCGGCCGGCCCGCAGACGCGCCCTGAGCGGCTGGAGCGCGGCGCGATCGTTCCCATAACGCACCGCCGTTTCCACGAAATCTGCCGCTGTTTCGCAGATTAGCTCGGGCAGACCCGCCGCGCGAACCAAGCTGCCGCACACCCGTGAGGCGAACGAACGCCCGCTCAAGGTGAGCAAAGGCACGCCGCTCCACAACGCATCGGACGCCGTGGTGTGTGCGCCGTATGGCGTCGTGTCGAGGAACAAGTCAGCGAGCGTGTAGCGGGCCAGGTGCTGCGGGTTGGCGAGCTTCTGCGCGAACACGAGGCGCTCTTTGGCGATCCCGCGCGCGGCGGCGTAGCTCTGCAGGCGAGCGTTCGTCGCGTCGTTGCTGCTCAAGAGCCACAGTACGCTGCCCGGTACGCGCGCCAAAATCGTGAGCCAGCGGTCGAACGTGAAGGGATGGATCTTGTGCGCGCCGTTGAAGCAACAGAAAACCATTGCTTCTTCGGGTAGGCCCACGTCGGCACGCGACGGACCATGGGGGCCAACGCTGCGCGTGCGCAGGCTCGGCTGATAGCAGGGCAAACGCACTACCTTTTCCGAATAGTATGGCTCGTGCGACTCGGGCACGATGTACTCGTCGGCGATCAGGTAGTGATGATACGGACTCGCCATCGAGCCCGGAAAGCCGAGCCAGTTGACGATCACCGGCGCCGGGCGCTGGGCCACGACTTTCAGCCGCGCATCACGAGTGTATCCGTTCAGATCGACGAGCAGCTGCACTTGGTCGTCGGCGATGCGGCGCGCGGCTTCCACGTCACCGAGCGCGCTCAGTGAGGTGAAGTGGTGCGCGGTGGCCTTGAAATGCCGATGAAGCGAGTCCGTGGATTCCGGCCCGCAATAGTAGGCGAACACTTCGACACGCTGCCGATCGTGCAAAGCGAACACTTCGGTCATCAGGTAGCCGACGGCGTGCTCCCGCAAATCGGACGAGAGGTAGCCGACCCGCAGCGGCCCGGGTGCCGCCGTGGCCGGGGCCCTTGGCTCGATCAGCGCGCTCGGCTCACCCACGTCGAGCTGGTTGTAGTGGTGAGCGACCGCCAACTGCAGCAGAGGGTCATCGGTCAGCGCGGCCGCAGACAGCGGTGAAAGTCCCTTGATCAATGCAGACAAAGAGACCCGCTCGGACGGCAAAATCGCCGGCCATTCGCACTGCCGCTGGCGCAATGCGACCAAATGCTGAATCGCTTCACGCTGAGTCGCGTCCAGCTCCAAGCTGCTGCGCAGCATCTGCTCGGCGGACTCGTCCTGATCGGCGGCTTCGAGCGCGCGAGCGCTCTGATTGAGCGTGGTCGTCTTGTGCGAGACGGCGGTTCCGGTCACGGCGCTCAAGCGGGCCAAAGCCGCCGACCATTGTGCGAGCGCGAGCCCCACGCTGCCCAGCCGCTCGTGAATGCGGCCCAGGTTGATGTACGCCGGCATGAAGTCGGGATTGAGCGCGATCGCCTTCTCCAAGCATTGCCGCGCCGCTTCGAGCTGCTCGGCATCGGACAGCGTGACCGCGTAGTTGAACAGCACCGCGTACAGCAGCGGGTGGCTCTGGTTGTGCTGAATCCAAGCAGCGTACAAGCCGCCCACGGCTTGACCCTGCCCGCTTTGCTTGAGCACTTCCACTGCGCGGATCAGATCCGGCACGCTCAGCTCACGAGCCATCGGGCGAATCAGCGCGGCATTCAGGGCGTCTTGGGTCATCAAAGCTCGCTTCTAGAAAGAAGAAGCCATTTAGAGCCTAGACCAGGGCGTCGATCAACGCCTGGATCTGCTCGGCGCTCATCGCTTGCAGCTGGTCGTCGGTCAATGCACTGAGCTGGGTCGGGCTCAAGGCTTCGATGTCGGTGGTGGTGAGCATCGCGATCGTCGTCGTCGTCAAGTAGCTCATGGTCGTGGTCGAGATGGACCCGAATTGGGTCGGCGCCAGCGTGGCGAATTGCGCGCCCGTGAAGGTGCCGAGCTGCATCGCGGTGAGCGCGCCGATTTGATCCGCGCTGAGCGCGCCGAGCTGTGCGTTGGATAGGGCCTGCAGCTCGCTTCCGTTGAAGCTCGAGACTTGAGCTCCGCTGAGGCTCGAGATCTGGGTCGTGGACAGGGCCGCCAGCTGTTGCAGGTTGAGCGCGCGAATTTGCAAGCGTTGCAAGCCATAGACCTGATCCGGGCTGAGCGCGGCGATCTGCGTGGTCGAGAGATAGCCGACCTGAGTGGTGGTCAGCGCAGCGACTTCGTACGGCGTGAGGCTGGCGAACTGAGTCGAGGTCAGCTCGGCGATTTGAGCCGCGGTGAGCCCGGTGATGCCGCTGGCGGACAGCGAGCCCACTTGATCCGGCGTCAGGGTTGCGACCTGCGTCGGAGCGAGCGCAGCGACCTGCGTCGCGGTCAGACCGCTGAGCTCGGCGTCGGACAAGAGCTGGATCTGCGCCGTCGTCAGGCTCGAAACCTGAGCCGCGGACAGGCCCGTGATGCCAGTCGACGACAAGCTCTGGAACTGGGCCGGCGTCAGTGCCGCAAATTCCGCGCTGGTGAGGCCCGAAATCGCCGTCCCGGATAGCGCGCCGACTTGCGGCAGAGACAGCGCAGCGAGCTGCGCCGTGCTCAGCGCCGCGACTTGCGCCGAGCCGATGCCGGTGATGCCCGTCGTGGACAAGGCGCTGATTTGCGTCGGAGTGAGCTGCGTGACCTGCGTCGTGCTCAGGCTCGAGACCTGAGTGGAGGTGAGCGCGCGCAGCTCGGTCGAGCTGAGTACGGCAAGCTGCGTCGAATTCAAGCTCGAGATCACGGTCGTGCTGAGCGCGCCGATCGCGGACGTGGACAGTGTAGCGAGCTGCGCCGTCGACAATGCGCGGAGCTGATTGACCGACAGCGCTGCGGCGCCCGTCGCGCTCAGACCCGCAATTTGTCCGGTCGAAAGGGCGGACAGCGACGTGGTGCTCAATTGGCCGGCTTGCGTCGCCGTGAGCGCCCCGAGCTGCGTCGCGCTCAAGGCGGCCAGCTGATCGCTGCTCAGCGCCGCGAATTCGGCGGGCGTGAGGCCTGCCACGCCGGAGGACGAGAGCGCGGAAATTTGAGTCGTGCCGAGGGCGCCGAGCTGCGCCGTGCTGAGCACCGCCACTTGCGTCGAATCGAGGCCGCCCACCTGCGTGCGCGCGAGCGAGCTCAGCTGGGTGGTGGACAGCGCCGCGAGCTGCGCGGCGGTCAGCGCGCCGATGCCAGAGGTGCTCAGGCCCGCGAGTTGCGTCACCGAGAGCTGCGCGATGCGCGTGCCGGGCAGGCCTTGCACCTGGCTCGTGGTCAATGAGCCCAGCTCGCTCGGCGTGAATGCTGCAAATTGCGTCGAGCTCAGCGAGCCGAGCTGGGCCGCGGATAGGCCGGTGATGCCGGTCCCGGACAAGGCGGCGAGCTGAGCCGTGCCGAGCGCGCCGAGCTGCGTCGCGTCCAGTGCGGCGATCGCGCTCGAAGTGAGGCCCGAGATGCCGTTCGTGGACAGCGCCGTCAGCTGTGTGCTGCTAAGGCCGCTGATTTCCGTGCCCGTGAGCGCTCCCGTTTGCGTCGCGTTGAGCACGCTGATCTGGGTCGCGTTGAGCGCGGCGACTTGCGCGGTGCTCAGCGCGGCGACCTCACTCGTGGAGAGCCCTGCGATTTGGCTGGAGGTCAGTGCGCCCACCTGCAACGGTGACAGCGTGCCGAACTGAGTAGCGCTGAGCGCGCCCACTTGGGCTGTCGTGAGCTGATTGAGCCGAGTCGTGGACAGACCTGCGAGTTGGTCACTCGTCAGACCCGCGACGGCACTCGTCGACAAAGAAGCGAGCTGGGTCGCGTTCAGCGCCGCGAGTTGGTCGGCGGAGAGCACGGCAACTTGGGTCGACGTGACACCCGAAAGCTCGCTGAGCGTGAGCACGCCGATTTGAGTCGTGCTCAGCGTGCCGACTTGCGCGGTGCTCAAGGCGCTGAATTGCGTCGAGCTCAGCGCTGCGAGTTGGCGCGTGGTCAGCGCAGACAGCTCGGTCGCGGTGAGGCCGCGCACGCCGGTGGTGCTGAGCGCCGCGATCTGGCTCGTGAGCAGCGCGGCGACCTGGGTCGTGCTGAGGGCCGCGACCTGTGAGTCGCTCAGCGCGCCGAGTTGCACACTGCCCAAGTTGCCGACCTGCGTCGCGGTGAGCGCGCCCAGCTGTGTGCTGCTCAGCGCCGCGACCTGAGTGTCGAGCAGGCCGCGCAGCTGCGTCGTGGCCAAGCTCGAGACTTGGTTGGTCGAGAGCGACTTCAACTGATCGGCGCTCAGGCTTCCGATCTGCGGCGCGGACAGCGCCGTGAGTTGTTTCGTCGTCAGATTGGCGATGGCCGTGGTCGTGAAACCGCTCACACCGAGCGCGGAAAGCGCGGACATCTGGCCGGCGCTGAGCGCGCTCAGCTGGGCGGGGGTCAGCGCCGCGACCTGAGTATCGAGCAGGCCGTTCACCTGTGTCGCGCTCAAGCCGCCAACGAGCGAGGAAGGCAGACCCGCGACTTGGCTTTGGGTGAGCGCGCCGACCTGCAGCGGGGTGAGCGACGCGAGCTGGTCGCTCGTGAGCGCGCTGAAGTCGGCGACCGGCAGCGCGGCGATCACGGTGGTCGACAGCTGTGCGACTTGGCTCGTGGTCAAGCTCGGCAGCTGACTCGTTGCGATGCCCGCAAATTGGGTCGGCGTGAGGGCCGCCATCGCGCTCGGGCTCAGCGCCTTCAATTGCGCGGCCGAGAACACCGCCATTTCGGCCGCTGTCAACCCAGATGCGCCGACCGCGGATAGCCCGCCGAGCTGGCTCTGAGTGAGGCTCGCGAGCTGAGTCAAAGACAAGGCCGCCACTTGCGTGTCCATGAGGCCGCCGATCTCGGTGCGTGTCAGCGCACCGAGCTGGGTCGTGCCCAAGCTAGAGATCAACGTCGTCGCGAGCGCGCCGATCTGCGCCGCGCTCAACGAAGCGAGCTTCGTCGTGTTCAGCGCGGACAGGCCGCTTACGGTCAGGCCCGCGAGTGCGTCGGTCGACAGCGCGGAAACTTGCGTGGAGTCGAGCGCGCCGATCTGAGCGGGGCTGATCACGGCGAGCTGTGTCGAGCTCAGGCCGCCGATCTCGGCGCGCGTGAACGCTGCGAGCTGCGTGCCGCTCAGCGATGCGAGCTGAGCCGAGCTCAGATCACTGACTTGCCCTGGGCTCAGGCCGCGCAGCTGCGTTGCGCTCAAAGCGCCAATTTGCGCCGGGTTGAGGGCCGCGATTTGGCTGTCGCGCAGGGCGCCGAGCTGCGCCGGGCTGAGCGCGGCGAGCTGCGTACTGCTCAGCGCCGAAAGCTCGGCGCCGGTCAGGCCGCCGATCGCGGTCGCGGACAACCCGGCGACTTGGTTCGTGGTCAGGGCGCCGAGCTGAGCCAACGAGAGCGCCCCGACCTGCACGTCGTTCAGACCGTTGATCGCCGTCGCCGTCAAAGCGCGCAGCGTCGTCACGGCGAGCGCCGCGACTTGGTCGCTGCCGAGCGCGCCGATCTGCGCCGCGGTCAGGGCTGCGGTCTGGCTCACGCTGAGCGCTGCCAGGGCGTCGCTCGACAGGCCGGTGAACGCGAGCGGCGCCAGGGCACCGATCTGCGCCGTGGTCAGCGTGCCAAGTTGCGTCGTGCTGAGCGCGCCGAGCTGCGTCGACGTGAGCCCGGCCACCGCCGCCGTGCTCAAGGCCGAAAATTGGCTCGGTGCGAGCGAGGCGAGCTGGGTGTCGCTCAGGCTGCCGGCGGCCGCCGCGCTCAGCCCTCGGACCTGGAGCGTCGAGAGCCCGGCAATCTGCGCGCTATTGAGGCCGGCCACGGCGCTCGGCGCGACCGCGGCGAGCTGCGTCGAGCTCCAAGCAGCGAGCTGAGCCGGTGCGAGCTCGCCGATGTCGGTGCGACTCAGCGCGGCAATCTGCATTTGACTGAGGGAGCCCACCTGCGTCGCGCTGAGCGCGTTCACTTGCTCCGAGCTGAGCTCACTGAAGCCCGCTCCGCTCAAACCGCGGATCTGCGTCGCGCTGAGCGCCGCGAGCTCCTGGCTCGTCAGCGCGTCGATCGCAGACAACGTGAGCGCTCCGAGTTGCGCTGCGCTGAGCGC
The DNA here is from genome assembly GCA_040348785.1 of Myxococcales bacterium. GTDB lineage: Bacteria > Myxococcota_A > Polyangia > Polyangiales > Polyangiaceae > PMG-095. Next base: position 338,421 of record JBEQTH010000016.1, on the reverse strand, counting down.
CGCGAGCTCGGTCAGCGGCAATGCCCCAAGCTGCGTTCCAGACAATCCGCTGATGGCCGTCGTGCTCAGCGCGGCCACTTGCGTGGTGCTGAACGCGGCGAGCTGCGTCGCGCCCAAGCCAGCCAGCTGCGTCGAGCTCAGCCCGGCCAAGGACGTGGTCGATAGCGCCCCCAGCTGATCGGGCGATAAAGCGCCGAGTTGCTCGGTGGTCAGCGCGCCCAACGAGACTCCAGAAATGCCCTTCAATTGGGCCGACGTGAGCGCCGCGAGCTGCTCGGGTCCGAGGCCGCGCACGGCCGTCGCGGTGAGCCCGGCGAGCTGCGAGGACGACAATGCAGACAGCTCGGCTGTGGTCAGCGCGGCCACGTTGCTGCTGCCTAGGCCACTGAGTTGCGCCGAGGTCAACGCGGCGAGCTGCGTCGCGGCGAGCGCAGCGAAGCCGGTGGCGTCGAGGGCGCTCAGACCGGCGCTATCGATGCCCTTGATTTGGGTGGCGGTCAGCGCAGCTAGCTGATCCGGCGTCAGGATGTCCGCGCCAGCCACGGTGAGCGCGCCGATTTGCGTCGAGCTCAGGCCGCGAAGCTGGTTCGTGCTGAGCGAGCCGACTTCGGTCGTGGTCAGGCCGAGCAGCTGAGACGCCGAGAGCACGCCGAGCTGTTTCGAGCTGAGCGCGCCGAATTGGGTGCTCGTCAACGCCCCCAGCGCGTCCGGGCTGAGCCCAGAAATCGCGCTGGTATTGAGGGCCGCGAGCTGAGTATCGGCGAGGGCGGCGAGCTGGCTCGAGCTGAACGCTGCGATCGCAGCGCGGCCGAGCCCAGATGCCTGAGTGGCGCTCAAGCCTCCGATTTGAGCTTCCGACAAGCCGCTGATCGCGCTCGCGCCGAGCGAGGAGAGCTGAGTCGAGGACAACGCGGCGAGCGCGTCCGAGCCGAGCTCGAAGACGTCTCCCGCGGTCAAGCCCTTGATCTGCGTGGTGGTGAGGGCCGCGAGCTGCGCCGCGCTCAGCGACGCGACTTGCGTTTGGTCGAGCTCACTCAGCGCCGCAGCGCTGAGTGCCGAGACTTGCGTGGTGGTGAGGGCCGCGAGTTGGGTCGTCGATAGGCCGTCGACCGCGGTGGTCGTCAATCCAGCCAGCTGTGTGGGAACCAAACCGCGAAGCTGGGTCGTGCTGAGCGCGCCGAGTTGGTCCCCACTCAGCCCCTGCAGCTGCACGGCCGAAAATGATGCCAGTTGCTGCGTAGAAATCGCGGCCAGCTGGGAAGTCGTGAGGGCGCCGACTCCCGTCGGCCCGAGGCCTTTCAAGGCCGTGGCGCTGAGCGCGCCGAGCTGGGCCGTGCCCAAGGCACCAATGGCCGTCGTGCTGAGCCCGCGCGCCTGCGTGGCGCTCAGGGCCGCAATCTGAGTGGTGCTCAAGCTCGCGACCTGGTCGTTGCTCAACGCACCGAGCGCCGCCGAGCTCAGCGCGCCGAACTGAGCAGCGCTGAGCGTCCCCAGCTGAACGCTGCTCAGCGAGGCCAAGCTGCTCGCGCTCAGCCCGCCCAGGGCCGTCGTGGTGAGCGCCGCGAGCTGGGGCGTGCTCAGCGCGGCCAGCTGCGTGTCGACGAGCACGGCGACCTCGGTGAACGCGAGCGCGCGCAGCTGGGTCGTGCTCAGCGCGCCGATCTGTGCCGTGCTCAGCGCGGTCACCTCCGTGGTCGTGAGCGCGCCGATTTGGGTGGTGGTCAGACCCGCGAGTTGGGCCGTGCCGAGTGAACCCAGTTGATCCCGGCTGAAGCCCTTGATCGCGGCGGAGGACAAGGCGCCGAGCTGCGCCGGGCGCAGGGCCGCGACCTGATCGCTCGAGAGAGCGCCCAATTGCAGCGCGTTCAAGCTGCCGGCCTGAGTCGTGGACAGGGCCGCGACCTGGGCCGTGCTGAGGCTGCCGAGCGCGGTGACCGACAAGGCGCGAATTTGGGTGACGGTGATACCCGCGAGCTGCGCCGTAGACAGCCCGGCGATCTGATCCTCGCTCAGCGCAGCGATCGCCGCCCCGCTCAGCGCCCCGAGCTGCGTCGAAGCCAGGGCGCTCAGTTGCGTCGAGGACAGCGCCGCGAGGCCCGTCGCAGCCAGGCCCATCAAGGTCGTGGTGGCGAGCGCACCGAGTTGCGCATTCGTGAGCTGACCCAAGGTCGTGCTGGTGAGCGCACCGAGCTGCGCCGCTGTGAGCGCTCGCAGCTGAGTCGTATTCAGCGAAGCCACCTGATCTTGAGTCAAACCCTGCAGTGCCTGCGCGTTGAGCCCAGCCTGCTGCGTGACACTCAGTTGGCCAAACTGAGTCGCGCTCAGCTCACCGAGATCCATGCTCGAAAGCCCGCGCAGTTGCGTGATCGTCAGCGCCGCCAGCTGGCTGTTGGAAAACGCGGCGATCTGCGTGGTCGACAGCTCACTCAGCGCCGCTGAGCTCAGGCCCTTGATCTGCGCCGTCGTCAGCGCATTGATCTGGGCCGTGCTCAGGCCGTCGACCGCGTTGGTGGTGAGCGCGCTCAACTGTGTGGAGCTCAGACCTGCGAGCTGGATGGTCGACAGCGTGCTGATCTCAGTCGCGACGAGGCCGCGCAGCGCTCCTGCGCTGAGCGAGGCCAATTGCGTCGGTGCGAGGGCGGCGATCTGCGTGCTGGACAGCGCCGCGACCTTGACCGAGGTCAAGCCGGCGATGGCGCTCGTGGAGATTGAGCTGACCTGCGTCGGCGTGAGGGCGGCGAATTGCGTGTCGGCGAGCCCGGCCACGACGGCCGCGCTCAAACCCTTGATCTGAGTCGTCGAGAACGCCGAAACTTGATCTTCGCTCAGCCCGGCGGCGCCGACTGCGGTCAAGGACGACAGCTGTGTGGAGCTGAGCGCGCTCAGCTGACTCACGCTGAGTTGGCCCAGGGCGGTGCTGTTCAAGGACCGGACTTGCGTCGTGGTGAGCGCGCCGAGCTGCGCGGCGCTGAGCGCGCCCAGGTCGGTTTGGCCGAGCGCAGTCAACGCGGCGCCAGACAAACCCGCGATTTGAGTCGTGGTGAATGCCGAGATTTGGTCGGAGCTGAGCCCGCCCACGCCGGATGCCGTCAGGCCAACGATCTGCGTCGCCTTCAGCACTGCGATTTGCGCTGTCGATAGCGCGCCCACTTGCTCGGACTTCAAACCCGCCAATTGGGCGGAGGTCAGCGCGCCCAGCAGACTGCCGGAAAGCGAGCCGATTTGCGTGGTCGTCAGTTGGCCGAGCTCGGCCGGCGTCAGGCCGGCCAGGGCGCCCGTGTTGAGCGCGTTCAGCTGACTGGGAGACAGCGCAGTGAGCTGCGTCTCTTTCAAGACGCCCAGCTGCGTATTGCGCAGCCCCGACAATTGAGTCGGTGTAAGAACTGCGATCTGGTCTTCGGACAGGCCGTTGAGCGCGCGCACGCCCAGCGCGCTGAGCTGCGTCGAGCTCAGCGCGGACAGCTCCGCACTGGTCAATTCCGAGACGTCCGTGCTGCTGAGCGCGGCGAGCTGCGTCGTGGTGAGCGCGGCGAGCTGAGCGTCGGATAGCGCGCCCACTTGAGTCGCGTTCAGCGCCGCTACGGAATTGCCGGAAATTCCCCGCAATTGCACGGTCGTGAGCGCGCTCAGCTGGGCATTGCTGAGGCCGGTGACGGACGTCGTGGTCAGGGCGGCGAATTGAGTCGCGACCAGCACGCCGAGCTGCGCGGTGCTGAGCGCGGCCAGCTGATCCTCGGTCAGGCCGTGCACTTGTATCGCGGTGAGCGCGATCAGCTGAGCCGTCGTCAAAGCTGCGGTTTGTGCGCTGGTCAGATTGCCGAGCTGCGTTGCGGTCAATCCGACCACGGCCGTCGTCGACAGCGCCGACAATTGCGTGGCCGAGAGCGTGACGAAGGTGGTCGTCGTGAGCGCCCCCAATTGATTGGAGGTCAAACCACGCAACTGTGCAGTCGACAGCTGATTGAGCTGATCGGCGCTCACGCCCGCCATGGCGCTCAACGACAAGGCAGAGAGCTGGGTCGCGCTGAGCGCGCCGATCTGATCGACGGTGAGCGCTGCCACCAGGGTCGAGCTCAGCCCGCGAAGCGCCGTCGTCGTGAGCGCGCCCAGGTGCGAGCCGCTGAGCGCCGCTAGTGCGTCGTGATCGAGCGCCGCCAGCTGCAGGGACGTCAAACTGGCGACCTGCGTGCTATTCAGCGAATCGAGCTGCTCGGCGCTCAGGCCACTGACCGCGGTCGTCGACAGCGCGGCGACTTGCGTCGCGCTGAGTCCGTCGATTTGCGTCGTCGTCAGTTGCGAGACCTGATCGGCGCTGAGCCCGCGCACTCCAGTTACGGTCAGCGCACCCAATTTGGTGGCGGTGAGCACCGCGAGCTGCTCGCCATCGAGGGTGGCCACCTCGACGCTGGTCAGGCCCGCGAGCTGCCCGGTGCTGAGCGCGGCCAGCTGGGTCGCGCTCAGCGCGTTGAAGCCGGCGCTGCTCAGCGCTCCGATTTGGCTGCTGGTGATGCCCGCCAGTTGATCGAGGGTCAGCGCCGAGAGCCGATCCTCGGTCAAGCCGCGCACGGCCAAGGTGCTGAGCGCCGAAAGCTGCGTGCTCGACAGCGCTCCGAGCTGTTCTTGACCGAGCCGGGCGATGCTCGTGCTGGTCAGGCCCTTGATTTGGGTGGTGGACAGCGCCCCCACTTGTGTCGTCGAAAGTGCGCTGAACGCAGCGGTCGAGAGCAAGCCGAGCTGCGCCGCGCTCAAGCCGACGATTTGCGTCGTGGACAGCGTCGCGATCTGCGTCTCCGAGAGCCCGGAGACGGCTGTCGTCGTGAAGGCAGAGAACTGCGTGGCCGAGAGCGCGCCCAGTTGAACCGTGCTCAGCTCGCCTAGCTGCGCGCTGCCTAGGCCCACGAGCTGAGTGACGCCCAAGGCCGCGAGTTGATCTCCGCCCAGGCCGTCCATCGCGTCCGTGCTCAGCTTGCCGAGCTGCGCCGCGCTGAACCCGAGCAGTTGCCCGGGGCTGAACACCGCGATTTGATCGCTGCGGAGGCCAGGCATGGCAGCGGCCGAGATCGCGCCGAGCTGGCTCGAGCTGAGCGCCATGAGCAGGCTCGTGCTGAGCAAGCCCACGTCAGCGCTGTTCAGCCCGCGCAGCTGCGTCGAGCTCAAAGCCACGAGCTGCGTCTGAGACAGCGCCGAGAACTGCGTCGTGTTGAGCGTGCCGAGCTCGGTTTGAGTCAGGCCCTTGAGCTGGGTCGTGAGCAGCGAGGCGATTTGGTCCGTGCTCAGGGCTTCGACCGAAGGCCCGAGCGCGCCGAGCTGAGCCGCGGTCAGGCCGCCGACCTGCGTGGTCGTGAGCCACGCAATCTGGTCTTCGGCCAAGCCGCGGATCTGATTGGTGCTCAACAACGAGATTTGCGAGCTGGTCAGCGCCGAGAGCTGCGCGGTCGTCAGCTCTCCGATCTCGGTGCTCGTGATCTGGCTCAGCTGCTTGCTGGTCAGCGCCGAGATGTCCGTCGCCGAGATCGAGGCAACCTGCTGCGTCGCGAGCGCATAGAACTGCGCCGCCGTGAAGTCCAAGATTTGATCGACGGTCAACGCCGACACTTGCGGCGCAGTGAGCGCGCCCACTTGCTTCGTGCTCAGCGCGAGCAGTTGCGACGCAACGAGACCCGAGAAATCAGCCGCAGAGACGCTCTGCAGATCGGTGGTCGATAGACCTGCGATCTGTTCGGTGCTGTAATTGGCAATCCCAGTGACGCTCACGGCACCCGAAACGTGCCATGCTAGCGCGGCCAGATCTCGTTAAATCACCGACGAAATGGCTGAGATTCGTGTCAACGAGCTGACATCCGAAAGCGACCTAGGGTTTTGCACGCTCCGTCAAAACCGTGACTGTGAGGGCGTGTGCGCGCCGAGCGAGTCAGTTCGAGCGGACTCGCAGCGCCCGCTGCGCGAGGCGCTCGGCGCGTTGCAAGTCGCTGCGACGGAAGGCGTGCCCTGGGCGGGATAGCTCGAGCATCGCCGTCAGCTGTTCGCCGACGAAGAGCGGAATCATGGCCGCAGCGCCGACGCCGCCCCGGCTGCTCGCGAAGCGGATCGCGAGTGCGTCTTCGGTGGCGCCGTAGGGCGGACCGAACACGGGGCGCCCTCGGCGCGCTGCCTTGAGCACGAGATCCGATTCGGGTAGCTCGTAGCCGAGCCGTTCGTTGGAGATTGGACCTATCACCGAGCGCGTGATCAAGCTCCGTTGATTTCGGCCTCGGTAGTGGAACATCGCGCTCTCGGCGCCGGTCGCCATCAGCGAAAGCCAAGCCACGGTATGGCTGAGCTCGCATTCGTCCTTGATGCGTTCGATGGGGCGCGCCAGCTCCTGTAGCTGATCCGCGGTCGGTGCGACACCGTTCACCTTGCTGTTCAGCGCTGCGATCTCGCGCACGGCATGCAGCGTGCGCCACTCCCCGTGATACGGGCTCACCTGGCAATACTCGGGCACGCGACCGGCCTCGACACCGCGGATCAAGAGCCCAGTGACCACTGGACCGACCGTAAGCTCGCCGTTGGTCACGTACCAAAGGGGGGGCGGGGTCTGCTTGAAAACGCTGTGTGGAACTTGAATCAAATCCATGCGGCCGGGCCTCCTGCGAGTGACGTGCGCGGATGCTCCCTCGTGAAGGCCAATGTGGGCAAAAAACCGGCGTCGCAAAAGCGCGTGCGTTTCCGGGCATCTCCGCAGCGCCATCGGATTCTCGGGCCGCCGGGCCACGCTCTCGGGGTGGGGCGATCTTGACGTTTGGCCGGACATGCTGTGCCGTGGAGATGAGTGAAAGACGAGAGCGAGCAGCTACGGGGTGGCGTCGCGGGCGCACACGGCTCACCGCTGGAGATCCAGCGGCGGGTGCTCGAGCTGATCGCCACCGGCCAAGGTCTCGATCGCGTCTTGAACACCCTAGTCCTGGGTATGGAGGCGCAGCACGCCCACATGCGAGCCTCGATCCTACTCGTCAGCGAGGACGGCGCACACCTCAAGAGTGCCGCAGCGCCCAACTTGCCCGCGCACTATCAACAGCTGGTCGAGCAACTAATCGGCATTGGCCCCAGCGCCGGCAGCTGCGGCACGGCCTGTTTCCGACGCGCGCGAGTCGTCACCAAAGACATCGCGAGCGATCCGCTGTGGGCCGCGTACGCAGAAATCGCCGAGCAATTCGAGCTGCGCGCCTGCTGGTCGGAGCCCATCTTCTCGCGTGACGGCAGCGTGCTCGGCTCGTTCGCGATGTACTACTCGGAGCCGCGGGCACCCAGCACGCAGGAGCTCGAATCAATCAATATCGCCGCGCGTCTGGCGGCCATTGCCGTCGACCGCGCGCGGGCGGATGCGGCACTGCGCCGCAACGAAGAGCGGCTCAACTTCGCGCTCACCGCCGCGAAGATGGGCACTTGGGATTGGGACATCGAGCGCGACTATGTCTCTTGGTCCGACGGCGTCGAGCCTCTGTTCGGGCTGCAGCCGGGCAGCTTCACGCACGACTTCGCAGGCTACCTGATGTTGATCCTGGACGAGGATCAGGGGCGGGTGCGCGCGGCCATCGACACCGTGCTCTGGGGCGAAGCTCAGGACTACATGGTGGAGCACCGCATCACCTGGCCGGACGGCGGCCTGCGTTGGCTGGAGTGCAAGGGCCGGGTGTATCGGCGCGCCGACGGATCGCCTGCGCGCATGGCAGGTACGGTGGCGGACGTCTCGGACCGCAAACGCTCGGAGCTTGCGCTCCGCGAAAGCGAAGAGCAGCTCCGTCAGGCGCAGAAAATGGAGGCCATCGGTCGCTTGGCGGGCGGCGTAGCGCACGATTTCAACAACCTGCTGACCGCGATCGGCGGCTACAGCTCGCTCGCCCTACTCGAGTTTCCGCTCGACGATCCGCGCCGCGAATATTTGGAAGAGATCCAACGCGCTGGCGAGCGCGGCGCATCGCTGACCAAGCAGCTGCTCGCCTCTGGCCGCAAGCAGGTGTTGAGCCCGAAGCTGCTCGACCTCAACGCGTTGGTCGACGATCTCGCGAGCCTGCTGCGGCGCGTGATCGGCGAGGACGTCGAGCTCGAATGGCAGCGCGCCTCGACGCCCGCGGTGGTCTTTGCGGATGCCGGCCAGCTCGAGCAGGTGATCATGAATTTGGCGGTCAACGCGCGAGACGCCATGCCCGACGGCGGCACGCTCACGATTTCGTCCTCGAGCGTGCTGCTTGAGCTGGGCGACCAGCGCGCGCCAGAAGGGCGCTACGTGCGGCTCAGCGTGAGCGACTCGGGCCACGGCATGAGTGAAGAGACCATGGCTCGCATGTTCGAGCCCTTCTTCACCACCAAAGAGCCGGGCAAGGGAACCGGGCTCGGGCTGTCTACGGTGTACGGCATCGTCCAACAGTTATCGGGCTCGATTCGGGCCCGCAGCGCGCCGGGGCGCGGGACTCTGTTCGAGATCTACCTACCCGAGCGGGAACGACCCGGGCTCTCCGAGTATCCGGAGAGCATCGCGGCGCCGGCTACCGGCGGCGCAGAAACGGTGCTGCTGGTAGAAGACGAGTCGCAAGTCAGGAAGCTCGTGTTCGAAGTCTTGCAGAGCCGGGGCTACCACGTGCTCGCGGCCAAGGACGCTTTGGAGGCAATCCCGCTCGAGGAAAATTTCCCCGATCGCATCGACCTGCTGATAACCGACGTGGTCATGCCCGGGATGAGCGGCCGTGAGCTCGCGCAGCACCTGAGCGCGACGCGCCCCGGAACCAAAGTGCTGTTCATCTCTGGCTACACGGATGACGCCCTGTTGCGCCACGGCGCGAGCTCCCCGGGGACCGGCTTCCTACAGAAGCCATTCGCGCTCGAAGATCTGCTGCTGCGCGTGCGCGCTTTGCTCGACGCGCGCTAACACGGCAGCTCCGCGGGCCTCTTTCGGCCCGAAAATTCAGCGCTCAGCCCCCTGTCATCACGCAATAACGACCGGCGACAAGAAACGCCCGTGATTGCGACCAAAACGGGCCACGCCCGGAGTCTCCGCCGGTTACACGATTCAGGTGATGAAATTCGTGTTCGCGCTTCGCTCCACGACTCTGGCCACGAGCTTGCTGATCGCGGCCGCTGCGGGCTGTACCAAAGGCGGTGCCACCTCGGACGACGGCGTCACGAATCCGCCCGCGGGCGGCGGAGCCAGCGCGCAAGCCGGCGCGACAGCTTTAGTTCGTCGACGAGCTCTCGCCGCAAAGCAATTACTGCGACAACAACAAGCAGTACCCGTGTGCGTCAGGCCAGGACTATCACAGGCGCGGCCCGATGCAGATTAGCTTGAACTGCAACTACGGCGCCGCTGGCGCCGCGCTCGGCGAAAACCTCCAGCAGCTGCCGGCCCTCGACGCGCGGCGCGCCGGTCATGCAACGGCGGCAACTCGCAAGCCGTCACCGACCGCGTGAACGCGTACTAGAACTTCTGCGCCCTGCTCGGCGTCGACCCTGGCTCGAATCTCACCTGCTGAGCTGCTGAGTTGCTGCCCCGTGTCCTGGGACGGCGAGGCGCCCACGCGGGAGCGCCCACGCGGGAGCGCCCACGCGGGGAAGCGCTCACCTGGAGCCTGCTCAACGATCCAGCGAGGGAAACCCGGCGACGCACCGCCCCCCGCCGGGCCGTCTCCCGAGCCTGCCGATCGCCACCACGCTAGCGCTGAGTGAGCACCGGAGGCGGTGAGCGAGGTGCGGTGTAAGCCCAGCGGGCGCCCCCTCAGGATCGCCGCACGCAGCAAAGAGCCTCTGCGCTTCGCAAATCCAAGTCGGATCTCGGACATCCGTTCTTCTCAAAAAGCTGCGGCCCGATCGACAAAATCCCGAGATTTGCGGTGGTGCAGTCGCGTTTGTGCCGGCAAAGCATGTCGGATCTCCGACTTGGATTTTCACGGTGGGGGGCGCGATCGGGCGGGGAGACTCACCAGAGAGCCCGCCGCGGAGTGGAGCCGCCGCGGAGTGGGCCCGCTGCGGGGTGGGCCCGCTGCCGACCTCGTGGCTTATCGATCACGGCTGGGTGGTGCACGCCCTTTTCGGGCGAATGTCGTTGAGGCTAACTACCTGTAACTGCCACGGTTTTGATTGCGCTGGGCGCAAACCTTGCCCTGCCTCGATCCATTAGCTAGCTTTCCCGCCCCCTTTCGAGGAGCCTCATCACCATGGCACGCGTCACCGTTGAAGATTGTTTGGAGCAGGAAGAAAACCGCTTTGCACTCGTGGTGCTCGCGGCCCAGCGCACCCGCACGATCATGAAGGGTGGTCCGGCTCTGGTGAACGCCAAGAACAAGCCGCCCGTGATCAGCCTGCGTGAGATCGCGGCGGGCAAAGTGCGCTTCCACCGGCCGTCGGTCGAAGCCGTCGCCGAGTACATCAACGAACTCGGTCGCGTAAATCTTTGAGCGGCAAAGCGCGTAACGCCGAAGCGGCGCGCACGATCCGTGACTTTGGCGCCGCCGGCGACGACGGCGCCAAAGGGCACTACGAAGACCCGGCGTACTACGCGAAGACGTACAAGGATCGCCGGCACGACATCGATTATTACGTGCGGCTCGCACGCCAGTCGAAGGGCCCCGTGCTCGAGTACGGCGTGGGCAACGGCCGCATTGCGCTGCACGTGGCGCGCGCGGGCGTCGAGCTATACGGCGTCGATCTCTCGCAGCCCATGCTCGACGATTTCGAGCAGCGCCTCAAATTAGAGCCGAAACAAGTGCGCGGGCGCGTTTCGCTGCACCAGGGCGACATGCGCACGTTCGAGCTCGGCAAGCGCGTGCCGCTCGTGTACGCGCCGTTCAATTGCTTCCTCCATTTGTACACGCGCCAAGACGTCGAAGCGTTCTTCACGCGTGTGAAGGCGCACCTCGCGCCGGGTGGTCGCTTCGTGTTCGACTTCTCCGTGCCGCACGGGGAAGACTTGTCGCGCGATCCCGAGCGCAGTTACGGCTCGCCCAAGATCCGGCATCCCACGACGGGCGAGCTCGTCAAATACGCGGAGCGCTTCGAGTACGACCGGCTGCGCCAGCTGCTCCTGATTTGGATGGAGTTCGAGCCCGAAGAGGGCGGCAAGCCGTGGAAGGTGCCGCTCACCCATCGCCAGTTCTTCCCGCGCGAGGTCGAGGCCCTGCTCCACTACAACGGCTTCAGCGAGATCTTTTTCACTGCTGATTTTACTGACCAGCCCGCAGACCAGTGGGTCGATTCCATGGTCGTCAGCTGCCGCGTAGCGGCCCCTGCCACCGCCCGCAAGAAGACCGCGCTCGTCAGCCGCCCCCGGCTCCGAGCCAAGGCCAAGGTCGCCAAAGTCGGCAAGAGCAAGGCGGCGAAGAAGGCCGTTCGGCGGGTCTGACCTTGCCGACCCCGTCACGGACGCTTAGCTTACGTCGGACTCATGGCCGCTGATTACTACAAGGAGCTCGGAGTCTCGCGCAGCGCCACGGACGACGAGATCAAAAAGGCGTACCGCAAGCTCGCCGCCCAGCTTCACCCGGATAAAAATCCCGGGGACAAGAAGACCGAAGCACGCTTCAAGAACGTGAACCGCGCCTACCAAGCCTTGTCCGACAAGGAAAAGCGCGGCCTGTACGACGAGTTCGGCGAAGAGGGCCTGCGTGAGGGCTTCAATTCGCAGGCCGCGCGTGCCTATCGCGGCGGCCCTGGCAGCAGCCCCGGCGGCTACCGGCGTCGCACCGGCAGTGGCGGGGTGAACATCGAAGACCTGTTCACCAGCTCGGAAAGCGAGCCACAGGGGGCCGGCGGCATTGGCGACCTGTTCGGGGATCTGTTCAGCCGCGCTGGTCGGCGTGGGGGCGGCGTTGGGCCGAGCAGCAAAGGCTCGGACATCGCCAGCGAGGTGAGCGTGGACTTCATCTCCGCCCTGCGCGGTGCCGAGCTCAAGCTGCGTCTGCAGGACGGCGGGGACGAGATCACGGTCCGTGTGCCCCCAGGCGCCGGGGACGGCGACAAAGTCCGCATCGCAGGCCATGGCGCGCCCGGCTCCTACGGCGGCCCTCCCGGTGATCTGATCCTCAACATCCGCGTCACCAAGCACCCGTATTTCGAGCGCTCCGGCCTCGACCTGTATTTGGACCTGCCGATCACCGTGGGCGAGGCGTACCGCGGCGCCAAAGTGCGCGTACCGACGCCGGACGGCCCGATTACCCTCACCGTACCCAAGCACGCTCAGAGCGGCCAGATCGCGCGCATCAAAGGCCGCGGCGTGAAGCGTAAGGCCGAGGTCGGCGATCTCTACATCCGCTTTCAGATCAAATTGCCCGTCAGCGAGTCAGACGAGATCGAAGCCGCCGTCAGCTCGCTCGAGTCCGCCATGACCGGCGACGTGCGCGCCGACGTGCATTTCTGATTTGGGGTTGATGGTCACGCGGCACCGCGAGGCTGCACCCAGCCTTCGGCGTCGCGTGACGAGCGCCGGCAGCCGCGCCTTATTCGGCGTCGGCCACCAGTTGTGAGCTGGCGCGGGGGCGACGCGTCGCTCGCTCGGCCTCACGCTCCGGCGCGCGCTCGCCCTGAGCAATCAGCACCCCGTTGTCGTCGTACTTGTCGAGCTCCACGCCCACGCGGCGCAGGGCCGCTTGCTTCTCGTGGAACGGCTGAAAGCTCGACTTGAAGCCCGCCAAAATCATGCTCTTGATGTCGGCGAACGGCACGCCCATCTGGGAATGCACCAAAAACAGCTCCTTCGAGACGCTGGTGTCGGTGATCAAGCGGTTGTCGGTGTTCACCGTCACGCGCAGGCCGAGGTCGAAGTACAGCTTGAGCGGGTGTGAGGCGAGATCCTTCACGGCGCCCGTCTGCACGTTGCTCGACGGGCAGCACTCGAGCGGCACGCGGTGGTCGTTCAAGTAGTGAAGCAGATCGCCGTCTTCACGCAGCCGACACCCGTGACCGATGCGATGCGCCCCGCACACGTGAATGGCCTGCGCGATCGACTCGGGGCCGTAAGCCTCGCCGGCGTGGATCGTGCAATTGATGTTGTTGTCGCGCACCAGCTGAAACGCAGCGCGGTGATGCTTGGCCGGAAAGTCCGCCTCGGCGCCCGCGAGGTCGAAACCCACCACGCCGCGGCCCTTGTACGCCACGGCCAACTCCGCCATCTGATACGAGGATTCCGCGGAAATATTGCGGATCCCGCAGATGATGACGTTGGCTTTGATGCCGTAGGTCTCGCGCGCGCGGCGCAGCCCGTCCAGCACCGCTTCCACGACCTTGGTCAGCTTCAGCCCGCGCTGCGTGTGCAGCATCGGCGCGTAGCGGACTTCCATGTAGCGCACGTTCTCGCGGTGCGCGTCTTCGGCCAGCTCGAACGCAATGCGCTCGAGGGCCGCTTCGGTCTGCATCACCCGTAGGGTGATGCCGAAGCCGCGCAGGTACTCGACGAGTGAGCCGAAGTTGTTGCCGCAGCCGATGGCGGCGCGCAGGCCCTCCACGTCATTGGCGGGTAGCTCGACCTTTTCGGCCTTGGCGAGCTCTAATATGGTCTCCAAGCGCAGCGAGCCGTCCAGATGGACGTGCAGGTCCGTCTTCGGAAGCGCCTTGAAAACCTCGAACGGGACTTGCCCGGGTGTCACTACGATGTTGGCGACTGCTCCAGCAGCGCTGCTTTCGGAATTCGATTGTTCCATGTCAGAGCGTAGCACGCCGCGCGCGACCGACCCAGCCGGTGCCCGCCGCAATCGCGAGTACGGCCAGCCAGTACACGGGCGCGGGCACGCCGCTCTCACCCTCGCCGCGCTCCGCGCGATCGAAGGCATCGCGGAATACTTCTTCGGACTGCGCGCCGATGATCGTCTTGGCGCCGACGTAGGTCGTTGGTAACCCCTGTAAGCCATCGTCGATCAGGATCTTGGATTCGGCGTCGATGATGCGGTCGGCCTTGCCCGAAGCGATGCATTGGTCGAACGCCGCGAGGTCCACACCCAATTCTTTGGCCGTGTTGCGATTGGCCTCGGGCCGCAGATCTGCTGCTGAAAACAAGCGATCGGCCATGGCGTCGCCCTGGCCCTGCTCCCGGGCACAGACTTGCGCTTGGGCGGCCCCGTGTGCAAACTCGTGGCTGTGGAGCGGCAAGTTCAGGCGGGTGAAATTCACCTTCCCTGGGTAACTGGCCACCACGCTCTTCAAAAGCGGGTGCAGCCTTCGACAGTAAGGGCACTCGTAGTCCGCAAATTCGACCACATTGATTTTACCTGATTGATACAACTTCTGAACGCCCGCAGGCACGGGCGCAGCCGGACGCAGCTCCGGCCAACTCAAGGGCGCGAGCAATGCCAGCACGCCCAGCGCGGGCCACGCGCCCCAACGCAAACCAAACACCTCTCCCGCATCGCCGGTGCCGAACGCAAGCACGAGGCCGCTCAAGGCGGCGACCACGCTCAGCGAGTCCACCGCCACGCACAGCGAGCACAGCTGGCCGATCTTGAGCGCCTGCAAGCCGAACAGGCCCACGCCCACCAGGCCGCCCAGGCCCGCTACGAGCGGGACCAGGCGCCGCAGCTGGGGGGTCAGCGCGATGCCCAAGAGCAGCGCGAACGCCACCAGCCCGAACACCGGCAACGGCACGTAGATGCCCGCCAGCGGCACGAAGCCGTAGCCGCTGCGGCGAACCGCCGCGCAGCCCGAGTCCGCCCCGCAGAACGTGGGGATCGCGCTCGTGTAATCGACCAACAAGGCCGCCGATACCCCGAGAGCCAGGATTGCGGCGAGCCGCACACCGAACAGACCAAGCGCCCTTCGCACGCTCGTTCCTTAGCTCGATCGGAGGCAAAAGCCCACCGATCGGCAAACCGAATGGGAGCTCAGAGCGGCGCTTTTGCGCCGAAGAAGATGGTAGAAGGCCGCCATGGCTAGTCGTATTCCGGCGAAGGGCGAAGTGATTCGCTTGATCGTCGAGGCAAAGAAACCGATTCACGCGCGCGAGCTCGCCGCGGCGCTCGGTGTGAGCGCAACGCAAGTTCCGAAGCTGATCGGGTTTTTGGACGAGCTAGCCGACCAAAAACGGATCAAGCGCCTGGGCGGCCAGCGTTATTCCGCGGAATTGCGCGAAGTCCAGCAGTCGGAGAGCTGGGAAGGCGTGCTGAGCGTCAACCAACGCGGCTTTGGCTTCGTGAACGCCGTCGGTCACGACGATGCGTACATCGCGCCCGAAGCGATTGGCCCGGCGCTCCACGGCGACAAGGTGAAGATCACGATCGTGAATCGCACCTCGCGCGGCATCGAGGGCCGGGTCGATTTCGTGGTCGCGCGCCGTAACCCGCGCGTCGCTGGCGTGCTTCGCCGCCGCGGGCGCAGCGCCTGGCTCGAGCCGGATGACACACGCTTGCGCGGTCCGATTGTGCTCGGGAACGCGATGAAGATCGGTCAAGACGGTGATGCCGCGGTGGCGGAAATCACCAAGTTTCCCGAGTTTGGCGACGAAAATCCGGAGGGAGAGCTGATCACGGTGCTCGGCGCCCCGGGCGATCCGAACGTGGAGGTCGCCAAGATCCTGATCCGCGAGCAGGTCACCGAGCAGCACCCCGAAGGCGCGATCCGCGAGGCGGAGGCCATGGCCGTGCGGCTCCTGCCGCTCAACCTGGACGGCCGCGTGGACCTGCGCTCCGTTCCGCTACCCACGATCGATCCCGAAGATGCGCGCGATCACGACGACGCGGTGTGGGTCGAAAAGCAAGCGGACGGCTTCCGCGCCTGGATCGCCATCGCCGACGTGAGCGAGTACGTCCAGCCCGGCAGCGAGCTGGACAAAGAGGCGCTGCGCCGTGGTTGCACGATCTACCTGCCGGACCGCGCAATCCCCATGTTGCCGGCCGCCTTGGCCGCCGACCTGTGCTCGCTCCTGGCCGAGAAAGATCGCCTGTGTTTGTGCGTAATCGCCGATCTCGATCGTGACGGCCGCGTGAAAGAGTTCCAAATTGTCGAAGGCGTGATGCGTTCGGCGGCCATGCTCACCTACGGTGGCGTGGCGCGCGCGCTCGGCTTCACGGACCTGCCGCCCAAGAGTCCACCCGCGGAGGCTTACAGAAAGGAGCTGCGGGTGATGGAGGAGCTGACGAAGAAGCTGCGCAAGGCGCGCATGACGCGTGGCTCTTTGGACCTCGACTTGCCCGAAGCGAAGCTCACCCTCGATCCGGTGACGAAAGCGCCGATCGACGTCACGCGGCGCACCTCGGATCCGGGCATCAAGCGCGCCTACAACATGATCGAGGAGCTGATGCTGCTCGCGAACGAGCTCGTCGCGCGCTGGCTCGGTGAGAAAAAGTCGGCGGCGATCTACCGCATTCACGGCAAGCCCGACGCCAAGAAGCTCGCGCGCCTGGGTCAGGTTGCGGAAAAGCTCGGCGTCGAGTTCGACGCGGACGAGATGACCGAGCCGCTCGGCGTATCGAAGTTCTTACAACGCATCTCGACGCACGCGAGGAAGCCCGTGCTGGAGATGCTCTTGCTGCGCTCGCTCAAGCAGGCCGCGTATGACGTGAAGAACGTCGGGCACTTCGGGCTCGCGTCCGCAGAATACCTGCACTTTACCTCGCCAATTCGGCGTTATCCGGACGTGCAGGTCCACCGCGCGGTCAAAAACCTGCTGCGCGGCGGTAAGCCGATCACGAGCGAGCCGGCCATCGAGCAACTGGCGCAGAGCGCTACCGCAGCCAGCGTTCGCGAGCGCGCGGCGATGGACGTCGAGCGTGAGGTGGTCGATCTGTATCGCTGCTTGCTGATGCGCGATCACATCGGCGAGACGTGTGAAGGCGTGGTCACTGCGCTGGTAGGCAGCGGCGCTTACGTCACGCTCGACGCGCCTTTCGTCGATGTGCTCGTGAAGCACGAGAGCATGGGCCCCGACCAATACGAGCTCTCGGACGACGAGCTGAGCGTGGTCGGCATCCGCTCGGGTGACACCATCTCGCTCGGTGATCGCTTGGCCGTGGTGATCGAAGACGTCGCTATCTTGCGCCGCCAAGTGCTCGCCAAGCGTGTCGTTCCCGACTCCGTGCGCGAGGCAATGGAAGACGAGGGCGGCCACCCCCCCCAAGAACAACGCCGTTTTCCGGCCCCCGATCGCGGCTCTCGTAAAGCCGGTAAGCGCGCCCCCGCCCTCGGCCGTGGCGGCGTTCCGATGCTCGGCATCGGTCACCGCCCGCCCCCGGGACGCAAAGGCAAGCCGACGCTCGCGAGTGGCGGTGGCGGAAAGAGCTACAAGCCAAGCCGCGCCGGCAGCGCCAGTGCAGTCAGCGCCAAGAGCGGCGGCAAGAGCAAACCGAGCAAGCCCAGTGGCAAGAGCGGCGGCAAAAAACGCCGCTGAGCCACTGAGCCAAGCGGGCTAGCTCGCCGGTAGCGTGAGGCGGTCCGTGCCCATGAAGGCGCGGAGGACCTCTGGAACGATCACGCTGCCGTCGGCTTGTTGGTATTGCTCCAAGATGGCGACCCAGGTGCGGCCGATGGCGAGGCCAGAGCCGTTGAGGGTGTGGAGCAGCTTCGGCTTGCCCTTCGGCTCGGGGCGATAGCGGATTTTCGCGCGCCGGGCCTGGAAGTCACCGAAGGTAGAGCAGCTGGAGATCTCGCGGTATGCGTTTTGTGAAGGCAGCCAGACTTCGAGATCGTAGCCCTTGGTAGCGGCGAAGCCGAGGTCGCCCGCGCAGTGCTCGACCACGCGATAGTGCAAATTGAGCCGTTTCAGCACCTCTTCGGCGTGCAGCGTGAGCTTCTCTAGCTCGGCCAAGGATTGTTCGGGCGCTGCGAAGCGCACGATCTCCACCTTGTCGAACTGGTGCTGACGAATGAGGCCGCGCACGTCACGGCCATAGGAGCCGGCTTCGCTGCGGAAGCACGGCGTGTACGCGGTGTAGCCGAGCGGTAGTTGCGCGGCCTCCAAGATCTCGTCCGCGTGCAGATTGGTGACGGGCACCTCCGCGGTCGGGATCAAGTACAGCGCGCTCGGATCGTTCGGATCGCTGCGCTTGGTTTTGAACAAGTCTTCTTCGAACTTGGGCAATTGGCTGGTGCCGCGCAGCGCCTCGGCTTTGACGAGGTACGGCGGGTACACCTCGGTGTAGCCATGCTCGCCGGTGTGCAGGTCGAGCATGAACGTGGCCAAGGCGCGCTCCAGACGCGCGCCCTTGCCCCAGAGCACCGAGAAGCGCGCGCCGGACAGCTTGGCGGCGCGCTCGAAGTCCAAAATGCCGAGTTTTTCGCCCAGTTCCCAGTGGGGCTTGGGCTCGAAGGCAAAGCTCGGCTTCTCACCCCAGGTGCGCACGACCACGTTCTTGTCTTCGGTCTGCCCGTCGGGCACGGACTCGTGCGGCACGTTGGGAATGCCGAGCAAGATCTCCTCGATCTGCGACTCCACACCCGCCAGATCGATCTCCAGCGCTTTGACGGTTTCCGAGAGCGCTTTGAGCTCGTCACGACGCGCGGCCATGCCTTCCTTGTCGCCGCTCTTGGCGAGCTTGGCCATCGCGTCGCTCGCGGTGTTGCGCTCGGCCTGCAAGAGCTCGGTCTTGCGCGTCAGCTCGCGGCGCGAGGTGACCAGACTCACGACGCCATCGATGGCTTCGGCAAACTCGGCCCCGCGGCGAGCGAGCTGAGCTCTGACTTCATCGAAGTGATCGGCGACGTGGCGTGCATCGAGCATGCCTTGTCATAGCGTAATTTGCGGCTTTGCGCACAAACGTCGCGCGCGCCGGTCACTCACGGGTCGCGCTAGAACCCGATGCCCACGCCGACTCCGACCCCGATGCCCACGCCGCTGCTCGGCACGACGCGGTAATTCCTCATCACCAGCACCTGCGTCACGAGGGTGCACGTGCGGCGATTCGGGCCGTCGCAGCCCGTCCATTTGCCGTGCTCGGAGCGGTCACCGTTGGGCTCGTACAACACCACGCGGCCGTCTCGTTGCAGACTCAACCAGGCGTGATCCGAGAAGGGCGGGGTGGCATTGCTCAGCCCGACGTAGCCGAGTGACCGGGCGTCCGTGCCGACGACGTGGCCGTCGGGCTCGAGCACCGCGAATGCCTCGTAGTCGTCGTCGGTGACGCGCCCCACGCGATCGACGACGAAGCGTAAGTGCCCGCCCTCGAGCACGCGCCCATCGGGCTGAATGTCGATCGCGTCTTCGTCTGGTCGCTCCCAGTGCGCCGGAGCGATGACCAACGGCGCGCCGCCTTCCACCCAGCGCGGCGGCGCGCTTGGCGCGCAGCCCGCCGTCCAGAGCACGAGAACCGTTGCAACGATGCCGAGGCGATGCACCTCCGGAGGATACCGCGCCTCGCCGGATTGCAAAGCTTCAGGCCGGGTGACCGCTCGGCCCGGCTCTCGATCTTGTCCAAAAGCGACCCGGCAAATCGAGGATGATAGGAAAGAGCCGTCACTTCGCGCGGATTTATCGGCGGAAGTTGGGGAAAGTGAGCCGCGTCGGCCCGGAAGGATTCACCGCCATGCTCCGTTCTCAGCTCATGCGCACTTTGCTGCTACCCCTCGCCTGCTCGCTTCAGGGCGTCGCCCTGCTCGACTGCACGGTGACCCCGCTCGGCGCCACGGACGACGGCATCGCCAAAGCGCGCGCGGCGTCGCCGCCCGGCGCATCCGAGTTCGACGAAGAGTGCGCGTCTGGCCACGGCACGCGCGGCGAAGGCCTGACGACGGCGCCCGCGGTGATGGGCACCGGCGCGCTACCCACCTTCCCGCGGGACGATTCGCAGTCATCGAACGGCGCGTTCGCGACGAGCGGCCAGATGCAGGGCGGCGACGCGGCGCGCGTTCCCGGCCAATCCAAGCGCCATCCATTTCGCACCGCGCAGGATCTCTACGATTACCTGAGCGCCCGCATGCCCCTGCCGAAGTCGAAGGCGGGCACGCTCAAGCCCGAGGAATACCGGGCCATCGTGAACTATGTCTTGGTGGCCAACGCGATCTCCGTGCCCGCGGGTGGCCTGACCGAGGCCAACGCGAAATCCGTCGCGCTGCGCTGAGCGTCAGCGCCTCGTGGCGCTCACCAAATACTCGAACAGCTCGCGCTTGCTGGTGCGCTTGCGCAGCGTGGTCACGCGCGCATCGCGAAAGCCATTTTGCTCGAAGATCTCGGCGAAAAATTGCTCTGCCGGCACTAGCACGTCGAAAAACTTCGAGTTGCCGACCACGTAGTGCACCTGGCCTCCGCGCGCGACCACGCGTGACAAGCTCTTCACGTGCGTTTGCATGTCGAAGAAGTATTTCTGCACGTAGCGGGCCAGCACATCGCTCTTGGTTGCGATCCTGGCCGTGACAGCGCTCACCTCGACCAGCGCTCGCCCGCTCTCGTTCTCCCAGACTGCGACGCGGCTCGTGGCCGCACCCCAAGTTCCGCCGATGGCCTGCCAATCGAGCTCGCCAGCGTCGCTCGCCGCTTCGAGGTAACCGAGCCAATACATGTACGGCCGCAGCTCGCGCACGTAGCTCATGCGGTTCACGTACGGCGGCGAGGTGATCACCGTGCCGAAGCGCGCTTTTCCCGCGTGTTCCGCGACCGTTCTGGCATCCCCGAGCATCACTCGTCGCGGGCTCGTGGGCAGCGCGACGCTCGCGGCCTTCAGGATCGGCGCCAGCGCCTGCCCGAGTGCCTGGGCGACGCGGCGAGCGCTCGGAGTTGCCTTGTCGGCGGCGCCGAATGACATCGATTGATGACCGAAGCTCACGTTGGCACACGTGATCAAGCTGCGGCAGAAGGCGAGCTTGGCGAGATCCTTCGCCGGCGTGGCCGCCTTGCTTTCGCGAAGCACGGCGAACGCGCGTCCGAGCGCGTGAAGCGTCGGTGCCGCCCACCACTTTTCGATCTGGAACAGCGCCGGCAACCAGGGAGCCTTGCTGCGCAGGCTCGCGGCGCGGCTCATCTCCGCGATCAACGCTTCGGCGTGTGCCCGGGAATTTTCGGTGTATTTTGCGGTCTTGGCGCGCGCCAACCAGACCAAAAACGGATTCACGTCCAGGGTGCTGCAGGCGATGCCGAGCTCCGCGCAGGTCAGCAAGGTCGTACCAGTGCCGCAGAACGGATCGAGCACGGGCAGGTTCGGTAGTGCGCGCTGTTCGAGCAATTCACGCACCAAGTGCACCGAATAGGCGGGCGTGAGTCGCAACCAGCCGAAGCGCGTCTCGCGCACGTTGCCGTGAAACGTAAAGCGAGCACGCGCCGTGTGCGCTCCGGCCCGCGCCATCACTGGCGGCTCAGGCTTGGATATTTTCGCCGAGGTAGGCTTCACGTATCCGGGGATCCGTTCTGAGCTCGGCGCACGTGCCCGTCAGCACCACAACACCTGTGACCAACACATAGGCGCGTTGCGCGACCTGCAAAGCCAAACGCGTGTTCTGCTCGACGAGCAAAATCGTGATCCCTGATTTGGCGATTTGTACAATAGATTCGAATATTTGAGTGACGAGCTTCGGTGCGAGCCCCAGGCTCGGCTCGTCCAAGAGCACGATTTTTGGGTCTGCCATCAACGCGCGCGCGATGGCCAGCATCTGCTGCTCGCCGCCCGATAGCGTGCCCGCGCTTTGCTCCATGCGTTCACCGAGACGCGGAAACAGCTGCACGCTGCGCGAAAGATTGCGCTCGATCGCGCTCGCGCTTCGATTCAGGAACGCGCCCAAGAGCAGGTTCTCGCGCACGCTCAGATTGCCGAACACGGCGCGGCCTTCGGGCACCAACGCTACCCCGAGCTGCACCACGCGGTGCGTGGCCATGCCCTTCACGTCTTTGCCGAGCACGCGCACCGTGCCCGCTGCGTGCGGCACGAGCTGCATGATCGACTTGAGCGCGCTGCTCTTGCCGGCGCCGTTGGCGCCGATCAAAGTCACGATCTCGCCGGCCTCGACCTTCAAAGATACGTCTTTGCAGGCGGAGATGCCGCCGTATTTCACGCTCACCGAGCTCAGCTCGAGCGCCGTTGGAACCGTTGCTGCGCTCACGCGGTCGCCCCCATTTCCGGCTCTTCTTCGCCCAAGTACGCGGCCAGCACCTTGGGGTGCGTCTTGATCTCCGCGGGTGGCCCTTCGGCGATCGTTTCGCCGTGGTCGACGACGTGAATGCGCTCGCACACGTTCATGACCACTGCCATGTTGTGCTCGACGACAATCACCGTGAGCTTGAGCTGATCGCGCAGGAAGCGGATCTGCTCGTTCAGAGTCTGCGCTTCTTGACTATTCATGCCGGCCGCCGGCTCGTCCAAGAGCAGCAGCTTCGGGGAGAGCATGAGGCCGCGCGCGATCTCGAGCCGGCGCTGCGAGCCATACGGCAAGCTCCCCGCAACTTCACCCGCCAAGTCCGCAAGGCCCAGTACGTCCAGCAACTCGTGGGCGCGCTTGGCGAGGGCGAGCTCGTCGCGTTCGTAGCTGCGCGTGCGCAGGACGGCCGAGGCGATGCTGGCGTTGTGCAGGTGATGGCCGGCAACCATCACGTTCTCGGCCACGGTCATGGTCCGAAAGATGCGAATATTCTGAAAGGTGCGCGCAACGCCGCGGGCCGCGATGAGCGCGGGCTTGAGGCCCGCGATGTTCTCGCCGCCGAACAGGATCTGGCCGTGCTCGGGCGTGTACACGCCGGTGATCACGTTGAAGAGCGTGGTCTTGCCCGCGCCGTTGGGGCCAATCAGCCCGAAGATCGTGCCCTGCTCCACTTGCAGTGACACGCCGCGCACGGCGTGCAGGCCGCCGAAAATCTTATCGACCGCGCGCAGCTCGAGCAGGCTCACGTGCCCTCTGCTCGCGGAGCCGGCTTCCGCTTTCGAAACACCTGATACAGCTCACGCGTGCCGAGGAGCCCCTGCGGACGCACGATCATGATCACGATCAGCAATAGGGCGTACAGCACGAGCCGGTATTGCTGTAAGTCTCGCATCAGCTCGAGGGACACGGCCACGAAAATTCCGCCAAAAATCGCGCCGGAAATCGAGCCCAAGCCGCCGACGATGATCATGACGATCATGTCGATCGACTTTTCGAAACGAAAATCTTCCGGCCGCACGCCGGCTTGCATGTGCGCGAATAGACCACCGGCGATCCCCGCCGTGGCTGCGCTGATCGCGAACGCGATCACCTTGAGCCGCGTCGTCGGCGTGGCCATTGCCTCGGCGGCGATCTCGTCTTCGCGAATCGCGGTCAGCGAGCGGCCGGTTTGGGAGAACGTGAGATTGTGAATCACTAGGACGATTGCGGTCACCCAGGCGAACACCCAAAAGAAATTCGTGTACGCGGGCAACCCCGACGGATCGTCCCCGAAGTAACCGGTGGCCGAGCCCAAGAAAGTCGCGTTGTTGAAGAGAATGCGAATGATCTCGCCGAAGCCGAGGGTCACCACGGCCAGATAATCCCCGCGCAGGCGCAAGCTCGGTAGCCCCACGATGAGCCCGGAAACTCCGGCTAAAATCGCACCTGCCACCAGAGCCAGATTGAAGATCACGGCGTCGGCGAAGGCGCCGGACCCGAGCGCGGCGTGGACTGGGCCGGCGAGCTTCACGCCGATGAACGCAGCGGCGTATGCGCCCACCGCCATGAACCCCGCGTGGCCGATCGAAAATTGCCCAGTCGTGCCGTTGATCAGATTCAGACCCACGGCCAAGATTACGTTGATGCCCGAGAGCAATATGATGCGTTGCACGTACTCGGTGAAACCCGCCTCTACGCCGAGTTGCAAGCCGTAGATCACGAGCAGCACGGCTGCGCTGACGGCGGTACGGACCAGCGCGCGCTTCATACCTTCTCCACGCGCACGATGCCCAGCAAACCTTCGGGCTTGAGCAACAAGATCAAAATCAAGATCACGAACGTGATGGCGTCGCGGTATTCCGGCGACAGGTAGCCGGCAGTGAGCTGCTCGGCGAGGCCAATCAACAGGCCGCCGATGACCGCACCCGGGATGCTGCCAATTCCGCCCAAAACAGCGGCCACGAACGCTTTTAGACCCGTCAGCACGCCCATTAGCGGGTTGATTGTGATTTGGTCGAGGCCGAACAGGATGCCGCCCGCTGCGGCGAGCGCGGAGCCAATGGCGAACGTCGAACGAATCACGCGATTGGTGTCGATGCCCATCAACTTCGCGGCATCGATGTTGAACGACAGCGCGCGCATCGCTCGCCCCGTCCAAGTCCTTTGTACGAACAGGTGCAGCCCGAGCATCAAGCACAGCGCGACTGCGAAGATGGTCAGCTTGATATTGGTCACGATCACGCCGAACACCTCGAAGCGCACCTCACTCAGGATGGCCGGGTAACGCTGCGGGTTGGGCGAGAACAAGAGCATGCCCGCGTTTTGCAGGAACAAGCTCACACCGATGGCCGTGATCAACGGCGTCAGGCGCGGCGCGCTGCGCACCGGGCGGTACGCCAGAAATTCGATGGTCACGCCCAACAGCGCCGCGCCGGCCATGGCCACGATTAGCACGAACAGCGCCAAATACAGCGGGAATGCCTGATGGCTGGCCTCGAAACCCGCCACGCCGAGCGCCCCCGCGGCGTAGAAGCCGAGGTACGCGCCGACCATGAACACCTCGCCGTGAGCGAAGTTGATCAGCTTCAAGATGCCGTAAACCATTGTGTAGCCGAGCGCGATCAGGGCGTAGATCGACCCGAGCGAGAGGCCATTGATGATTTGCTGAAGGAACTGAGTCACGGCAATTTCGGTTGCGTCGGCTGAGTGGCGGCGCCCCGCTTACGGTGCGATGGATGCTTCGAACTTCGCTTTGCCGCCATCGACCTTGAGCACGACCGCGCTCTTCTGCGCGTTGCGTTGCGCATCGAGCGTGATCTTGCCCGTGACACCTTCGAAGTCCTTGGTCGCCGCGATGGCGTCGCGGATGGCCGTTGGATCCGTCTTGCCGGCTCGCGCAACCGAGTCGATCAAAACCAACGCCGCTTCATAACCGAGCGCGCCGAGGCCGGTCGGCGCCTGCCCGTACTTGGCCGTGAAATTGGCCACGAATGCCTTGGCCTTCTCTGTCGCCACATCGGGCGCGAAATGGTCGGAGAAGTAGGAACCGTTGATGGCGTCCCCGCCGATCTTGAACAGGTCGGGTGAATCCCAACCGTCTCCGCCGAGCAGCGGCACTTTCAATCCCAAGCGGTCCGCCGTGCGGGCGATTGAGCCGACCTCGGAGTAGTAGCCGGGGACGAACAGCGCTTGGGCGCCCGTGCCACGCACGGCCGTGACCTGAGCGCTGAAGTCCGTATCGCCCTGCGAGTAGGATTGCTCGGCCACGATTTTGCCGCCCAGCTCGGTGAACGACTTTTGAAAAGCGTCGGCGAGGCCGATCGAGTAGTCGTTCTTCACGTCTTTCAGGATCGCGACCCGATCGAACTTCAGGTTCTTGCGCGCGAACGTGGCCATCACTTTGCCCTGGAACGGGTCGATGAAGCACACCCGGAAGATATAGTCGCCGACCTCGGTGACTTTGGGGTTGGTCGACGTCGGCGAAATCATCGGGATTTTGCGGCGTTGTGCGACGCGCCCGCCGGCAAGCGACAAGCTGGACGACACTTCGCCCAAGAGCGCGCTGACCTTCTCGACGTCGATCAGACGGCTCACGGCATTAGCGGCTTCCGCCGAATCACCGCGATCGTCGAGGGTGACCAGTTTGATTTTCTTGCCGAGCACGCCGCCCTTGGCGTTCGCTTCTTCGATCGCCATGCGCACGCCGCGATCGGTGTCTTGCCCGAAGTGCGCGGTGCTGCCGGTCATCGAGGCGAAGTGTCCGAAGACGATCTCCGTGGAAGCTGGAGTAGTCGCGCCCGCCGTCGTTCCGCCTTCAGGTGGCGGTTTCTTGCAGCCAATGAATGAGCCGAGGGTCGCCGTGAGCAGTCCGCAAACCAGGGTTCGTCGCAGGATTCGCATCGCGGGCGACGCTAACACAGCCGCGTTTCCGTTCGTTACTTGCAGGCGCGCAAGATTTTCAGGCCGTCGACCTCGACCTCGCACATGCGTTGTCCCGCGGGTTTGGGGGGCGCGTTGCTGCCCGGTCCGACGAGCTTGATGGTGACTTTTTGGTCTCGTTGCGCGAGCACTTTGGCGCTGCCTTTGAGCGCGCCTTTCACGGCCTGGAATTCCAGCGTTTCCGCGGGTGCGGCCAGCACCTCACAGGGCGTGGAATCACACACTTGGAAGCCATTTTTCAGCAAGGTGGCGCCGCTCGGCTCACTCGAAACATCCAGTCGGATCCCGCTCGTGGGTGCCACGGTGGCCTCCGCAGAATTCGTCGGCTCAGCGCTCACCGTCGGGGCCACGATCGGTATGGTCGCCGATGCGGGGGGCGGCGGCGCGACGGGCAGCGGCGGGGTGGCCGCCAGCGTGCTCGCCTCGGGGGTGGGGCTGGACGTGGCTCCGCGCTTCGTCATGAACCACGCGCCGGCGCCGCCGAGCGCGATCACGGCGACCAACGCCGCGGCCAGCCCGCCTTTGCCGCGAGCGGGCGGCCGAGTGTTCGCCTCGGCCCCGATCAATGTTTCGGCGCGCGCTGCGTCGGTGTCTTTGCCCGCGCTGACCGCGACGAGCGGCCCCGGCTCCGGCGTCTGCACGCCGGGGGGAGGTGGTGGGGTCGAGCGCCCAAACTGCTGATGCGTCGGAGTGCCCGGCGCATGCGGCAGAAACGACATCGAATGCTCGCCCTGCGAGGGATTGGGTGCTCGGTAACCAAGAGAGGCGGCATCCACGCTGCTCGCGATGGCCTGTGCGAACTCGAGCATGGTCTGGTAGCGGACCGAGGGGTCCTTCTCCAGGGCGCGCATGATTACCGCCTGCAATGAGGGCGAGATCGTCAGCTCCGGGAACACGGCGTTCATTTGCGGGGGCGTTTCGTTCAAGTGCTTGGCCAGCACTCCGAGAAACGTCTCGCCCGTGAACGGCACGGCGCCCGTAAACATCTCGTACATGATGATGCCGACGGCATAGATGTCGGCACGCATGTCGGCGTGTTTGCCGCTGGCTTGCTCGGGCGCCATGTACTCCGGCGTGCCGAAAATCATGCCCGTTCGCGTGAGGCGGCGCTTGGTTTCGATGATCGAGTCGTCTTTCGAGCGCAGCTGGGCGATCCCGAAGTCGACGATCTTGACGATCTCTTCGCCATCGGCCGTGCGTTGCAGGAACACGTTCTCCGGCTTCATGTCGCGGTGCACGACGCCGTTGGTGTGCGCCGCGGCTAGGGCGCGGCAGATTTGCATCGAGATGCGAATCCCGGTCGCCGCGTCCAGTACCTTGCGGCGCGTGATCTCGTCGGCGAGATCGTTCCCTTCCAGGAACTCCATCGCCAGGTAGAAGCAGCCGTTGTCGAGCTGCCCAAAGTCGAACACGTCGAGCACGTTCGGGTGCTTGATGCGCGAGGCGCTGATCGCTTCCTGCTGGAAGCGGGTCACGATTTCGCCCTTGGCGGCGTACTCGGCGCGCAGCACCTTGAGCGCCACGCGCTTTTCGATGGCGACGTGTTCCGCCAGGTACACCTGACCCATGCCGCCCTCACCGAGCAGCTTCATCACGCGGTAGCGCCCCGCAGCCAGGGTTCCAATCATCGCGTCGTTGGGGTCGTTCATCGGCGCAGCGCGCAGGATTCGAGCGGGCGAGACCGCTGAGCTTGAAACCATAGCGTTCCTTATCCAGGGCCGCCAAGGCCTGTCTCGAGTGGCGAGAAAACGCGCTCTTTGATAGGCTCGCCAGC
Source organism: Myxococcales bacterium (assembly GCA_040348785.1). Classification (GTDB taxonomy): domain Bacteria; phylum Myxococcota_A; class Polyangia; order Polyangiales; family Polyangiaceae; genus PMG-095. The sequence continues at coordinate 310,721 of JBEQTH010000016.1, read as the reverse complement.
CCAAATGATCGTGGTCATGGAGCCCGATGCGTCCGACGCGGCGATCGAGAGCGTTATTTCTTTCCTAGTTGCAGCAGGCTTCGACGTGCATCGCTCGAGCGGTCAGTCGCGCACCATCCTCGGCGTCGTCGGGGATGTCAGCGCGAATGACGTGACCGTCGTGAGCGAGTTCGATGCCGTCGCCCAAGTGACGCGCGTGAGCGAGCCCTTTCGACTGGCCTCGCGTCGCTTCCGTCAGCGCTCCACGGTCGTCGAAGGCGCCTGGGGCAGCATCGGCGGTGAGCGTCCCTGGATCGCGATCGAGCCAGTAGGCCCGCTTGGCTCGGCACGCAAACGCGCGCTGGGTGACGAAGAGCGCACGCCTTCGGCCGAGCTACCGTACGCGGTCGCCGCGGGTCGGCCTTTCGACGCAGCGGTCACGCGCTCACATCTCGCATTCGACAACGTGGGCTCGTTGGTTTGCTTGTCGATGCATCCGCAGCCGCTGCAGCAGGCTTTTCCCGTGCGTTTCGTGGAGCGGCAGCCCAGCTGGGGCGCCAATTCCTGGATTGGTGCCGCCGAGCGCGAGCTCGAACGCGGTTCGGAGAAAGTCGTGTTGCTGGAGGCGGGTGGCGAGTACCCGAATGGCGCACGCACGTTGGAGATCGCGGCCATCGCGCGCGCCAAGATCCGCACCCACCTGCCACTGGTGGTCGACGTGGCGAGCATTGCTCAGCGCGCCAAGTACTCGCAGGCCGTTGCCTGCGCGGCGATTGCCGCCGGTGCCGACGGCGTGATCCTGCGCACCTGGGTGGGTCGCGAAGGTGAGGTCCCTCGTGTGCCAGCGACGCTGCGCTGGAAAGAGGCGGTCGAGCTCGCCGAGCGTTTGCGCGAAATCGGCGCTGTCGTCCGCAAATGAAGCGACTCGCGGTGTTCGGCTTCGGCTTGATCGGCGCGTCGGTCGCCGCAGCCGTAAGAAAAGCCGCGCCGAACGTCGAGATCATCGCGCTGGACCTGCCCGCAGCGCTCGCTAGCCCGGAAGTCCGAGCGCTCAGCGACCGCCAGATCGACAGCTCGGATCGAGCGGGCATTCAGCGCGTCGCAGCCGAAGCCGATCTTTGCTTGCTGGCCGCGCCTGTCAGCGTAATCGAAAGTGCGCTGCCCGTGCTGCTCGAGACTGCGCAAGCGGTCACTGACTGCGGTTCCACCAAGCGCTCGATTTGCGCGCGCATCGCCGGGCTCCCGCGCGCTCGTCGCTTCGTGCCTGCGCACCCCATGGCAGGCGGCCCGGAGGGCGGCGCTGGCATGGCGCGCGCAGAGCTATTTCACAGTCAAACGTGGCTCGTCTGCCCCGAAGATAGCGACCTGGATGCGGTGCTTCGGGTCGAGCAGCTGATCGAATGGGTCGGAGCGAAATCGGTCCACCTGAGCATCGCGGAGCATGATCGCGCGGTCGCATACACGAGTCACGCGCCGCAGTTGCTCGCGAGCGCGCTGTCGGTGCTCGCCGAGCGCGCGGGAGCGCTGCCGGCGGCAGGTCCGGCCTACCGCGCGACCACGCGCAGCGCCGGTGGTGCCGAAGCAATGTGGCGCGATATTTTCGCTGCCAATGCAGACGAGATCGCGGCCGTGCTTCGCCAGCTAGCGAGCGAGCTCGGTCTCGTCGCGGACGGGTTGGAGGCTTCGCCCAGCGATCCGAGCGCGGCGCTGAAGTTACTCGCCCAGGCGCGATCTGCCCGTCGACGGTGAGCGCAGCAAGGTGGCCAGTATTTTGCTATCTGTGGCCCAATGAAGTCCCACCTGCGGCACGCGCTTTGGCTGTTCTGGGCCGTCGCAGGCGCGGCATGCACGCTCAATCCGGGTGTGGATGTGCCGGGTGGAGCGAAGCCGGGCGGCCCGAGTGGCTCAAACCAGGACGCCGGCACCGGCAACGTGGTCAATGGCGCCGGAGCCACCAACTCGGCAGGCGCACCGAGTGCAGGCGCACCGGCCAGCGGTGGTGCCGCGCCAGGTGCCGCCGGCGCGGCGCCGAACGGTGGCTTTGGCGGTGCTTCCGCGGGTGGCACGTTCGGTTCGGGTGGCTCGGGCGGGGGCAGTGGCGGAAACGGGACAGGTTTCGGAGGCGCGTCCGGGTCGGGCTCGCCGAGCGCTGGCGCTGGCCCCGCCGGAGCTGCAGGTTCCACGATCGAAGCCGGTGCCGGCGGCGACCTCGGTGACGGCGGCGAAGGCGGAACTTCGGGCGTGCTCGGTCACTGACTGCCCCAGCACCTCTCGAGGCCTGACTTCCTTGTCACTACCTGTGCCAGGTTGTGCCTTTTGCCACGCCGTGGGCACGGTTTGCATGGGATCGCGTTGGCTCAATCTGTGCTTCAGGCGCACTGACGCATGCGCCTCCGTCGGCACAAATGGTTGTGGCTCGCTCTGCTGGTGCCGGGGTGTTTTCTCAATCCCCAGCCGGAGCCGCCGCAGGTCGATGTGCCGCAGAACAACGCCGGCGCCTTCGGTTCAGCAGGAACCTCGTCGAATCCTTCCGGGGGTGCCTCCGGCGCCGCGCAAGGCAACGGTGGCGCGAGCGCTGCGGGCGCCGCAGCCGGCGGAATGAGCGGCACGGACGAGCCGGGTGCCGCCGGTTCGAGCGCCGAAGGCGGCTCGGAGGACAGCGAAGCCGGCGCGAGCAACGCCGGTGAAGCGGGCGTAAAGAATTAGCTCGCGCCGGGGCGGATGTACTGATCGAGCACGTTCGAGATCAGGTCCGCCAAGATGCCGTCTGCGACGCGCAAGCGTCGGCTGAGCTCGCGCGCCAAGTTGAGCACGATCAGCGAATACGAGCGCAAATCGTAGCGATACAGCGCGTCCAAGTCCGCGGCGCTGATCCGTAGCAGGCGGCCCGGTGCGAGCGCGCGCACCGTGGCGGAGCGCGGCTGGATGTCGACGATGCTCATCTCGCCGAACCAATCCCCGGGGCCGAGCAAAGCGACGCGTGCTTCAGTGGCGCGCTTGCTCTTCTTCAGCACTTCCATCTCGCCACGCAGCACCACGTACATGGCGTTGGCGTCGTCGCCTTCGCGGAACACGACCTCGCCGGACTCCGGCGTCTGCACGCTGAGGGTATCGCTCAGGTGCACCAGCACGTCATCGCTCAGCGCCCCGAACAAGCCGATCGACCGGAGCTCGGCGGGGGTGACGCTGCCTTCGGAGGGATTGCTCATGACCGCTGCGCGCAGCTTCTAACGTGCACGGCCCGCGCGTCAAATGCCGGCGGCCGCTCGGCCAACAAAGCGCCGCGGAAACACCGCCTCAGACCCAGGTAAGCCCCAGGAATTTAGAGGCTCTTGTTGAACACGACGCGCGTCCGCGCTGGCCCGGCGTAATCCTCCACGCTGGTCACGCTCCAACCGGTCGCGCGATGAAACGCGATTGAGCCCTCGTTGCCGCTGGTGGTGATTGCTTTGAGTCGCGTGCAGCCAGCGGCGCGCGCGTCTTCCTCGAAGGTTTGATAGAGCACCTTGCCGACACCGCGGCGCCGATAGTCCGGGTGAATCCCCACCAGGTGCACGTAACCAGTCTTGGGCGGGCCGGGGGCGACGAAGCCGAGTAGGAAGCCGACCAAGATGCCGTCGTGCTCCACCACGCGAGCCATGGAGCCGAGCTCGTGAAAGAAGATCGGATGCGCAAGCGCGGTCGTTGGCCCACCCCACCAGCGATCGATGATCTGCACGATGTGATCGTAGTCCTGCTTACCGAGGGGCCGAGTGATCATGGGCTCAGTCTGCTCCGCCGCAAAATCCGAAAATCAGCGTTCTCGTGAGAATAACACGCATTTCTTCGGAGGCCCTCAGAAACGCAAGTGGGCTTGCGACACGCGGAGCTGGGCGTTACGGGCCGATGAGCAGTAGCCGCGTGTCGCGCCCGCTGTTAACACTGAGCCATCGATGTCAAATGCGTCAGAGAAGTCAGCGCGTCGTGAGTTTCGAATCGCTCCTTCGATCTTGAGCGCGGACTTCGGACGGCTGGCCGAGGAAGTGAAAGAGGCGGAAGCCGCCGGCGCGGATTGGATTCACGTCGACGTGATGGATGGCCGTTTCGTGCCGAGCATCACGCTTGGTCCGTTGATCGTGAACGCGGTGCGGCGCGCAACCAAAGTTCACGTCGACGTGCACCTGATGATCGTGGAGCCCGAGCGTTACGTTGCGGCCTTCGCCGATGCCGGGGCAGATTCGATTAGCGTGCACGTCGAAGCCTCGACGCACTTGCAACGCACGCTGCATCAGCTGCGCGACCTCAAGGTGCAGGCGGGGGTTGTGCTGAATCCGCACACCACCGAAGACGTGCTGCGCTACGTGATGTCGGACGTGGACTTGATCCTGCTCATGTCCGTAAATCCCGGGTTTGGCGGGCAGAAGTTCCTGCCTCACGTGCTGCCCAAGATCGCCGCCGTGCGCCGCATGATCGACGAAGCAGGCGTGAAGGTCGAGCTCGAGGTGGACGGTGGCGTGGCTCCGGACACCGCGGCAAGTGTGGTGGCCGCAGGTGCGACTATGCTCGTGGCGGGCAATGCCATTTTCGGTCAGCGCGACCGCAAGCAGGCGCTCGACGCCTTGCGCGCCGCCGCTCAGCGATGAGCGCCGTCCGTCGCTCGTCGGCATGGGCCTTCACTGCCGGGCTGGTCGTCGCGTGCGCCGGTCGCGCGCCCAGCATCGTGTCCCCGGTCGCCGCGCCGGAAGCGTCCCCTGCGCAGTCGGCTCACGCGACGTCACCGAATGAGAGCGCCAATAGCGACCCAGCAACGGCGCAGCAAAACGCCGCAGCCGAGGCGACCGTTGCTCGCGCGCTCCGCTTCGTTTCGGGGCTGCGTGAGCTCGACGCCACCGGGCCGGTCAAGGGTCGGATAATCAGCCGCGAAGAAATGGTGTCGCGCGTCGAACGCAGTTTGGACACCGAGATCCCGCCCGCGGTAGTGAACGCATCGGGGGAAATCCTTTTCGCTCTGGGCACGGTGCCGGCGTCGTTCGACTACCGGCGTGGCCTCTTGCAAGTGATGCGCTCGGAGTTGCTCGGCTTCTACGAGCCCCACGAGAAAACCATGTTCATCGGCGGGGACGTGCGCGGCAAAGAGCTCGACGCCACCCTCTGGCACGAGCTCGTGCACGCGCTGCAGGACCAGCACTACGGCTTGGAGAAGCTGCTCGATTGGAGTGACGACGCCGGGGATTGGCAAGGCGCGGTCCACGCGCTCGCCGAAGGCGACGCGACCAGCGCCATGATCGACGCGCTATTCGTCGACAAGCACGTGCGCGCCCCAGACATGCCAGATTCCGTGATGGACCTGCAAAGCGCGCTGTCCGCCGGCTCGGTGCAGGGCGTTCCCGCGATCATCAAGCGCTCGGTGGTCGCGCCGTATGTGGACGGCTTGTCATTCGTGAACGCGCTTCGCCGGCGTGGCGGCTGGCCAGCGGTGGCGGCCGCTTGGCAGCGTTTGCCTTCGAGCACGGAGCAAATACTGCACCTCGACAAGTACGACGCCAACGAAGCCCCGGAGGCCCTGCCTGCCCTCACCCCGAGCAGCAATGGGCCAACCCAGGCCGTGTACAGTGACGTGTACGGCGAGCAGACCCTGCGCGTGCTTTTCGAAGAGTGGATGCCCGCCCGCGCCGCCCGTGAAGCCGCGGCGGGCTGGGCGGGGGATCGTCTAACGTCCTACTCGGACGGACAGCTCTTCAGCGTGGCGTGGCGGCTCCGCTATGACACTCAAGCCGCGGCGCTGAATGCCCTACATGCGTTCGCGCGCGGCGTGCTGGCCCCGGAGGACCAAGGTGCGGACAGCCGCGGTCGTCTGTCCGAGTTCGTGTCCGCCGCGGACGCCGAGCGAGCCACCCGAGCCGGACAAGTGTGTCGCGAGCGGCACACTCGTGGCCCATTCGCGGTGTTACGCCGCGGTCGAGAGCTCGGCGTGACGTTCGGTCCGTTTCGACGAAACTCGCAGTCCGCCGTGTCCGAAGGTTCGTGCGCAAGCGCATTGAGCTGGGCGGCCGCCCTGATTACCCAGCCCAAACCAGCGCTTTGAGCGTGATTCGTAGGATTTTTAGTGGGACGGGTCGGCTGCGACCCGTGGCTGGGTTTCGCGCGACCTGGATCAACTGTCAAAAACGCGACTAAGTGTCCAATCTGGGAAGCCCGATCGTCTCGATTTGCTTGGCACGGAACCTGCTTATCAAAATGGTCAGAAACGAACTGCTCTCTCAGGCGTTGATCAAGAAGGCAAGGCAGACATGGCAAACACGGACAGCATCGGAACGCGGACGCGAAAAGCGCGTTCTTCCGTCGTGAGCTCTGCGGCTGCCAACGCTTCTTGGATGGCTCTGCTCGCCGCTACCAGCATCGGGGCCGTGTCTGTCGAGCGGATGCGCGCGGAAGTCTCGGCCCAGGATTTGGGAGCTGCCACCAGCGCCGGTTACCGCCTGATCGTTCAATCGTACGCGCGAAGCAGCGTCGTCGCCAATCAGTTGCCCGGTGCGGGTCACCGCCCGCTCGCCTCGGTCCAGCGTGCAGTCACCGCGGAGGAGCTCGCCCAAGGCATCGCGGTGGATGTTCTCCAAATCGATCAGGCGAGCAGTGAGCACTCTCCAGTCATCGTGGCTTGGGTAGAGCACGGCGCGCCGGATTTGGAGTTGGATGCGCTCCGCGCTCGTCCGAGTCGCAGTGCGGTGTACGGCGTCGCTCAGACGCTCGCCGGGTCCGCTCAGGTCGTGCTGCGTCGCCAGGCCGCTATTTCGGACGCGCCGCAAGCGGCGTGAGCTTCAAGCGGCGGCTTTCTCGCTGCTTCCGCGCACCCGTAGCACGCGGACTCGCCGCAAATAGTCTCGCCGTTCCTCGGCGCTCAGCGTGTCCCTCCCGAAGCGCGCCGCCAGATAGCGCTCGGTGAGCGCCAAAGCCTCTTCGCCGACGGGATGCCCCATCACAGCCAATGCGACCGCATGGGCCCGGGGTGGAGTACCGCTCGGGCGCGGAACACCCCGCGCGGCGAGCGCCAGCTCCAACTGTCGATACAGCTCGACAATCTCGCGGGCCGCCGTTTCACGTTCCGTTGCCGCGCGAGCCGCCGGCGACTGCGACTTACGCCGGCGGTTGAGCCACAGCACGCCATAGCCTGCGCCGATCAGCGCGATCACCAAGAGCAGCGTCAAGCGCGGCGACGACAGCAGTTTTCCGACCGTGCCCGGCCGGTCGCGCAGCGAGCTGTAACCGCGGTGTACCGAGCGCAGCAGTCCGACTTGCTGCTTCAAGTCGTAGCCGATGACGTGGCGATTCCAGCGCTGCGTCGTGGCCTCCACGAAGTCCCGCACGAACGCGAGCAAGCCGGTGATATCGCTTTGCGGTGCGGCGCTGGCGGGCGGTGTGGGGTCGAAGCGGGTCCAGCCCGTGTCGTCCAAGTACACTTCCACCCACGAGTGGGCGTCGCCTTGGCGAACCGCGTAGGAGCGAGCGAAGCGGTTGTAGGTGCCACCAATGAACCCAGTCACGTTGCGGGTCGGCACACCGAGCGTGCGCAACATCACCGCCATGGCTGTCGAATAGAACTCACAGTGACCGCGTTTGGACACGAACAAGAAGTCGTACAGCGGGTTCTTCGTCGAGCCCGACGGCGAATCGACGTCGTAGCGGTAGTCCTTGCGTAACCGGGCTTCGATCAGGCGTGCCTCGAGGCGTGGATCTTTGGCCGCGCCGACCCAGGAACGGGCAAGCTCGGTCACGCGCGGCGGCAGATCCGACGGTAAGCTCAGGTAACGCGGGCGCTCGCTGGGCAGCAGCGACACGGAGGTCGGCTCCTCCGGACCGGCGAGAGAAACGTCATAGCGTAGGCCGCGCTCATCCTGGGTTTTGTAGGTCAGCGACCCCTCGGGTCCACCCGTGACTTGGGGCACGTTATTCAGGAGCGATGCACCCTGCACCGAGACGGTAAGAGCTACCGCCTCGGGCGGCAGAAACACGACCGCCGGCTCGATCGGTTCGAGATCGATGTGCATCGTTCGGTCGTGAACTGGATCTGGAAAGCGCAGCACTTGCACTTGCCGTCCGTGTTGGTCGGCCCGCAGCGTCCCACCGCTACTGCGCGACCAACTTTTGCCGCGGTAAGTATCGAAGGCGGCGCCCCGCAGGTACAAGGCCACGCGCGGCGGCGGCTCCTTCGGCAAGTTGGGGACGTCCACGCGCATTACGATCGTCGGATCGCTGCGCAGCCGGCCGACACCGCCGAGATCCACGTGTTCGGTAAAGCCGACCATGCGCTCGGCCTTGGGGTGGCTGAGTAACAGCAGGGACAAACCGACCCGCGGAAAGGCCACGAACAGACCGAGCGTGAACAGGAAGATCGGCACTGACAGCAGACACGTAAAAACCAAAAACGAACGGCCAATCACGCGCCGGCTGCGCAGGATGCGCGGCACGTCCACCGGCAAACCGGTGCGGTCACGGGCGCCCTGCCGATAATTGCCTTCGACCTCGCGCCGCAGATGACTGAGCACGAGCGCGCCGGGTGCGATCACCAAAAAGCCCAGAAAACAAAGGCCGTAGGCCAGGCCGCTGCCGAGCACGGTTGCGGCAATCAAATGCAGCAACGCGAGCACGATCACTTGTTGGTCGTGAGCCGCGCCGCGCCGCGTGCCCAGGCGAATCACCTGCAAACCGGCCGCGAACTCGACGGCGGTCTCCAGCAGGCTCGCGCCCAGGAACAAACGCACGGCTTGTGCGCCCAGCAACGCTAGCGGCAGAGCGACGCCGATGCGCCGCACCAAGGGGCGGTCTTGGAAGCTCTCCGGGATGACCACGGCGACGACCAAGCCGATCAAGATCGCGATTGTCAGCCAGTGGTTGAGCTCTCCGCTCGTGATCAAGGCCAGCAGCCCGAGCGCCGCCAGGCTGTCGGTCATGATCCGGTGTATCAGCCCGAATCTCACGCGCTTTCTCGGGCCTGGCCGCGGGTTTGCGCGCTCTCGACGCCGCTTTCCGCGCTGGCTTCGGCAGGCTTGGCTTCGAGCAGGGCGAGGAACCGGAGCACGGGGTCGGCCCCGACGGCGCTCGTGGCGCGGACGCGTTCGCCACTGCGCGCTCGCACGGTGACGCCATCCCCGCGTTTGATGTGGGCGACCGCCCGCGATGCGACGTCACGGATGCGCCGTTCGAAGCGCGCAGTCCAATCGTCGTCCGCGGTGCGGCCGGGGTGCGTCGAGTCGATCACGTACGAGACGTCACGCCGAACCTCGCGGGCGCGCTCGCGCACGATCATCTGCTCGACGCTCTTGCGCCAGTAGATGTCCCGAGGGTCGTCGCCCTCGCGCATCTGGCGCAGAGACAGGATCTCGTCGCCCGAGCCGCGACCGAACGCGGAGTTGCCGCCCATGCGGTCGCCCGGCAGGTTGCTCGGCAGCTGCACCGGGTCGACCGCGGGATAGATGATCAAGTCGCCGTCCGCGGTCAGCTCGCGCGATTTTTCGAACAAGCCGAAGGGGAAGCGCGTGGCAACGCGAAAGCCAACGTGCCGGTCACGGCCGCGGCGCGCCGGCGTCCGGCGATAGGCCGCCACTTGCGCGGAGCGGGGGCTGATTTTTAGGAAGAAGCAGCGCTTATCAGCGGGCTGCCCCGCGCGCAGATCTTCGACCTCGATCGCATACGAAGGGATGCGGCGCTTGTGATTGAAGACCTCTATCTCCACCAAGTGCGGGCGCGCGACTTGAGCTCGCGGCGGCAAGCGGCGGACGACCGTGAGGTCGCGCAGGCTAAGCTCACTCAGCACGCCCGAGACGACGATCATCGACAGCAACATGCCGAGGAGCAGGTAAAGTAAATTGTTGCCGGTGTTGATCGCCGCGAAGCCGACGCCGAAGGTGATCCCAATGAAGTACTTGCCTTCGCGCGTCAGCTTCAGGCGGCGCGGCGGGCGAAACCAACGCCGAAGCTGGGCCAAGACCACAGCCAAGCGTTGGCGCGAGGACGTAGCGGGCCGGGCAATGGGTCCTGAGGCGGGCGCGGCCGACGCAGGCGAAGGAGCCTCGATGAGTCGAGAATCTGCCATTCGCTCGTTTCTCGCTCAGAGTGGCACTGGAACGCGGGCGATGACCTCGCGAATCGCGGCTTCGGTCTCTTCTCGAGTGGGAGCGTAGCCCTCGGCGTGTGCGGCCAAGCGCACGCGGTGCGCGAACACCGGCACGGCCAGGCTGTGGATGTCGTCGGCGATGCAGTAGTCACGGCCGTTCAACAGCGCGCGGGCGCGAGCTGCGCGCGACAGATTCATGCCGGCGCGTGTGCTCGCGCCGAGCGAGAGCGCTGGGCTGCCGCGAGTTGCGGTCACCAGCGCTTGTAGGTAGGTGCCTAGCGAACCATCCATCGTCACGCGCTCGACCTCGCGCTGCAAGCTCACGAGCGTCTTTGGATCGAGCACGACGGGCACATTCTGGATGCGGTCGTGATCGGGCTCCATCATCAGCCGCATCTCGACCTGCGGCGGCGGATAGCCGATGCGAATGCGCATCATGAAACGGTCGAGCTGCGACTCGGGGAGCGGGAAGGTACCCGCGAAATCTTGAGGATTCTGGGTCGCTACGACCAGGAACGGCTCTGGCAGTGGATGCGTCTTGCCATCCAGCGACACCTGTTCGTCACTCATGGCCTCGAGCAAGGCCGACTGCGTGCGGGGGCTAGCGCGGTTGATCTCGTCAGCGAGCAGCACGTTGGAAAACACGGGACCATGCCGGAGCACGAACTCCGAAGTGCGCTGGTCGAACACGGAGACGCCGAGCACGTCACTGGGCAGCAAGTCGCTGGTGAACTGAACACGCCGCATCTCGCCGCCGACGGCGCGCGCGAGAGCGCGGGCGAGCGTGGTTTTGCCGACGCCGGGCACGTCTTCGATCAAGATGTGCCCGCGTGCGAGCAGCGCGGTCAGCGCTAGCTCCACGACCTCCGACTTACCCTCGAGCGCACCCTCCACGGCGCGCCGTAGTTCGAGCAAGTGCTCGAGACGCTGGGCTGGCATCGCAAGAGCGGAAGAACTCATTCGGAGAGCATGTTAGCATGCGATGGCTGTATTCTGGGTCAAGCGGAAATAGCCGTACTTTAGCGGGTTTATCGATGAATCAAGCGCATCCAGCACAAATGCCCGATGAGCCGACGAGCCGGGGCGGCATTCATGCAGCAGGTGCGCGCGCTCGGTCGAGTTTGCGCCGGCCACCCTACAGCGTGGCCACCCGGCTTCGGCATCGCTCAGCGCTGCGGGCCGAGCCGTGATCGAGCACATCGAGGTCCGCAGCGTGACGCGCTTGTTCGGTGCGACGCCGGCGCTGCGCGCAGTGAGCACGCGTTTCGATGCTGGGAGCATCACGTTTTTGGAAGGTCCCAACGGGGCCGGCAAGAGCACGCTCTTGGCTGTCATCGGTACAGTGCTCGCGCCGACCATTGGCGAGGTCGTGTATCACCCGTTGGGCACGGATCTCGAGCTCGTGCGGCCTCACATCGGTTGGGTGGCGCACGACTCGCTCTGCTACCGCGAGCTGACCGCGCGGCAGAACGTGGAGCTCGCGGCGCGCGTCTACGGAGTGGCGGTGGAGGGCGCTTGGGATCGTGTGGCTCGCCGTGTGGGCGCGGAGGCATTGGCAGATCGGCGCGTCGGCACGCTCTCGCGCGGCCAACGGCAGCGTGTGGCCCTGGCCCGCGCCATGGTCAACGATCCGTCGCTTTTATTGCTGGATGAGCCGTGGTCGGGCCTGGATCGAGCCAGCGCGGAGCACCTCCAAAATGCGCTCTTGGAGGAGCGCGCGCGCGGCGTGCTCGTGATCGTCGTCAATCACGCGGATGGCTTGGCGGAGCGCTTGGGCGCGCGCTGCGTGCGGCTCGAGAACGGTCGCGTCGTTTAACGCGCTCTTGCGTCAGCCTGCGTGCTGGGCGGCGATCAGTCGGTCGACCAGGGTCACGATCCCGCGATCGTCGTTGCGCGCGAGCAGCGCGCTCGGCGTAGCGATGCCCAGCGTGCGGAGCTCATTTGCGTTGCTCCCAGTGCTCGCGTCCGGCTCTCGCGCCTGAGAGAGCACGAGGTGGTCCGGTGTTCGGCCGCGCGCAGCCATTGCTTCCCAGGTCGCGGTCACGTCGTGCAAAACGCCGAGCGTATCGGCAGCCACGAGCACCCAGATGGCCGGCTCGAGCGCTCGCCCGAGGTCGAAGTTGGTTTGCCCAAGTCCGAGTGGCGAAAACACACCCCCTGCGCTTTCAACGACCGTCCAAAGCGCCCTATCTGACGATACATGCGGTGTCATTGCCAGCTCGGCGGTTTTGACCCACTGAGCAGCTGCGGCTAGCTCGAGCTTCAGCCCGGAGTTTCGCGCGGCGAGATGCGGCGAGATCGGTTCCCGAAGCGCGTACAGCGGATGCAGAATGGAAGCGCGGCCTGAGCCAGCCGCGCTCAGCTGTGCAGCGTCCGAGCCGGGAGGCGCGGATCCGTCTTGCAGCTGCAGCTCGATCCCACTCTCAATCGGCTTCAGACCGAGGCAAGGGAGACCCCGCCCGGCAAGCTCTCGAAGCAGCGCGACGCTGACCCGCGTTTTGCCGACTCCCGTGCCGCAACCCAGCATCACGAGGCGCGGCATGACTCCACCACCGAGCGGGCTAGGCGTTGCACGTCTTCTGCGCTGAACGTCGCTTTTACTGTAAGTCGAAGCCGCGCGGAGCCGAGTGGAACCGTCGGCGGGCGGATTGCTTGCGCGAGGACACCGAGCGCGCGAAGGCGCGCCGCAGCGTCGAGAGCCGTCCGGTTGTCTCCGAGGACAATAGAAACGATCGGCCCGAACGACGCGGGAGCAAGGGGAAGGCCGGCTTCGCTGAGAGCGGCGCGCAGCTCAGTCGCGTGACGAGCGAGACGAGCGCGAGCCGCGTCGGCCTCGACGACTCGGGCGAGCTGAGCGGTGCTCTGCGCAGTGTGTTGGGGCGAAGGCGCGGTGGAGAACACGAAGCTCCGGGCTCTGTTCCAAAGAAAGGTGCGCAACTGAGAATCGCCCGCGACAAATCCGCCGTGACTGCCGACCGCTTTTCCCAAGGCCCCGGTGATCACCTCGGGCTTCACGTCCCCCTCCGCGCAGCGACCCGCGCCACGGGGTCCGAACACGCCGACCGCGTGGGCCTCGTCGACGATGAGGCAGGCATCGTAGGCATCGCACAGCTCACGCAGGGCTGGCAAGTCAGGTCCGTCCCCGTCCATGCTGAAGTACGACTCGGTGACCACCCAACACGCCTTGGCGTCTCGCGCCTCGCTGAGAGCTTGCCTGAGCGCGCCCAAATCGAGGTGCGGGACGACCCGTACGTCAGCCTTGGCCAGCCTGGCCCCGTCAATCAGGGATGCGTGGTTGGCCGCATCCGAGATGACCACTGACTCCGCGACACCCAAAGCCGAGATCAGCCCGACGTTCGCGGCATAAGTAGACGAGAAGAGGAGCGCGCTCTCAGCTCCCACCCAGGCGGCCAGCCGCGCTTCGAGATCCAAGTGCTCGCGGGTAGTCCCGTGAACCAAGCGCGAGGCGGCCGCGCCGAGGTTGCCTCGTGTTTCACGTGAAACGACCTGACCGGCCAAGCCCAGGTAGTCGTTCGAAGAAGCGTCGATCGCCGACACCCCGAGCCGCAGGGCGGCGGCCTCGACCGCGGCGCGTGCACTGCCATCATCCGGTTCGCGGAGTGAGTCACTCCCCCTCAGCGCGCTGAGAGACTCGTCAATCAACGATTCGAATCGCACCGCGCCGTAATAGCACTCGGCGACAGTTTTGGTGCGACGGACGAGCTACAGCTTTGTCCGCACGGCGCGTTCGGGGACGTGAGCAGACGTTTGAGTCGCGCCACCAACCGCTCGCTCCCCTGGAAGCAGTCGCACAGCAAGGGTGGCCGCGATAGCCCGATTGGCGATCGACCCAAAGCGCGGCGAGGGTAGCGTAAGCACAGGTTACGGCGCGTCCGTCAGACCTCGCTACTTGGGGCGCTCGCGGGTGCCTGCCGCAGCGCACTCCCTTCGTTGGGCATCCAGAGCCCGCTCCGCTCAAGTCGAAGATTAAGTGACCGAACGACGCGCCGGAACCGCGAAAGGACGGTTCCGCGCGCCCAAGCTAGCATCTCACCGGCAGCAACCGCTCAATCCGGGGCGGGCTCAAGCTCGCGGACTCGAGTGGTGGGACGACGCGGCACAATGCAGCGCACGCGGGCTGCTCGAAGGCGGTCAAGTCAAACGGAACTGGAAGTCCCCGCAGATTGCCTTGGAGAGACCGAATTGTAGGACGGGGCGATGGCGCGGAGCCGCCACGCTGAGGCCCCCACGAGCGGTGTCGCGGAGCACCAAGTCTGGCCGCAATCGTACATTGGACGTGCGTCCGGCAAAAGCGTTTCACGTGAAACTCATGAATACTCACTGTCTCTGTAAAAAACAACAATGATAATATTAGTTTACGATTCAGTGTACGCGCGAAGTCGAGTTTATAAGTACGGAATTGTCTCTTTGTTCTTGCATTTGTGCCCGACCCATCTCGCAAATCACGACCGAAACCTCGTTCATTGAGATATCGTTCTCTCAATGAAGCCCCCGCACGCGCTCACCACCGCTCCGAAGCGGGGTCGGTACGATCGGGGTTTGAGTCGTCCCCAACGGCAAGCGGCGCAGCACGAGCGCGTCGTGGCAGCGATCACGGCGCTCATCGGCTCTGAGCGCGGCCTGAACGTGGCCAACGTCGTCGAGCTCGCCGGCATTGGTCGCAATACGTTCTACGAGTACTTCGACGACATCGAGCACGCTTTGGTCTCGATCACCGCGCGCGCGTTGCGTGATTTCTCGGCGCGCGCCGAGGTCGCTCTGCAAAGTGCACGCACCCCGCTGGAGCGCCTCCGCGCCCTGGCTCGCGCGTGGACCGAACACCTGTTCGCGTTGCCGGCGATCGCCCAGGTCGCACTGCGCGCGCAACCGGAAGCGGCCGAGCCAACACAAGTGTCGCTGCTCGCGCAGCACGTCATGAAGGTGCTCGGCGATGAAGTCGAAGCGCGCGGTGCATTGCCTGGGCTGAACGAGCCGCTGCGCGTGCTCGTCGTTGCAGCGTCGTTCGATGCGGTGAGTCGTTCACACTTCGCCGTGCGTCCGCTGTCTGCCGAGGAGATGCAGCGCGTGCTGTCTGATCTTTCGCAGCGGCTGCTCCGCTGAGCGCGCGCTCCAACCGCAGGGCGCGTCTCCGTTCGGGACGCTCCCTCGAAGCTCATGGATCGCAGGTTTCGGCCGGCGATCCTGGGCGCGCCTGGCGCGCCTTTAGCGGATCATTTGCCCACGAGCGGCTGTGGAAAACCTGCGCGTTCTTCAACTGAAATCGCGGCCAATGAGCGCTTCGCAAATCAGGTGAGCGAGCATTTCCATTGGGGCGCTGGGGTGCTACCGTCGCTCGCGCATGCCAAAAGGTCCGGTCGAGCTCCGCGTTGGAGGGCAGACCTACCGCGTCGTAGCGACTGCGGAAGAGGCCGACCTGCATCGTCTGGCCGACGTCGTCGACGATCGCTTGCGCAAGCTCACTGCTCCCGGGCGCTCCGTGTCCCCGCAGTCGCTGTTGCTCGCAGCGCTGTCACTGGCGCACGACCTCGAGGATGAGCGAAACCGCCGCGTGCGCTCGGAGCAGCGCGCCCGTGAGATGTTGAGCAGCCTCGTGGCGCGCATCGACGCAGCACTCGAGGCGGACACAGCCGAGCTCGCCGCAATTCCGGCCGCCAACGAAGCGAAGGCTGAGCTGGACGACGGCGAGGTCGAATTCGATTTCGGCCCCGGCCTCGACCCGTAGTCGATCGGCACGTAATTAGGCTTGCCTCTCAGTCGCCGGGGTCCGGGGTCCCGCGCAACGCCTCGTAGCCGAGGATGAAGGGCAGGGCGAGCCACAGCCCGTCGATCTGAAGGCCGACGTAGAGCGTGTTGCCCCGACTGCCAGACACCGCTGCATCTCCACCCAACACGATGCCGCTCGCCATCGCGTAGGCGCCGTGAAAGTTATGGCTGCGAAGCCCGAAGAACGCTTCGCTGCTGATCCGCAAATCGCTGCTGTTGCGGCTGAGCGCACCGGCCGAAACGACGACCGGAAAATCACCACCCAGCGCGGGGAGCAGCAGGCTCAGGCCGCCGCCGAAGCGCACGTCCGAAAACGTGGCTGTACCGAACGTTGCATACGGGCCAAGCGCGAGGTCCGCGTTCCGCTCCCGACCGAACAGCACGTCTCCGCGAAAGCCGCCGCAAAACCCGGTCTTTTTCCAGACTGCGCCGTGCTCACCTCGGCCACACAGCGATGTCTCGGCGGCGACGTTCCACTCCGGTTCGGCATGCCCCTCGCGAGCCAGGCCGACCAGTGCAGGCAATAAGCCGAGGATGGGTGCGACGCGCATGGCTACCTTGGATGGTCAACCGAGGGCGCGCCGAGCGGCGGATCAGGGAGTCGCCGTATACGCGGGATTGTTCTTCGGATCGCGGCAGATATCGTAGGCAGCCGAGCAGAACGTGCACGTGAACGGCTGGTCTTGGCCCTGAACGCAGGGGGCGACCGCAGTGGTTTGCGTGGTCGTCGTTGCGGTGGAGCACTTGTAGTCGCCCCCGCCGGCCGAGGTCGGATCCGCGGCATCAGCCGGGTAACGGACGAGGCAGCCCGTGCAGATGTTGATTGGGAAATCCAGCTCGCTCGAGGTGATCGAGGCGTTGCCCAAGCTATCTCCGAAGACGCGGATTTTGGCCAACACGACCTTGGCGTTACGCACGGTATCGGTGTTGCCGAGCGCTGGGGGAATGACGTTGACCGCCATCGAGGCGTAGGAGGGCACGTCACCGGCGGCAGCGTCGACGAAGCCTGTTCCGACCGTGGAGTAGGTGCCGATCTCGCGGCCGTCCAACGTAGTCAGCGTGACTTCCGCGCCACGGAGCGAGATGCGCGACGTCTCGGTGCGGAGCTGCTCGCGCGAGCCGCGCTGCGTGAGCTGATTCCCGACCAGCACGAACGCGGTGTAGCTGCTGGTGAACGCGACGTCCAAGGTGCCGGCGGGCAGGAAGCCGTCCGTGGTGTCCGCCTTGGCGACACAACTCGTCGAGCTGATGTCGATCACGCCGATGACGTACAGCGAGCTGTTGTTGTCGGCACAGCTCGACGTGAGCGCGAGCGTGCCTAGCGATAGTAAGCCCACCGAGAGCAGATATTTGGTTGCCGAGCGCATAGGGACCTCGAACGGGCACGACCGCGTCTGGCCGCACACCTCCGTGAAGTGTACCGAGGCCGCGCGAGCGACGCCAAGATTGTGGATCTGGGTGCTTAATGAAGTAGCAGATCTGCCGAACAATCCCTCACTCTGCGAGGGCGAGGACGCGTGTGCGCAGCTCGGACAGTGGGATAGGGAGCGTCTCGACGTCGCCGATGCCGCGCGCGAAAACGAAGCGAACCGAGCTTCCCGCGCGCTTCTTGTCGTGGCCAATCAAGCTCGCCGCGGCGCTCAACGGCTGACCGAGCAAGCTCGCCGGTAAGCCGAGGCGACGGAGCAATTCGAGCGTGCGCTCGCTCAGGTCCCGAGGAGTCCGGCCAAGCGCCTCGCCCAACCGGAGTGCCGCGACCAAGCCCAGGCTCACCGCTTCACCGTGGCTCAAGGCGGTGTACCCCGCCTGAGCTTCGAGCGCGTGACCGACGGTGTGGCCCAGATTGAGGACCGCGCGCAGGCCGTTCTCCCGCTCGTCGAAGCTCACGATGCGCGCTTTGACTCGGACCGAGCGGCGCACGAGCTCTGCGGTCAGCTCCAAATCCCGCCGCGCGACACGCTCCGCGTTGTTCTCGAGCAGCGCGAACATCTCTGGATCGCCGATCAAAGCGGTTTTGACGACTTCGGCGAGGGCGCTGGTGAAGCCGCGCGCGGGCTCGGTGCTCAGGTGCTGCACGTCACACAGGACGGCATCTGGCTGCCAGAATGCGCCCACCGCATTCTTGGCCGACTCGAGGTCCACGCCGGTCTTTCCGCCCACCGAGGCGTCGACCATTGCCAGCAGGGTGGTGGGAATCCCGATCCAACGCACGCCGCGCATGTATGTGGATGCTGCGAACCCCGTCATGTCAGTCACCACACCGCCGCCCAGAGCGACGAACGTAGCTTTGCGATCGGCGGACCCGGCGAGCGCTGCCCGCCACACGCTTTCCACCGAGGCGATGTTCTTGTGCGCCTCGCCGGGCTCGAAGTCGATCCGAATCACCCGAGCCCCGGCCGCCGCCAATGCCGCTTCGATGCGCGGGGCATGGAGCGCCGCGACCGTGCGGTCGGAAACCAGCACGGAAACCGGGCTGTCCCCGAGCAACCCACCGATCCGCGCGGCGGCGAAGCCAGCCCCGACCTGAACACCGTATGAAGCTTCGCCGGCTGCCACCGCTATTTCGTCGCGCTCCCAAACTGCGCGTACACTCGACGCGACCGCTTCCACTGGTGCCTCGCACGAGATCCGAGCGTGAGCTTCGGCGTAGCTGGTCATGCGCAAGGCGAGTAGCTCGGTCACGCGTTGCTCGGGATTCGGCCCCGAGAGCAAAGGCCGAGCGCCTTGCGCGAGCGCGCGGCGCGCCAGCTCCGCGGGCGACCCTTCCAGCGTGACCACGACGCACTCATCGATGGCGCGCAGCCGCAAATCGCGCGCGATCAGGGCGCCGCCGCCGACCGCGATCACCGGCGCTTCCGTGGAGCTCGTGGCCGCATCCAAAATTCGCGTCAGGCAGGCGCGTTCGAGGGCGCGAAACTTGGCCTCTCCCTGACTGGCGAACAGGCTCTCGACGCTCAAGCCCGCCTCGGCTTCGACCGCTCGATCCAGATCGATGAACGGTCGCCCTGTGTCTCGGGCGACCAGCGCCCCCACGGTGGACTTGCCGGTAGCCATGAACCCATTGAGGATGAGGGGGCGTCGCATTGGAGATTGTCGAGGAGGTGTTGCGGAAGCGCGCGGCTTCCAGAGTTGCGGCAGAGCTTGCCGGACCTCCGCCGGCCGCGCTAGGGCGTGCGATACCGGCAGACTGTGACCCGTCGATGATGCATCTCCAATTCGAGCAACACGCTGGCGGCCTGCGGATTCGCGTGCGGGTGAAGCCGCGTGCCTCGAAAAGCAGAATTCTGGGCTCTTTCGAAGGCGCCCTTACGGTCTCGGTGGCGGCGCGTCCCGTCGATGGTGAGGCGAATCTCGAACTGATCCGGACGCTTGCAACGGCTCTGCAGTGCGCGAAAAGCGCGATCGAAATTGTGTCCGGCCCCGGGTCTCGAAGTAAGCTGGTAGTAATCGTCGGGTTCAACGAGGCGGAGCTGGTCGCCAAGCTGAGCCGGGCGGCGGGCGAGTGACGACTGGCCACACTAGTACTGCGGACTCAGAGTCATGAGCGACGGAACCTCACGATGACCGAACTGACGAACCTCCGCTTTGCCAAGTACGAAGGCCTGGGCAACGACTTTCTGGTCGTCGACGCGAGCAACGAAGCGCTCCTCGACACGTCGCAAGTGATCAAGCTTTGCGACCGACACTTTGGCGTCGGTGGCGACGGAGTGCTTTTGGTCACGCCGCCCAAGTCCTTGGGCGCGCGCGCGACGATGGTCGTGCTCAACGCCGACGGGAGCCGTCCCGAGATGTGCGGCAACGGGCTGCGTTGCGTTGCCCTGCACCTGGCGCTGCAGGATCGCGCCCAGGGCGTCAGCTTCATCGTGGATACGGATGCCGGTCCGCGCTTGGTCGCGGTCGAGCGGTCGGATGCGAGCGCCTCCGTTTCTGTGGGCATGGGGCGGGGCCTCCCGGAGGGTGAGCTGGGCTATGCGTTCGACGGCGCCTCGCTCAATTTTGCGCTCGTTTCCATGGGCAATCCGCACGCGGTGAGCTTCGATGCCGAGCTCGACGAGCAACGCCTCGACCAACTCGGACCAGCGTTCTCTGCGCAGTTCCCGGCTGGCACCAACGTGGAGCTCGTGCTGAAGCGCGGCGAACGGGAGCTCGAAGTGTTGGTCTGGGAGCGCGGCGTGGGTCGCACACTGGCCTGCGGCACCGGGGCGTGCGCGGTCGCGGTCGCTGCTGCTCGGCAAGGGCGCGTGCCCTTCGACACCGAAATCGAAGTGCACCTACCGGGCGGTCCGCTGCACATCACCGTGGCTCGGGAGACCTTGGACGTGACCATGCGCGGTCCGGCACGACGGGTGTTCTCGGGCGAGGTCCCAGTGCGGTGAACGTGGAGATCGCGGGGGCGCGCCACGACTTGAACGTGGTGGCGATCGTGTCCAGTGCGGATGCGATCGAGATCATGAGCCGCACCCTCAGCCAATCCGGGGATCGGCTCAGCGTAGCGACCGATCTCGCGGAGGGGTTGGTTCGAATTTCTTCGCAAGTTCCAGACGTTGCGTTCGTCGACGTGACGTTGGGGGACGGCGCGGGGCTCGCCGTGCTCCACCACATCCGCGCGCTGGCACCGCACGTGACGGTGTTTGCGTTGACGGGCGCCGAACGGCTGTCCCTCGGGGTGCAAGCGAGCGCGCTGGGCAGCGCGGGCACCTTGGTGCTGCCGCTGTCCGGTGACGAGCTGCTCAATGCGCTATCCGACGTGCGGACGCGCCTCGCCGAGCGCATCGAGCGGGTGCGCTTGGAACGTGCCGCGAACGTGTCGCTGCGTCACGTCTCGCTCGTGGAGCAGGTCGCCGAGATCGCCGAAGCCGGTACGCGACGGGAGGCCGCAGAGCGCTTGGCAGAGGTCTTGGTGAGCGGCGTGGGTGCGGTGCTGGCCGCGGTGTACGTGCCGGCGGCCGAGGGCTCACGCCAGCTCATGCGCGTCGCAAGTCGCGGTGGGATTGGCGATGCGCCCAGTTTTTGCGACGAAATGGAGCTTTTGAACCACGCGCGTGAGCGCAACCTGGACACCATCCGCCTTTCGCTCAAGCGGGAGCAAAGCGGCATGATCTTGCTGGGCAAGAATGCCGAGGGCCGAGGCGCGGCCGACGCATTCCCGCTGTTGCCGCTGATTTCGGCGCAGGCCACGACAGCCCTTGCACTGATCGGCGCGCGCGAGCAATCGCACCGCGGGTCGATGAAAGACCCGAGCTCGAGCGCGTACACGTTCGCGTACTTCGTGGATGTCGCGGGTCGCGAGATCGACATGGCGCGCCGGCACAACCGCCGCTTCGCGTTGGCGACGATCTTCGTGCAGCGCGAGCTTGGCTCGGCCGAGCTCGAAGAAGTCGAGCCGACGGTGCTCGTCGCCGAGCACGTGCTCGCCGCGGTGCGCGACACCGACGTGCTGGCGCGCGTCGACGCCAACGAATTTTATCTCCTTTTGCCCGAAACCGGAGGTCTGGGCGCTCATTCTTGTCGGCGCCGCGTGATCACGGAAATGGCCCAGCGCGGGCCCGGTTGGCCGAGCGAAGGCCTGCAGGTCACCGTCGGTGTCGCTACCTTTCCGCACGATGGCGGTGACCTCTCGCGGCTCTTGCGCGTCGCCAAGCAACGCGCCGAAGCTTCGCTGAACAGCGTCGTCCATCAGCTCGACCTTCGGGACTTGTCGCTCTCGAGCCTGGCCGACACCTTGCTGGCGCAGCTGTCTGGAGGTGGCTTGCCCGTAACACGCGGGCTCGAGAGCCCGCACTACATCGAGCTACCCCCAATGGACCTGGTGGGCCTTGCTCTGGCTACGGTGTCCGAGGCGTGGCGCGCGGGACAAGCGCGCATCATTGCTTCCGTGCACCCCGGAATCAGCATGGGCGGCGCGGTGCGCGCCGAGCACGGCCGCGACGGCGAAGGGCTGCGCTTCGACGCGGTGGATCTCACCGAGCTCGAAGGCTGCGCAAGTCTCGACGTTTTGTGCGTCGTTGCCGAACATTCGGGCTATGTCCTGATCGGGCGCAACGAGGGCCACATCGTGCGAGCGGTGCACGCAGCAGATCCGCTACTCGTCGATCTATTGTTGCGCAAGCTCTCGGATGCCACCGACTTGAGGCTAGCCGACTGATGTCGCGTTCGATCTTGGTCGTGGAATCGGACTTCGACGCTTTGGGTGCGTTGGCTTCCAAGCTGCGCGCGCGAGGCTTGGAGGTCGCGATCGCAGACAACATGGCGAGCGCGGTCGAGCGTGCTCGGAGCGCTCCTCCCGAAGCCGTGATCGTCGCTGCCGAGCTGCTCGCGGACGGCGGCTTTCGCACGAAGTTCTCAGCAGATCCGTTGCTCTCGCGGGTGATGATTTTCACCCTGTACGGCACGTTGCCCAAGCGCGAGCTGCGCGCCGACGAGCTCGACGGCAATGAGCTCGAGGACATCGCCCGGCGCATGCATGCGCTGCCCGTACGCGCCAGCGCCGCCGTCGCTGAAAGCGGGGATGTTCGCGGCAATCTGCAGCAGATTGGGATTTTGGATCTGCTCCAGCTGCTCAGCATGAATCGTCGCAGCGGCTCGCTGCAAGTCACGACGCAAGCGGGTGCAGGCGAGGTGCGCCTCGCGGACGGGGAGATCGTGGACGCCGTGTACCGGCGCCTGGAGGGCGAGAAGGCGCTGTATCGCTTGCTCGGTGAGACCGAGGGCGTGTTCTCGTTCGCGAGTGGCACGGCGCACTCCTTGCGCCGCATCGTGCTGCCGACGCGCACGCTGCTGCTCGAGGGCATGCGTCACATCGACGAGACCAAGCGCCGGCGCGACGCGCTGGATTCGGAATCGGAGGCATTCCTCGCGATCGTGCCGCCAGACACCGCGACCCGCGAAGCCGCCCAGCGGGTGCTGGAAGTGCTGCTTGCGCCGCGAACCCTGTCCGAGCTCTTGGACGAAGTTCCCCTCGCCGACCTGGAGGTCCTCGAGGCGCTCACCGATTTGCTCGAATTGGGCCAAATTCGCCGGATTGCCGCTGGTGCCGCGCGGGTGGAGCTGGCCGATGCCGAGCGGCTCACGGTGCTCGCCGCGCTCGCCAAACGCGCGGCGCGTGCTGGCTTTCGGGCACCCGTGCGCGTCGCCATCGCCGCGTCGCAACAACGTTTGGCGACGCTTGCTCATGCCGTGAGCCGCATCGCGGACGCCATCATTCCCACCGAGAT
The DNA here is from genome assembly GCA_040348785.1 of Myxococcales bacterium. Classification (GTDB taxonomy): domain Bacteria; phylum Myxococcota_A; class Polyangia; order Polyangiales; family Polyangiaceae; genus PMG-095. The sequence goes on along the minus strand of JBEQTH010000016.1, from coordinate 287,654 downwards.
GGTGCCGAGCGCGCCCATCCCTCACGCGCTTGCCACTTTGCGTTTGGCCGATGGTGGCGAGCTCGGCGTGGTCGGGTTGCCGCTGGTCGAGGCGTATGCGCCGCTGTGGGCGCTGGTGTTGCCGAGCTGCGCCGCGGTCGCCCGCCTGGAGCCTGACGTGCCGGGAGTTTTGGAAGCGGCCTGCAGCAATGCGGGCGTCGCGGTCGTTGACGCGGCAGCGCTATTACCCGAGGGAGAAGAGGGCGATCCGGAACAGGTTGCGTCGCTCTTACGCAGCTTGCTCGAGCGTGCTGCTGGCGGTTGAAACATGAATAAAGTCGCGGTGATACCCGGTGATGGCATCGGGCCCGAGGTAATCGCCGAAGGGCTTCGAGTGTTGGCTTGGTTTCGCGAGCATCGCGGCGTCGAGCTCGAGCTATGGCAGCTCGATCTGAGCGCCGAGCGCTACTTACGCGACGGCACGACTTTTCCGAACGAGGTTCGAGACGAGATCGCGCGCAGCTGCAGCGCGGTGTTGCTCGGCGCACTGGGCGACGCGCGTGTGCCCGGCTTCGAGCACGCCCGCGACATCCTGTTCGGCATGCGCATGGGCTTCGATCTGTATGCCAACGTTCGGCCCGTGCGAGCGCTGTCCGACCGCGTGGTTCCGCTCCGCGGACGCACCGCGAAGGACGTGGATTTCGTGGTTTTTCGCGAGAATACCGAGGGGATTTACGCGGGCATCGGCGGCCAATTGCGGCGTGGCACCGCGGATGAGATCGCGATCAACGAAGACATCAATACGCGTCGGGGCGTCGAGCGCATCATTCGCGCGGCGTTCGCCTACGCACGGCGCAGCGGTCGAACGCGCGTGTTGATGTCGGACAAGTCGAACGCCATGCGTCATGCACACGAGCTGTGGCAGCGCGTGTTCCACGAAGTGCGGGTCGAGTACCCGGAGATTGAAGCGAGCCACTTGTACATCGACGCGCTGTGCCTTGAGCTCGTGCGTGATCCGAGCCAGTTTCAGGTGATCGTCACCAACAACCTATTCGGGGACATCGTGACCGACTTGGGTGCGGCGCTGCAGGGCGGCATGGGGGTGGCCGCAAGCGTGAGCCTCAACCCCGACGATCCGGGCCGAGTGAAGCTGTTCGAGCCGGTGCACGGCTCGGCGCCCAAGCTCGTGGGGCTCGCTCGGGCAAACCCGGTCGCGACGTTGCTCTGCCTTTCACTGCTCTTCGAGCAGCTCGGATTTTTGGAGCCAGCGCGTGAGCTCGATGCGGCCATTCAGGGCGCAATCGAGGCCGAGGAGACGACGGCGGACCTGGGTGGAGTTTTGCGCACGAGCCAAGCCACCGACGCCGTGCTCGCTCGGCTAGTTCCGGCCTGAGGGCCAGGCCGCAAATATTCGGATCGCGCGGGCGGCTGTGGTACCGACGAGGAATGGTCGGGCCAGTCCCTGCCCGCGAAGAGGAAGCCGCTCGGCTGACGGGCGCTCGCGGCGATTTCGTGAGCAGCCTCGGCAGGCGCGTGGAGGCGCTGCGTGTCTCGTTGCGGGCGGTCGAGCAAAATCCCGCTGACAGCGCGTTGCGCAACGGGCTGTTGCGCCGAGTGCACGCGCTCAGCTCTGCCGCGCGGGTGCTCGGTTTTGCGAGCGTGGCGGAGGCGCTGACCGAGACCGAGAAGCGACTGCGGAAGAGCGAGTTCGCCGATGTCGCGCGGTCGCTCGATCTGCTGCCGTCGTTGCTCATGGGCGTGCCCGTGTCGTTGCGGCCGCCGCCAGACGTCCGCGCTGACCGCGCATCGACGACTTGGCCGCTGAGCGTCTTGATCTTCGGGGCCCAAGCGCTGGCCGACGCCATCGCGGCCATTCCGGGCACCCATGTCGAGTGCGAGCGCACCGAGGATTTGGCGCGCGCTCGCGAACAGGCCCGGCTTTTCGGGCCCGATCTCGCGCTCATCGACGCCGATCGACCAGGTGCGCGCGAACTGGTGGAGACGTTCGCCAGGGATCCGCAAGTCGAGCCCGTGCCTCTGGTCGTGGTGGGAGACTTCGCGAGCCCGGAGGCGGCTTCGTCGTTCATCGCCCTGGGGGCGGCGCGCGTGCTGTCAAAGCCGGTCAGCGCGGAGGCCCTGCAGCGCACCGTGATCGAGCTGCGCGCGCTCGCTGCAGAGCCTCGAGTGGGCCGGGAGCCGTTGGGCGAGCTCTCCGTCGAAGCATTGGCCGATCGGATTGCGGCCGAGGTGCGGCGGGGTCTGCTGGAAGCCGTCGATCCGAGCGCTCGCGGTACCAGCGTTGGGTTCGGTGACGGAGCGGACGTGATGGCCGCTGTTTGGGGCGCCGTGGCGCGGGTGCGGGAGCTCGTCACATTGCGCTCCAGCGGGGCGGTGCGCTTCGATTCGAGCGGACCCGAAGGAGCCGTGCCGATCGCCGCTTGGAGCAGCGAAGAACGCCGCGCCGGCGAGCGCGGCGCGGGCGCCACCGAGGCACGCTCGGGCGACGGCGTTTCGCTGCAGGGGCGTCGGATCGTGGTCGCGGACGACGATCCGGCCGTCGTTTGGTTCATGAGCGGTCTGCTCAAGGCGCTCGGAGTCCAGGTGCTGGAGGCGCACGACGGCGCCCGAGCGTTGGCTCTGACGTACGACGCATGGCCGGATCTGGTGGTGAGCGACGTGCTCATGCCCAAGTTGGACGGCTTTTCGCTGTGCCACGAGATCAAGCGCGATGTCGCCGTGCGCGATGTGCCCGTCATCCTGCTGTCTTGGAAGGAGGATTTGCTGCAGCGTGTGCGCGAGCTGGGCGCTAGCGCTGACGGCTATCTTCGTAAAGAAGCCGCCGCTTCCACGGTCGCGGAGCGGCTGCGCGAGGTGCTGAGGCCCCGTGCGCGCGTCGAGCAACGCATTGCGGCGGGTGGGGATGCGCGCGGGCGCCTCGATGGCCTCACTCCGCGTTTGATTTTGGAGCTCGCTGCGGGCGGCGAGCGCGACGTGCGCGTCGGCATTCGCGACGCGGTGTACCTGTACGAGGTGCAGATTCGCCGAGGCCGACTGTGCTCGGCGACGCGCAGTTCGGCCGACGGAAGCTTCGAGCGGGGTGACTACGTGCTCGCAGCGCTGCTTGGCGTCAGTGCGGGTCGCTTCACGGTCGAACCGGACGCTACGCCATGCCGCGTCGATTTCGAGGGCAGTGCCGCCCAGATCCTCAAGGCGCCCATCGAACGGGCCCGAAGCGCCTTGAACGCCATTTCCGCGGGCGCATTGGTCGGCGTGACCCGAGTTCACGTCACCAAGCCAATGATCGAAGGCTATTTGGCTTGTACCCCAGAGCCCGCGCGCGCTTTGCTTGAGAAGATCATCGACGGGGCCTCGCCGCGTGAGCTCATCACGTCCGGTGCAGTCGCGCCGCGCTTGCTAGAGGCGGTGTTGTCGGACGTCGCGCGACGGGGCGCGATCAGTAGGACCGAGCGCGATGGCAGCGAGCCATCACCGCCACGCGGCTCAGCGCCGCCAGAGTCGCTCGCGCCCCCGGACGCAGTTGCCGCGCCGGCCGCAGTGTCGCCGGCCCCCGTGGTTGCTGCGCTTGCCGCTGGGCCGCGTCCTGCCTCGGCAAAGACTTCGCTCACGCCGTCGCCCGGGGCGCCCAAGGCCGGCGCTCCGGACGTTTCTGAGGCAGATGCCGGGTGGTTCTCGCTGCAGGTCGAGTCGTCTGCCGAGCCTGCCCCCGCCGCGGTCGAGGCTGCGCCGGTGGTCGTGTCTGCGCCTCCAGCCGTCGATTCAGCGCCCAAGGCGTTGCCGTTCAACAGTGAGGTCACGCCGTCGGTCGATCGCCTGTTGAACAAGATCACCGAGGGCGTGTTCAGCGACCCCGGGACGCTGCAAGGCGTCGGCTTGCCCGCGGTCTCCAGCGCCAAGTCTGAGCCTCCGGTCGCGGTGCCCGCGGTCGGCGCACTGCCCGAATCCGAACCGCCGCTCCGTGCCGAGTCAGTCCCGCCAGTGCCTCCCGCCTCCGTCCCCAGGCCAATTCGTGCCAGCAGTCCGGACGAGCTGGACGCGCTTGCAAGCGCGTTGACCGAGGAATCACCCAGCCCCTCGCCGGTCGCAACGGAACCAGCGAAGACCCAGGTCGCGTCCGAGCCAGCGAAGACCCAGGTGCTGGCCGCCGTCAGCGTTCCGCCGGTCGAGCCCGAAGCGGCGCCGCCGGCCGTCCCAGTGCCCGGGTCAGCCCCGGTGGCTCATTCGCGACCGACGCTCACTTCGCCGCAGAGTGAGCCGCGGTCGAGCGTTGCTCCGTCCCGCGTGAGCGCGCTCAAGGCATCGCTACCTCCACCGGCACCCGTACCCGCGGCAACGAACCACGGGAGTGGTTGGCTGCTGCGGTTGTTGGTGGTCGCGGGTCTGGCGTTTGGCGTGGCCTACGCGTTGGTCACGTTCTTGCGGCTTCAATCTTCGCCCGAGCCGGCTAAGCCGACGCCGGCGCTTGCTCCTGCTCCCGCGACCTCCTGATGGCTGGTTCGGGCTCACCCGGAGGGCGCGCGCTACGCAGCCTGGGCCGCTCCTTTTGCGTCCTTTCGTGGCTGTTTATGGGCTGTTCCAAGCACGGCTCGAGCGCTGCGCCGGCTCCTTCGGCCAAGCCGGAAGCCACTCCGCCCCGACCACCCGCCCCCAGCGATGGTGAGGCGCCGCCCATCCCGCTGGATGGGCGTGATCGCTTCGAGATCATCCCCAACCTATCGTGGTGTGAAGTCGAGCATCAAGGTCTGTTACTGGACCTCGGCAGCCCTGCGGCTGCGGCGTACAGCGGGTTTGGCGCGGAGCGCAGCGACGACAGTCAGGACGTCGAGCGCGACGGGCAGAGCTTCGTGCGCGCATTCGGGCGCGCCTTGCGCTACGACTTTTGGTTCGACGAGCCGCGCGCCGGAACGAGCGTGAGCCTGCGCGTTCGGGGCGGCGAAGCGAAGTGGTTGGGTGTCACGATCGACGACAAGCGGGTGGGCGCGATCAAATTGAGCCGCGACGAAACCAAGGTCTTCTCGCTACCGTCGCTCGCGGCCGAGCTCGCCCGCGGGCATCATCGCCTCAAGCTCGCGTTCTCGGGCGCTCCGCGCGGCACCCGCGAAATGCAGGGCGAAATCGACTGGGTGCGCATTGGCGAGCGCGGCGACGACGTGACGAGCTACGCCGCGCCCACGCTCTCGAACATCGTCGGTGACGTGGTGTTGAACGGCGCGCCCAAGCGAGCCTTGGTCTTGAACCCGCCGGGAACCGTACGCTGTTGGATGCGACCGGCACCGGACGCGCGCCTCAAAGTTGCGCTGGGCTTCTGGGGAGCCGGGAAGGGCACCGCGGAGGTGCGGGTCATTGCCGATGGCGAAGAGCCGGTCGTGCTGCAGACGCGACGCGTGGCTGGCGGTGACAGCGCGTCGTGGACGCCGCTGGCGGTCGACTTGGCGCCCTTCGCGGGCAAGGTGATCGGCGTCGAGTTCCGCGCGCTCGACGGCTCACGGGGCGGGCGCGTGGCCTTTGGCGACCCAAGCATCGCGCGTAAGCTCCCCGACCCAATCCCGATCCCTAAGGCAGAAATAGCGATCTTACTGATCGAGGCGGGTATGGATCGGCGCAGGGTTCCGCCCTTCGGGCCGACCGGCAAGTTGGCGACACTGGGTGAGTTCGGGCGTGTGGCGACCGGCTTCAGCGGATATCGCGCGCCGAGCGTCGTGGTGCAATCAGTCGCCGCCTCGCTGCTCACGGGCGTGTCGCCGCGGACTCACCGCGTCGAAGATGGCAGCTCACGACTCGCGGATTCGGTTCGCTTGCTGAGCGAGATGGTCAAAGAGGCGAGTGGTCGCTCCGCGTTTTTTACCGGAGTTCCGAACACGTTCGCAGCGTTCGGCTTTGGCGCGGGCTGGGATACGTTCGACGCCGTATCGCCGGTGACCGATCTGCCCGCTACCGAGCCGGTCTCGCGCGCGCTGAAGTGGCTCGAGACCGAGCTCGATGATGAGCATCCAGGTCCGCGCCTGCTCGTCATTCACGCGCGCGGCTCACACCCGCCCTGGGACCTGACGCGCGAAGAGACTCAGCCTCTAAAGCCTGATGAATACTCAGGAATCCTCGATCCTCGTCGCGGCGGCATCATGCTCGCAGCGCTGCGCGCCCGACGCAAAGTCATGCATCACTTGGGGGAGGAAGACTGGATCCGGCTGCACGCGCTCGAAGATGCGGCGCTGGCCAAGCAAGACACGGCGTTCGAAAAGCTTACGGCTTTGCTCAAGAAGAAGGGGGCTTGGGAGCGCAGCCTCGTCGTCGTCGCAGGTGACGTATCCGCGGGTGAACCCCCCGACTCACCGTTCGATCCACAAGGCGCGTTGGCCGAGGGGCGCTTGGCGGTGCCCTTGGTGATCAAGTTCCCGGGCGGCGATCTGGGCGGTAAGGACGTGCCGCTGCCGGTCAGTGCCGCTGACGTCAGCGCAACCTTGCTCACGAGCCTCGGGATCCCGGTGCCGAGCTCGGGCGAAGGCATCGATCTATATGCTGCCGCCCATGGCAGCGTCGCGGTCGTGACTCCGCCGCTGATCGCGAGCTCACCCGGGCGCTATTCGACTCGCCTTGGGTCGTGGCTGCTGCGCGGCGAGCTCGGAAAAATGCCCAGTCTGTGCGCGGTGGACGTGGATCCAGCGTGCGTGAACGACGTCTTCGACGACAAGCCGTACGCGGCGCGTGCGCTCTGGCTTTCGACGTTCCGGGCGGAGAGCGCGGCGTTTCGTGCCACGGGTCGGCCCAAGGAAAAGCAAGCGGCAGTCCTCGACCCCGAGACCATCGCCGCGCTTACCGTCTGGGGCGACGTGCGCTGACGCGGTCAGGTTCCGCGCCGCCCGCCCCACAGCTCCAAGTGCAGGCGGGACGAGAAACGGAACGAGCGTGCGCGAGCTGCCTCCGCTACCTCGAACGAGCGCGCGCGCAGCGATTCGCGATCGGTGGCTTCGGGCATGAGCAGAACGCGTTCGTTCGGCCACCCGAGTTGCGCGACCAGCGCGTCTGCCTCGGCGTAATCCGCGTCACAGCGGACCACCAATTTCAGGTAGGCGCGGTGGGTGTCGCGCAAGGTCCGCAAAACCTCGGGCTTGATCCGGAAATGCTCGGGATCCCCGGCATTGCTCAGCTTGGGCGAGACGTTCCACTGATTGACGCGCGCTAGCGCGGGTGGCTCGGGCGCGATGGTGCCGTTGGTCTCCACCTCGACCGCGATGTCCGGTGCCAGGCGCGCAAAAAATTCTCTGAGCGCGCGCTGCTGCAGCAACGGCTCGCCACCCGTGAGCACGAGCCGTCGGCTTGGCGCATCGTTTGCGATTTGCGCAATCTCCGCGATCGATTGCTCACGCACTTCGTCCTCGTAGCGGTAGCGTTCGAAGTCCCAGGTGTACTTGGTATCGCACCAAGTGCAGTGCAGGTTGCACTGGGCGAGCCGAACGAACACGCAGGGCGCGCCGGTGCTGATTCCTTCGCCCTGCAAGCTGTGGAAGATCTCCGAAACCTTCAGCGTCACGCTGACCGAATCCATGGCCCGCGGGTATTAGCTCAGATCACAGGCTAGTGCGGATTTTCCGGCCCGTAGAAGCCGGAGCGGGGGTGGCCGCCGCCGGCGCCGGGGCTGCTTTGGGCGTCGCAACGACCGCCGCCTTGGGCGCCGCGACGTGGGCAGCCGCGACTTTGGTCTTTGCGGCTGCGACCGGCGGAGCGGCGCTGGCCGTCGTGGCTGCGGCAGCGCTCGCGGCCGCTTGTGCAGCTTCGGCTTTGCGCTGGGCTTCCGCGTCGCGCTCGGTCTCTGCCTTGGCGTCTGCTTCTGCTTGTTGGGCCTTGGCCGAGGCCATCAGTGCTTCGGTCTTGGCCTTCTCTTCGGCGGCGCTTTGCTCGGGTGACGTAGCGGCGGCGGCGGGAGCGGCGCTCTTGCCGAGCAGGCGCACGCCCACGACCCCACCACCGACGACGAGCAGGCCGACCACACCGAGCACCGCGAACAAGCCGGCGTTGCCCTTCTTGATCGGTGTGGGTAGCTCTGCCGCGACGCCGCCCGTCTGCGACCAGACACCGGGTGTTCCGGTCCCCAGGGCAGGGTTCGGCGTTTGGCGGGCAAATTGGCCGGTTCCATCGGCGATGCTGCCGGGACGCGGGGCGGGCGCACGCAGCGCGTTGGCGAGCTCCGGCCCAGAGTTGGTGGCCCAGTGCTCCAGCGCTTGCTGAAACTCTTTGGCCGTCTGAAAACGGGCACCCGGATCGCGCGCCATGGCCTTGTTGATGATGGCCGCGAAGCTCGGATCGATTTGGGGGACCAACTGCTGAATCGGGCGTGGCTCCTCGAGCACGATTTTGAACAATAGCTCGTTGAACGTGTCGGCGTTGAACGGCACTTCGCCCGTTACGGACTCGTACAAGATTACGCCGGCCGCATACAGGTCGACGCGATGATCCATGTCTTTGGCGCCCTTGGCTTGCTCGGGGGCCATGTAATAGGGCGTGCCCATGACCGCGCCCGTGCGCGTCATGCTGAAGCCGCTGTCGCCGCTGAGTTGATTGAATTTCGAAATGCCGAAATCCAGGAGCTTCACGAAGTCTGCAACGCCGCTGCGCGAGCGCAGCAAATACACGTTATCCGGCTTCAGATCGCGGTGGATGATGCCCGCCCCGTGAGCGGCGTCGAGCGCGGCCAGTAGCTGATGTGCGATCGGATACAGCTCGGTGGGCGAAAGGCGCCCCTTGTTCTTGATGCGACCGCTCAGGCTGTCGCCATCCATGAACTCCATCACCATGTAGCGATCGCCGCTCGGCAGGTTGCCTAGATCGAGCACCTCGACGATGTGCTCGGAGCCGATGCGGCCCGCGGCTTGCGCTTCTCGTTCGAAGCGCTGCACCGCCTCCGCGGTCTCGGCGACACCGGCGTGCAGCACCTTGATCGCCACCTTGCGGTGGATCCGAACGTTCTCCGCCTCGTAGACGGCGCCCATCCCGCCTTCGCCAATCAGGCGAATCGTTCTGTACTTGCCGTCGATGATCTCCCCGGTGCTGAGCATGTGGGACCCGTCTTTGAAATCCTGAAAGAACTCTAAGTTATCACGAGCCGCCGTTTGTCGGCGATCGCCCGGAAGGCCCGGCGCATGTGTGCGCAGCGCGCACTCGGCCTGACGTTGCTGTCTAACGCAGTCATACGGTGCTAAAGCGCGCAAACATGAGTCCCTCGCCTCAAGCCACTCGCACTTCCATTCTCGCCGCGCGCGGCGGCCGCGATCTGCGGACGATTCGACCTGTCGAAGTCACGCCGGGCTTTCATCGCCTCGCCGAGGGATCAGCTCTTTACCGTGCGGGCGGAACCGTAGTGCTTGCCACCGCGTCGATCGAAGAAGCGGTTCCCGACTTTCTCGCCGGCAAAGGCAAGGGTTGGATCACCGCGGACTACCAGATGCATCCGCGCGCCAACCCGAAGCGCCGCGAGAACCGCGACGGCCGCGAGCGCCCGCTTGGAGGGCGAGCGCGCGAGATTCAACGCCTCATCGGGCGTTCGTTGCGGGCTGCGGTCGATCTCGATCGCCTCGGGGAGAAGAGCATTCATATCGACTGTGACGTCCTCGAAGCAGACGGCGGCACGCGCACCGCCTCGGTGACGGCCGGCTTCATCGCGCTCGCTTTGGCCTGCGACAAGCTGAGCCGGGCTGGGCGCCTGAACAAACCCGTGCTCCGCGATCAGGTAGCCGCGGTGAGCGCGGGTCATGTGGCGGGTGAGTACGCGCTCGACCTTTGCTACATCGAAGATAGCTCGGCGCGCGTCGATTTGAACGTGGTTGCCACGGCTGGCGGAGCGATCGTCGAAGTGCAGGGCACGGCAGAAGGCGAAGCCGTACCCCGCTCGGATGTCGATGCGATGATTGATCTGGCGCTCGAGGGGATTGGCGAGCTGTGTGGCGTTCAGCGGCGCGCGTTGGAAAGCGCGGCTGTCGATCTCGACCGGCTGTTGATTCAGCGCGCGTGACGGAGAATCAGCGCGTTTCGAGCAGGCGCGCGACGCGCTCCATCGAACCGCGGACGCCGTACAGGGTCGCGCAGTCGTCGGGTAGCACGGGCCCGAGCGCGACCGACGCCAAGATCCCGCACAGGTTGAGGCGCGCGAGCTCGGAATCCTCTGCAAGGGGCTCGACTTCCCATATCGACGGACAGCGTTCGGCGAGGGCGGCCATGCCCGCCGCGCGCCCGCGTTGTTCCGCGTCACGAGCGTCGGCAAGATCGTGCTCGCTCGTCCGGCGCGCGCGGATCGAAAATCGCCCGACGTAGCCGTGCTGGGTGGAGCGCAGCTCGACCTCGACGCGATCGCCGACGTCGTGCGTACCCGCGGCTTGCGACAGCACGTCCAGCGTCGCATCGAAGTACGTGCGTGTGGCGCGGAGAAGCTCCGGCAAATCGAGGCTGAGCTCGGCTCGTTGCGCAAAGATTCGCACCGCGGCGAGGGCAACACGGCTCGCCCGGCGCTCCAAACGGGAGCGCGGCACGGTCTTGCTTTTGCGCCAAAATCCAGGGCACATTCCGGCGCGTGCGACCGGATCATGGCGGCCGATTGGAGCTCAAGCTGATGCAAGCGTCGGACGCGAGCGCCCGCTACACGCTGACCATCTTCCTGCCGGAACGCGAAGTCACTACCGAAGCGCAGGTTCGAACTGCGGATGGCGCGCTCGAGCTCGGTGCTTGGCAGGGCGAGGCTCCACCCCCATGGCTCGAGTCCGTGGCGCGCGCGTTACTCCGTACCGTGTGGCGCAGCGCGACGACTGATGGCGATTGGCCGCGCCGGGTGACGCGCTGGCGACCAGAGCCGAAGTCCTGAGCCGCGGTTCGGCCTGGCCTCGGGTCTGGGACTCGGCCATGATGAGACGAGATGCGCGCGCGAGCGTTGATTTCGGTCGCGGTCTTGACGGCGGTGTCTGGCAGCTGTCGGCCCGCGGCTGCGCCCAGGGCCGCGGCGCGACGCGCGCCGGGCAGCGCGCCGGCCGAGCTTTCATCGAAAGCACGCCTGGCGCGCGGGCAACAGCGTCTCGAGCTTGGCGCTTACCGTGAGGCGGAAGCCGACTTTCAGTCCCTGCTCAATACGCCCGAGTCGACGCTCGCTCGTCTTGGTCTGGCCGAGGTGCGGGTCACCACTGGGCGCGCGGACGCGGCGCTCGAAGCCCTCGCCCCGGTAACGGATCCGTCGGCGGCTGCGCCGGCCGCGGTGCTTCGTGCGCGCGCGTTACGGAGCCGGGGTGACGTCGCCGGCGCCGAACGCGCGCTGCGAGCGGTGCCCGAGACTATAGCCTCACCCGCCGTTCGGCTCGAGCTCGGCAGCGTACTGCTGCGTGAAGGGCGCCGCGCAGAGGCAGAGCCGATCTTGATGACCCTGGTCGACGACTACAACGAGGACCGCATCAAGGAGTCAGACGGCATTGGTCTTGCGCTCGCGGGGCGCGCGGCGCAACTCTTGCGTAGCCCAAAAGACGCCAATCAGCTGTATGACGCGGCCGAGCGCGCGTTGCCTGCGAACACGCAGACCTTGCTGTTTCGCGCAGATCTGTTCCTCGAGAAGTACGACCCCGGGCACGCTGAAGAAGTATTGAACGAAGTGCTCGCCAAAGCGCCCGCACAGCCCGAGGCTTTGGTGCGCTTGGCCAGCGTCAAGCTCGCGCAAGCGCTCGACTTCGACGATGCAGAGCGCTTGGCGCGCTTGGCATTGAGCGTGAACCCGAAGCTCGGCGCGGCGTACGCAATCCTGGTCGGCATCAGCTTGCGGGACAACGATCTGGAGAAGGCCGCGGAGTTCGCGCGCGAGGGCCTTGCGGCTGAGCCGGGCAACTTGGAGTTGCTCAGCCTGCGCGTCGCGGAGCGCTTTTTGGCGGACGACAAGCCCGGCACGGATGCCGCCAAGAAGGCCGTATTCGCCGTCAATCCTGAGTTTTCTCGGTTGTATTCGATCGTCTCCGAGTTCGCTGATTGGGAGCATCGCTACGACGAGATCGTACGCATGATGCGTGAAGCGGTTGCGCTCGATAGCGAGGACGGAGTGGCATACGGGGAGCTCGGCTTGAATTTGATTCGCGCTGGCGACGACGCGGGCGGCGTGGCGGCACTGCGCCGGGCTTTTGCGATCGACCCGTACAACGTGCGCGTCTTCAATACGTTGAACCTGTACGAAAAGACGATCGCCAAAGAGTACGAAACGGTGGAGCATCCCCCGTTCCGCATCCGCTACCGCAAGGACGAGCGCGCGATTTTGGAGCGCTATGTGCCCGCATTGCTGGACGAAGCTTGGCAAAAGATGGTCGCGGCCTACGGCTTCACACCCCAGACCCCGATTGGCGTCGAGCTGTACGCGGAACGGCAGAATTTCGGCATCAGAACCGGCGGTCTGCCGGAGACGGCCATTCAAGGCGTGTGCTTCGGCCGCACACTGGCGGCGATGAGCCCGAAGCACGAGTCATTCAATTTAGGCATGACGCTCTGGCACGAGCTGTCGCACGTGTTTCATATTCAGCTCTCGAAGAGCCACGTGCCCCGCTGGTTCACGGAGGGGCTCGCCGAATACGAAACCATCATCCGCAGACCCGAGTGGGCCCGAGAGCAGGACCCCGATCTGTATCAGGCGCTGCGAGGCAATCGCTTGCCCGCTGTGTCCAACATGACCCGCGCCTTCACGCGCGCGGAAGAGCTGAACGACGTTGCGACGGCGTACTACGCCTCGAGTCAGATCATGACCCTCTGGGCAACCAGCTATGGCACGCCCAAGCTGAGCGAGATGCTTCGCCAGTGGGGCGCGGGCAAGCGGACACCAGCGGTGCTCCACGATGTGCTTGGAAAAGAGCCAGATCAGCTCGATCGCGAGTTTCGGGCGTTCGCCGAGAAACGCCTCGCCCGCTATCAGTCGCAGTTCGTGCCCATCACGCGCGGCGGCCCGATCCCGCTCGCCGAAGCCGCGGTCGAGCGCGAGCCGGACAGCGCGTTGACCCACACCACGTTGGCGCTCGCGCTGCTGCGGCGTGGTCGGGGTGACCGCGCCAAGGGCGAGCTCGCGCGTGCGCTCGCCTTGGATCCTAAGTTTGCCGATGCGCGCTTCCTCGACGCACAGCTTTCGGCTCGCGAAGACCCGAGCCACGCGGTCGGCGAGCTGCAACGGCTGATTGCCGAGGGTAAGGACGGCTACGCAGTCGAAATGTTGCTCGCGCAGATCCTGGCGGACAATGACGAAGCTTCTGCGCAGCGCGCTTTGGAAGCCGCGACCAAGCTCGACCCGACGCAAGCCGCGCCGCACTACGCGCTCGCCGATTTAGCCGAAAAGAACGGTGATTTGGCTAAGGAATTGGACTCTCTGCGCGCGCTAGCGCTGCTCGAACAGCACGAGCCGAAGGTATATCAGCGCTTGCTCCGTCGCTTGATCGAGAGCAACGCCTTCGAGGAGGCCGCGCGCGTCGGTGAAGCGGCTCTGTATGCCGACGTCTCCGGCATGAATACGCATTTGCTTTTTGCGCAGGCACTCGCCGCCACGGGCAAGCATGACCGCGCACTGTTCGAGACCGAGAGCGCGACCCTCTGCGAGGGGACACCGGAAGAGCTTGCCGAAGCACACGCGCGCTTGGCCGAGCTGTATCTGACGGCGGGCAAGCGCCCCCTGGCCAAGAAGGAGGCGGCGGCGGCGCGCTCGCTCGATCCCAAGAACCCGCGGCTCGGCAAGCTGCCGCATTGAGGCTCACGCCTCGGGTTCTTCGTCCTTGTCCCCGCGCAGCCCCAAAGCGCGGGCTTTTTTGTACAAATGGCTGCGCTCCAGCCCCAACGCGCGCGCGGTCGCGGCCATCTGGCCACCGTGGTGAGCCAGCGCCTCTTCGACGATGGCACGCTCCGCTTGCTCGGCGAGCACGCGGAACGGCACTCCCGCTTGATAGAGCCCAGCGCTCTGCGTCCCTCCGCCCATACCCACCGAGCGTTCGACGTCCTCTCCCGTCACTAGGTCGTCGGGGTTGAGGATCACGAGTCGTTCCATCAAATTGCGCAGCTCGCGCACGTTACCCGGGAACGGATGCCGCGTGAGCGCGCCCACCGCTGACGGAGCGAGCGTCATGCCGGGGCGCGCATTGGCTTTGCGAGCCGCGATCAGGAAATGCTCGGCGAGACGCGGAATGTCCTCGCGACGGGCGCGGAGCGGCGGAAGCTCGAGCGGTACGACGTTCAGTCGGTCGTATAAATCGGCGCGAAATCCACCTTTGGCGCAGGCTTCGACCAGATCCTTGTTCGTGGCGGCGACGACACGCACGTCGATCTTGAACGTGCTGCTACCGCCCACCCGCTCGATTTCCTGCTCTTGCAGGACGCGCAGCAGCTTGGCCTGCATGGCGAGCGGCATGTCGCCTACTTCGTCGAGGAACAGGGTGCCGCCGTTGGCCCGTTCGAACTTCCCGCGGCGTTGCTTGGTCGCGCCGGTGAACGCGCCAGCCTCATGACCGAATAGCTCGCTCTCGATCAGTTCTGCTGGCACCGCGGCGCAGTTCATGCGCTCGAGCACCGCTTTGGCGCGCGGTGAGGCGCGATGAATTGCGCGGGCCACGAGCTCCTTGCCGGTGCCGCGCTCACCGCGAATCAGCACGCTGGCGCTAGAGCGTGCGGCGCGCAGCACGCGCTCGCGCAGATCGCGCATGATTCGACTGTCGCCGACTAGGTCGTCGAAGTGCCCCGCTTCCGCGTGTAGCTCGCGAGCCTCCGCTTCGGCCTGGAGCAAGCGCAAAGCGTTCTCGAGCATGACGAGCAGCCGGTCGGTCGATAGCGGCTTTTCCAGAAAATCCAGCGCCCCTAGCTTGGTCGCCCGCACGGCCGCGTCGATCGTCGCGTGTCCACTCATCATCAGCACCGCCGTGTCGTTTCCAGTGCTGCGCAAGCGAGCCAGCAAATCCAGCCCATCACCATCCGGCAGCGCTACATCCAGCAGCACTACATCGTAGGACTGCTTGGCCAGGCGCTCTTCCGCGAGGGCAATTCCGCCTGCCAAATCGACCTGATAACCCTCCAGTGATAGCGCTTTCTTCAGCGTATTTAGGATCGAGGTTTCGTCATCGACGACTAGGACGTGGCCACGCGGCATGCGAAAACGCTAGCGAAAGTGACCGCTCCGCGCCACGTGCCCGCGCCGAACCGGCCGTCATGACGCGGACTGAGCCGGTTTATGGCCAAAAAATAACTATGGCGAATGAACACGTGACCCACGACAAACAGCTGAAATCCAAGCCATGCGCGGATTCGAAGTTCTGTCCGATTCGGGCCCGGCGGTGGTAAGCTGAGCGAGCTTCCGCCATGACAGAGGCTGCACCCACGGCTCAGGGCTCTCTGGAGGCGACTCCGCTCGGGCACCTTTTGGTTTACGGCCTCGATCGGCTGTTGACCGGCACGCTCGTGCTCGAAGAGCCGACTGGTCAGCGCCACGCGATCTACTTCGACGATGGCGGCCCTGCGAAAGCGAAGGTGCAAGATCCGGTTTTGTACCTCGGGCGCGTGCTCGTGGAACAGAAGTCGATCACGGAGGAGGAGTACCAGCGGACGCTGGGGCTAGCGATCGAAACCGGCCAATTGCACGGCCAGGTTCTGCTCGAGCAGGGGCTGGTCGACGAGCACGCATTGCGCGAAGGCCTGCGCGAGCAGCTGGCGCGGCAAGTGTTGTGGATGTTCAGCCTCCCGCCAGCGACGCTGTTTGGTTATTACGATAGGATGAATTTCCTCGAGCGTTGGGGCGGCGAGGGCGTTCGGGCCAAGCCGTTGGCCTTGATTTGGCGCGGCGTTCGTGAGTACGCGCACGCGGGGCACATGGCCGAGGTGCTCGAGCGCTTCGGGGATCAGCTGATTCTGCTGCACATCGACGCGCCAATTCGGCGCTTTCGTTTCGACCGCCGCGAGCAGTCGATCATCGACGTGCTGCGCGCCAAGCCGCAGCCGTTGCACGAGCTACTGAACCGCGGCCTCGCGGATCCGGCGTACGTGCGGCGCTTGGTGTACGCGATGATCATCACCCGCCAGTTGGAGACCGGGATTCAGGGCGTCGAGCCGATCGGTGTTGATGAAGCGCCGTCCTCGTCGCGCATGCCGGTTGCCAGCGCGCTGTCGACGCCGCCTTCCGTTCCGTCGCCGCGCGCTTCCCTTTCGCCGGATGCTGCGCGCGCCAGCTCTCAGCCTCCGGTGCGCTCGGCGTCCCCAGCGCGCGTCGACAGCCCCGAGCTCGCGGCGTTCAAGGCCGAGATCCGAGATCGCGCAGCACGTGGCAGCGCCGACTATTACGAGCTGCTCGGTGTCGCTCCGGACGCGATCCCCTCGGTGATCCAGGCAGCTTTCTTTCAGCTCGCCAAAAAATGGCATCCGGATCGTCTGGGGCCGGATTTAGCGGAAGTTCGCGACTTGGCGACCAAGGTGTTCGCTCGCATGAGTGAGGCACATCAGGTCTTGTCGGACGCCAATCGGCGCAAGGAATACGACGATCTGCGGAAGGACGGCGCGGGCGGCGCCGAAGAGCAAGAGCAGGTGCAGCGCGTGCTACGCGCCGCCACGGCCTTCCAAAAGGCCGAGGTGTTGATGAAGCGCAACAACAACTTGGCGGCGCTGGAGGAAGCGCGGCGCGCGCTCGAGCTCGATCCGTCGCAGGCCGATTACATCGCGCTCCTGGCCTGGGTGGAGTCGAGTCAGCTGAACGCGAACTTGGAAGAGATCTTGGCGCGGATCGAGAAGGCTCAGCGCATGGAGCCGAACAACACGCGTATCCGCTGGTACCGCGGCTCGATCCTCAAGCGCCTGGGTAAGAACGGCAAAGCCGTCGGGGATTTTCGGTTCATCGTCGAGAACGACCCGCGTCACGTCGATGCCCAACGCGAGATCCGCTTGTACGAGATGCGCAAGGCCGAGCAGCGCCGCACCGGCCAAAAAACGATCAGCGACCGCCCGAGCGGGCAACCCAGTGCTCGCTCCAGCCTGCCGCCTGCCAGTGTCAAAACCGGCGACAACAGCCGCTTCGGGAAGTGGTTCAAGCGCTAACGCGCGGTCAGTTAGCCCTTGCGCGTGACACGCAGGCGGGTGACGACGGCGGGTCCGAGATCACTTGCGCACAGCGCGATCGGCAGCCGCGCGTCGCTCACGGTGCATTCGGTTTGAGCGTCACCATAGGCGAGAGCGAGCCGCGTTCCGGTTCGCTCGAGCGAGAGGATGCCGCCCAGGCCCTCGGCGGGCACTGGCAAGGCGCAGGCGCTGTCATGGGCGTTCGATGCCGGATCGGCAAGCCAGCGCGGACCCAAACGAAGGCTTGGCAGAACGGCGCTCGCGACCTCGATTTTTGCTGAAAAGTCGGAGAATGCCGCGTCGGTGAGCCAGACGCAGCGCACCTCGGTTCCTGGCGCGTGGCCCTCGAACGACAAGCTCGCGCTGGCACTGTCATAGCTGAGCCCGGAGTCTGGCGGACGATCGGGGACTAGGTGAGCGGGGTTCGTGAGGTGATCCTGATCTCGCTCTTGGATGAGGTCGAGGTCGTTGCTGAACACGGAGCGCGTGCCGAGCCGGACACCATGCAACACGGGCCCTGACCCGCGTTGGTCGAGCCAGACGAACGCATCGCTCCCGACGGCGACGAAGCGCGGCGAAATCCGAACGCCGTCGAGATCGAGATCGACTGGCGCAGGGTCGAAGCGTTGCCGCCAGGGATCGAAGCGGTACAAGCGCTGCCGTGTGGCGATGGCACGGCCCTGGCCGTCACTGTCGTTGGCCACGAGCCACGGTCGCCCGTCGCTCCCCGGCAGCAGGACGGGACGCGCGGCTCCAATCGGGAAATCGAGCGCTGTTACGCTGCCTTCAGCGGAGATCCAATAAGCGTCGTAACCTTGACCGCCGCTGGAGTCGGCATCGGGCGGGCAGCCATGGGCGCACCAAGCCGAACAATCTTCGTCCGCGCGCGGCTCGCGGTCCTCGCAGCCCCCCACGGCGAGCACTGCTCCACCGGGCAGCGCGACGAACGCGCGATCGAAACGCGCAGGTAGCTCCGTGCTCCCGTCGAACGGCGCACCGAGCCGGCGCGTCGCGTCCGCGTCGCGCCACTCCAGTCCCGCCACGGGGTGACCGTCGCGGTCGATACCACCGCCCACGAACAGCCGATCGTCGCTGAGCCGCAGCGCCGCAGGCGCGCTCCGCGGCAGGCGCAAATTGTCGACGAGCTTCGAGCTTCGAGTGCTCGGAGTGACGACCTCGACGAACGAGGACGCGGTGCTGTCCGGGCCGCGCCCGCCGAGCAACGCGACCTCGCCGCTGAGCAACGTCACGGCTGCGTGATGCGCGCGAGGTACGGCCAATTTCAGCAGTGCGGGTTCGAAATTTTGGGCCGCGGGATCGTAGACCTCGGCGCTGTCGTCGAGCGGTGCGCTCTCGAACAACGAGTTTTCGCCGCCGGCAACCAGCAACTTGGGGCCGAAATCGCTGATTGTCGCGAAGGCACGCGCGACGCTGAGCACCGAACGGACGCGCGGATCGACGACCTCGCTCTCCCCGGTTCGGGTATCGAAGGTGAGCGCGCCGACGACGCTCGAGCTATCGGATTGATTGCTGCCCGCGACCATCAATAGCCCGCTGCTTTCGCCGAAGCCGAGCGCCTGACCGCCGAGTGCGTCCGGATACGAGCCGCCGCTCGCGAGATCGCAAGCGACACCCTGCGGCCACAACACGAGGTCGAGCCGCTCTCCAGCGCGCGTGCCATAGCCGATGAAGGCTTGATCGGAAAAGTCGGGCTGCGCGCTGGCCTCCAAGGCGAGCGAGCTCAACGGCAACCCGAGCTTCACGTTCTGAGCTCCGAGCGACAAGCTTTCGGAGGTGTTGGGCGTTGCTGGGAAGTCGCCCAGCGCTTTCAGGTCAACCTGCGCGGGAGTCGGAATCGGACAGCTCGCGAGCGAGTGAACCTGCAAAGGCCGCGTGATTTCACGAGCCGCGGGCGCAGAGCACCCAGAAAGCAGCCAAAGGATCGCAGGGGCGCTACCATAGAGGGCCGCGATGTTTCCGCAGATCTTCGGTAAATACGTGCTCGAGCGCGAGATCGCTGCGGGAGGCATGGCGCGCGTTTACTTGGCCACCTTACGTGGCGCCGTGGGCTTCGAGAAGCGGCTGGTGGTCAAACAGATCCGCACCGAGCTCGCATCGGACGACGCCTTCGTGACTCGCTTCGTCGAGGAAGCAAAAACCGCAGTCGAGCTCAGCCACCCGAACATCGTGCCGGTTTACGAGCTCGGAGTCGAGCAGGGCGTTTATTACATCGCGATGGAGCTGTGTGAGGGGCTCACACTGTCAGAAGTCTTGGCAGAGACCGGACCGCTCGGCCCGGCCGAAGGCGCCTATGTGGGAGCCGAAATCTGCCGTGCGCTCGACTACGCGCATCGCCGTGCGCACATCGTGCATCGCGACGTCACGCCGAGAAACGTGCTGCTCGACGACGAAGGCGCCGTGCGCTTGATCGACTTCGGCATCGCCGCGCCAGTCACCCGTGCCGACGATCCGTCTCGGACCGAAGTGTTCGGGTCGCCGGGCCACATGCCCCCCGAACAGCTGCACGGCGCCGAGCTGTCGCCGGCAACCGACGTCTTCGCCGTGGGCGTGCTCCTGATCGAGGCTTGGACCGGTTATCCGCCGTTTCGGCGCGCCACGGCTCAGGAGAGCGAACACGCGCTGTTCAAAGCGCCCCCGCCGATCGACAGCCAACACCCGGAGCTCGCTCCACTGAGCGCGTTGATTGCGTCGAGCGTGGCGCTGGACGCGCGCGACCGACCGGTCGCTGCCGAGCACTTGGCGCGTCCGCTCCGCGAGTTCCTGAAGAGCGAAGACAGTGGCGACATTGCCCGGCGTCTCGGGGAGCGTGTACGTCGCGCTCGTCGCCGCTCACGCTCGTCCAGTCCCTGGCTGCCAGGAGACAGCGGCTCGTCGCGGAACGAGCTGAAAACCCGACCGCTGAACGCCGAGACGGGGCCCGGCTCGGCCAAAAATTCGCCGAGCAACGCGCCGGGCAGCTCGCCGGTGACGCGCACCTTCGCCGCGCGTGACGAGGTAGAGGTCTGGACGCGTCGCTTGTCGAGCGCGCCAGCGGCTTTGCAACCGACGCCCGCGGCGACGCCTCGTTCTCGGGAGCGCGCGGCGGAGGCTTTTGCGGCCGAAGTGGCCGCGAAAGCGGCGCTCGCGGTCGATGACGGCGGCCCCGACCCATCGGGGATTTCGTCGAGCAAGCTCAGCCGCCCTCCTCGGAACAACACGGGCATCGCTTTAGTGGTGGCGGCATCAGCTGCATTCGTCGGGCTCGCGTTTGCCTTCGCGCCGCGCGCAAAGCCGCCAGCCGTCGCCGCACCGGTCTCCACCCCGGTGCTCGCTCCGTCCGCGACGGCGCTTGTCTTACCGCTCGCGCCGTCGACCGGAGGGTCCGTTCAGGAGCCAGCGCCGCCCCGGCCCCCGCGGTCCGCCGCCTGGAGCCACGTCGCCGACTCGAGTCACACGCGCCCGCCAGCACTCGCGGCGAGCGCGGAGCCCGAGCAATTCGGCGTACTGAAGCTGACAGCGGACCCTCGGGCCGTGGTCGAGGTGAGCGGGCCGCACTTCCAGCGCAGCGCGCAATCGCCAGTCGTTGGACTCAAGCTGCCCGTGGGTCGTTATCGAGTGGTTTTCCGCAACGACACTTGGGGCGCGCCGCTCGGTACTCAGGTCGTGGTCGTGGCTGGCGTGAGTCGTAGCGTGCATGCGGACTTCCGCTTGGCCGAGCCCACGATCAGCGTGCGTTGAGCGGGCTCACAAGACCGTGAGCGCTTGGTTTTGACGCAGGGCCTCGTACACGGCGATCGACACTGAATTGGCTAGGTTGTGCGAACGCACCGAGCCCGGCATCGGGATGCCAATCACCTGCTCGCCCCGCTCCTCCAAAAGCTCGCGGGGCAGCCCGACGCTTTCCTTGCCGAACACCAAGGCGTCGCCCAACGCGAACTCGACGTCCAAGTAACTGCGTCGGGCGTGCCCGCTGAACAGCCAACTCTTGGGCGTGCGCTCGGGGCTAGCGGCGGCGATTCTTCGTTCTGCCTCGAGTAGGGATTCGTGCTGGTTGACCTCGACCAAGTGCCAATAGTCGAGGCCGGCGCGGCGAACCGCGTGCTCGTCGATCCGAAAACCGAGCTTGCCGACCAGGTGCAACGGACACAAGGTGGCGGCGCAAAGCCGCGCAACATTGCCGGTGTTGGGGGGAATTTCGGGCTCCACCAACACGATGTGAAACGGACGCGGCACCGCGCGCGTGCGTAGGTAAAAGTCGGATGAAGTCGGTAATTCGGACAAGGCAATTCGGAGTCTAGCGCGTGCCGGCAGCCGAGCGACGCTGCCATTCGCAGGCGGGACGGGGCCGAGCCACGGGCACGCGGAACACCCGGCGAGTAACGGCCCAAGGCCCGGCTTGACGCAAATCCCGCGCCGCAAGTAGCCTCGCCCGAACGGCCTTGGTCCGTTCATGATGAGCGCTCGCTTAGCAAGCTTTGCCGTCTTTTCGCTGCTGTGTTGCGCGCCCCTCCTAGCGCAAGCCGAGCCAATGGACTTGGCGATCGAGCGCTTGGTCGCAAACCCCGGCGCGTGCTTGAGCTCCGACGGCACGGGCCAGTTCATGCCGCGCAGCTCGGACCCCTCGCTCAAGTGCCTGCCCGATAACCTCGCCTTCAAGCGGCTTGTCAATCAGCTGGGCTTCGCGCTCGCGCCGACCGCGATGCACACCGCCCGCACCACGGGTTACGGCGGCTTCAACCTGGCGCTCGAAGCGACGTACACCAGCCTCTCGAGCGATGCGGACTACTGGAAGCGCGGCACTCAGGGCTCCCCCGACCCCTCGACGAATCGCGCGCCCACCAGCAATCAGAGCCCAGTGTCCGTGCTCCAGAACTATTCGCTGAAGCTGCGCAAGGGGTTCGGATTCGGTTTGGAAGTGGCGGGCGCAGTGGGCTTCGTGCCCAAGACCAGCTTGATCAACGGCGGTGCCGACGTGCGCATGGCATTGCTCGAGGGCTTCCGCACCGGCGTGCTCGGCATCTTGCCGGACGTGGCCGTGGGCGGCGGTGTGCGAACGATGACGGGCACGCCCGAGCTTCAGCTCACGACCGTCGGGCTCGACGTTCAGATCTCCAAGCCGCTCACGATTCAGGACTCGTCGGTGCTGACGCCGTGGATCGGTTATCAATACCTCTGGATCTTCGGTGACTCCGGGCTAGTCGACCTCACGCCGGGAACCAACGCGCAGCAGGCCTGTGGTTACGGCGGGCAAAATGTGCCCGGCAACGCGGACCCGACGAAGGCGGTCACCAGCCCCACCGGCACGGTCACGAACACCTACGATGGGCAGCAGATCTGCCGCGGCGGATCGGCGCGTGACTTCAACAACAACGCCGTGTTCGAAGCGGTG
This sequence comes from Myxococcales bacterium, assembly GCA_040348785.1. Classification (GTDB taxonomy): domain Bacteria; phylum Myxococcota_A; class Polyangia; order Polyangiales; family Polyangiaceae; genus PMG-095. The sequence goes on along the minus strand of JBEQTH010000016.1, from coordinate 265,198 downwards.
CGCGTGCATCGGCAACGGCTGATGTTCGGCATGAACTACCGCTACGAGATGGTGATGGCGGCAGCCCAAGTCATTACCGATTTGCTCAATCCGTCGGACGCCAACAGCGGCAAGAACAAAACCGATCTCAAGGGTGAAGACCGGCAATGGACCGTCGTGCTCGAGCTCGGCGCGGTGTTCTGAGCTGGCTCAGCGCAGCGCGAGAATCACGCCGAGTGCGGCCAGCGCGATCACGCACAAGAAGGGGACCGCCGTGAAGTAAGCCGCGCGCCGCGCTGCTGCGTGAGCTGATTCGATGCTCAGACCGTGGTGCCCGATGAGGTACGCCTCCGACGCCTGGCGCGGCGCAGTGAGCCCGAGCGGCGCCGCCTTGCGGGCCGAGCCGAAGCCCGAGATGAGCGCCGTGGCCAACAAACCAAAGGGCAGCGTAATCAGGTCCCAACCGCACGCGTACAACCCGAAGCGTAGGCCTGGGCCCGAACGACGACCGCCGAAGCGCCGCGCGGCCACGTCCAACGCCACGCCATGGATCGCATGCAGGCTCACCATCGCGAGCATCAACACGAAACTACCGAAGCCCGCTCCTCGTACGACGCTGCTCCTCAGATTTGCGTCTTCGATCAGGAGCGCGGGCAGTGACGGCAAGCAAAGCAGCGCGATCAGCCCGGCGCCGATGCCTAGGCCGGCCACGGCCAAAGTCTCGCACACCAGCGCAAACGACAGCGCTGTCGATACGTCGCCATCCGGGATGGCGCCGAAAAACGTGCGCGCATGCACGGTCGCCAGCGTCGAGGTTTGCCAAAGCCTGCGCCAGAACCCCACGCCGGGCCGCTCCCAAGGGATGATCGCGACGACGCCGGATTGATTGGTGGGCTCCTCGATTGCACAACCCGGGCAACCCGGGTCGCCGCAGGCTGCGCACACGACGGTCGCCGGCACATCGATCAGATCGAAGGCCGAGTCGTCGCGTTGCGCGCGGTCCTTGGCCCGCGCGTCGGCTGCAGAGCCGTTGCCCATAGTGATCGGGTAGCACGGCCTCTGCGCTCCGGCGAATATCCGCCGATTTCGGGGCGGCGCCCGGCTAGTGCAGCGTCTCGCCGGAGCTCGTCTCGCGCGGGTCCGGGTTCGAAATATCCGTAACGATTCGAGGCAGATGCCGGAGATCGCCGCCGAGGCGCGCCGCGATCACGATGCCGAGCACGGCGTTGGCGAGGCTCGCGAAAATGCCCCAACGCCAAACGATTTCCAGCGGCACGTGATGCGACGGTTGCGGCGGGGTCGACAGCAGCATGCCCGCTTCGATCAGCGTCATCGCGGCAAACAGGGCGGTGACCAGCCGGATGCCACGCAAGCGTTGGATGGTGCGCCGAGTCCAAACCAACGGCAGCGTCACGAACCAGCCTGCAGCGCCTCCCCACAACCAACCCGCGCGGCCGCGCGCGAGATCGAACCCGCTCCGCACCGATTCCTCGGGCATCCGTAGCTCGACCCAAGGTGAGAAAAACAACAGCAGCCCGAGCGCCGCTACCGCCAGCAAGGCGCCGCGGTTGCTGCCGAAATAGTTCCAGGGCAATTGCCGCTGCTCGGGCAGGACGATTTCTCCTGCTTCCTGCTCGTCTGCCGCGACGTCCAGCGACGCTGGCAGGTTGTCCATCGGCACGAGCTTCACCCCGCACTCCGGGCATTGCCCAGCCTCCGCGCTGGGGAACAGCGACCGGCAGAAGGGACAGGCAAGGAGCCGCGCCACTGGGTCTAAGCATAGCGCACACGGGGATCCCCCCCTCCGCGCCATTGAGTCGAGCGCTCGGTAACGCGCCGTGTCAAAAGAGTGCGCTGTTGCCGCGCGCGGCTTCCGCTAGCCTGAGTCCGAGAGACCGAATCGCACGATGATTGAACGTATCGCCGAATTGCTCGGGCTGCCGGCCGACGCCCCCCATTTCGAGGAAGCACTCACGCACCCCAGCTTCGCCAACGAGCAACGCAGCGCTCGGCACAACCAGCGCCTGGAGTTCTTGGGCGACTCGGTGTTGGGGTTTTGCGTCAGTCAGCTGCTCTGGTCGCGCTTCCCCGACGCGGACGAGGGGGTGCTGACGCGAATGCGCGCGCAACTCGTGAACGCCGAAGCCTTGGCGGCTTGGGCGCGTAAGGAAGAGCTGGCGCACGTGTTACGCCTGGGCCGGGGTGCGGGAGCGGCCGGGCTGCGTGACAGCACCAACGTGCTCGCTGACGCGGTCGAAGCCATCATCGCCGCCGTGTACTTGGACGTGGGGCTCGAGGCAGCTCGCGCAGCTTGTGAGCGCGTCGTGTCGGACGAGCTGAAAGCGCTCGAGAGCGACGGCGCGCGCGATCCGAAGAGCGAGCTTCAGGAACGCCTGCAGGCCATCGGTGGTGATGCACCGACCTATGAATTGATCGAGACTGGCGGGCCTGCGCACCAGCGCTGGTTCAAGGTCGGGGTATCGCAAGGCCAGCGCCGCCTGGCGGAGGGCTCCGGCCGCTCGAAGCGCGCGGCCGAGCGAGCGGCCGCGACGGAAGCGCTGCAAAGGCCGGATTTGCTTGAAGAAACCGTGGAGACGCCATGAGCTCGGTCCCGCTCGCGAGGCGCCGCGCGGTGCTCGGTCTGCTAGCAGGGGCACTCCTGATCGTGCCTCACGCGGCGTGGGCCGGGACTTATCTGAACAGCGCCTCGCTGCTCCTGGCTCAGGCCGGCACCGAGGGAGACTACCTACGCGCGCGCATCAACGACAAAGAGCTCGCCGAGCTGATTCACAAATTGGCCGATGCGCGGCTCGGCGCTGCCAAGACGATGCTCGTGCCGAAAGAGGTGGTGCAGGCGCATCCGCATTTGCTCTTGGTCTTGGAGAACTACGAGCGCGCTGCCGACGCCGCCACGCGGGGTGAGGCCGAAAAGTTCCTGGTCTATCAGCAGCGCGCTCGAGACGAGGACCGCACCTTCCGCGGAGTGTTGAAGCAGTTCGGTTACGCGCTGCCCGAGCCCAAGCCGTAGCGACATCGAGCCGCGGTCAGCGCTCGCCGCGTTCGCCGAGCACGGGCGCTTGGGAAGCCGCCGCTGCGGCATGCGTCGGGCGCGGCGCGGCGCTGCGAGCGGGCAAGCCCTGAGCACTGAACTGAAACGTCTCCAGCAGGGCCTCGTTGTTCACGGACACGAACTTCGTTCGCAAGCCAGCGAGCAGCTCTTCCCGCGCTTTTTCGAGGCGTTTGCGCTCCAAGACTTGGCGGATCGAGCCTTCTTCCTGGCTCACCGTGCGCGTGAGGGCTTTCGTGCTGCCGCGGCGCCAGAGCACCGCGAAGTGCAGCCCTTCTTTCATCGGTTCGGGGGACAGCTCGCCGTCACTCAGCTTATCGGCTACCGCGAACAGCGCGGGGTCGACGCGTAGCGTTGGCGTGTCGGTGTTGCCGTCCGGATGCACGAACCCGAGATCGCCGTTGCGCAGGTGCGTGGCTTTGTCGAGCGAGCTCTCGCGCGCAAATTGGCTCCAATGCTGAATGCCATCGACCCCCTTCGACTCGGCGATGATCCTTTTGGCAAGCGCCTCGTCGTCGGTCAGGATGCGCCAAATGTGCACCCGGCGCGGGGTTTCGAATCGGGCGCGGTTAGCCTCGAAATAGGCTTTGATCTCGTCCGCCGTGACCGGTGAGCGCGCCACGGTTTCTTGCCGCAGTTGCCGCTCGAGCGCCTCCCGCAACAGCTCGCGCGTTCGTTGTTGCGCGCTCGGCGTGGCGTCGAGCTTCAAACGCGCCGCCTCCTGTGCGTAGAGCAGATCCGGCACGAGCTCGCTCTCGAGCACGTGGTGCTTCAGGAGCTCGGGCGTGCTGCCCAAGGCCGCGCGCTGAAAGTCCGGGATCTTCGCGAGCCGCCGCGTGAGCGCCTCGGCGCTGATCGCTTCGCTCCCGACCTGGGCCACCGGCTTCGTTGCGGCAGCGAGCGCCGTCGATGCGCCGAGCAACAACACGATGGCCGGCATTCGGGCCCGGGATTCACGCGCCAGCATGAGCCGCAGCTTAGTCGGTTTTCGCCATGCGTTTCGGCGAAACTCAAGCGACGCGCAGCTTGCTCGTCGAGCGCCGCGCGGCCGGAGCCTGCGGAGGCTGCGCCAGGCTCGCTTCGCCGGTCGCGATTCCCATCGCTTCCAAGCGCTGTCGCGCGATGTGCAGTGCGCGTGGGTTGGCGTCGATGCCGGTGCCGGTGCGACCCAGGCGAGCCGCGACGGACAGCGTCGTGCCACTGCCGAGGTAGGGATCGAGGACCGCGTCACCCGGGTCGGTGCACGCTTCGATCAAGCGCTGCAGCAGCGCTTCGGGTTTTTGCGTGGGGTAGCCGGTTCGTTCCTTGGCCACGGGCGCCACGATGCTGATCTCCCAAACGTCGCCCATCGGCGCGCCGGCAGTTTTTTCGGGTGTCGTGCTGGAGCAACGACGTCGCCCAGCAGTGTCCATGACTGCGCGCTGCTTTTTGTCGCCCCAGGTGGCCAGCGTGGAGGCGGCCAAGGGCTCGTACAGCTGGCGAAAGCGCGGCGCGACGTCGGGGTTCTTCACGTAGCGCAGGAGCACGTCGTGGACGCGTTGAAAATTCTTGGTTTTGGCGGGCCAGCGCCGGTACCGCCATACGATCTCACTGGCGAAGGCGCGCATGCCGAAGATCTCGTCGCACATCACCTTGGCGTAATGGGATGTCTTCGGATCGACGTGCAGAACGAGGCAGCCGTCGTCCGTGAGCAGCTCGCGCGCGGCCGTCAGGCGGTCGCCGAGGGCAGTCAGGTAGGCCTCGAGGCTGGTCCAGCGGTCATCGAAGGCGGGGGTGAGCGTGCGCACGATATCGCCCTGCGCGTTGCGGTGACGCCCCACCTCTGCGTGCTCGCGGCCCGTCAGGAAGGGCGGGTCCAAATAGGCCAGAGTAAAGCGCTGCGGGCGATGCGCCAGCGCCTGGAGCGCCCTCAGATTGTCGCCCGTGATGAGCTCGAAGCCGTGCTTGGTCGGTCGATCTTGGGCCAGCCGCGCGCCATCGCTGGCCGACGGCTCGCGCTTGCCGTCCCAAGTCAGTTTCACCCGGCTAGTCTCGCCTCGCATCGTTTTCGGATCGTATCTGGGAGGCATTGGCCTGGGCCAAATCCCTTGCGGTCGCTTTGTCCGCCGGGTACTCCAAGCCGGTCATGAGCGAGCGCCCGCGAATCTTCTCTGGGATGCAACCGACCGGCGGGCTGCACGTCGGCAACTACTCGGGAGCCCTCCAGGGGTGGGTGCGGCTGCTGGGCCAGGACAGCTACGACTGCTTATTCTGTGTGGTCGACGCTCACGCGGTGACCATCGAATACGACGTGAAGCAGATGCCGCAACGCATCTTGGACACCGCGATCGCGTACATCGCGGCCGGGCTAGATCCGAAGCGTTGCTCGATCTTCGTCCAGAGCGACGTGCCGCAGCACATGGAGCTTGCTTGGTATCTCGGCTCGGTCACCCCGATGGGTGACTTGAGCCGCATGACGCAATTCAAGGAAAAGAGCGACCAGCACAAGCAGAACGTGAACGCCGGCCTCTTCACCTACCCAATCTTGATGGCGGCGGACGTGCTCTTGTACAAGGCCACGGTCATCCCCGTAGGCGATGATCAAGTGCAGCACTTGGAGCTGGCCCGCGAGATTTGCCGCAAGTTCAACGCCCACTACGGCCCGATCTTCCCCGAGCCGAAGCCGCTACTCTCCAGCACGCCGCGCATCCTCGGTCTCGACGGCAAGTCCAAGATGAGCAAATCGCGCGGCAACTCGATCGAGCTCACGGACGAGCCCAAGGTGATCGAAAAGAAGCTCAAGGGAGCGTTCACCGATCCACTGAAGCTCACTCTCGGCGCCCCCGGTCGGCCCGAGATCTGCAACGTCTTCACCATGCACAAGGTGTTCTCGAGCGCCGAGGCCGTCGCCGAGATCGACCGAACCTGCCGCACTGGTGAGCTCGGCTGCGGAACGTGCAAGATGCGCCTGCGCGATGCGATGGTCGCCGAGCTCACGCCGTTTCGCGAGAAATCCGCTGAATTGCATAAGGACAGGCCCGGCGTGCTCAAAGTGCTGCAGGCTGGCGCCGAGCGCGCTCGCGGCATTGCCCAGGACACCATGCGTGAAGTGCACACCGCGATGGGCCTCACCAGCCGCACGCTCGGCTGAGATTGAAAGAGCATGAGCAGCGGTAAGCTCCGACTCGGGCTGGCGGAGGTGCTCCTCTTGGCGAGCCTCGGCGTGCTGGGTTGCGAAGCCGAGGCGAAGGATTCGACTCCGGAACGAGTCGTCCAAGAGTTCATGGATCGCATGCAACGCGTGCACGGCGATCCGCACGCGGCGCGTCTGGCCTACGAGCTGCTGTGGGTCGACGCCCGAAGGAACCTCGCCGAGCGCGCCAAACGTGCCAGCGCCGTCGCCGGCCGCGAAATCGCGCCCGAAGAGATGCTCGCCCCCTCCCACTTCTCGCTCGCCTATCGCCCCAAAAAGCTAAGCGCCCACACCGACGGCGATTGGTCGGAGGTGACCGTCACCGGTGAAGCCAATTCCACACAGCCGCACGTCGTAAAGTGCGTCCGCGAAGACGGCCGCTGGCGCGTAGTCTTGGAGCTTCCGCCCCTGCCCCCAATTCAGCGCCGAGTCGACGGCGGCATCTGACGGGGAGCGAGTGGTCTCTCTTTTGACGGGCGGACGTCAAAGGCCGCGCGACGCCTTCGGCGCGCGGCTGGAGACTTTCATTTGCGCACGCTCGGCTGGTCACCGCTGGGCCGCCCGCGCTTCGTTGTCGGAAAGCTCGCGCCCGTTCGGTCGGTTCTCGTTGGCCCAGCCTCATTCGCCGATCGTGATCTGATCGTGCCAATGTCAGAAAGCTCGACGAATTTCCGTGCATGCGGCTGAACCGCTTCGCGCGCGCTTCGGCGCGAGAGAGCAGAGCAGAGCAGAGCAGACTGGGTGAACTGTCTTCAATCCGCCTGAGCGGAGTCGTACGACGCTGCCCACAAACCTGGGTGCGCGCGCAGCGCCGCACGCTCTCGCGCCGGGCGCGCGGAAGACAGCTCAGCCGCATTCCCGGAACTAAAACGAGCTGGAAGACTTTGGAAGAGCAGATCGCGATCTGCCAACAAGGCGCAGACCTACAAAGGCTGACCGCACAGGCGCGTGCTTTCCAAGGGCTTCAGCGCGGGCGGCCCAGCGCCACCGTCCGAGCGTGCGCAAATGAAAGTCTCTAACCGCGCGCCGAAGGCGCCGCGCTCCGTCAACGTCCGCCCGTAGGATCCGAGACCCGAACGCGTCCGACCACAAAACGCAAAACGCGCGCCCCTTGCGAAGCGCGCGTTCCACAATTCAAACCTACCGAATCAGTTCGCGAAGAAGATCGACTCGATCTCGTTGCGGACGTTCTCTTCGGTCTGGGCGCGCGCGATCGCGATTTCTTTCACGATCAGGGTGCGCGCGGTGTCCAGCATGCGGCGCTCGCCGAACGAGAGCTGCTTGTTCGCCTTGAGGCGGTACAAATCGCGCAGCACCTCGGCCACGTCGTAGATCGAGCCGGTCTTGATCTTGTCCATGAAGCCGCGGTAGCGACGATTCCAGGTCTGGGTGTCGAAGCCGATCGTCCGTTCCTTCAAGATGTCGAAAATCTCGCGAATTTCTTGCTCACTGATGACCTGACGCAGGCCGACGGCATTCGCGTTCGACACAGGAACCATGATCTTGCGATCGGTGTCCAAGATGCGGAGGACATAGAAGCGTTGCCGCGTGCCAGCGATGTCTTTCTCATCGATGCTGATCACTTCTGCGACACCCTGTGCGGGGTACACTGCTTTGTCGCCGACCTTGAACTCAACTTCCGGGCTGGACTGCATGAACGTCTCCTTTGACGCTGACTACCGGGCGGCGCGCTCGCTTTTGGGCACGCCATCCCGCAACCGAATGATCTTAAAGCTCGTGTCTATTAAGCAGCTACGCACCGCTCCAAAGTCGCGCGGTTTTGGTTTTGACGCGGACTGAACGGATTGGGCATAAACTTCATTCCAGCGAGGTATACGCGGGGCTCGGTAACGCGAGGGTTTCCGGCACCGGACTACCAATAATTCCCTTCCGAAGGTTAGGAATCGCCAGGCGCGGCACTGTAGTTTGTACAACCCATTCTGTCAAGAAATCACCGCTGACTTCTTGATCAGAGCGGATTACGTGTGCCTCCAAAAGTTGTGCACAGAGGCGGGCTGTGACGCGCTGCGCAGTTGTCCAGGCTCTGCCCGCAGGAAGCAGGCTTCTAGTGAGAGCGGAGACCTAGCCGGCGGAAACCGCGCCGCGAGCTGCGAGCTGCTCTGCCAACCCCCAACGGACACCGCGATCAGAAACGACGAGCTCCGTTGCACCGGACCACTCTAGCACCGCGCGGGCGATCGCGCTCCCGACCACGATCACATCGGCACGCGAAGGCTCCATTCCGGGCAATGCGCGGCGTTGGGCGATGTCGAGCGATGCGAGACGAGCTGCCACTCGTTCGACCGCCTTCCGCGTGAGTGTGTAGCCGTGCACGCGCGCCGCGTCGTAGCGCGTGAGCTCGAGCTCGAGGGCTGCGACTTGAGTCACGGTGCCTGCAACGCCGACGAGTGTGGCCGAAGCATCGGGCTTCGGCGCAGTAGCGAGCGCGGCCAAGATGTCACCCTCGACGAGCAGCAGCTCCGCGGCGTTCGGCGGGTCGCTTTTCACATGTCGCTCGAACAAGCGCACGCTGCCGATGTTCAAACTGACTGCGGCGGAGATATGGCGCTCCGTAGTGGTTCGCGATCCGACCACGATTTCAGTGCTGCCACCCCCAATGTCGAACACAGTCACGGCTCCCGCGTGCGGAAGCCCGGACAACGCCCCGGCGAAGGTGAGGCGTGCTTCCTCGTTGCCGTCAATGACGCGGGGCGCGACGCCCAGCACGCCTTTCGCTCTCGAGATGAACGCTTGCCCGCCTTCGGCGTCGCGCATGGCGCTCGTGCCGACCGCGTCGAGCACGGTGACGCCGAGTCGGCGTAGCTCGGCGGCGTAGTCCGAAAGGCACGCCAAGGTGCGCTCACAGGCTGCGTCCAGCAGCCGCCGATTGCGATCGACCCCCTCGCCCAAGCGCGTCACTGTGGCGCGCTCGAGGAGGGGAGTTAGCGCGTCGCCCTGTGCCTCAGCGACGAGTAACAGAACGGAGTTGGTTCCGATGTCGATGGTGGCGACGCGCATCTTCGGAAAATGGGGCTAAAAACGGCCCCAAACTCACTATTTAGCGAGGCTCTTCAAGTTGAGCATCTCTTCCACGTCGGGCTGCACGACGAGCTCCACGCGGCGGTTCTTCTTACGACCTTCTTCGGTATCGTTCGGCGCTACAGGGTCGGTGTCGGCGTAGCCGGCGGCACTCCAATTGGCGGGGCTGAGCCCACCGCCAAGGCCGGTCTTGGCGTCGAGGGGCGAGGTCAGCAACAGGAGCACGCTGCGAGCGCGCATCGTGGACAGACCCCAGTTGTCCTTGAACGGTCCGCCGGCGAGCGGCTTGGCGTCGGTGTGACCGGCAACCTGGAAGCGACGCTTCGAGAGGTCCGCGTCCTTGCCGATCACGTCGGCGACCTGCATCAGGATTTTCGAACCCTCGGTCTTCAAGTGGTCTTGCCCGGAATCGAACAAAACGTCGCCCGGGAGCTGGATCAGCATGCGATTGTTGCGCACCTCCACCTTCAAGCCGAGCTGGGTCAGCTTCTGCAACTTGGTTTGTAGGAGCTCGAAACGCTTCCGGATTTGGTCCAGCTGCTCGGTACGGCGCGCGTACTCTTCCAGCGCCTTGCGTTGCTCGGCGAGGCTCTGGTTCAGGTTATCCAAGTTCGCGCCACGATCGGCGAGCTGCTTCTTGAGGCCGTCGATCTCTTGGACCGCCTCTTGGTAGTCCGACTGACTTTTCTTGTGTGCATCGGTCTGCGCTTTGAGTTGGTTGGTCAGGCTCTCGTTCTCGCGGACCTTCTGGTCCCATTCCTCTTGCGAGTAGCCGCAGGCGGTGAGGCCGAGCGACAAAAGTAAAAACAAAGTGGTGGGTCGTTGGAGGCTCGAAAACTTCATGGGATCCCGTGGGCTGCGGAGCGAATTGGCGCGTCCGTGTTAGGGGGACTAAGCGACCACCGCATGCGCGTCAAGTGCTCGTGATCACAAGGCTTTGTGTAGGCCAACCAGCCGACAAAGCGGCGTTTTTAGGCATCTCGAAAAGCACTAAACAAGTGCGCTGTCTGCAAGAGCTGCGACCCTCTAATGCCGTGTTCTGTCGGGCCGTAGGGATCGCAAGTGAATTTTTTTCGTTGACACATCACACTAGGTGGCAATATACGTCTTGCAACATACCCTCGAAGTGGGGGCCAATTCCGGCCCACGCTCCGAACTGCTGGGAGGCAATCGAAAATGGCTGCAAAGAAGACCCGTACCAAGTCCGCTAAGAAACCCGCTGCCAAGAAGGCGCCGAAAGTCGCCAAGAAGCGCAAGGTCGCCAAGAAGGGCGCCGCCAAGAAGAAGAAGAAGGCCGCCAAGAAGAAGGCGTGAGCCTTCGCCGGGCTGACTCGGCCAGGGTCACCGGTGCTTCGGCGCCGGCTCAGGCCAGACCAGCCCAGCGGGTACTCGGGCGCGTTCATCGTTCACGGAACGGAGCGCGCTCGAGCCAAAAGTGCCGAGCCTTGTGAGGGCGAAGGCCACCGAGCTCAACGCTCGGATCGAGCACGCGAAGTAGGAGCCGAAAAGCCCGTTCGCGTGCTCTGATGTTTTGTGCGTGCCCGTCGCTGCCGCGCAGCGTTCCACGCCTCCTACCCGCCCCGAGCGCGTGACTTTCATCGCGGATCGTTCACGTTATCCGGCATGCGGGGCGTTCGACGGCCACTCCGAGCGTTGCGACGAATCGCGTTGCGCATGGCATCGGTGCTGCTCGCGGCAATGGCGTTCGGTTTCGGCGGAGGCCTTGGAGGCCTTGGGTCAGGTACGCAGAAGGTCGGCAAGCCCGAGTGCGACAATCCCATTACCTGCATCGCGGAGCGCGCGGGCGAGCGCGCTTAGCGCTTTCATCGGGGCTGCGCGGCCTCTCTGATTGGGCGCTCATTGGGCTGACACCGCACCTCGCAGTGCAGCTGCGCGGCTCGCGGCGCGCGCAGGGCGCCATGCGCGAGGAGATCTCGTTGCTAAGCCACGCCCTCGGGCTCTCGTTCGCAAAGCGACGGGCTACGTGGATTTCTCCATGAGACGCAGCGCGACGACCGCGTGAGTCAGTCTCCCAAATACAATCTGAGGGAGCCGGCAGCGGCGCGTTTGTCGAACGGGATACCCGCGAGCTCGTCGCGCTTGGAGATTTGGTCGAAGAGCGCGAGCAGGAAGCCGTGGAAGGCGACGCACTCGTCGATTGCGGCTTCGAGGCGTGCGGGATCGACGAGGTCCGTGTCTTCCAGTCCCGACATGGCGGCCATGAAGGCGTCGAAGCGCGGGTAGTCCGTGGAGCGCAGGAGCGGGTAGCCCATGGCGCGGAAGTAGGCCAAAAACTCGCGCACGTACTGGAAGTTGTGCACGGCGGCCCAGCGATCTTCGTTGGGCGAGTGTTGGGCTTTGCTGGAGAACGCGCGCACGATCTGCGCGAACATCCAGACGTCGCGGCGCAGGCGCTCGCTCGTTTCGCGGCGCGCGGCGTGGTCGTCGAACACGCTGCCGTCCTCGAAGGTCGCGCCGAGTGCCTTGCCCAGGAAGAGCACGGCGTTTTGCAACGCGGGCCGCAAGTTCTCGACGCACACGTCGATGCGCGTGCGCAGATCGCTGGCGCGCGTGTTCGCGTCGAGCGCGGGCAGGTCGTGCTGGAAGGCGCGCCGCATCTCGAGCCGCAAGCTGCCGGCGATTCCCTGCAGCGCGCTGCGAATCCCGATCAGCCGGTGACCGCCGGCGCGTAACGTCGCGGAACGGCCGCGGATTTGCGAGGCGTTCAGGCTCATCACGTCGCGCTCGAAGCCTTCGGCCAGGAGCAAGCCCGAGTTTTGGCGCAAATAATCACTGAGGGCGCGGGCGTCCGAACGCAGCACGCTGAGCACGAGGTACGTGCTGCCGACCTGCTGCCGGCGGCGCTCCACGTCCTCCCCGATGCGACCGAGCAGCGTCAGGTAGCGGAGCATGCGGAACAACGACAGGAACGTGAGCGCGACCAAGCGGTGCGCTTCGGCGCCGGGCACGCTGCGGATCAGCTCCAGCACTTGGGCGGATTTGATGCGGTCGAACTCGGGCCGGAACTCGAGCGCGTTCAGCGGGTTGAAGAACGCGCTGCGGTCGATCTCGCGGTACACGGTGGCGAGCAGCGCGTGGAACAGGCGGAAGGAGACGCGCGGGGTGCGCAGCATGCCTTCCAGCACTTCATTGGCGCTGGTGAGCCCGTGGCGTAGCGTAACCAGGCTGCCTTGGGGCGTATTTTGCTGGGCGCCCTGGGTGAGGAGCCGCGTGCGCGCGTTGTCCTCGGGCAGCATCGTCTCCAAGTAGCGATGAAAGACGAAGGCGCGATCGAGTGAGCCGAGTAGTTGCCGCGCCAGCTGAATCGCGCGCTCGAGGCCGTCATGGTAGGTCTGGAGCGCGAAGCGGAAGTCTTGTGTGACGACGAGCGCGCGCCGGGGCGGGCCGGGGTGATTGCGGGGGTTGGCGTAGCAAGCCGTGGCTTTGAGCAACACCTCGAACTCGAACAGGACGTCTTCCTTGTTCTCCAGGGAGAGCTCTTCGAGCCAGCTCTCGCGCAGCACACGGTGCTCGCGATGGATGGCGCGCGTTCCGCTGAGCAGCGCACTGTACGGGTCTTCCCCGGGCGCGACCGGAAATAAGCTTCGCCTAGGGAACGCGGTTACCACATGGCCTCGTCGACGCGGGAACGCGGGCGTTCAGGGCGTGAAGTTGAACGGGTAATTCGTCGTGGTTTCCATCGCGCGTGAAGACCGCGGGAACGGGATGCTCTTGATCACGCCGATCACGCAGTCCACGACGGGGGGCGCTTTGAGCGTGGAGCGCTCCTGGTTCAGCTCGGCCTTCTTGACCTTGCCCTCGGGGTCCAAGACGAAGTGGATGACGACGTCGCCCTTGAGGTCTTTATTGTCCTTGCGGGCGTCGTCGTAACACTTTCGCGCGGCTTTCCGATTGTCCATCACTAGCTTGCGGATCACGTCCATGGTGCGGGTCTCGGGCGCTTTGCCGTCGGCAGGCGCGGGCTCGGCGCTGCTCGGCTCGCTGTCGCCGGACTTGGCGGTTTTCTCACCGACCCAGCCCTCGTCTTCGTTGCCGGTGGGCTTGCTCGGCGCCGGGGGAGCGTCGGGCTGGACGGTGGCTTCGGGCGTGGGGGAGTCGACGGGGACGGCAGGTGCGGGGGTGCCACTCCCGCACGCGGTGGCGGCGAGAGCCGAGATCATCGTCAATGCACAGAACGAGGAGAAAGCGCGCATGACGCCGGATACTAGCCGCTCACGGTCGGCGCTGCGCGCGTTTCGTTTAGGCCGGAAAAAGACGGCAGAACGCGGCCTTTCGCGTCGCGCTCGGGGAGCCGCGCGCTCAGCCCGCCTTGAGGAACGGTTGCCACTCTTCGAATGGCTCACGCATCACCATCAAGATCTGTTTGGCCGTCGACCAACGCGGGCGCTTGGGCTCGTTGAGCAGCTTCATGCCGGCTTCAGCGGGGGTGCGGCGCCCCTTCTTGAGATTGCAGCTTCGGCACGAGATCACGAGGTTGGTCCACGAGTCTTCGCCGCCGCGCGAGCGCGGCAGCACGTGGTCGACGTTCAGCTCGCGATGGCCGGGCCGGCGTGAGCAGTACTGGCATTGAAATTCATCGCGCAGCATGAGGTTGGCGCGCGTCAAACGCACGGCTGCGCGTGGCGTGCGCTCATAGCGCAGCAAGTGCAGCACGCGGGGAACCCGCAGCGCGCCGCCCACGATGGGCAGTGAGTCATCCGCGCTGCGCACGGGCAAGCCGCGCCAGACCGCGAAATCATACGTGTCGCCCGCCGTATCGACGGCGTGCCCAACACCACCGTACAGCAACACCAGCGCGCGCCGCGCGGTGGTTACGCTGACCGGTGCGAAGAAGCGATTCAGCAGCAAGACCGGCAAGTTCAGAACGTCTCGCCGAACGCCGCTGCTCGCGTCAGCCGCGCTACTCGCGCCTGAGGGACCCACGACAGCTCGTTCCAAAGCGTCCACGGGCTTTCAGGCTAGCACAAAAAGCCAGTCTCTAGCGCCGCGCCTGCTCGACCGCGCCTCGATAGTGGGCTATCCCGGGCCAGGCATCATGTCTAGTTCTGCGTCGAGCTCCTGTCTTGCTTCCCAGTTCGCGTCCCTCGTGTCCCGTTTGTCGCGACCGGCGGCCGTCTTGTGTGCTTCCGCTGTGGTTTGGGGCTGCGCGGCGCCCGGCACCGCGGACGCCGAATGGCCTCCGATTTCCAAGCGCTGGTACGACCGCGGCGACGCCAGCTATCGCCAGGGCGACATCGAGGACGCGGAGAGCGCGTCCGAGAATGCGTTGCGGGTCACGCCAGATCGGGAGGAAGTGCGGCTACTTGCGGCGCGCATCGCCCTCGCCAAGCTGGAATATGCGCGCACCATCCAGGTGCTCCAAGGTCTGGACTCGAATGAGGCACGCTCGCTGCGCGGTCGCGCCTATTGGTACGCGGGCGAAATCGACCACGCCGCTGACGAGCTCGAGAAGCTGGTGGCGGATCCCGAGGTCCGCGATCCGTGGGCCGTGGAAATCGCCAAGCTTGCCCGCCGCGGCGCCGGCCGAAAGCCGTTTCAAATGACCGGCGGGCAGGTCGGGGTAACCGACATGCCGCGAACCGGATCGACAGCCATGATCGTGCCGCTGGAGATCAATGGCGAGCCAGCGCTCGGCCTGATCGCGACAGGCACGGCCGAGGCCGTGATCGACTCGAGCGGTGGCGGGCAGGCGAACTGGGTGTCGCTGCGCTTCGGCGAAAGTGTGGAGGTGCGTGACGTGCCGGCGCTGGCCAAGGATCTGTCGGGCATCTCGCGGCAGGTGAACGCGCCGATCAAGATCCTGTTGGGCGTCAATGTGCTGCGGCACGTGAACGCCACTTTCGACCTGATTGGTGGCCAGTTCGTCGTGCGCCGCTATGAGCCGCCGCCGCCGCCCGTCGCGACCACGCTCAAGCTCACTTACGTGCGCGGTGGCGGCATGCTGCTGCGCGGTGCTTTCGGCCCGGAAGCGACCGCGGCCCAGGCGTCGCTGCTCGTGGACACCTCCATCGTGTATCCGGTGGCGCTCGACGCCGGCGGCTGGAAGAAGGCGGGCGTTGCGGCGTCCAGCCTGCGTAGCGTGCCGAACGGCGGCTCGATGAAGTCGGGCACGGTGCCGCTGCTCAAGTTGGGGGCCTTCGAGCTACCCAGCGTGCCCGCGCTCGCCGGTGACGAGCCCGTCAAAGAGCGTGAGGACGGGCTGGGCATCGAGCTCGACGGCTTGGTCGGCTCGGGTCTGCTCGCGAACTTTCGTGTAACGCTGGCCGACGGCGGCCGCACGATGTGGCTCGAGGACATGCCGCGCGAAGCGTTCGCGCCCATGGATCCCGCGCTGAACGTCCCCGAGACCCCCGACGACGCTCCGGACGACGCAGCCGCGGACGAAGACGAAGCGCCCCCGCCCGCGAAGGGCACGAAGCCCGGCGCCAAGCCCGCGGCAGCGAAGCCGGCCCCGGCTGCACCTCCCGTCAAGCCCGCCGCCCCGGCAGCGACCAAAGGCGGGGCCACGAAGCCGTGAGCGCGGACACGCAGGTCGCCGTGTACGCCGGCAGCTTCGATCCGCCAACCTTCGGTCATTTGGACCTGGTCGATCGCGCGTCGAAGCTGTTTCCCCGGGTGGTGGTGGCGATCGGCGTGAATCAGGCGCGCGTGCCGCTGTTCACGCTCGAAGAACGGCTCGCCTTGATGCAGTCGATCTGTGGCCCGTTCGCAAACGTGGAAGTGGCGTCGTTTCGCGGGCTACTCGTGGATTACGGCAAGAGCATCGGCGCGCGCGTCATCGTGCGCGGTCTGCGCGCGGGGACGGATTTCGAGTACGAGCTGCAAATCGCGCACGCCAATGCCGATCTGAAGCCCGAAATCGACACTGTGTTTCTGCCCACGCGCACCAACTACGGCTTCATCTCGGCCACGCTGGTGCGCGAGATCGCGAGCTACGGCGGTGATGTCTCGCGTTACGCGCCGCCCGTGGTGTGCGCCGCGCTGCAGCGCAAGTTCGGAGCGAGCTCCAAGCCGGGCTGACGCTCGCTCAGTACGTCGCGTACGGAGTGGGCATGAAGAGCAGGACGAACATCGCGAGGCACAGCCAGGCGACGACTTGCCGCCCGAGACCGAGCTCGCCGGGCTCGAACGGCGGGTGATCCGCGCTGCCGGAAACCCTGGCTACGATGCCGGTAAAGCCGAACCAAACCAACCAAAAGATCGAGTTCGAGACGGCGAAAGCGTAGCCGAGCGAGCTCTTGTGCATGAGCACCGGCAGGCAAAATTTCAGCACGTTGTAGGCGAAGAGCAAAAGCAGCGAACGCCTCACCCAGCGCGCAAATTGATGCTGGCGCTCACCGAACAGGGCGTAAGCGATGTGCCCGCCGTCGAGCTGACCCCAGGGCAGCATGTTGATCATCGTCACGAGTAGGCCCACCCAGCCTGCCTGTGCGGTTGGATGGAGCTGAACGTCCCAGCCGTCTGGGATCGGGCCGGCGAAGACGCGCTTCATCGCCATGTACAAGAGGCTTTGCCCCTCTTGGCTGTAGTGCTCGGGGCTAGGCCCGATTGACGAATGCGCGAGGCCAACGGCGAGCACGGGCAGCGCTACGACCATGCCCGCGAGCGGACCTGCGGCACCGATGTCGAGCAGGGCGATGCGCGAACGGATGCGCCCGCTCATGCCGATGATCGCACCCATGGTGCCAAAGGGGCTCAATTTCGGCAGGGGAATGAAGAACGGCAGCGACGCGGGTACGCGGTGCAGGCGGGCCGCGATGTAGTGCCCGGACTCGTGGGCAACGAGGATTCCGAGCAGCGGCACCGCGAACGGCCAGCCGCGCCAGATTTGGTAGTCACGAGCGGGATCGATCGGAGCGCCGAGCGCGGCGTCGACGATCTCGGCACCCGTCCAGAACACGCTGAACACGGTCAGCACGAACAAGAGCAGGTTCAGCCCGTAGCGCGGCCGCTCTCGCTCGTCGAAGCTGCTCTCGTCGTGGGTCGGGTAGCCGCTATCGCTCATGGTCCAAGGATTCACGGAGTTTGAGCGACAAGCGCTCGAGCTGCGGCGCGAGCTCGGCGTCCAGCACGCCGATTTCGGTCTCGATGCGCAGGTTGCCGCGCGTGCGACTCGCGTCGACCCGCACTTGCACGGTGCTCGGGTCCAAGCCCAGCGCGGGTAGCGAATGCTCGAGGATTCGAGCGTCCTCCGGGTGTGCCAGCAATTGGATGCGGCGCGCCCCGCGAGCTTCCGAGAGCGCTTGTTTTGCCAATGCCACGATTTGCTCGGGGGCGACGCGCAGGCTCTCACCGAGCAAGCGTTCGGCGAGCAAGCGCGCGAGCTCGACGCTGCGATCGAGGGCGCGCTCGTCGGAGCGCGCTTCGTGATGGCGGAGCGCGAGCGCGCGGGCGGCGACCTTGGCGGCAGCGTCGGCGCGAGCCTCGGCTTCCGCGCGCAAGCGAAGCTCGGCCGCGCCTTGCTCGGCCTCGGTCAGGATGCGCTGCGCGCGGGCTTCGGCGTTGGCCAGCAAAGTGCGAGCGCGCTCGGCGGCCTCCAATACTTCGCGGCGCACGATTTGGCCGCGGGGCAGGGTATTGTCCTCGATTTCAAGCTCGATCAGCGCGGCGCCCGTGAGGCCTTCGGCCTTGATCAGCCGGCCAACGGCGACGCTCATGTGAGCTTCCGTGCGTCGAGGGAGAGCGCGAGCCGACCGAGCTCACGCGCCAAGGCCTCGGCGCGCCGCTCCCGTTCGGGATGCGCGAGGCGACGCGCCAGTGCCTGCGCCTCTTCGCCCGGCGCTGGCAACGGCGTGAGCAGCTCCGCGTCGCGCTGACCCGCGAGGTAGCTGACAGCGGTGAACGCGCGTTGAAACTCGGGGCTGTAGATGCTGGCCATGACGAGCTCAGACGGCTTCGATCACCACCGCGACTGCTTCACCGCCGCCGATGCACAACGTTGCGAGCCCGCGGCGACCCCCGCGGGCTCGCAGCGCATACAGCAACGTCGTCAAAATGCGCGCCCCGGACGCGCCGATCGGATGCCCCAGCGCGACCGCTCCGCCGTGCACGTTGACGCGTTCGGGGTCGACCCCGGCGAGCTTGCTCACGGCCATGGGCACGCACGAAAAAGCCTCGTTGATTTCCCACAGATCGATGTCTGCGGCTTTCAGCTCGAGCTTTTCCAGGGTGACGGCGATGGCCGCCGCGGGCGCGGTGGTGAACCACTCCGGCGCCTGAGCGGCGCTGCCGTAGCCGACGATGCGTGCCAGCGGCGTGAGCTCACGCTCACGCACCGCTTGCTCACTCGCCAGCACGAGCGCCGCCGCGCCGTCGTTGATGCTCGAGGCGTTGGCCGCGGTGATGGTGCCGTCTTTGGCAAACGCGGGTTTGAGCTTGCCAAACTTGCTCGGATCGCCGCGCCCGGGCTCTTCGTCTTCGCTGACGAGCAGCGGGTCGCCTTTGCGCTGGGGGACGGGAACGGCGGTGATTTCGGCGGAAAACGCGCCGCTTTGGGCAGCGGCGAGCGCGCGCCGATAGCTCTCGGCGGCGAACGCATCCTGCGCCTCGCGCGTCAGGCCATACTCTTTGGCGCACAGCTCACCGGCGGTGCCCATGTGAAAGTCGTTGTACGGATCCCACAGGCCGTCGAAGATCATGCCGTCGACGAGCTTGCCGTCGCCCATGCGATAGCCCGCGCGCGCTTCACGGAGGTAGTACGGGACGTTGGACATCGACTCCATCCCGCCCGTGACGACCACGCTCGCGTCGCCGAGCAGCACGGTCTTGGTGCCGAAGACGACGGCTTGGAGACCCGAGCCGCACACCTTGCTCACCGTGGTGGCCGGCACACTCTGCGGGATCCCCCCGTAAATGGCGGCTTGGCGCGCGGGAGCTTGGCCGACCCCTGCCGACAGCACGTTGCCCATGAAGACTTCACCGACCGCGTCCGGCGCGAGGCCCGCGCGCTCGACGGCCGCGCGGATCGCGATCGCGCCGAGCCGCGGCGCGGGCAGGCTCGACAGTGCACCCAAGTAAGAGCCAATCGGCGTGCGCGCCGCGCCAACGATGTACACCGCAGGATGCGCCATGACTCAGGCCTCCAAACCTGCGGCGGCGAGGTTCTGGCGCATGCGCGCGGTGGGCTCGGCCAAGTTCGGTACGAAGGGGACGCCCGTGATCAGGTCGACCGCTTCGAGGTAGCGGCGGGTGGCCTCGACGCGCACGCCGTCCGGGATTACGGGGATCGGCCCTTCTCCCCGGTAGCCCTGATCGACCAGGTAGCGGCGCACGTACTCTTTGTCGAAGCTCTCCGGGTCCCGACCATCGGCCATGCGCGGCTCGTAGCTGGCCGAGTACCAAAAGCGGGACGAGTCCGGAGTGTGGATCTCGTCGATCACGACGATCTGTCCGTCATGGGTCTTGCCGAACTCGTACTTGGTATCGACCAAGATCAAGCCGCGCGTCGCGCACAGCCGTTGCCCTTCGCGGAACAGCGCCATGGCCATCTCCGCCGCGGTGTCGAAATCGCTCGCGGGCATGCCGGAGATTTTCAAGATCTCTTCCCGAGAGGCGGAGACGTCATGGTCGCCGTGCGGCGCCTTGGTGCTCGGAGTGAGGATCGGTTCGGGCAGCCGCGCGTGCTTTTTCAGGCCTTCGGGTAGCTGATGCCCGCAAAATTCGCGCGCGCCCCGCTCGTAATGGACCCAGATGCTGGTCGAGGTGGTGCCGGTCAGGTACGCACGCACGACCATCTCCACCGGTAGCGGAGTGCACTCCCGCGCGATCAAAATATTCGGGTCAGGCACCGACAGCACGTGGTTCGGAACGATGTGCGCCGTGCTCGCGAACCAAAAAGCCGCGGCATGGTTCAGGACTTGGCCCTTCAAGGGCAACGTACCGAGCACATGGTCGAACGCGCTGATCCGGTCCGTCACGACGATCACGCGCCGCCCGTCGGGCGTGCTGTAGTTGTCGCGGACTTTGCCCTCGTACTTTTTGCCAAGCCGAGGAAAGTCGCTGCGATCGAGGGGATGCGCGAGAGCCTGTTGGATCAGAGAAACGTCGACCAAAGTTCGCAAAAGCTAACACCATCCGAGCCGGTTGCTAGGCGTCGCGAGGTGGCTTTCGTGTGCCGCGCCGGAGGATTGATGATAGTAGCCGGAATTGCACCGTTTCCGGTGCACGCCCGCCTCGCGCATGCAGACCACGCTCGCATTTGGAACACCACGAAAATTGCCGCGCGCGAGCCAAGTGCTCGGACGCGTGGCCGTGCTGGACATCGCCTTCGCGGGTGCCGGTAGCGGCGGTGGCTTTCCGAAAATCACCTTGCCGTTCATCGAGGGGCTCGGAGATCGCTTGCGTGCCTGGGTCGACCACCACGATCACGAAGAGCACGTGAACTACGCGAAGGACCCGCGCTTCGTGCTCTCGACCAAAGCCGAGCACGGCGCGTGCCCGGAGATGATCACCGAAGAGCTCGTGGCGCGCGTCGGTGCGATCGACACCATCGTCTGTCACACGGATTTCGACGGCTTGGCGAGCGCCGCGAAGTGGATGCGGGCGGGTGTCGAGCCGTACCCCGGTTGCGACGACGACGCGCGCGCCATCGACACGCGCTTGGGGACGCCCAGCGCGCTGGCCAACCGCTTCGACCGCGCGCTGCGCGCACGGCCGCGGGATGAGGGGCTTTTTGGCCTGATTGTGCGGCATTTGTCGACCGGATTGCGCGACGAATCGCTGTGGCAACCGATCGACAAGGCCGCGGAAGATCTGATCCCGATCGAGAAGGAGACGCGCCGCGCAGCCGAACGCTACGTGCGCTTGCCGCCCGGAGTGGCGTACGTGGATCTGGGGACGGACTTCACCCGCGTCGACAAGACGCTCTTGCTCTTGCTCGGGCAAGAGCGAGAGCCGGTGAGCGTGGTCGTGGATCGCGACAACGTGAGCGTGGCCGCGCGCTTCGACAGCGGTTTGAATTTCGTATCGTTGCTCAATTTGGGCGGCGGCATGCCGACGCGCGTTTCGGTGCCGCGCACCCGTTTGGTCGAGGTGCTGCGCGCGTTGGGGGTCGATCCTCGAGGAGCAGGAGTCGAAGCGTGAGGCGAAGCTCGCTTTTTTCGGCTGGTTTGGGGTTGGTGATGTGGGCCGCGCTCAGCGTGCGGCAAGCGCAAGCGGCGCCCAGCGCTGGTGTCGTGGCGTTCGCGCAGCCGGGCGCGGGACAGGCCGGCATGGCAGTCGGTTTCGACGCTGCGGGCGCTTTGCGCGCGGTTTCGTGCGCGGCGCCGGGCTGCAGCATCGAGCGCGGTCAGGAAGTCGCGTTTCCCGCCGAGCTCCGGCCAGCCATTTCGAATGCGCAATTTTCGGTCGTGGGCATCGGCGATGGGCGCCGTGCGATCGTGGTCGCCGTGAGCGACGCGAAGAGCGCGCGCTCGTGGTCGGCCGTGCTTGTCGGGTCGCTGGGCGCTGGCGAGCCGAGCCTGGTTTTTTCGGGATTTACCGGATTTACCGCGGGTGAAGATGGCACGCGGCGCGGCAAGCGCGTGGACATCTCGCCCGCCGACGAGAACGGCGCGCGGCGCATCGTGGTCGGTGACGTTCAGGAAGATTTGTCGCTCTGCGGTCGGCCCGCGCTGCTCGCGCCGCAACTTTTGGCGAGCAGTGATCTCAAGTTACACCCTGCCAAGGTGCAACGACTCACGATCGAGGAGCGCGAGCGCGCGCGTACCGTGACCGCAGTTCGGGTTGCCGCGACCGATGCGCCCAGCGCCGCGTTCGGCGTGCTGCACGCCGTCGCCGCCACGAGCGCGATTGGTAGCCCGGGCGCGCTCACCGACGGCAACCCGGAGACTGCCTGGGCAGAGAACCGCGGTGGCTCGGGCAAGGGTGAGTTCGTGCTGCTCAACGCGCCCCCGGAATTGCCCATTTCCGGCCTGGATTTGCTGATTCGCTCGCTAAACGCCAAGCCCGAGAGCGGCGTTGCTCCGCGCGAGTTTTGGATCGCCGGCAATCACGATTTGTTCCACGTGACGATGCCGGAAGACGCCTGGAAGTTCCCCGGCGCGCACTACAGCGTGAAGCTGGATCCGCCGCTGCAAGGCGATTGCCTCGCGCTCGTCACCGAGAGCGCGTTCGACGAGGGCCCGAAGGCGCGCGTGACTTTCGCCGAGCTTGCCGCGCGAACCGAGTTCGACGCTTCTTCCGTGCCGGCGTTGGTGGCGGCGTTGGCGGGTGGCGGTGAGCGCGCGCAAGCGGCCGAAGCCGTATTGCGAGTGGTTGGTCAGCCCGGCTTCGACGCCGTCGTGCAAGCTTACGATACGCTGGACGAGGGCGGGCGGCGCGTGGCGCTGGATTTGCTCGATCAGGCGCCATGCGACACGAGCTTGCCCGCATATTTGAAGGCTTTTTCCGGGCTTTCTCAGGCCCACGCCATTCACGCTCGGGATCACATTCGGCGCTGCGGGAAAGCAGCGGCACCGTTTTTGGTCGCCGCGGCAAAGAAGTCGCAAGGCACGCTGCAGCTCAATCTGCTCGGTGAGCTGTTGCTCGCGGACGCGGCGCAATGCGTGGACGTGATCGTCACCATGCTGGATGTCGATTCCCGTTCGCGGCGTGCGTCGCTGCGCATCGCATTGGCGCGCGCCAGCGCGGTGAGCGAAGCAAAGCCGCGGGTGCTCGCGGTGCTCTCCGATCCGCAAACGAGCGAGCGCGTACTCGTCGAGGTACTGCGCGCTCTGGGCGGTCGCATCGGGGAGTTTCAGCCTGCCGCAGGTGCGGTGGTGACGCGCCTCGAGGCGCCGAACCAGAGCTTTCGCACGCGGTTTCTGCTGTTGCAGCCGAGCGCAGAGCTCGCCGAGTCCGATCTGGGGGTGAAAGCTTCGTTCGCGCAGGCGCTGGCGAGCGATCCGGATCCTCGTTTTCGCGCGCAAGCGCTGTCCGTGCTGAAAGCGCCGCAGGATTTCGGTGCTCAAGTGAGCGCCGCCCTGAACGATCCGGACATGCGTGTGCGCGAAGCAGCGGTGCGCGCCAGCGCACCGCTGCCCAGCGCCACCCCCGCGTTGACCGCGCGCTTGGCGACTGATCCGTGGCCGCTCGTGCGCATGGCCGCGGCCGACGCACTCTCCGCAACCCCCAACGCGCCGTCCGTCGAAGCCGCCCTCACCCGCGCGATCGATGATGAATCGCCGCACGTTCGCGCGCACGTAGTGACGGCCCTCGGCGCGCATCAGGCCACGGCGCAGCTCGAGAAGATCCGCGAGCGCTTGGCCGATGAAGAGGAGTACCCGATGGTGCGCGCGGCGGCCGCCGGCGCTGTCGCCGCCTTGTGCGATCTCAAGTCGGTGGCCGCGCTGACCGGCTACGCGCAAAAGCTCGCCGATCCGATGGCAGAGCCCGGCGAGCACATGATTGGCGCAGCGGCCTTGCTCGCGCTCGGCGATTTGCGACCGCCGGACCTCGAGGCGCGCCTCAAGCCCTTGCGCGCCAAAGGCGCGCCAGCTCAGGCGAAGCAAGCGGCCGACGCGGTGCTCCAGCGCTCGGGCGGTACGTGCGGTCAGCCGATGTCGCCAAAATCCGCTCCGCCCCACCAAACTCCCAAAAAACCGCGCATTCCGGCCAGCTGACGCAGCCGCGTGCAGGTGGTACGACCGGGCCCCATGTCTTTCTCGTTGGTCACGGGAGCCACTGGCTTCCTCGGTTCTCATGTGGTGCGCACGCTGCTCGCGCGGGGCGAGTCGGTGAAGGCGTTCGTTCGTCCCGGTTCGAATTTGGGCGCGCTCGCGGGATATCCGCGCGACCGATTCAAAATCGCCGTCGGCGACATTCGCATCGAGCACAGCGTGTTCGCGGCGCTCTCCGGCTGCTCGCGCCTGTATCACGTGGCCGCCAACTTCAAGTTTTGGGACCCCAAGCCCGAGCGCGTGATTCAGCCGACCGTGGAGGGCATGCGCGCGACCCTGCGTGCGGCTAAAGCACGCAAGCTCGACAAGATCGTCGTCACTAGCAGCGCGGGCGTGCTCGGCACAACCGTCAGCGAAGAGCTGATGGACGAGAGCCACGAGTTCAACCTGAAGGATCCCGAAGCCTATTTCGCGGCCAAGGTGGCGGCGGACGCGGTGGTCCGCGAGTTCCTTGCGCTCGGCTTACCGATCGTGAGCGTGCTGCCCGCGACCATCGCCGGGCCGGGTGATTGGAAGCCGACCCCGAACGGCCAGCTGCTGCTCGAATATTTGAAGACGCCGTCGACCAGTCACTTCCCCGTCTCGGCCGGCGGCATCAACGTGGTCGACGTGGAGGACGCGGCACTCGGTCACGTCCTGGCCATGGAGCGCGGCACGGTCGGCGAACGCTACTTGCTCGGCGGGGAGAACGTGACGCTCAGTCAATTGTTCGAGACGCTGTGCGACCTTACGGGTCTCGCCGAGCCCAGCACGCCGAAGAGCCGCGGCTTGTTGCAGTTCGTCGGCAGGGTGCTGGAGCTGAACGCGCGCCTGCGCGGAGGCGACCCGCGTATCACTTCGCGGCTGGCGCGCGACTATGCGGACAGCTTCTCGTTCATCACCAGCAAGAAGGCGGAGACCGAGCTCGGCTACACACACCGTCCGGTGCGCGAAGCGCTGGCGCGTTCCGTGCGCTGGTTCCTGGCCAACGGATACGTGCCGGCCCACGCGGCGCGGCGAGTCCGGTTGGAGCTGCGCCCGGTGTGACGAGGCGCGCCGGCTTCATTGCGGGGCTGTTCGCGGCGGCGTTGGCGGCGCTGCCCGCCGCGCTGCGCTTCGAGTCGGGCTTGGTGTGGCAAGCGTTCGCCGTGTGTATGGCGGGGTGTGCGCTCGTGATGGCTCCCCTTTCAGCGGCACTGGCCAGCGCCCGCCGCGTGAGCCGGTTCCGTTCGGCGTCGACCGTCGCCGTGCTGCTGGCCGCGATCCCGCTCCTGCCTTTTGCGAGCATCCTGAAGACTTCGACGCATCATCGCCCGCTCGGCGGCGTCACCTTTGCGGTGCTGGCGGGGGTTGCGATCGTCCTTCTTGCGTTGGCATGTGGGCGGCTCGTCACCTGGGCGGGTGAGCAGCGGCCTTCGCGCGCGGCGGCACGGGTGGCTCTGATCGCCTTGGCCGCGCTCGGCACGGCGGCCGTCCTTTTGGGCCTGTTGCAGGGTCTGAAGGGCGGAGACGTTTACAGAACCGGCTTCTTCGACGCCTTGCGTGTCCTGGGTTTGGCCACACTCGCGGCACGCGTTCCTCTTCCGGACGCCTTGCTGAAGCGACTTCGGGGGCTCGGGCTTGCGGCGTGGATTGCGGTGGTTACGGTCGGGTTGTGTCTCGGTCGCGCCCCAGCGATGCAGGCCGAGTCGGCCGTCCGTTGCCCCGTCTTGTGCTGGCCACTTCTCTTACTTGGCGGTTGAGCGACGGCGCGCCATATTTCGGAGCGTAATGGGTCGCGCTGCCGCTCGGCTGATCCTGTTTCTGATGCTGCTCATCGCGGCGCCAGCGTTTGCAGCGCCGGGCGATCTCGTGCCGCCGCCTCCCCCGCCCGCTGCGTCGGACGTTCGCCAAGGGCGGACCGAGGTGAATCCGCCCAGCGCGGGCCCGGCGGCTGGGGAAGATGCAGCGGACGCTGCCGTCACCGTGAACGCTCTGCCGTCGTCGGTCGCGGACGCTCAGCAAGCGGGCAACGGCGTGCTGCGGATGCCGCCGCTGCCCGCCGGCTTCAACACGTATAACGCGGGTTGGGTGACCTTCGTCTATCACCCGTCCAGCCGTGAGCGCGTGCAGCCTTTGATTGCGCAGGCTGAGGTCGTGAAGCACGAGCTCGCCGAGCGCCTCGGCTTCCCCGTGCTGTCCGAGGTAAGGGTCGAGATCGCGCGGACGCCCGGCGAAATGGAGACGTTTGCGCCGTCTGGCGCGCCGTATCCGCAGTACGCGGCAGGTGTCGCGTATTCCGAGATTGGCCTCGTGTTGCTCACGCTGACGCCAGTGCACCCGAACCAAGAAAACGACTTGGGTGAAGTGTTTCGGCACGAGCTTTCGCACGTCGCGCTCAATGACGCGTTGGGCGGGCGGCCCGTTCCTCGTTGGTTCAATGAGGGCTTCGCCATCTTTGCGTCGGGCGAATCGTCGTTCAAGCGGATGCACACGCTGATGATGTCGACCATCGGCGGCTCATTGATTCCGTTGCACGATCTCGAGCGCTCATTTCCGGACGACGAGACCAAGGCGCTCGTCGCTTACGCCGAAGCGCAAGACGTGGTCCGCTTCTTGATCCGGCGCGAGGACGTGCACCGTTTTCGCGCGCTAATTAGCGAGCTGCGCGACGGAAAGAGCTTCGAGAACGCTGCCCTCGACGCATACGGCGAAGAGCTCTCGAGCTTGGAGTTCGAGTGGCGCGAAGACGCCTCTCGCCGGTACACGATCTGGATATTCCTACTCAGCGGCAGCTTGGTCTGGGTCGTGGCCCTAGCCGTCTTCGTTTGGGCTTGGCGCCGTAGGAAGCGTCGCGACAAGCTCGTGCTGCAGCGCTGGGCTCGCGAAGAAGCCGCCGAAGACGTGCTACGCGCCCGGATCGCTCAACGTAACGAAGCCGCACGTGTGCACATCGTGCTTGCGAAGAACGCGGATGCACCGCCGGCACAGCTCGCCCCCAACATGAGCGAGGTCGAAGTACCCATCGTGGAGCACGACGGGTCGTGGCACACGCTACACTGAGCCCAGGCTGAGGGAGCGGGCCTAGTGCTTGCCGATACTGTGTTGTTCGATGCGGCGCGACTCGTCGATCAGCCGCTCGAAGATGCGGCGTACGGTATCGCCGTCGAGTGGCTCGGGCGCCTGGCTACAGAGGCGATCGAGCATGTTGCGCTCGCGATCGGGATCGTAAACGGCCAGGTTATTGTCGCGTTTGAATTGACCAACGGCGAGGACGACCTTCACGCGCTCTGCGACGAGTTGCAGGATACGGCCATCCAAATCGTCGATGCTTTTGCGTAGCGCCTCGAGCTCCGGAGCAGGCTTCACGCGCTGGACCGTAACATCAGAACGCGCGTTCGTCAGCGCACTACCGTCGGGCAACCCGACAGAACCTGAACGTTCAGGACGTCCCCCGAGCTGAGGCGCGTGCACGCGTCGCCCTCGAACTGAATGCTCTTTTTGCCGGTATACTGCCAACCGTCTGTTTCGCTGCTCGGCACGACCTGGTCATCGAAGTAAACGTTCACCAGCTCCGGATTCTCGGGAGCCGTGGAGAGCGGCAGATCGCAGCTAATCGCCACTTGGGCGCCGATGCTACGCAACGCTTGGCTCAGCTCGTTCGTGTCGGAAACCGCGTAGTAGGGCGTGGCCCCGGGGCGCGCGGTGTTTCCGGCCACGGCCAGCCGTCCCAAGATGGCACTGTATGCCTCGCTGCCCGGCATGCCGACGACGTAAGTGTCGATCCCGGCCTGTTCGTAGGCCGCCACCGCGGCTTCGCTGGCGTCGGCATCGACGCAATCACCCGCACTGACCTTGGGTGAGCAACAGTTGAAGGTCGCGTCGCATTTCGTGCCTCCTACCGTGAGCCCTTCGATGTTCGGGATACAGCCGTCGACTCCACAGCGCAGGTCGAGGTTACAATTGGGCGCTCCGTCGGTCATGAGCACGACGTACGTCTTTTTGCCGGTGAGCCCTTCGATCGTCGGTTCGAGCTCGCGCAGCGTCGCTGCCGTCGGGGTGCCGCCCGAGGGGGGCACGTTGCCCAACCGGTTGAGCAGATCACTGAGGATCGGGCCATTTTCACCTTTGGCCGCGTAGCTCGGCGGGTCACCGTCGGTGGTCGGGAAGATCTGCACGCCCGGCGCGCAGCCGTCCTGATTCAGCAGCGCCGGGTACACGCCTGCGCCGTACCGAACCCGGTGCCCGACTGCGCGCAGCATGACGCTGATGGCGATGCGCGCATTTTCGTATTTGCTATACGGGCTGCCGGCGAGCGGGTCCTGCATGCTGCCCGAGCGATCGACGATGAAGTAGAGATTGGGCGGGTTCGTGATGGCCGGAATCTGCTCGTTCCCGCACAGCGCTGCGTCCAGGCTGGCGTCGTTGAGCGCGAAGCCGCCCGCGCCGTCTTGACCGCCCGACGTGCTGCCCGGGCTTTCGATGAACGAGGGCGGGTGCTCGCGCGCGCTGCAGCGGAGCGCCGCACCAGCGCTGAGCGCAATCCCGAGCGCTACCCAAAGACGACGAGGCACGGCCCCAAACCATAGCATTCGCGGGCAAGGGCGAGTGTTTCGGTTCGCCCGGCGACGCTTTGTCGCGCAGCGACCCGATTTGCCGGCTCGGCTTTCCTCGAAATGTAGGCCGGAGTCGGGCTGAGTCGTGGCGAGGTCCGCGTTATGGTGAACGCGTGACGCGCCGGCCCCCGAGCGAGCTCTTGACCCTGATCCTCTCGGTCGTTGCATGCTTGTGCTTCGTGCTCGGCCTGTCCGATGTGCGCTCGCGTCCGCCGCCAGCGCGCAAAGCTGCGGAACCCATTGGCATTCCCGAACAGAACCGGCCTGGGGTGGTGCGCGCGACCGTGCTTCGTGAGGGCGGGGGTGCGCTGCCTGCTGCAACCGTGCAGGCGTTCTGGGAGAGCGGCGGCCGCTTTCACTGGATCGCCGCCGAGCTGAGCGACGGGTCGGGGCACGCCGTGCTGGCTCGTCTGCCGCTCGGTCGCGTTTGGTTGCTCGCCGAGGCGCCAGGCTATGCGCGGGCCTCGAGCACGTTACTGGTCAGCGCCGAGCCGCGCTCACTGACGCTCACGTTGCACCCCGCGCAGTCGCTCGAGGTGACGGTGAAAGACGAAGCGTCCGTGCCGCTGCCACGAGCCACCGTGCTGGTCGACACCTCGGACCCGCTGCCTTTCGCGGCACTCACCGACCAGCTGGGGATCGCGCAGTTTTCGCGCTTGGCGGCGGCGCCCTGGTCGGTGAAAGCGTCCGCTCCGGGCTACGAATCGGTTTCACGCGCCGGTGTGCGCGGATCGGTCGCGATCACGTTGCGTCGGCTAGCGTCGCTCGAGGTCGCGGTACTGGGCCTCGACGGGCAGCCCGCGCCCGGCGCAACCGTGATGATCGCCGGGCCGTCCTTGTGGCCCGCGCGCAGCGCGCGTGCGGACGCGCATGGCGTCTCGCGCATCACGGGCCTGCTCGCCGGCAGCTACGATCTGCGCGCGAGTCTCGACGGCAACGTGGCCCCTACCCTGCTCGGCTTCGAGCTCGGGCGCGGCGCGAACGAGAAAATCACGCTCCGGCTCGAGCCCGGCCGCACCGTGGTCGCGCTCGTGACCGACGGTGAAGGGCCAAACCCCGTGGTCGTGGCCAACGCGGACGTGGTGCTCGCCGAAGCCGGGCTGAGCTCGTTCCCGATCCGCGGTCGCACGGGCGGTGATGGCAAAGTCTTGCTCGGCCCGATCGCGTCCGGTCCAGCGACGCTTGGCGCGCGCGCGGATGACTTCGTGGGCAGCGCGCTGGTCGTGGTTCCCGAAGTGCTGACTGGGCCGGTGCAAGTGCCGCTCACGCGCGGCGCGACGCTGCGCGGTGAAGTCAGCGACGCGCGCGGCTACCCGGTCGACGGCGCGACGATCGAGGTCGTGGGCAGCGATCCGAGCGGCCTGCCGATCGCCGAGACACCGGCGCTGGTCGGTTTTCGGCAGAATCACTTTGCGTGGTCGCTGCCTGGCCCGGTGCCGCTGATCCCGGCCGGCGAATTGGGTGTGATGCCAGGCCCCGTGCCGCCCATCCCGAAGCCCGGCCAAGAAGCCCCCCTGGCCACGAATTCGGCTGATTTTACCGAGCCTTTGGCGGAGCTTGCGCCGTGGATCAGCAATCGCGGGGGGCTGTTCACGGCGCGCCCGGTCTCGCCCGGTCGCGTGCGCGCGATCGTGCGCCATCCGGACTACGTCGAAGGCACGAGCGAGCTCGTCACGTTGGCGCCCGGGGGCGACGCGACGGTGAAAATCGTGCTCTTGCGCGGCGGCTCGCTCGAGGGCCGTGTCAGTGACGAGCGGGGTCAGCCGCTCGCTGGCGTCGTGGTGGAGCTCAGCTCACCGCGTGCCACCCGCACCGAGCAAGCGACGACGGCGAGTGACGGCACGTTCGCGTTCGCGGCGGTTCCAGCGGACGTAACGCTTTCGTTGTCACGAGCCGAGGACCCGGCGCGCGTCGTGCTCCGCAAATCGTTGCATTTGGCGGAGGGCGCGCACGAAAAGCTCGAGCTCACGCTGCCCGTCGCGCGCGAGCCGGTGCGCGTCACGGTGCTCGACGAAGACAGCCGTCCAATCGAGCTGTGCGAGGTCGCGGCCACGTCGCTCGAGCCGACCCGCCCGCTGCGCCTGACCCGCTTCACCGACGCGGAGGGGGTGGTCACCTTCGACGACGCGCTCGGCGAGAATTTGCGCATCGTGGCCGAAGCGCCAGGCTTCGCGCGCTCGGTCCAAACCAGCTCGGCTGCGCCCAAGGAGCTGAAGCTCACACTGAAGCGCGGCGTGATCGTCGAAGGGCGCATCACCTCCGTGCGGGGTCGGCGCACGGTTGCCGGCGCGACCGTCACGGCCCAGCAAAACGGCGTGCGCAAAGTGGCGACCAGCGACGCGGACGGCGTGTATCGACTGCGCGACATTGCACCCGGTGAGCTGCGCGTGCGCGTGCAGCACCCAGACTTCGCCGATGAAGAAGCCACGCTTCACGTCGATTCGACGGGCCGCGCCGATCGCCCGTTCACGCTGCCCGACGTAGACTTGAGCGAAGCCGGCGAGGTCGAGGGCGATCTGGTCGACGAGCGTGGTGATCGCCTGCCCGGTGCGCGGGTGATGGCGGGCGACGGCGTGGGCTATTTACCCGCGGGACGCATGCCGCGCGGGGTCGTCACGAGCGACAACGCTGGGCACTTCGTGCTGCCGGGCGTCCACCCCGGAAGCGTCACGATCACCGCAGTTTCCGGCAATGCGGGGCGCGGCAGCGCGCGCTCGGTCGAAGTCAGCTCGGGCCGTACCACGCGCAACGTGCGAATTCAGCTGACGCCGCACGCCGTCGATGGCGAATCGGCTGCGCCCGGTGGCGTCGCGATCGGCTTGGGCGAGCGCGGTACAGCGCCCACGATCGAGGTCGTGATCGTGAGCGTCGCCGAAGCCAGCGAAGCGGAGCGCGCTGGGCTCGAGGCAGGGGACGTGGTTGCCGCGCTCGACGGCGCACGCCCGACCTCCATGGCCGACGCTCGAGCCCGGCTGAGCGGTCAACCGGGGAGCGATATCGTGGTCGAAGTGCTGCGCGCAGGCGTCAGCAATCGCTTTCGCGTCTTGCGCGAAGCGACGCGGCGCTGAGCCCGGCTCACTTCGCGCTAGCGGTGAAGTCGAGCTCGAGCGGCGCCTGTTGGGCGACTTTGCCCTTCAGGTTACTGCTCAGCGCTTCGGTCAGGGATTTCACGAATTTGCCGGCGTTGTCGCGCGGATTCACTTCGAACTCTTCCAAGCCGATGTTCAGCGGCTCGACGGTTTTCACGTGAATCGATTGCGCCTTGTCGCCTTGATACGCGACCGTGATCTCGAGCTTCGCGCTCTTGGTTTGCTTGCGCCCGTGGAGTCGAAAGTCGCCCGTGGCGGTCGCCGTGAGCTTGCGTTCCGCTCCCGCCGCGCCCGCGACGTTGGTCAGCGACGGTCCCTCGAGCTTGTCGATCTTGAACTCGACCCAGCGGTTGGCCTCGGCTTGCTCGGGGGTGACGTCACCATCGCGCGCTACGATCTGCAGCCAATTGCGAGCGTGCTCGTTTTGCAGGTCGCTCTTGGCGCGCACGCCGTAGCCCGCCTTTTCATCGGCGCGCTTCTGTTGATAGAGCACGAGCTTCTGCAAATCGACTTTGACGAGCGCGGTGGACTTCGCAATATCCGACAAATCCACGAATAGATCGCCTCGTAAGCCGCCGGAAGCGTCGCCATCGATCTTCTCGAGCGGTGAATCCATCAGGAACGTCACCTTGCTCGACGCCGAGTCGACGCTGAACTGCACGGCCGCGGGCGCAACCGGTGCGGCTTGCAGCGCGGATGCCGTGGGCGCGAGGGTCGGCGATGGCTTTTCTTTACAGGCGCCCACTCCGGCGGCAACGCAGGCGCACAGCGAGCCCAGTACAAACCAATTCTTCACGTCGCTCATTCCGCGGCTCTCCCTCAGGCCAAGTTGGGTCCCCGCGTAGTACGTGGCTTTCCGCGGACGGTTTCCCGCTGGCAGTTTCGCGGCCCGCCCGCCTGTGCTCGCGGCGGGCTCGGACGTCACGGCGTGCGGACGTTATTGAACGTCGCCGTCGAACGTATCTTTGGTTTCGGGTTCCGAGCGGTCGCCGGGTGACAACAGGAACAGGAACGGCACGATCCCCATCGCGACGAGCAACGTTCCGACGATTTTGGCCAGCGTGACGAGACCGGGTTCGACCATGGCGTCGCGACCATACCCAAGGGGGCGGGGGGCGCAAGGGTCTCAACCTGGTTCCCATGAAATGCCCCGGAAACGCGATCTCCGTCACCGGCCCACCTCTTGCACCGTACCCAAAGCATGCTGCCCAGCGAACCGCCCTGCTCGCGCACTGTCCTGCGTCGGCCGAGGATCCTATTGGTCGATGATGACCCCGCGGTGATCCGCGGCCTGTGGCGGGTACTGCGCCGGCACCGGCCGGAATACCAGGTAAACACCGCTGCGGGTGCAGCTCAGGCGCTCGAGGCACTGAGTGAGCTCAGCTACGACATCGTCATCACCGATTTACAGATGCCCGGCGGCGGCGGCAACGCGGTGCTCGAGGCGCTGACTCGGCTCTATCCTGAGACGGCCCGAGTGGTTCACTCGTCCCAACTTGAGTCGAGCGATACGTATCACCGTCAGGCGGCGCACGCCGTTCTTGCAAAGCCTGCTAGCGAATCTGAAATCGTGGCCGGCGTCGAGCGGGCGTTGCAGCGCGTTGCGTCAGAGCGCCCGGGCGCGCTCCACGGCTGAGTGCGCTCAGCCCAGCAACTTGGCGATCGTGGCGAGCTGCATGTTGCTCGTGCCCTCGTAGATTTTCCCGATCTTCGCGTCGCGATAGAACTTCTCGGCCGAGCCTTCGCGGGTGAAGCCAACGCCACCGAAGAACTCGATGCACTGTGACGCCGTGCGCTCTGCGACCTCGGACGCGAACAGCTTGGCCATCGCGGCCTCTTTGACGAACGGCTGGCCTGCGTCTTTCAGCCGTGCCGCGTTGTACACCATCAAGCGGGCGGCTTCGATCTCCATGGCCAAGCGGGCGTACTGGAACTGCATGCCTTGGAACTCGGCGATCGGTTTGCCGAACTGCGTGCGCTCGCGCATGTAGCTGAGCGCGCCGGCGAAGGCGCCCTCGGCCAGCCCCAGCATTTGTGCGCCGATGCCGATGCGCCCCTCGTTCAGCGACTCGATCGCGATCTTGTAACCTTTGCCGACCTCGCCCAGCACGTTTTCCTCGGGCACTTCGCAGTCGTCGAGCATCAGCTCACACGTGCTCGAGGCGCGGATGCCGAGCTTGTCTTCCTTCTTGCCGACGCTGAAGCCCGCAAAATCGCGCTCGACCAAGAACGCGGTGATGCCTTTGTAGCCCTTGTCGGGGGCCGCGTTGGCGAACACGATGAACAGCGAGCTCTCTCCGGCGTTCGTGATCCACAGCTTCCGGCCGCGCAAAATGTAACGATCGCCGCGCTTCTCGGCGCGGGCTTTGAGCGCGAAGGCGTCCGAGCCGGAGCTCGCCTCGCTGAGGGCGTAGGAGCCGACCCATTCGCTGGCGAGCTTCGGGCAGTAGCGCGCCTTCTGCTCCGAGTTGCCCCAGCGCAGTAGCCCGTTTTCGACCAGCGTATTTTGGACATCGACCAGCACGGCCACGCTCGGGTCGACGCGCGCCAGCGCCTGGACTGCGAGCACCGCGTTGAAGAAGCTGCTCCCCGATCCGCCATACTCAGCGGGGATTTCCACGCCCATCACGCCCAGCTCGAACAGCGCCGGCACGAGCGAGCTGTCGAAGTGGCCTGTTTCGTCCATTTCGCGCACTTTCGGCGCGATGCGATCGCGCGCGAACGCGAGCACCGTATCGAAGAAGAGCTGCTCCTCGTCCTGAAGGTTGCTGAGTGCGGGTGATGCCGTCATGGACGAGCTAAAATGCCCGGTCGCCGCGACCTCTGCAACTGGTACACTGCCGCCCGGCATGGCAGGCAACAGTTTCGGTCAGGCGTTTCGCATCACCACCGCGGGTGAATCACACGGGCCTGGCAACGTCGTCATCATCGATGGCTGTCCCGCGGGGCTGCCGCTCTCGGTCGAAGACTTGGCGGTGGATTTGGATCGCAGGCGGCCGGGTCAGAGCCGCCTCGTCACGCAGCGCCAAGAGTCGGACACGCCCGAGATTTTGAGCGGCGTGTTCGAGGGCCGGACCACGGGTACGAGCCTCGCGATCTTGATTCGCAACGAAGATCAACGGAGCCGCGACTACTCCGACATCAAGGACAAGTATCGCCCGGGCCATGCTGACTACACCTACGATGCGAAGTACGGCTTTCGCGATTACCGTGGCGGCGGCCGTTCCAGCGCACGCGAAACCGTGGCGCGCGTCGCCGCCGGTGTGGTCGCCAAGAAGGTGATCGCCGAAGCGTTCGACGGCTCCGTCGTTGGTTACGTGAAGCAAGTGGGGGCCATCGTGGCTCGGGTAGACGAGCCGGAGCGGGTGACTTTGGCGGAGGTCGAGACGTTCCCGGACGGCTCGCCGAACATCGTGCGCTGCCCGGACGTGCAGCGCGCGCACGAGATGATCGACCTCATCGACCGCGTGCGTAAGGACCAAGACTCGATCGGCGGCGTCAGCGAGCTGGTCGCGCGTAACGTGCCAGCCGGGCTCGGTGAGCCGGTGTTCGACAAGCTCAAGGCGGACTTGGCCAAGGCGCTGTTCAGCTTGCCCGCCGTGGTCGGTGTCGAGTACGGCAGCGGCTTTGCCAGCGCGTTGCAACGCGGCAGCGAGCACAACGACGAGTTCTTCGCGCAAGACGCGGACGAGAGCCCAACCGGCGTGCGCTCGATTCACACCCGGACCAATCGCCACGGCGGCATGCTGGGCGGCATCTCGTCCGGCATGCCGATCGTCGTACGCGCGGCGATCAAGCCCACGAGCAGCCTCTCGCGCGAGCAAAAGACGGTGACGGAGACCGGCGAAGAGACCACGATTCGCACCAAAGGTCGTCACGACCCCTGCCTGTTGCCGCGCTTCGTCCCGATCGGCGAAGCGATGCTGGCGATCGTGTTGGCTGATCACTATTTGCGCTTCCGCGGACAACGCCTGGCTTGAGGAAATAATGGAGAGCGACGTTTTTTCTGGCACCTTCGCGCTGGTCACCGGCGCCTCCTCCGGGCTCGGTGAGGAGTTCGCGCGGCAGCTCGCGCACCGCGGTTGCAACCTGGTTTTGTCGGGTCGTTCGCGGGAAAAGCTCGAGACGCTGGCCGCGGACCTGTCGCGCATCAACGGTGTCGCCACGCGCGTCGTCACCGCTGATCTGGCGCAACCGGGCGGCGCCGAGCAGCTGGCGCTGATCGTGGATGACCTTGGGGTGACTATCGATCATTTGATCAACAACGCCGGTTTCGGCTCGGCCGGCAACTTCGCCGAGTCCGATGCGCACCGCCAAACGACGATGGTGCGCGTGAACTGTGAGTCGATCGTGTGCCTGGCCGGGCATTTTTTGCCCGGCATGGTGAAGCGCAATCGAGGCGGGATCATCAATGTGGGCTCGACGGCCGCGTACCAACCCACACCGTTCATGGCGACCTACGGCGCGAGCAAGGCCTTCGTGGTGAGCTTCTCGGCCGCGCTCGCCTCCGAGCTGGAGAAGAGCGAAGTGCGAGTGCTCGCCTGCTGTCCGGGCCCGGTGCCCACGGGCTTTCAGGCGGCCGCCGGCATGCCCGAAGGCAGCATCTTGAGTTTCGCCAAGCTGGAGCCGAACGACGTCGTGCAGAGCACGCTCGACGCGTATGCCTCCGGTCGCGTCGTGTACGTCCCCGGCGCGGTCAACTCGATGCAGACCACGCTCTCGAAAATGTTGCCGCGCGCGGTCGTGGTCCGCGCCGCGAAGTACACGATGCGCAAGCTCGGCCGCGCCTAATTCGAGCTCGAGATCGGGTTGATGGGGCCGAGTTACGGCCTACCGCGGCGCAGCCTTCGGCGTCGCGGCGCGTGGGCCTAGCGACGACCTCGGAGCCGCAGAGGGATCTGCGAGCGCCCACCCCTGATCGATTTGCCATGGTGATTACCGGTCGCTTCAAAGCCGCGACGCGAAATTGGGACCGGCACACCGCTTGCTAGCTTTGGATTCGGGAGGAGAGCATGAAGACCTGGGCATTGGTCGGCGGAATCGTGTTGACGATCGGGCGTGTGACGACCGCGGGAGCAGAGCCGGGGCGGCGGCTCGAGCTGAGCGCGTCGCTTTTGGCCGGCGTCGGCGTGAGCGGCCGCTTTCAGGACAGCACGCAGGTCCACTACGGGCTTGGCTACGGTGGCCGCGCTGGGGTCACGCTCCCCGCGCGGCTTTACGTGGGCGCTTCCTTCGTGCACTTTCGTGGCTCTGACAGCCGATCCAACCACGTTTACACCAACACTCTCGACGCTGAGCTCGGCTACGAATTTCGCTTGCTGCGGGACCTGATCGCGATCCGCCCGCAGCTCGCCTTGGGGCTCGCGCAAGCGGTGACCATTCAGTCGGACAACGCCGGCTATCCGCTCGCTTTGCACGCCGCGCCCGGCGTGTGGCTCGCGCTTCGACTCAGACCGCTCTTGATCAGCGCGGAAGCTCGGCGCGACTTCGTGTTCGACGACTCATGGCCAAACGCGACCACGCTGCTGCTGGGCGTGGGGGTCGTGTTTTGAATTCGCGCAAGCTCGTCGCGTCGGAAGCTCAAAATTGCGTGAGCGACAGGGTGTTGCCGTCGGGATCCCGGAACCAGGCGACCTGAGCGCCGCTCGGCGCGCGCCAGATCCCACGCTCGTCCTGACCCATGCCGGGGAAGATTTGGAAGCTGACGCCGCGCGCGCGCAAGCCGTCGACGGTCGCCGCGATGTCAGCGACTTGAAAGCCCAGCGCAGTGAACGGCGCGGGCGTGAGCTCGCCGACTTTTTGAATGCGCAGGTGCGTGCCATGCGCATCGAGCGCCAAGGCGAAGTCGTCGTCGGAAACGACGCGTAAGCCGAGGCTGCCTTCATAGAACGCGCGGGCCTTGGCCGGCTGAGTCGTCGCCGCGAACGCCATCAGTGTTGCGGACTCGAGCATGGCTCGATGTTAAGCGAAGCGACGGGCCCCGGCTAGCCGTCGCGCAGGCATTTGCTGAGCTCGTTCAGCATGCGATCGGCGAGCACCAAGCCATCACTCAGCGCTTCGTTCTCACCCGCGCGGCGGGTCAGGCGACCATCGGGGCTGAGGCGATACAGTGACTTCTTGGCAGCCACGAGCGCAGCGAGCTTCTGCGGATCGAGCGGCGTATCCTGCAGCAAGTGCAGCGTGGCGGACTTCGCGCTGGCTTCGCAACCCGCGGCGCGCAGGCGGCGCAGCTCGGTCTTGAGCCGCATCAGCTCGACCAGGCGGCGGGCGGCGAGGGGCGGTGGGCCGAAGCGATCTTCCATCTCGCGCGATAGGTCGTTGACCTCGGCTTCGTCGCTCGCGCTCGAGAGCCGCTTGTACAGCGACAGGCGTACGCCCACCTCGTCGATGTAGTCCTCGGGCAAGAGCGCCTCGACGTCGAAGTTGAGATCGGGGTCGATTTCGTGCACCACGGCTTCGCCGCGCAGCTCGTGCGTCGCGTCTTCCAGCATCTTGCAGAACAGATCGAAGCCCACGCTCTCCACGAAGCCGCTCTGGTCGGCCCCGAGCAGATCGCCGCCGCCGCGCAGCTCCATGTCGAGGGTGGCGATATGAAAGCCCGAGCCGAGCTCGGTATAGCGCTCGAGGGCTTCGATCCGCGAGCGCGCCTCTTCACTCAGTTGGCTCGCGGGCGGCACCAGCAAGTAGGCATAGGCGCGCTCGTTGGCGCGCCCGACGCGGCCGCGTAGCTGATAGAGCTGAGACAGTCCGAATAGATCGGCGCGATCGACGATGATCGTATTGGCGCGCGGGATATCGAGCCCGCTCTCGATGATCGCCGTGGCGACCAGCACATCGTACTCGCCTTGCACGAAGTCGAGCATGGTTTGCTCGAGCGCGCTCTCGCTCATCTGACCGTGACCAACCGTGACGCGGGCCGTGGGCAAGAGCTCCTTGATGCGCTGGGCGCGCTCGTAGATCCCATCCACGCGATTGTACACGTAGAAGACTTGTCCGCCGCGATCGAGCTCGCGCGTGATCGCCTCTTTCACCAACCCCGGATCGAACTGCGACACCACGGTGCGGATCGCGCGCCGATCCATGGGCGGAGTGGTGATGATCGACATGTCGCGCATGCCGCCGACCGCGAGCTGCAAGGTGCGCGGGATCGGCGTGGCGCTGAGGGTCAGCACATCGACGGACAAGCGCATTTGTTTGATGCGTTCTTTGTGCGTGACCCCGAAGCGCTGCTCTTCGTCGACCACGAGCAGCCCGAGGCGCTTGAAATGCACGTCTTTGGAGAGCAGGCGGTGGGTGCCGATGACAACGTCGACCGAGCCCTCTTTCAGCCCTTTCAGCGTGTTTTGATGCTCGGTTTTGGACTCGAAGCGGCTCATCGCGCGGACCGTCAGTGGGTAGCCCGCGAAGCGCGCGGAGAAGGTATTGAAATGCTGCTGAGCGAGCACGGTGGTCGGGCAGAGCAGCGCCACTTGGCGCCCGCCCATGGCGTTGAAGAACGCGGCACGCAGCGCGACCTCGGTCTTGCCGAAGCCGACGTCGCCGCACACCAAGCGGTCCATCACGCGCTCGCTCTGGATGTCGCGCAGGACCTCGCTGATGGCCGCGGCTTGATCGCGCGTTTCTTCGAATGGAAAGCTGGCTTCGAACGCGCGGTACTCGTCGTCGGGCGGCGTGAGCGGTTCCTTCTTGAGCGCGGCGCGCTCGGCGTACAGCTTGAGCAGCTCGTCCGCCATTTGGCGCACGCGGCGTTCGACCCGTGCCTTGGTCTTGCTGAAGGTCTGCCCGCCGAGCCGATCGACCTTGGGCGTGGTGTCGCCGCCGGCGTACTTTTCGATCTGGTTCAGCCGATAAACCGGTAGAAACAGCTTGTCGCCGCCGGCATATTCGACGACCAGGAGATCGACGTGCACCGCACCGATCGCGCGCCGCTCGAGCCCCAAATAGCGGCCCACGCCGTGGTCGACATGGACCACGAAGTCCCCCACGCTGAGCGCGCGCAGATCTTGGAGCATGGCGCGCGCCGAGCGCTTCTTCTCCGCGGGGCGGTGGGCGCGCGCGCCGAAGATCTCTTCTTCGGTGATCAGCACGAAGCCGGCCGCCGGCGCGAGCACGCCCCGTGCGAGCGGCGCGGTCACGATGCGCACCGGTTGCTCGCGCGTGAGCGCGTCCCCCGACTTCCAGACCGCGACCAGCACGCCGCGGTGGGAGAGCAGTGCGCTCAAGCGCTCCGCCTGCGTCTCGGTGCGCGCGCAGATCACGACCTCTAGCCCCGCGTCGGTATAGGCTCGCACGCGGACCAAGAGCGGCTCGAGCGCGCCTTGCTTGCCGTGCTCGGTTCGAGCGTTTTTTACGGCCCGCGACAGGTCCGAGAGGTCGGAGAGGGCAAGGCTCGGGGCGTCCTCGGGCGCGCCTTCCAAGTTCTCGAGCACGCTCGCGCTGGCCGGAGCCACGATTGCGGTTCGGTGCAGCGCGAGCAGCGAGCGAGGTGCGAGCTGCGCCTCGAGCTCGTCTTGATTCAAGTACAGCGCGCGTGCGGGAAAGTGCGGCGTGCCTTTGCGCGCGGCCTCGCCGGCGAGGCCGCGCTCGAGCTCGGTGTGAACCGCGCGCACGACCGCGCTCGGATCTTCGACCACGAGCAGCGCGTCTTCTTGCAGATAATCGAAGATCGTTTCCAGCTCGAAGAACGCGGGCAAGTAGCCGTCGCTGCCGAAGAAGGCGCGGCCCGTGGCCAGATCGTCGATCAGCGTCCGCGTCTTGGTGGACGGAAAATTGATGGTGTCGCACAAGCTACGCAGGACGTCGCGCGCCCGCGCTTCGGTGACAGGGGTGACGATCGCGTCGCGCGCGGGCGGCGCGACCACGCTTTGCACCGCGTTTTGCGTGCGTTGATCCTCGGGGTCGAAGCGTTTGATCGACGCGATCAGATCGCCGTACATCTCGATGCGCACGGGGGCCGCGAGCTGACCCGGCCAAAGGTCGATCAGGCCGCCGCGGAGCGCGTAGCTCCCCGGATCTTCGACCACTGGCACGCGCAGATAACCCGCGGACGTGAGCCGTTGCGAGAGCTTCACCACGTCCAGCTCTTGCTCGACTTGCAGCGTCAAGGTGGCGTCGCGCAACGCGGCCCGCGGCGGCACCCGACGCACCAAGGCGCTGGCCGTGAGCACGAGCGGTGAACGGCTCGGATTTCCGAGCAGCTCACACAGCGCGGCCGTGCGCAGCATGGTGGCGCGGCGATCGGTGTGCACTTCGGCATACGGCGTCGATTCCGACGGTGCGAGCACGAGCGGGGCGCCGAGCTCGTGGCGCGGCAAGTGTGTCAGTGGCAGCCCGCGCCCGAGCGCCGTGAGATCCCCCGCTACTTGCTGCGAGGTCTCGTTCGTGGCCACGATGTACACGAGCTGCCTAGAGCTCTGTGCCGCGAGCGCTTGCCCGACTAGCGCCGGGCCGGACCCTTCCGCGCCCACGAACGGCGTCAGGCCCCGTTGCTGCAACGCCTGGCTAGCGGCTTCGCTCGGGGTGACGACCTTTCGATCGTCCGGGAGCCGTGGCAGGAACGCGCCGCCCTCGAAATCCGAATTCATGGCGGGGCGCAGTCTTACTCGGAGCTGACGCCTTGCAATGCCTCGATCAAATAGTTTCGAGCCAAGAGCGCGTACGGGCCCGACTCATGCTGCGCGAGCTGAGACCGAAACGCGGTCGCCGCTGATTCCCGGTCATCCAAGCGGTAAAATAGGTAACCCCTCGCGAAAAAGGCGGGGTAATCGGGGTCTTTGCGGGAAAGTGCGTTCACCACCCGCAGGCGCTCGGCGTCGAGCGAGGGGCTCGCCGGCTCGGCGCTACGCGCGGGGTAACGAAGCAAGAAGCCATAGTAGATGCGCCACTCGTTGAGCGAGGGTGAGTACGGGAAGACCGCACGCTGCTCGATCAAATCCGCCCAGTGTAGGTGAAACAGCACGCGCAGCGTGGCTTGATCGGCGAGGCAGCGCCCGTTCGCCGCAAACCAACCGTTGGTTTTGGCTCGTGGCACGAAGTCAGCGCCAAGCTCTTGCAAGTCGGTGCTCGGCTTCCCGGTGCGCTCGAACTCCCGAACCGCTTCCGAAAAATACTGGGTCTGTACGGCCCGCAAGCGGAGCAAGAGCGGCGCTTGGCCCTTGGTGAGCGCGACTTTGAAGCGCTCGCGGATGTCCTCACGATCGTGCGTCGTATCGAGGCCTTCGCTGACCGATTGCCCGAAGTGCCGGATCGATTCGCCCAGCGCACGGACCTCGAAGGGCAGCCCGTGGGCTTCGGCGAGCGCGGCCAGTTCCTGCTCGCGCGCCGCGCTGCGCAGGGCCTCGGCGTGGTCCACTCTTGGCAGGGGCAGCGTGTCCGGAACGCTCGCGCGCGGCACGGCCAAGAGGGCGCACGTCAAGACCATGCCGAGCGTTACGAGGCCGAGCTCGTAGCCCTGCAAATGGCGCAGGAAAGAGCCGGCTCGTGCGGCGCTCTCGGCCGCTTGGGGCGGCGTCTTGACAACGTCCGGATCTCGTCTCAAGGGTGTGCTTCGGGCGCCAGCATCCCGCCCGCGGAGTCAGTCGTGCAAGACAAGCGAGTACACCCCCGAGTGATAGTCGACACCACAGTGTCGTGTGAGGTGCGCGGCGGCGCGGCCTTCGGGGGGATGGCCAAAGACATCAGCATTGGCGGCATGTTCGTGGAGTCCACCGAGGTCCTGCCCTTCGGAACGGAGATTACCATCGTGGGCCGCTTCCCCGGCGCGAAAGCGGATCTTCGGCTGCCCGCTATCGTGCGCTGGGCGAAGCCAACCGGCTTTGGCGTTCAGTTCGGTGCCCTGGGCGCGCGCGAAACGCACGCCATCAGTCAATTGCTGAAGCGTTGAGCCCCATGAGCGACGTCCCTGCTTTACCCGAACCGTTCTTCACTCACTACATTCCCGCGCGCTTCTCCGGCCTTCCAGGCTTCGAGCGGGTCTCGTCCGAAGGTAGCGCCGTGTTCGCTGTCCCCGAGGTCGGGGTGTGGTCTTTTCGGCTCCGGAACGGCCAGCTCACGTGCGAGCCGGGCGTGGCGAGTGACGCCGTGGTGCGCATCACCATTCCGCAAGTGAGCTTCGAGCCGATCGTGGTGCGCGGCACCGAGCGCATGGCGGGCCTCGCGCTCGCGCCAGACAAGCAGATGCTCGCTTTCAAAGCGCTGACTTTGGACGCCGAGCGTATCGCGCAGATTCGAAGCGTGGTCGGTTCGGTGTGCTTCGCCGTGTTGGACGGCGCGAGCACGCACCGGGTGTACGTCACGCCGGGCCTCGCCGAGCCGAGCTTGAGCAAGCCCGAGTGCGAGATCTCGTGCGAGGCCGAGGCGTTCTGGGGCTTGCAAACAGGCACCCAGAATCCGATCGAGCTCTTGATGAGCGGCAAGATCAAGATCTCGGGCGAGGCACAAATCCCGATGGCATTGAGCAGCCTCTTCGTCTGATCTCTCCCCGTGAACGTGCCCGCGACGTAAACGTGCCCGATCTCGTGAAAAGTGGGCGCCCGCAGGGCACGCATCGCACCTCGCGACTCGAAATCAGGTGCCCGCACGTCGACCGTTAAGGTCGCATGCGGGCGGCACTGAAGCTCCGCGGCGCGCTTGCGCGTAGCAGCTCGGTCAGCTGTGCCTCGCTGAACGGCGTGATCGTGCACGGTCCCAAGTAGCCCTCGCCTGCGAAAATCGTAGCGTGAATTCACGCTACGATTCTTTTTCAAAGGGGCTCCCGGAGCTTGCTGGGACGGTGATCAGCCGATAGACGTGTAAGCGTACGTGTACGCGTACGGGGGAGAGAGAGGGGCGGTGAGCGACTACGGCGAGCCGGGCACCGCGGGCAACGCGGCCCAGTTCAGACTCTCACCCTCTTGCGTCGAGATCTGTTGCGACTTCCAACTCTTGAGCGACATCAGGTAGATGCCCGCGCTCTTGTTGCGGTTCGAGAAGAAGGCCACCAGGCGACCATCTGGGCTGCACGCGGGGTAGCTGTTCGAGCCCTGATTTTGGGTCAAGCGGGCCATGCCCTGGCCTTTTTCGCCCGCGATGATCAGGTCCTGACGATTGCCGCCGACCGCGACGGAGTAAATCAAGCGCACGCCGTCTTCGGTGTCACAGAACGCGGGCGACGCAGCGGTGAAGCCCGGGGGTGAGACGGGCTTGCCATCGACCCAGATGCGTTGCG
Organism: Myxococcales bacterium; assembly: GCA_040348785.1. GTDB lineage: Bacteria > Myxococcota_A > Polyangia > Polyangiales > Polyangiaceae > PMG-095. Next base: position 221,395 of record JBEQTH010000016.1, on the reverse strand, counting down.
ACCCTTGTTGATTCGGATCGCCGCCGACCCAGGCCAGCTTGCCCGACGGGCTCCACGCCGGCCGCGTCGCAAGCTCACTGGTCGATACCTTTTTCATGTCGCTGCCGTCCGGGTTGCCCACGTAGATCGCGCTCTTGCTGTCTTCGCTCACGGCGACCGCGAGCTTGGTGCGCTCCTTGTTGAAGGCCAAGCTGTACACCGAGGTCTTGAACGGCAGATTGACGGGCTTGCTGGTGGTGCCGAAGTGTTCCATCAGCGTGAACGGCGAGTACTCGTGGCTCACGGGGTAGAAGATGTGGCCCGGCGCTCCGAAATTGGGCGCGATCGCCGTGTCCATCGGGTCGGTCAGCGCGAGCAGCGAGTTACCGTCCGCGTCCATCCGGAAAATGCGCCGGTTTTGCGCCCATTTGCCGGAGAACGTCAGCTCGCTCGCGAAGCTGCCCGGCCGCCCGGTGAGCGCGCCGAGCAGCGCGTCGGTGATGCGGTGAGCAGTGATGCGGGCATCGGCCTTGGGCACCACGATCGTCTTTTGGTACACGGGCTCTTTGCCCACGTTCAAAAAGTAAGCGATGCCGAGGACGGAGATGGTCTTGTCGTCCTTCTTCTGCGCAGCAACTTTGACGATCGCTTCCGCGCCGACCTTCTGCCAGGCCTCGACGTCGATCGGATCATCGAAGCCGTACAGGCCCTCGGGTGCTTTGCTGTCCGAGATCACGTCGTACAAGCCGGTCAGCTCGAAGTCGCGGCGCACCACGCCGCGTACGATCACGTCTTCGTAAACCGGCGAGAGTGACGGCAAGACCGCGATCTTCGGCAAGGGGGCTTGTCCGACGTTCGAGCCGGTGATCACGAACGCGCCCAGCACGCCTTCGTCTGGCGGAAGCGGCGAGGCGGCGGCTGCCGGCGGCGGGGTATCGGCGCGGCACGGCTGCACCGAGAGCGGCAAGGGCAGCAGAGCTACGGCGAGGAAGCCGGCGCGGGAGCAGGTGCGGGCGATGATTCGGCGCATGGTGCAGTCTTTCCAGAGAAGCTAGGTTGAAGCGATGTGCCGGGGCTCAGGTCGGGGTAGAGCGGCGGCGGCGGCGGCAGTTGTTGCCCGACGAAGTTATCGAGCGCCGTTTTGACGCGGGCATCGAAGTCCGGATTGTTGCTGGCGCGACCCATGGTCGCCGCGGTGATCGTGCGATCAGAGCCCACGGAGATGGACGCCGAGGCGATCAGGCCGTGCACCACGTCACACGGCAGGTTTCCCGGCGCTTGAAAGCGCGCTTGAAACCAAGCGAGCAATTTTGCCCGATACAAGTTCGCCGCCCGGGCCTTGAGCGGATCGGTCTCGGTGCCCTCCTTCACGCCGTCAGCAGCGCCCTCGGTGGGCAGATTCGCCTCCGGCTTCGGCCCCGCGTCGGTCAGCGGTTGATCCACCTCTTTGGCGAGCGCGGCGTCGGGAGGCGGCGGCGCGGCGTCGGCCTTGGCGAGCGGCGTGGTCGGGATCGCGTCTGGAGTCTTGGCGGCTTTTTCGGAGGGCGCGCTGGTTTCTTCGAAGCGCTGCACGGGCGCTTGCTTGGTCCACATGTCCGGCAGCTTGGCTTTGACCTTTTTACTGCCGAGCTTGAGCAGCGGAAGATCGTCCATCACCGGTTTGACGGCGATCGGCACTTCTTCCTTCACCGCGTCTTCGTGAGCCACGACTTTGGCTCGGTTCTGACCGGCGAGCACGAGCAACCCGATCAAGCCAAGCTCGACCGAAGCGGCGAAGAACAGCGCGAGCGCCAGCTCCTGCGGCAAGAACGCGCGCGTCGCCATCGCTCAGGGCGCCTTTTTGGTGCCCGGCTTCTTCGCGTCGTCGGGCGTGTCGTCGTTCTCGATCTCGGGCTGGACCAGCAAATTCAGCGACTCGACTCCGCTATTGCGGGCCGCGGCGACCACCGTGGCCACGATGCCGTAGCGGGCGTCCTTGTCGGCGCGGATGTACAACTCGCGCTCTTTTTGCACGCGCGCGTTGTCTTTCAGCGCCTGATCGATGTGCGAGGTGACGTCCTCTTCACCGAACAGCACCTTTTCGTCTTTCGTGACGGTGACCAGGAGGCGTGCGTCTTTGACCGGCGTTGCCGCGGCTTTCACCTCGGGCAAATCGATGCGCAGGCCCGTGGTGAGCAGCGGCGCCGTGACCATGAACACGATCACGAGCACCAGCATCACATCGACCAACGGCGTGATGTTGATGTCACGGAACCCGCCGCCGCGGCGGCCGCCCTTGCGTGCGGATCCCATGCCCATGGTCAGCTCCTAGAGCGGGCGTCGCCCGGGTCGGCGATCAGCGTTTCCACCCAAACTTCGGCGGAAGCGCTGAGCTCGTCCAGCAAGTCCCCGATGCGTTTGTCGACGAAGTTGAAGCCGATGGTTGCCGGAATGGCGGCGACCAAGCCGAAGGCCGTCGCGATCAGCGCTTCACCGATGGCCGGCGCCACCACGGGCAGCGATGCGCTCTTCTCGACACCGATCTTCAAGAACGCATCCATGATGCCCCACACCGTGCCGAACAAGCCGATGAACGGAGCAGCAGAGGCGATGCTGGACAGCGTAGGCATGAGCGCCATCGTACGCTGCTGCTCGGTGGCAATCGCGCGTTTGGCGATCGCCATCAGCAGATCGGAGCTCAAATTTCGTTGGTGGTGACGCTTGGCCAGCTCGAGCACGACGCGCGCGCCGGGCGAGGCCTTGTGCTGAATCGCCAGCGCGATCAAGTCCGAGGCGCGCTCCACGGAGGACGACGCCTTCTCGAACGCCCGGTGCGTGCTGAGCAGGCGGCTGATCTGGGCCGATTTCAAAAACCAGATCAGCCACACCAAACAGGAAGCGATGACCAGGATCGCGAGCACGACCAAGACTACGCCGGAGGCGCCCCGAATCAGGTCGATCGGGTCCAGGCCTTTGGGATCGGCCAACGAGGCGGCAACGGCGACGGGCATGGTTTACTTTCCGAGCACGACGTCGACGCGGCGATCCTTTGCCCAGCCGGCCTCGTCGCTGCCCGTCGCGTCGAGCTTGCCGCGCGAGGTGGTGGCGATTTTGGCGGAGGACAAGCCCTCGGCGGCGATGGCGCTCTTCACGTTGTCGGCTCGGCGACCGCCGAGCACCATGTTGTACTCCTCTTCGCCGCGCGGATCGGCGTGCCCGACCAGGCGCATCTCACGGCCCTTCAGCGGGCCCGTGCTGAAGCAATCAGCCAGCTTCTTCAGCACGGCCTTGTCGCTGGGGCGGACGTTGGCAGAGTCGTAAGCAAAGAACGCCTCGGTGTCCGTGATGCCGCAGGCTTTGCGGATCTCGTCCGAGATGTTGATGTTCGATTGGGTCGGCACGTCACCCGGCTTCTCCAGCGCCTTGGGCGGCGGCGGGGGCGGCGTGCTCGGTGCTGCAGTTGCAGTCGGAGCGGCGGGGGCGGGTGGTGGATCCGAAGCGCAGCCCATGGCGAGGGCGAGGGAAGAGAGAACGATTGCTGCGGCGTACTTCATAGCTAGCTCCTTGGCGCGTCACGTCCCGACGGGGGCGCGGCTTGTATACCTCGATTGCTCTTAAGCCCGAGCAGAAGAGCGCCCAGTGGGCGGTGCGCTCTGGCAACACCCCGAGGACAATGTGTATTCCGATGTAGGCGGGGAGCCGTCTCGCCGCCACAATTATCTAATATTTTAACAAAGTTAGCGCGGTTCAGCGGGTGGTCAGCAGGTACGCCAAGATCGCGATCGCCGCGAGGCCGAATGCGGTCGCTAGGATCAGGTTCCCGATGCTTCTCCGACGCGGAGCGGGGCTTCGGGTGGCCTCCAGTTTGGCGAGGGCCACGATCGCGATCCCGGCCAAGCGCTTCTCCGCCACGGCCGAGCGATCGCGGTCACCTTTCATGCCGCGGTAGCGCGCGGCCGCTTCGGCGAGTTGATCGGTGGCGCCGCAGTAGTCGAGGAACGCGCCGTGCGGGCGGTCCTCGTCCCAATGATCGAGCACGCTTTTCCAAAGGGCTTCGAACGCGGGCTCGGCCATCGCTCGACTCCTCAGAGCTTGAGCTCGCGGCTCAGGTGCTCGGCCAACGCGAAGTACTCGCGTCGCTCGAAGCGCTCGTTCAAAATGTGAAAGTCTTTGCCGACCAGGCCTACGCAACCGAAGCAGTACGAGCAATTGCTGAGCGCGACCGAGCGCACCAAGTACGAGCTGCTCGAGCAGTTTTCGCTATCGATGCAGTGCTGGCAGTTGTTCAAGCCGCGCGAGCCGCGGCAGTGCAAGCTGTCGGAGCACTGCACGCAACGGACGCAGAAATTGCAGCGAATCAAGCGTTCCGAGTCGCTGCAGAAGGTGCACGAATCACAGGCCACGCAGCGCTCACAGGCCACGCAGGATTCGTTTTCTCGCTCCCGCCCGAAGCCCGCGACCAGCTTGCGGAAGCGAGTTTCGAAGGTGCGTGCGGTGAGCTTCGTCTCTTTGGCCATCTGTCTACGAAAGATCGGAAGCTCGCCGCTCAGGTGCGGAGCACGCGGCGTAGCTCGGCAGCGCGGCGCCTCGTCTCGGGGTTCTCGGCGCCATCCTCCAGGCGCTTCAAGCGTTGCTCGAATACCGGAAGCTTGATCGGTGCTTGCTCGTCCAACAACGCGGTGAGGACGTCGAGCGCGCTACACACTTCGGCCTCATCGGAGTGCTCCAAGAGCGCCAACTGCACCGGCTGTTCTTGGGGGAACTGGAAGCCGCCTTTTTTGTAGGCGTTGGCCGCGCGCGTCACTGCGCCGGGCCCTTCGCTGTCCAAGAGCCGGGCAAGCAGGTGCCGCCGCTCGAGCTCCACGTCGTCGACCGCCACAGGTCCAGTGACGATGCGCGCTGCGCGCCGCGCTGGAGCAGCGGGCAAAGCCGCGTCGGAGGCTGCGGCAGGTGCCGCGACTATGGTCTGGACGGGTGCGGCGGGACGAGCGCTCACTGGGCGCCGGGCCAACACGACCTCGGGCAGTGGTGCCAGGGGCCTTCGCCCGGCGCGTCGGCGCTCGGGTTGCTCGGACTTGGGGTCCGTTCGCTTGCTTCGTCGGGACATGAGGGGTCGCGGACGTTGCTCGAACTAGCATGCCCGGCTGCCGGCCGGATGACACAAATCGCTCCGGGACGGCGGCGTTTGCCGCGTTTGGCGGCCATTCGAGCTAAGGTGCCGGGCGCTTGGCTCGAGCAGCTCGCTGGTTTTTCCGCGCTTTGATGACACTTGCGGCCTTGGCCGTGCCGCTTGGCTGCGCCAGCACGCCGGGGCGCGGCGCGTCCCCGCCGCCGCCGGCCCAGGCGGTGGCAGGGGAGCACGCTTTTCCCGACGGGCCCGGGCGTCGGCTGCGCTCGCGCGCGTTGGAGTTTCCAATCGAGCTCAGCCTGCCGAGCAAGGACACCTGGCACGTGAGCGACGGGCCGACTTGGCTCGTCGCTGCGCATCCCGCAAGCTCGTCAATCTTGGCAGTAAGGACTTGGCGTGCCGATCGCCTCGTGCGCCGCGAGGAGTGCGAGGCCCAGGCGCGGCTCGCGCGACCCAGCCTGCCCGTGGTGCGCGACGAAGCAGTGCTCGAGCGCCGAGCGCTCCGCGCACCTTCGGGGTTCGACACCGAGCTCGTGGTCGGTGTGGAATCGACGTCAGCGGGGCTCTCGGGTTACGCGCTCATCATCGGCGCGAGCGTGGGCCGTTGCTACGCCGCGCTGTTCACGACCGCCGTGAGCGGTCCGCGCGCCGAAGAAGAAGTCGCGACGCGCCTCGGCCTTGCCGTCGATCGAATCCTGAGCAGTGTGCGGCTTCGTAGCGTCGACGAGCGCGCCGTGCGACATCGCCTCGTCTACAGCCCGCGCGCGACGCCCGCGGCAACGCCACCGCAGCAGTGACCTGTCCGAAACCTTGGTGTCTTGCTGACGCCATCATCGCGGCACGCAACTCGGAGACGATCGATCCGAGGTTCGATGTCGTTGAAGTCAGAGGTTGCCCGTTCGGTCCGAACGCGGGTGGTGGATGAAATCCCGAGGCCCAGGGCGACTGATCTGGCGGTCCGTCTCGCGGAACAAGTCCGGCGGCTGCGCATCCAAGCAGGGCTCACCCAAGCCGAGCTCGCATCGCGCGCCGGCGTCACGGTCGAGACCATCGCGCGTCTCGAGCGCGTGTTACGCGGTCGCCTCTCTGCGAACGCCAATCCGTCACTCGAGACCATGGAGCGCATCGGCACCGCGCTAGGTGTCGAAGTCGCCGAGCTCCTGTCAGTGCCGGGTAAGACCAAGCCCAAAGACGACCGCTTGGCGTCGGTTTTGCGAGGCGTCAGCGCCGCCACGAAGCGCCGCGTGATCCGAGTTGCTGAAGCGCTCGTGCGCGATGACCGCACTGACGCGAAACCTGCACTGCGCAAGCGGTAACGCGTCGGGTCCGTTTTCAGGTTTGGGCAAGCGGGCGCGCCGCTAGAAGCTCGTCGCAAAGCTTTCAGCTTCGTCTCCTGAGCGGAGTCGTACGACGCTGCCAACAAACTCGGGTGCGCGCGAAGCGCAGCACGCTTCGCGCCTAACACTACTTAGTCAGTTCTTGAGCAGGAGCAGATCACGATCGGCGCGAGCGGACACGAGTAAACGAGAGAGCCGGCGGGACCGGGCGCCTGCTGCCTCGACAGTCGGAGGTGACGCGGGACGTCCGGGCTCGCTGCACGGCCAATATTCAACGGCCGCCGCGGCCTCTCTATCTCGGGACGGAAGTGACAAAGTAGTACTAAGAGCGGGTCCTAACAGCCGCAGTCCCAGAACGAGGTCGCGAACAGCGCGCTTCGTTGGTAACCGCTGGCCCCCAAGCGCAGCACCGAAATCTCGTTCGCGAAGACGTCCGGGCCTGCGAGCAGCTCGAGCGTGCCGTCCGAATTTTGATCGAGCCCGCCGTTGACTTGCAACAGATCAGCCGCGTCTTTGAAGACGCCGCGCAACGCGAGCGCGGGCGCGGGGCCCGAGCCGCTGACTTTCCAGATCGCGCTCAGGTTACCGCCAAACCCGCCGCAACCCACGCCGCCACGGGCCGCCACGATGAGCAACGACGACTCCGCCGACGAGCGCACCTCGACCACCCTCAGCACGCCGTCGACCGTCTCCCAAGGTGTCTTGGGGCTCGACGCCTCTTGCGCGAAGCGCGCTTGCAGCTCGCGGTACGCCGGCAGCGCCTCGAACATGGACAGCGCCCGGGCCCGCAGCGCCGCTGACGGCGCCGCGGCCGGTGTAAACGTCGAAGCGTGCGCCACGGCCCAAACGCCGTGACACTCGTGATCCAACACGCCCACGACGAAGCGCTCGTCATCGCGCGCGATGCCCCAAATCTCCTGCGCGATTTGCGCCGCGGACGCCTTGGGCACGCCGCCTTCGCCGTCCCAAGTTTGACGCATGCCGAAGTGCGGCTCCGCACTCACGCGCAGCTCGAAGCGCGTCACCGTGCCTTGACACTGTGCGCCGCCCTTCCCGTACACCGTGACCGAGCGGCCGAGCCAGGCGCGCGCCTCGTTGCCGAGCACGCTGGGCTCCACCGACACCGCCACGTCGTATGAACCGCTCGCTGCTCGCGCCAAGAGCCGAGGCTTGTCGGCTACCGTTTGGACAAATCCCGAACCGAGCACGACGCCGTCGCGCTGAAACGCGAGCACCGCGCTGTCGGTCGCCGGAGCCGGCTCTCCGAGCTCGGAGACCAACATCTCCTCGCGACTGATGGCAAACCCGGCCGGCTGAGCCACCAGAAACAGCTCCTTCTTACCCGTATCGTGAAAGCTCGGCGCGACGAAATCTTGAGAGAACACCACGCGCACCGCGCCCGCGCTGCCCGAGAGCTGCAGCTCCGAAGCGCGCACCTTCACGCCATCGCGAAACATCGGTTGCCGATCGCGGAGCCAGCCCGCGCGATCGAAGCGCTTCGAGTAACTCCCTACCCGTTTCGTGCCCGCGAACCGCGGCGCGTACAGCGCGCTGTAAGCCGCGAAATCATGCTCGTTCGGCGCCGCTAGCCAGCGCTCGACGAACGCGCGCGCCACCACAGAATCGAAGCCCTGTGAGACGACCGAATCCGTGGCGGCGTCTGCGATTACCGACGCCACAGGCGCGGCGCTCGAGCTCGGCGCGGCCGGTGCCTCGCGCCGAGCTTGCTCCTTGCAACCCAGCACCGCACACAGGGTGACCACGAACGCCCAGCGCATCGCCATGGTCCAGCACTAACACAGCACGTAGCTCGGCTTCTTGGGGGCGCCCATTGGGCCCGCGACGCACCTCGAAATGCGCGGCAGGTGCCCGGAGCGCGACCTTCGCGCAACTACGCGGCAGGCGCCGAATGCACGACCGCGGACGCCGGAGCGAGCGGCGAGAACGAGCGCCAGCGCCCGGTGCGCCAGCGCCGGTAATTGACGATGCCACGCGTGATCTCGTCGATCGCCATCGCGATCCAAATCCCGGTCAGGCCGAGCCCGAGCACGCTGCCGAAGAAGAACGCCGAGCTGACACCAATGCACCACATCATGGTCGAGCCCACGACGGCCGTGAAGCGCGCGTCCCCCGAAGAGCGCAGCGCGCCACCGGCCACGATGTTCACCGCGCGCCCGGCTTCCACGAAAATCGCCACGCCGAACAGCGGTGCTGCTTGGCGCAGCACCTCCGGATCATGGGTCAGCAGACCCAAAAGCTGCGGGTAGAAGAGGGCGAGCGCCACCGCGACCGTCAAGTTGCCGGCGATCGCAAAGCCGAGCGCGCGGTGCAGCTCGCGGTTCGCTTCCTCGAATTTGCCAGCGCCCACCCGGTGCGAAATCACGATCTGCGTGCCGATACCCAGCGCGAGCGACCACAGGATGGTGCTGACCGTGATGAAGCTCGACACGTAAGTGCGCGCCGCGAGCGCGCTCGCCCCGTACGAGATGACCATCAGGTTGATCACGACCTGCGCGCATTGATACGAGATGGGCTCGCTCGCCGAGGGCAGGCCGATGCGCAAGATGGGGCGCAACGCATCGCGCAGCTCTTGCCACGATGACTTGCGCGGGAAACGCACCCCGAGCTTCAAGTGCGCGACCGCAATCGTGAACACCATCCCGAAGGCGAGCGACAGCACCGTTGCGCCCGCGACCGTACCCACGCTCGGCCGCGGCAGCCCCCAAAGCCCTTCTGCCATGGCCACGTTGAGCGTGATGTTGCTCACGTTGGTGGCCACCGACTCGATCATCACCCACCGGGTTTGGCCGCGGGAATTGAGCATATTTCCGTAGGCCAGCTGGATTGCCTTCAGGAACTGAAAGCTGCCCAGCACGCCCATGTACGTCTGCCCGTAGGTCCGGCTCTCGCCGCGCAGCCCAAGCCAACCGGGCAAGTAACGGTGGAGCAAGAACAAGAGCGCGCTCACCAACAGACCGGCGAAGGCGTTGATGCACAGCATTGCCAAATAAGTGCGCGGCAGCTCACCGTGACGACGCGCGCCGAGCAGCCGCCCCGCGATGCTCGAGCCCGCCTGAGCGATGGCAGTGAACAGCACCACCGTCGCGCCCAGGAACGGGTTCAAGGCGCCCGCAGCACCGGCGGCTGCGTCGGAGATCCGACTCAGGAAGAATGCGTCCGTGAAAATCAGCGACAGCGAGAGCGTCAGGCTGATGAACAGCGGCCAGGTGAGGCGCCACAACCCGGGCAGCTCTTGATCTTTGATTTGCAGTGCGGGCGCAGCGAAGGGGTTGCTGCCCGTCGGATCGGGAGGAGGTTGCATGGGGCCGCGGCTCGAGCGGCCGGCGTACCGAAGCCATAGTACGTGTTGCCGGTGCGTCACTGTCTTTTCCGCGCGAAACGAGCACCGAAACTACCTTTTCTGGGCAAAGTCGCCCTTGACGGTCGTGATATCCATTCCCGAACGCGCGGCGCGACACCTCGAGGGGCCTCTGGTAGCTTGCGCGCGCCGTGCGGACCTCTTTTCGAACCTGCTCCTCGTTGCTCGTCGCTTGCCTCACCGCGTGCGGAGGCAACCACGACAGCGAGATCCCGCACTCTGCACATCCTCCGAACCGCACGGGGGATGAGGTGGTCAAGGCGCCCTCAGGCACACCGCGCGTGTCCTCGAGCGCGATCGCCCTCATCCCGGGAGGCACGTTCGGACCGTACCTGGGCATGCGCACCCAGGGTGGCTTGGCGCTCTGGGCGAGCAGCGACGGCGGAACTCGCAGCTGGTTCGCGCGCCCCTTGTCGACCACGGGTGAAGCCAGCGGCGAAACCGTGCGCCTCGGCGAGGCCCCGACCGAGCTCGGCCTGGTCAGCGTGCGCCCCATGCACGACAACTTCGCGCTCTTGAGCAGCCACACCACGAGCGACGGCGCGGTCATCGATCTGGCATTGCTGTCCGCGAGCGGCGCCTTACTCGCCGGCCCGACTTCACTCGGCCGCACCACGAGCGCGCCGCTTTGGGTCGAAGCCATTCCGACCGCACACGGCGCGACCGTGCTTTGGGCCGCCAGCAGCGGCGGGCGCGCCGAAATTTGGAGCGCGCAGATCAATCAAAAGGCAGAGCTGACCAGTAATGCCCGGCTCTTGGCGCGCGACGTCGGCGCGTGGCAAGCGGTGCCATTCGGCAAAGGCTTGGCGCTCGGCGTCACCCACGTCGGCAAAGGCAACACACACGGCCCGATCGAGCTCAGCTTGCTCGAGGGCAACGAAAGCCCCGCGCCGATCGTGATCAATTCCCCGATCAGCGCGGATCTGGATTTGGACCTAGCCGCGGCCGGTGAGCGCCTCGTGCTCGCGTGGTCGGATCATCGCGGCGGCGAGAACCGCGTGTTCTCCGCAGCAGTCGACAACGCGGGCAAAATCATCGCCAGCGCAGCGCCAGCCACGCCGCCGCTCGGCGAACAAGCGGTGCTGCGCGTCGTACCGCCAGCGCCAGGCGGGACCAAAGCCTACCTGGCGTGGGAGTCACTCGACGCCCAGAAGCCTGCGAATCGCAGCTTCCAGATCGCGGAGTTTCAGCCCAATGGGCGGGTTTCGAGCCCGCGCGGCGTGTTCGAGTATTGGAAGATGGACGGCTCGATGCCGGAGATCGCCGCAACCCCGCATGGGGTGGCGGTGCTCACGCTGGCGCCGGTTTGCGTGCGCGGCAGCGAGTGCCCGAGCAACGCGCCGATTGCGCCCGAGTTCGTCGAGTTCGATTCGGGGTTCGTGATCCGCAGCGGCGAGCCCCTGTGGCCGATGAGCAACGCCACGCCCGTCAGCTTGGCCTGGAACCTAACCTGCCCGGGTAGCACGTGCTTCGCGCTCAGCGCGGAGAGCGGCGCGCCCTCGCGGGTGGCGCTGGTCCGGCTCGAGCACCGCTCGGACGTCTATCGCGCGCCCGCGCAGCGCGTCGAGCTGCCGGCTCCGCCGCGCATCGTCGCCGACGAAGCGCTCGCAGAAACCGCACCCCTGTCGCAGATCACGCTCACGCCGAGCAGCGCCGGCACGTTGCTCGGCTGGATCACCGATTTCGATCCCACCACGCCTTGGGTCAAGCTCAGCAAACCCACTGCCGACGGTCGCTTCGAGCCGCTGCGCGCGAAGCTCGATCTGCAAGCCTTCGCCAGCACGGAGCCCTTTGCCGCGTTGAGCCCCGCCGAGAACCTCTCGCTCCGCGCGCATTCGCTGGGTGGAATCGCGCTCAGCGGCGACGCGCAACAAAAAGACGTGCTCGCGGCTTGGGCGGGCTTGGACGCCGGACAACCGCAGGTGTTCCTGACCCTGGTCGACAAAGCCGGTAAGAAGCTCGCGCAGCGCATGCTCACCCATAAAAACGGTGACCTGAGCGACGTCGCGCTCGCGCCGAGCGGTACTGACTACCTCGTGAGCTGGGTCGATGAGCGCAGCCAAGATCCCGAAGTGTACGCGACCAAGGTCAATCACGCGCTGAACCGCATCGCCCCCGAGCAACGCATCACGCAAGCCCCCGGCGCGGCCACGGACCTGTCGCTCGTGCCCACGAAAACCGGCGCGCTCGCCATCTGGGCCGACGCGCGCGAGAGCGAGCTACCCGGCGCTGCCGACATTTACTCGGCGGCGTTGCGTGGCACGGACGCCAATCGCAGCGCGAACGAAGTCTGCTTGTTGAAGTCGCGCCCCCACTCGTTTGCGCCATCGGCCCAGGCGTACGGCTCGGGCGCGCTCGTGGCCTGGCTCGAATCAGCCGCCGACAACGCCGGTGGGGAGCCCGCGCACGTCGCGTTCGCCGTGCTCGATGCCGCGGGCCAAGTCCAAGGCAACGTGCAAAGCGTATCGGTCGGCGGCGGCACGCCGATCACGCTCGGGCTCGATTGCATCGACCAGGTCTGTCACGCCGTGGTTGCGGTGGACGAGGACGCGCACGGCGCCCTGTATGCGATCACCGTGAAGGGTGGGCGTACCTCGAATGCCGTGCGCATCCGCAGCAGCAACAACGCGCCGTCGAGCGTCGCACCGGTGGTGCACGGCACGGAGGTGTACGTGTCCGACGTCGCGCAGGGCCTGGGCCGCTTGCGCCGTTTGCAGATCGAGTGGTGAGCGGGACGCGTGGCCAATCTCGGGCATGACCGCTACCTGGCCACGCGCCACTTCGCATCGCTCGACGGGCTGCGCTGCCTCGCTATTCTGCCAGTGATTTGGCACCACTCCACACCCCGGCCCTTGCCCGGCATTTGGGGCAAGGGTCCCGCCGGCGTCGATCTGTTCTTTGCCATCAGCGGCTTTTTGATCACGACCTTGTTGCTGCGCGAACGCGCGCGCACGGGCAGCATCGCCCTCGGCAATTTTTACGCGCGGCGTGCTTTGCGCATCCTGCCGCTGTACTACGCCATCTTGCTCGCTTACGTCGCCTTCGCGGCGGGCCTCGCGAGTGACGCGCCACAACGCGCCCACTTTTTTTACAACCTACCGTTGTACGCGACCTTCACGGCCAATTGGCTCGCCGATTTCGGCGTCGCATTCCCGATCTTGTTTTCGTTTGCCTGGTCCCTGTGCGTCGAAGAGCAGTTCTACGCCTTTTGGCCGTGGATCGTGCGCAGTCTCAAACCGAACGCGGCGCTGGCGCTCATGGGTACGCTGCTAGCCGTCGATTGGCTCGCCGAGCGCGGCGCGTTCTCCGCCGTGCTCGCCCCAGGCGGGCAAGCGCTGCGCATCGTCACGAGCTTCGCCGCACCGATCGGGCTCGGCGCAGTGCTCGCCCTCTTGCTTCAGGAGCGGGTCGGCTTCGTCGCTGTCAATCGTGTCTTGGGCAGAACGTGGAGCGCGCCGCTCGCGCTCGCCGCGGTGATCTCGCTCTTGCTTTGGCCGAACGCGCCGCTATTCGCGTTTCAAGCGTCGCTCGCCGCCCTGGTGGGCGCGTGCGTGATTCGCGAGCACAACGGGCTCGCGAAGCTGCTCACCGCTCGCCCCGTGGCTTACGTGGGCGCCGTGAGCTACGGCTTGTACTTGCTCAACTCGACGGCCATCGGTCTCGTCAAACGCCTATTTCCGAGCCACGCGGGCAGCTCGGGCTTCGTCTTCTGGCTTTCCCTACCCCTCGCGCTCGCCTTGGCTGCGCTCAGCCATCGCTACCTCGAAGCGCCGTTTCTGCGCCTGCGCGGGCGATTCCACAGCGCGCCGCTCAGCCCGGCTCTTGAAACTCGAGCACACTCACGCTCGGCGCAGACCCAGTGAAGTCACTGAAGCGCGCCCAACGCGGCCGCACCCGAAAGTAAGCGATGTCGGGCCAGCGTTCGCGCTCGCGGCCATCGGGGAAGCTCGCGAAGTACAGCGCCTTGAGGCGCGCGAGCTCCTCGCCCACCGGCTCGTCGGCAATGCCCTCGTACTGCACCGTGCGCTCGTCCCAGCCCACGACCAACGCCACGCGCGGATCGCGCCGCAAGTTCCGCGCCTTGCGTGACTCGCTGGACGTGTCGAAGAACAGCTCGCCCGCGTCCGAGACCACGAAGCCAATCACCGCGGCCTGCGGCGCGCCCTCCGCCGTCGCCGACGCTTGCACGGCGAGCTTCGATTGCCTCATGAACCGCACCAACTCCGCGAGCTCCATGCCCGCACTTTAAGGCCCGCGAATGGCTGAGTCGATCGCTGCCCGCAGCCGGTGGTACGCTCTCCCATCGACTTTGGAGACCCAGCAAATGAGCAGCCCGCGCGCACTTCCTCCGCCCATCGGCCCCGTGTGTTGGATTTCGGAGTCCCTGCTGGAGGGGGCGCTCGAGGTGTCACGCAGCAGCTCACGGCGCCGCGTGATCCAACCGTTTCACCGCGACGAGAGCTCGGCTCTGCATCGCATGTTCAACGCCGTACAGCCCGATAGCTACATCCCCCCGCACCGGCACTTAGACCCGCCCAAGGCCGAGTCGTGGATCGTGCTGCGCGGCGCGCTCGCCTTCTTCACCTTCGACGAGCATGGCAAAGTCGAAGAGTGCCTCGAGATCCGCGCCGGAGGCCCCGTGTTCGGCGTCGATCTGGAGCCGGGCGTGTACCACACCTTCCTCGCGCTCGAGCCCGACACCGCGGTCTTCGAAGTGAAGAGCGGCCCTTACTCGCCCAACAACGACAAGGCGTTCCCGGATTGGGCGCCGCGCGAAGACGCAAACAAGGAAACAACGGCCGCGTACATGGCCTGGTTGAAGAGCGTGTTCACTCAGCGGTCGAGCACGAAGTCCGCGTAGTCCGCGGAGCTGTCGCTGTGCGTCTGGTCGCCGTCGCTCATGATACCGACGCCCATGAAATCAGGCACCGAAGCGGTGGGATCACCGCCCTCGAAGTGCTTGCGGTACTCTGCCTTCAGATCGATGCGTTCAGTCTTCCACTCACCGAGCGGGGCGCCTGACTCGAGCACGACGGTGTCTTGAGCGGCGAACGGGTTGCTCTTCTTGTCGCAAACCGCGCCCTTGGGCCCAACCGCGCTCCACACGTACTTGAGCGCGTACCAACGGAGGGTGCGGCGCCACGAGATGTAGACGACTGCTGCCGAGTCACCCTTGCCGGCTTGGCACTCGTTTCCGCCCTTGGGCAGCGTGACCGCACGCCAGCGCCAGCTCAGCACGCGAGCCGCGGCGCGATCGCCATCCGGCACCTCGACCCCGAGCACGGTGGTCTCGTAAGGCGGGTGATACTCCGCGCGGATGAACGGCGGGTCCGCATCACGATACAGCTTGTAGTAGTTCGTGGGCCCGGACTCGCGCTCGACGACTTTGAAGGCGGCCACCGGCAAGCGACGCGCGCGTTGCTCGGCCGCGCCACTCAGACCGCTGAACGCAGCGCCCACGCCGGCGAACACCGCCAACGCCGTAAATCCGGCCACAATGAAACGACTCCGCGCCACGATGAGTATCTAGGGACGCGGTCGCCACCGAACAAGTGGCTGGACGCACGAAAATGACCTGGCGCAAAGCTGTTTCTGAGCCGTCACTTTCTTGGCGACTCGGTTACCCAAGCCGGATAGCCGCGCTCGCGGCACGCTCGTGCTCCCCGACTGGAAATAGCCTACGCTTGGGGCGTGTTGCCTCGCCCCTCACGCGCCTGGATCGCATCCGGCGCCGCCCGCACGCTCGCTCTAGCGGCACTAACGGCCCTCGCAGCGTGCCACGGGACCGAAGCGGCCAAGCAAAAGGCGAGCGCCACCAGCCAAGCCAGCGCCCAACCGACCCCGCCGAACAGTGCTCCTCCGAGCTTCGTGCGTTACCCGCGGCAGGGCGGCGCGATTGAGCCCTGGGTCCAAGAACAGGTCGAGCTCGCCGACGCTGCTCACGAACGCGTGCTCGTGTACGTCGGCGCTACCTGGTGCGAGCCTTGCCGGCGCTTTCATGAGGCCGTGCAACGCGGCGAGCTCAACGGCACCCTCAACGGCTTGCGTTTCCTCGAATTCGACCAGGATCATGATTCAGCGGCGCTAAAAACCGCAGGCTATTCGTACCAGTTCATCCCCGTCTTAGCCCTGCCCGATCCCGACGGCCGAAACCACGGCCGCATGATCACCGGCTCGATCAACGGCCCCAACGCGGTGAAAGAAAACTTGGTTCCGCGACTACAAGCCTTGCTCAGCGGCAAAGCGGTGGACTGAGGGGGTTTTCGTTTGCCCTCAGGGGGCTTGGGGTCGGTGGCACTTCCCCGATCTCTCCAATCTGCCCGACCTGCTCGATCCTCCCGATCTGCCGCATCCCGCCCAATCCCCGATCCTCCCCCGAAACGTCCGCTCGGAGCTTTGGCTGCTCAGGGTTTCGGGAGCGGGGAGATGGGTGGAATCGGTAGGTACGGGGCTTTGGGGTTTTTGGGGGGTCGGTGAGAGCGGGAGGAGCGGGCAGATCGGGGGAGAGCGGGAGGATCGGAACAATTGGGAGGATCATGGTCGGACTTGCGCGCGTGCCGCGCTCTGGGCTTTGCGACGACCAACCACGCCCTGCGCCCGCTAGCCCCCCAGAAGAACGCGACTCGAGCGTCAGCGGTTCACTTCACGATGCCGGGCGTGAAGCAGGCGATGTTGGTCGTGATCTTGAAATTGCTGGCGCGCGTGTGACGTTCGGCGTGGAACACGTCCATCGGGTAGCTCGTGCCGGGTGAGATGCCGAGGGCCGCGGCTTGGGCATCGAAGTCGATGGTCCCCTCTTCGGCGTTGTGCATGCTGCCGAGATCGAGCGCGAGCTTGCCGTTGATGAAGATCCACAAATCGTCATCGCCGCGGAAGGTGAACTTTTGCAAGGGGCGATAGGTGAACACGACGTGGATCTCGGTCGTGAACAGGAAGTTCATGCCCTGATCGTTGCCCTTGGGAGTGATACCGAAGCCTTCGGTCGGGGCGAGCGGGAAGAACGCGCTGCTTGCGAAGCCGAAAATCCCCGTGCCCGGCGTACCCTCGGTGAGGGTGAGCTGCTTGTGGAGCTCTTGATTGACGCTCGCGGTGGTGTTGTACCACTGGTTGAAAGTATCAGCGCTTTGGATGACGGGCTGAGTCGGTTGCCAATCGGGATCGATGGCGAGCGGATCTCCCTTGAGCGGCGGGTGTCCGACACGATCCGCGAACACCGGCTTGTGATCGGCGCCGAGCAACGATGCGACGAGGCCACGCCGCACGACGTCGCCCGCGAAGGGCATCTCGAAGTCCGGGTGGGCCTCACTGAAGTCGCGATAGGTGACATCCAGCACGCTGCCGCAGTCACCCGCGTCGGTCTCTTCACCGGATGAGGTGTTGATGGTCTGCGAGCTCCCGCCGGACACGCTGCCCGCGCTGCCAGTTGTGCTTCCGGAGCTAGTGCCGGAGCCGTAGGTACGGCTCCCCGAATCACTCGGACTTGCGGAGCACGAAAGCACTGCACAGAGCGTCACGCCCAAGAGCCCGAGTTGCGCCTTCATTGTACCTGGAACTAGTACCACATTCGATCGCGGCAGCCAGCGCTGGCTACTCGCGGCGGGGGCTCGATACCCTCAGGGGTAGCGAGGCGAAGCCGTGACGCGAGGCGCGCCGCCCCTTTTCGTGACAATCCGGCCTCGCTCCGGACACGGCTCCATCGAAGATGATCCGCTGCGCCCCCATCAATCACATCATCTACGGTACCGGGAACGCCGCCAACACGGCGTCCCGGCAGGCCATCTCCGCGGATTGAAGCGCGGCTCCGCTCACTGCCCGGAGGTAGCAGTGATTCGGAACTCGACGCGGCGGTTGTTCTTGCGGCCTTCGTCGGTGTCGTTGCTGTCGATGGGGCGCGTTTGACCGAAGCCGGCGGACGCGAGCCGCGTGGCCGCGATGCCGTGGCTCGTGAGCCATTTCACGACCGACGCTGCGCGCCGTTTGCTGAGGTCTAGGTTCGCCGTGGCATTGCCGCGGCTGTCGGAGTGACCGCGCACTTCCAGCTTGGTGATTTCGTTGTGCGCTTTCAGCACTTCCATCACCGAGGTGAGCACCGGCTCGCTCTCGGGTAGCAAGCGATCACTGTTGTTGGCGAACTTGACGGGCTCCAGGATACGGATCTCGTTCTGCTCGAGCCGCGCAACCGGGCAACCGTTGGTCTTGGGATCCGCGGTCTTGGGCCCCGCGGCATTCGGGCAAGCGTCTTCCGGGTCGAGCACGCCATCCGAGTCCGAGTCCTTGGGCGGCGGGCAACCGTTGGTCTTGGGATCGCTCGTGGCCACGCCGGCTTCGTTCGGGCACGCGTCCTCGACATCGGGGATGTTGTCTTGGTCGGCATCCTTGGGCGGCGGGCAGCCGTTGGTCTTCGGGTCACCCGTGGCTGGGCCCGCTTCGTCCGGGCAAGCGTCAATTTCGTCGGGAACTCGATCGTGATCGCGATCCAAGACGGGGCAGCCGTTCTTCTTCGGATCCAGGTCCGCGACGCCGACTTGATCGGGACACGCGTCGGAAGCGTTGGGCACGCCGTCGTGATCGCGATCGGGATCGACCGGCGTCGCTTCGACGGGCGGCTTCTCTTCCTCGAACGCGGGAGCCCACTCGAGGTTGCCGAGGACCCGAATATCCGGCGCGCCCACGCCACGCGACAGACCCGGACCGATGCCCAGACCGGCCCGGAAATCATGCGCGCAATAGTGCGCGCCGAACAAGAGCTCGGCCGGAGTCGTGGTTCTCTCGAAGGCGTCGCTCGCTAGCACCGTCGTGGCCATGATTTCTGGGCCGAACACGATTTGATCGACCCTCAAGCCAGCGGCCGCTCCGATGAAGGCTGAGGTTCCGTTGTCTTTGCCATCGAAGCGGTGATCCTTACGAATGATCACCTCGAACCGCCCGCCATACACGAACGGACCGATCTCACCGGCCAAGAGCGCGCGAGGCACGAAGCGCGTGGAGCCGTCACTCGTGTATGCGTCGCGGCTACCCGTCGGCAAGTACACTTGAGCGCCGAGCGCGAACGTCGCCGGGTCACCGTACGTTCCGAACACGCGCAGGTCGGCGCCGAGCCGCAAATCCCCAACGTTGGCGCCGTGGTCGGCTTTCAGCGTTTGCCCATTCACGACGAAGGTGTCGCCGTTTTGGGCGAGCAGGACCGGAAAATCGAGCGCAACTCTCAAGCGATCCACCAGCACGACGCTTCCGCCCACGTGCGTGAAGAACTGATTGGCGATCACTGCGCCCACTTGCTTGTCGCTGTTCGAATCGTATACCGCGAGCGGGTCGTGCGAGTAGTCCGCCACGATGCCGAGGGCCAGGCGACCGTTGCCTCGCAAGTCCAAGGACTCCGCCACGAACCAATCGCTCCCTCGTTCCGAGGGATTGAAGCGGTTGATGGCGAAGCCTTGGGCACGCGATTGGGCGAGTGCCGAACCTTCGAGCAGCAGAACCGAGAGGGAGAGGAGAGCGAGGGGAATGCGAGAGCTGGTCACGGGGTCATCTCCTAGAAGCTGAGTCAGTTTCGGCGCGTTTTACGTCTGCGAATGCACAAGCCGAGCAGGGTGGCGAGCACCGCCAACGCCTGCGTCCGTTGCTGATGGCCGGCGTTGGGCACCGAACACGAGCAACCGCCGCCTTCGGCGACCATCACGTTGCCTTTGACCTGCACATTGCTGCCAGCTTCACCGGTATCGGTCTTGCCGGCCGCCGCGCCGTGTCCTGCGCCAGCCGCGCTCGAGCCACCGTGTGAGTTGGGCGCGCCTGCGGTCTCGTTGGGTTCACCCGCGTCGCCGCCTTGCTCTGCGCCGCCCGCATCTTCACCGGCTTCGCCCGAAGTGTTGGCCCCCGCGTGACCGGCGGTGTTCACGAGCCCGCCCGTACCGCCGAGGTTCACCAGACCGGCGCTGCCGCCCGAAGCAGCCGCGCCCGCCGAACCGCCGGCGCCAGCGAGGTTCAGCAAACCGCCAGAGCCGCCCAGGTTCAACCCGCCGAACCCGCCGAGGTTCAATCCGCCGAACCCGCCGAGGTTCAGCCCGCCGAACCCGCCGAGGTTCAACCCGCCGAACCCGCCGAGGTTCAACCCGCCGATGCCGAGCAAGCCCCCCGCTCCGCCCGCTCCGCCCGCTCCGCCCGCTCCACCTGCTCCGCCTGCGGCAGGGCAATCAGCGGTCGTCTTGGGCGCAGCGTTGGTCGCGAGCACGAGGTGGAAGGTGTTGTCGCACGACACGTTGGTGTAGTTCGGCGAGGTATCGCTCTCGGTCTGCACCTGGGTAACCGAGGCGGTGCCGTTGCACTTGGCAGCACCGCCGTACTGAAACCAATTGATCGGCAAGCCGCTGGACAGCGCGGTCTGCAAGATCGCGATCTCGCCGCGCCCGTTGTGGAGCCAGCCATCTGCGCCCGAGCCCAGCGATATCGTGGCTTGAATGGTGGAGCCAGCGGCTTGTCCGACCTCGATGTAGCCATCGTCTGGAATGGTCAAGTTGGCGAGCACCGTGAGCGAATAGGGGACGCAAAGGCCGCCGAGGTTGAGGCTCGTGTCGTCGTACGCCGCGATCGCGCCCACGCCGCAATCGAGGAGCGTAGTCACGAGGCCAGGATTTTTCTTCGTGACCTTGAGCTCGATGAAGTCGTTGCCGTCAGTTCCAGGTTGATTGTAGTCGACCTTCGTGACTTCCACGGTGCAGTTCGCGTTCGTGGCCAGCACCATCGACTGACTGACTTGCGCGACTCCCGTCGACTCATCGGACGGTGTGGATTCACTTCCGGCCGAGCAGGCAAGCGCGAGCAACGCGCAGACGGACCAACTACTTCGTAATCGCAAAGACGACATTGACACTCCCATTGCTAAAGTTTCTGGCGCGCTCCCCGCGCCGTCAGGCAATCACCGGAATTGCAAGTCCCGGGCCCCACTCTCGAATCTCAGTCAGTCGTTCGCGACGTGAGCCGGAACACTCAGTGGCACGGTAATGAACGAAGCGGTTCCCGTCTGAATTGCAACACTCACGGTGCGCGGTTCACCGCCACCGACTGGCTTGAGCAGCAACGAAGCCGTCCCAGCCGGGAGATCCAAAGTCAGCGGCGTCACGCCGAGCAGTCGTCCGCCGAGGTAGACCTCGGCGCGACCGTTCTTGGTCAAGAGCTGCACCGAGCCGGTCTTATCGACGCCCGCGGCAGCAGCGCCTGGCGCGCTCGACGGTGCGCGTTTGGCGGAGGTTCCGACAGCCGCTGGCGCACTGCTCGCGGAGCGCTCGGCGGCTGACGCCACGGGCAAAGCGGGTTTGGAAATGGCCGCCGCCGCGGTTGGAGGTGCGATTACCGCGTGTGGGCTCGAAGCAGTGACGGCAGGCGCGGGACTCGCCAGAGGGTGCTCTGCAACAGCGTTGTGCTTTGGTGCGTCTACCACGGCACTCACAGAGGCCGCGGGCGCGATCCTCGGGTGCTTCCAGCGGTTGGCGACGACGGCCACACCGCCCACGCCCACCAGCAGCGCGCCCGTGAGCAGCAGCGCACGCCCCCAACGCAGCTCGGTGCCCGCGACGTCGGCCAACAGCGGCAGGTTCGTCAGGCTCACGCGCCGCTCGGCGCGCTCGGGCCGCGCTTTGGGCGCGACCGTGGGCAACTCCGCGGGTTTGGCTTGTGGGTGGCCCGAGCGACGCTCGGGCGGGATGACCGCATGCGCGAGCCGCACCAAGCCGTCACTGCGGCTGCCGGCACCGGGAAACAGGTCCTCGACCCAGTCGGCGATGTCCATCGTCGGCACGGTGTCACCGGATGCCGCCAAGAAAGCCTCCAGCGCGCGCACCAATTCGCGCGCGGACGAATAGCGAGTCTCGACATCGCGCGACAGCGCACGAAGCACAATCGCGTCGAGCTGACGCGGCACGCCACCCGCGAAACGCGACGGCGGCGGGATGGGCCGCGACAACACCGAGAGCACGGTCTCACCTTCGCTGGCCGCGCGGAACAAGCGCCGCCCCGTCAAGAGCTCCCAAGCCACCACGCCCAGGCCCCAGATATCCGAGCGACAATCGACCGCTTGCTGATTCAGCTGCTCGGGCGACATGTAGCTGAGCTTGCCTTTGATGCGGCCGCCCTCGGTTTGATGGCTACGCACGCGAGCGCGCGCGATGCCGAAATCCGTCACGCGCACGGTGCCGTCGCACAGCACGAACAAGTTCTGCGGTGTCACGTCGCGATGCACGACATCCAAACCGACGCCTTGCGTGTCTTTTAGCGTGTGCGCGGCGTGCAGACCCTCCGCCAAGTTCGCGATGATACGGGCAATGATCGTGGGGTGACGCGGGCTCGCGATGCGCTCGGGCGTCAGCGTCTTGAACACGCGCGACAACGGCTCGCCGCGCAAGAACTCCATGGCGATGTAGTAACTGTCGCCCGTCTTGCCGAAGTCGAACACGCGACACACGTACGGGTGGTTGATGCGCGCCGCGATGTGCGCCTCGTCCGCGAACATGTCGACGAAAGACTTGTCTTTGGCGAGGTGCGGATGAATGCGCTTCACCGCGACCGTGTTTTGAAATCCCTCCAAGCCGTGCACCGCCAAGTACACGGTGGCCATGCCGCCCGACGCGATTTCGAGAGCCAGATGGTAAGGCCCAGCCATGCCGCTGCTGGCGACCGGGATCGCGACCGGCATCGCAATGCTGGCCTTGGCGAACTCGTCGCTGGCTGGCCCGGATCGCGGCGCTGGGCTGCTCGGCACGGGATCGACGAGACGAACCTTCGGAGTGCTGGGCGCGAGCTCGGCAGCTGCCTTGATGCGCGCACCCGACGAGCCGGAATGCACGAGAGTCGTCGACTCCTCTGCGTCCTGTTCATCTCGCGAATCGCGGTTTCCCATGGCTTTCACAGCGCGGCCCTTCGTTTGCACCGAGCGGATGCAAAGATGCCCCGCTCCCTGGCAATGGACGGCTCCTCGCCACACTTTCATAATAATCGAGTCAAGGGTGAACGTCGGATTGATTTGATTATGAGTTTCTCGCCGACTGCCTGTTGCACATTGACCCGTTGCACAGCGACGCATGGCTCTATCGAGCTAGTCCCAGCGACCTAGCGAGAAGTAAGCTGCACTCGAGGAGTGCAAATGTTTGCACTCGCTGATGACGCGGTACGAGAACCGGATAAGCTCGAGCTCGCATGCAGGGGACTGACACGCACACGTTGCTCGTTGCCGACGCCGACTACGCCGCCGCGCTGATCCTGAAGCAAGCCTTTCGCGAGGGCGGACCGAACGTCGAACACTGCACGGAGCTGGCTTCGTTGCTGCGGGCTCTCGACGAGCAAGATGCGGAAGCCATCTTCCTCGCCGAGTCGCTCGCGATCGAGGAGCCGGACTTCGTGCGCAGAGTCGTGCAACGCTTCCCCGACGTGCCATTGGTCGTGATGGTCGCCGCAGGCGCGCCTGTAGACGGCCGCTGGGTGAGCGCGGGCGCGGCGGACTTCGTGCGTTTGCCGATCGACACGGAAGAGGCGCTTTTTACGCTGCGAAAGCTGCGTTGCTTGACCGACGTCGCGCACCCCGAAGAAGTCCCGATGTTCGCGGGCTCGTCGCAGATCGTGTTGCAGTCGCCGTCGATGCGTGAAGTGTTCGGCTTGGTCGATCGCGTTGCGGTGGGCACTTCGACCGTGATGATCCGGGGCGAGAGCGGCACCGGTAAAGAGGTGGTGGCGCGACGCGTTCACGAGCAGAGCCCACGCAGCGCTGGGCCTTCATCAAGGTGCACTGCGCTGCACTCCCGGAACAAATTCTAGAGAGCGAAGTGTTCGGTTACGAGCGCGGCGCGTTCACTGGGGCGTCCGCACGCAAGCCTGGCCGCGTCGAGTTGGCCGAGGGCGGCACCTTGTTCTTGGACGAGATCGGGGACATCTCCCCATTAGTGCAGGTCAAACTGCTACGCCTGTTGCAAGATCGCGAATACGAGCGTTTGGGTGGAACGCAAACGCTCAAAGCAGATGTGAGATTCATCAGCGCCACCCACCGCAACCTGGAGAAGATGGTGCAAAGACGCGAATTTCGCGAGGATTTGTACTACCGATTGAACGTGGTGCGCGTCGTCTTGCCGCCTCTCCGCAATCGGCGTGAGGAGATCGCCCCCTTGGTTCGACACTTTTGCGCCGTCGCTGCGGCGGCCAATCAACGCTCGCGAGTGATCGATGACGATGCCTTGGCTGTCTTCGAGTCATCGCCGTGGCGCGGCAACGTGCGGCAATTGCAGAACTTCGTGGAACGCCTCGTGGTGCTCAGCGAGCAACAGCGCATCACTAGGGCCGAGGTCGCCAGTGAGCTCGCTCGAGAGGAGGGCTCTCTCACGGACGAAACTACCAACGACATGAGCGTGATCGAGCTCGACGCCGCAGTGCGCGCAGCCGAGCGGCGCGCGCTGGAGCGCGCATTGAAAAAGGCCGCGGGAAACCGGGTCTTGGCGGCGCGCTTGCTCGGTGTGAGCCGGCGCACGTTGTTCTACAAGCTGCGCATTCACGGCATCAATTGAGCCGCTGACGGAGCGCCGGGGCTGGCACCTCCTTTGCACGGTACTCGGCATGAGTACCCGAGCCCGGCAGAGCTTACCGAGCGCCTCGCACGACGAGCGGGCGCCATCCGTCGCTATCGCCGACCCGGAGGAGTTCACCGCTCACATCTCTCCGGAAACGGTGTCGCGCCTGAAGGCAGCCTGTGTAGAGGAGTCGAGCGCACCTCGGCCCGTGATGGGCTCGGAGCCGGGCGAGACGTTCGGCATGGTGTGCGAGCTGTCTTCCGGCACCACCGCAACGGTGTACCTCGCGGTCGACCGACGCATCGACAGCAGTAAGAAGTTCGTGGCCGTGAAGCGCTTCTTGCCGGAGCTCACGGGTCAAGATCGGTTCGCCGAGCAATTCATCGACGAGATGAGGCTGGCCGCGTCGGTGGATCATCCCTTCGTGTGCCAAGTTCGAGATTTCGGCCGTGCTGGCACGAGCTACTACGCGGCCATGGAGTTTCTCCAAGGCCAGTCCTTGGACGACGTGCTTTTTTCGCCCGGCCTGCGGAAACCGGCGACACGCGAGCCGCGCTTGCTCGCTCGTCTGTTCGCCAACTACGCCGAGGGCTTGCACGCAGTGCACACCGCCGCCGCCGAGGACGGCGCCGAACCGATGCACGGGGCTGTCACGCCTCGCAATTTGTTCGTGCTGTTCGACGGCGCGGTGCGCGTCACCGACTTCGGCATGAGCTGGGCGCGCGATATTTTGAGACGCAGCGTACAAGACGGCGGCAGTCTCGATCATTCGTACTTGGCGCCGGAGCAGCTCGAGCGCGCCGATCTCGACGAGCGCGTGGATGTTTGGGCACTGGGCGTCGTGTTTTGGGAGCTCCTCACCGGTCAAAAGCTGTTTCGCTGTCCGACCCCACGCGAAGCGACCGTGCAGATCACCGCGCGCCGCATCCCGCCACCCTCCGAGCTCAATCCTGGGATTTCGGCCGAGCTCGATCGCATCGTGCTCAAGGCGCTCACTCGCCAGCGCAACCGGCGTCATCGAACGATGCTCGAGCTATCGAACGATCTCGAGCGCTACCTCGCAGAAGGCGGGGGCGTCGTACGCCAGACCGAGGTCGCGGCTTGGATCGGAGGGCTGTTCCCAGCCGGAGCCGACCGTGACCGCGGCTTGCTCGAGATGGCGAGCGTCACCGCGGAGCGGCTGCCGCACTTGGTAGACTCCGCGCTCGAGCTCGCGCCGTTGAGCGGTGCTTACTCGCCCGCTTCACAGGACGACGACGTCGAACAGACCACGCACATCTTCGCCGGACAGTTGAAAAATACGATGCGTTCGGCGCAGCCGTTGATCGCGCCGCTGCCCGTCGAGACGGTCAGCTTGAGGGATTCACCGATCACGGTGCGCCGGCCGCGCCGCGCGCGGAAAAGCCGCTGGCGCACCGCGATCGTTCCGTTCCTGGCCACGTTCAGCCTGGGGCTGCTCGGCCTCGGCGCGGCGCAGACTCTCAATTCTCGCCAGCAGGCCAGCGCGCCGCGTCCGAGCGCACCCGCTTTGCCGCCACCAGTCCAGCTCGCGATGCCGGCGCGCGTCGCGCCCCCAGCCGAGAAGCCTGCGCCGCCCCCCGCGGCTGCACAACGAGCGCCGGTGACGGCGGCGCTCGCGCAACCGCCGGCGCCGAGCGCCGAGGCTCATCCCGCCGCCGTGCGCGAGCCAGTGAAGGCTCTGCCCGCAAAGCCTGGCGGCACGAACGCCGGCGCGCAAAGCACGCCCAGCGGCTCGTCCGCCGGCCAAACCGGCAACGTGTTCCTCACCACGCCGGGCGGCGGCGACGTGTTCGATAGAGGACGCTTCCTTGGTCGCGCTCCGGGCGGCTTCGAGCTGAGCCCCGGTTGGCACACGCTCGTCATCAAGTCGGGCACTGATAACCGCACCGCGACGGTTCAAGTGAAGCCAAGCTCGTCAGTGATGATCAGCGTGCCGGCTACCGCAAAGTAGGTCGCGCGCTCGGCCCATCGCGGTGTCGCTCGCGCTGAAGGCACCGGTGCTCGGCTTTCAGCTCGCTTACGGAGCGTGCCGCTCACGCGGCCGGCTGGCTACGTCGGCCCAGCGTTCGTCCGAGCTGCGCGCGCTCTACCTCGAGACCGGGCGCATGCCACTCCCCAGCGCGCGCCAAGTGACGCATCAGCAACACGCACACCCAGAGCCGAAATGGGCGCCAGCCATTGGCGACGCGTTGAAACGTGGCAACGGATGGCGAGCGCAAGCGATACGCCAAACCCAAGCCATGCAGCAGGCGCGGCTCGGCGAGAGGCAAACCATCACGAGGCGCGGCACCGCGAAAGTAGATGTGACTGGCCGCCCAAGGGCCGATTCCGCGCAACGTTTGCAGCTCGGCCAGCGCGCGCTCCTCGCCCAAAGCACGCAGGTGCTCGGCGTCCAGCCTGCCGTCGAGCGCCGCGCGGGCAATGCCGCGCAGACGCACCACTTTCTCCTCGGGCAACCCAGGGAAGCGCTCGAGTGAGGCGAGCGTCTGAGGGCTCGGAAAGACGAAGTGAGTATGGCCGTGGAGCGCGACCGGATCGCCCAGGTCACGCGCCATGGCCAGCTTGATGCGCGCGGCCTGCTCTTGATTCATCCGTGGCGCGATCACCGCCCAGATCGCGGCGTCATACGGCGATGCCTTGGCCGCGCTGAGGAAGCCCGGAAACTGGCGCTGCAAGTCCCCGACCACGAGATCGGTCTCGCCTAGGGTGAACCAAGCTACGCTATCGGCGTCGAAACCAAGCATGCGACCGACTTGACGTTCGACCGCGGCAAGGTCGCCAGTGCCCGCCACTTCCATTGACAGCGTCCGCGCTTCCTCGCGCAGGGCCACTGCCACCGGCACGAAGTTGCCATCGAGCCGAAAGGTGAGCGTGAGCTGGTCAGCCGAGGCGGCCGCCATCCCAGAGCCGGGAATGAAGGTAGAGTAAAATTCCGACAGGGAGCGGAGCTGAAATCCCAGGGGTTTCTGGATCGCGAAGGTCTTCATCGGGGGATCTCCTCGTTGTGGAGATCCGACACCTAACGCGACCTAATGACAGCCTCATGTCAGGATACGTGACCGCCCGGCGGCACGTTATTTCGGCGCAGCAGGGACGTGGCCGGGAACAGCGGCGCGGACTGCGCGACGCGGCGCGGGATCTTGGGCAGGGCGTGCCCGAAGAACTTCTTCCAGCCGCTGCACAGGTAGCTCAGGTTCCCTTCGCCCTCGCGCGTCTTCAAGATGCGCGTGCGCGGGCATTCGCCCCAGCACAACTTGAGGTACGGGCAAGACCGGCACTCGCTGGGTAGCGAGTTGTGTTTGTCCAAGCCGAACTCGAGTTGCTGGAGCGAGAACACCATCTCGGCCAGCGTTCGATCACCGACCTTGCCGAGCTCGTACTCGGGGTACACGAAGTGATCGCACGAGTACACTCGACCATCGTGCTCGAGGGCGACGTTCTTGCCGCAGAACGGGCTGCTGGTGCACATGAGCGAAGGCTGTCCGTTCAGCTGCGCGAACAAGCTCTCGAAGAGATTGATCTTCACGCGGCCCTGGTCGTTCGCCTGCCATTCGTCGAACACCTCCGAGAGGAACGAGCCCCACTCTTCTGAGACGACGCTCCAATCGGTCACGACCGACATCGGGTGCCCGGGCTGCGCGCGTGCGCTGTCCGCCGTCACGAGTTGATGCGCGGGCAGTTGGGCCGGCGCGTGGCGCTCGAATTGGCGCGGCTCGACGCAGGGAATGAACTGCATGTAGCTCGTGCCCACTTCGTCCCGTAGGAAGCGATACACCTCGAGCGCGTGGCTCGCGTTTTGCCGATTCACGGTCGTCAGGGTGCTGAACTGAATGCCGTATTCCTTCAGGCGCTGGGTCGCTTCGAACACCTTGTCGAAAGTGGGCTTGCCCTTCTTGGTCGGGCGGTAAAAATCATGTAGCGCGCGCGGCCCGTCGATGCTGAGGCCCACGAGGAACGAGTGCTCGGCCAAGAAGCGATACCAATCGTCGTCGAGCAACGTGCCGTTGGTCTGCAGATCGTTGGAGATCCTGCGACCGTGCGGCAAGTGCTTGCGTTGCAGCTCGACCACGCGCTGAAAGAACGGCAGCCCCATCAGCGTGGGCTCACCGCCGTGCCAGGTGAAGGCGATCTCTTCCGCGTCCTGGCTCTGGATGTAATCGACGATGAACCGTTCGAGCGCATCGTCCTTGATGCGCCGGCTCTTTTGGCTCAAGAGCTCTTCCTTGCTCAAATAGTAGCAATAGGTGCAGTCGAGATTGCAGGCCGAGCCCACGGGTTTGATCGTGGCGTGGAGCGAGCGGCTCACGCCATCGGCGCGTTCACCTTTGCCGGCGTCCAAGTACGTTTGCACGGCTTCCGCGCTGATGTTCAAGCGCTTGGCGGCGTCCAGGGTCGCTTGCGAGTAAGTCACGTCGGCCACGGGTTCATTCCTTCAGTTGTCGAGCGAGGGCGGCGTTGCTGCGCGCAAACGCGGTGAGCTGTCGAACGCTGGCAAGCTCAGCCTGGCCCGCGCTCCGAGCGCGCGCGAACAAGCCTTCGGCCAGCCGCGCCTGGGCCGCCAAGTATTGGCGCAGCCGAGCGACGAGCGCGGGGTCACGCGCCAAAATCATCAGCACGGGAACGATGGATAGCGTCATGAAGCCATCCCGCGGCAGGCGTTCGAGCGCCGCGGGGGCATCGAACAGATCGGCGCGCAGTAGCTCGAATACCGCGTCGCCCCAGGTGCGGCGTTCGAGGGCGAGATCGCGACGACGCGCCGCGAGCGCGGCCTGCGCTTCGCTGTCCACGACCGAGAGCCGGCGCGTGATCAGGTCGAAGCCCGGCCGCACCCCGGGCTGAATACAGTCGCTGCCCAGGTAGCGCGCTTCCGCGCGGCGGCTGTGCAGCACGGCGTGCTGCTCGCGGTCCGGCACGAGCGCGTCGAGCGGCACCACCCGACAGATCGCCGGCTTCCCAAGCTCGTGGAGCGAGCAGCGCTGTGCGTCGTCCAGCGCCGGGCAGCGATCCGAGAGTCCGAGGTCGAAGCCGCGCGTCGCAAGCAGCACGTCGTCGGTGTCGGGGCGCGCGTTGGGCAGCCGGTGCCAGAGCTGCCCAGCCAGGACATCGAACCCCGAGGCGAGCGCGGGCTGCTCCGCGGATGGGCGCTGGAGGCGCTGCACCGTGAGGCAGCCGAAGAACGTATCCTGATGTTGGAACAGCTCCGCAACCGACAACTGCGGCGGGCTATTGCAGCACTTGCCGCAAGCCGAGCAGTGATGAGACCACTCGGTTTGCGGCGCGGCTGCGGGAGCGAGCTCGGCGAAGGTCAGTAGTAGCCCGCCGGGCGCAGCGGCTCTTGGCCGCCCACGTTCGTCATGTAGGTTTGCCATTGCCCGAACAGCGTAGAAAGTACGCTGCTGTTCTGCGCGGAGACGTCGTTCGTTTCGCCACGGTCGAGCTGAATGTTGAACAGCTCCCAATGGCCGTCGGCGGGGCCGCCCGTCGCGGGCTCGGTCCAGCGCGCTTTCCAAGTGCCATCGGCGCTGTAGATGTAAGCGCGGCCGTACGATTCGTCACCGAACGGCGTGGTGTGCGGCGCCGAGGCAGAGCCGTTGAGCGCGGGGAGCAACGATTGGCCGCTCACCGGGTACACGTAGCGACCCTTGTACACGACCTTGCCCTTGTTCTTGTCGATGCCGGTCGTGGCGTCGATGTCCGCAGGAGCCGGCGTGGTCGGGAGCACGGCACCGGCCAGGGCCAGGAACGTCGCCGTGTTGTCGGTCACGTGCGTGAAGCTACGGAACGGGGCCGCCGAGCCGACTTGGCCGGGCAGGTGCGCGAATGCGGGCACGCCAACGCCGCCTTCGCCGAGAGAGCCCTTGGTTTGTGCGAACGGTGTCGCGCTGACCTCGGCCCAGCGCAAGCCGTACTGCAGACGACGCGCGCTCGCCGTGCCGCTGTCGGTGCCGAGCGTGGGGAAGACTGCGGCGGAAGCGTTGGTCTCGTCCGTGGCTTTGGGATCTGCTCCCGAATCGATGGGCCAGCCTTCGGCGCCATTGTCGGATTGGAATTGGATGTACGTGTCGTCGTACGCGCCAATGTCCTTGAGGTGTTGGATCAAGAGCCCGATGTTCCAATCCAGGTTGGACACCATGCCGGCGTAGATCTCCATGTAGCGAGCTTGGGCCTTCTTCTCGGCATCGCTCAGGCTGGCCCAGCTCTTGTTCACGTAGCCCTGGCCGTAGTCCACGTAGCCGTCGGCCAGCGAGTGCACGGCGCTGATGTACTTGGCCACGCCGGCCACGCCGTTGTTCGCGCTCGCCGGCGGACGCGTGAGCGTCTCGGGCGACGTGGGATGCGGTGCCCACGAGTAGGGGATGATGCCGAGCGCTTGCAAGCGAGCGATGCGCGCGTTGCGGATCGCGTCGTACCCTTGGTCGTAGCGGCCGCGATACTTGGACAGCCACGGCTCGGGCACCTGCAGCGGCCAGTGCGGCGAGGTGTACGCCGCGTAGGCGAAGAACGGTTTGCCATCGTCCTTGTTGGAATCGATGTATTGGATCAGCTGCTGAGTATAAAAGTCGGTCGAGTAGAACACCGCGGGCGTTCCGCCGGTACCGCCGGGCTGCCCCGGTTGGCCGGGCTGCACGTACGCGCCATCGGAGGTGTAGTTCTTGGAGCCCGCGGCTTCGTGCGCGAAGTGGTTGCTCGCGGCTCCGCCCAACAGGGTGTAACTGCGCTCGAAGCCCCACTGATCGGCGGTCTTGCCCGAGGTCGCGGTCACTGAGCCGACGATGCCCGAGCCGATGTGCCATTTGCCGGCGATGTACGTGTGATAGCCCGCGTCCTTCAACAGCTCGGCGACGGACAGCGAGCGGTCGTTGAGGAAGCCCTCATAGCCAGGGAGGCCTTTGCGCTCGTCGTTGGGCGCGCCCATCGTGCCTTCGCCCACCAAATGATGGTCGGTGCCCGAGATCAGCATCGAGCGGGTGATGGCGCTGACCGTCCCCGCGTGATGATTGGTGAGGATGCGACCGTTGGAGATCAGATCGTCCAAGTTGGGCGTGTCGATCTCGCCGCCGAGCGCGTGAATGTCGGAGTAGCCGAGATCGTCGGCCATGATGTACAGGATGTTCGGCTGGCGCACGTGCCACTGCGCGGTCGTCACCGGGCCGGGATCTTGCCCGGCAATGTTGGCTTTCACTGCCAGCTTGTGGTCCGCAACCGACAGACCGCTGACCACGAGCGGGCTCTTGCATGCCGCAAATGCGGCGTCGTCCAAGCTGCATTGGTAGCTACAGGTGCCGGCAGAGCAGCCGAAGGCGAACGTCGCCGAAGTGGCGCTCGTGATCGCTTTCGGCACGCTGACGAATAGCGTGGCCGGGCCAGTGACGGGGGCGTCCTTGCCGTTGGTTCCGTCTTTGCCGTTTGGTCCCGTCTTTGCCGTTGGTCCCGTCTTTGCCGTCGGTGCCGTCAGCTCCATCTTTGCCGTCGGCGCCGTTCGTCCCGTCTTTACCGTCTTTCCCGTCGACGCCGTCTTTCCCATCGACGCCGTCTTTGCCATCGACGCCGTCTTTGCCATCAGCCGGAGCGCCGGCAAGCTCGGACGTAGAGGTATCACCGCCTGCACCGCCTGCGCTCGACTTGGGGATACTCTTGTCGCTGTCGCTGCAACCGCTCAACACGACGCCGACGAGCACGCTGCACGCCACTGTAGACAGAGAGACGATCGAATTCTTAATCACGCACGCACATCCTTGCTGAGGGGCGCGCGGAACGTACCGAACCGAAGTCTCCTATGCAAGACAAAGCTGACGTAGCAACACTTGAACATATTCAGGTGTTTAGCGAACAATTCCTATCCGTACGGTAGGAAACGTACCCGATGGTGACACTTTTGTAGACGACATTCTCGAGTAGCAGCTGGAGCGACGCGCAGCGCAACGCGCGTGAGCGGCCGCGAGGCGACCCCAAAAACGATCCGAGGCTCAGCCAGACGTTCAGCCTCAGCCGTCGACGCAACTCGGTTCTACTTCGGCGATGGACCACCAACCGAGCGAGCTGCCCAATTGCTTGATCGACAAGTAACGACCTGCAATCACCTTCGGCAATTGGATGGTGGTCGTGACGCCGATCGTACCGATGCCGCTCGCGCGCACGACGCCCGTCAGATCGTTTTTGGTGTCGGAGATGATCACCGCGTACGAGCGCGGGTAGTCATTGGTGTCGCTGCCTTGTTGCAAGTTGATCGATCGCAGGCTCACCGTCGAGCCGAAGTCGATCTGGATCCATTCATCCCCGCTCTGCGCTTTGCCGCTCGACCAACGCGCGTTCGTGCCATCGACCAAAGCCGAGGGCAGGTTCCTCGGCGTGGTGCTTTGGTGTGATGCGGTCGCAAGCCAACTGGTCTTGACGCTGAAGGGGTGATCCGCGCAAGAGAGCACGGAGGGAGCGCCCGCGCTGCCGCCGTTCCGCGAAATGCGCGCAAAAATCGTCGCCTCAGCCGCTGCTTGCGCAACAAGGTCGTAACCGCGCATCGCCTCTGTGCTACGAGTCGACGCGGGCATGGGCCAAGGGCGCGCAGCGGTGATTCGGTGGCTGGTGCTCGGTTTGGCGCTCGCGACCCCTGCGCAGGCGGAAGAGCCGAAACCCGCGCCGCGTCCGCCTGCGATTTGGTATCGGGCGTCCCAGCAGTGTCCATCCGACGCTGAGTTCATGACCAAGTTGGCCGGCAATGCCGTGCCGCCGAGGCTCGCCGAAGCGGGCGATCACATCGATTTTTTGGTGACTTTGGTCGATTCGGGAACGGAGACCGTGGGGCGCCTGGAGCGCCAAACGCGCGCCGGAACCGTCGCGATCCGTGAGCTTCGCGATGCGAGCTGTGAGCGGGTCGCCGAGGGTCTGGCCCTGAGCTTGGGTTTGGCGCTGGAACCCGGTCAGCCGGTCCCGGCAGAGGCAAGTGACGTCGCCGTTGCTGTCCCGGCGGGCGACGCCGCTGCTCCGCCGACGCCGTCCGTTGCGCCGCTGCAGACGTCAGCTCGCGTCGCGCCCGCAGCAAAAGCGACTCCGGCTTCACCCGCGGGCGAGTCCACACGACGCATCGCCATCGGAATCGCGGGCGGCGTCTTGTTCGGTCTCTCACCTCGGCCCATGGCGCGCGGGCAGCTGTTCGTCGATCTCGATCCGCTGTGGACGCGGCTGAGCCACAAGCTGTCCGCCCGGCTCGGCGTGGTCGGCGCGCAGGGCTCGGCCGACACGCGCATCGGCTCCGTGCGCAGCGAGGTGGTCGGCGGCTACGTCGAGGGCTGCCCGTGGCGCGTCGGCATCGCGCGCTTGAGTTTACGACCTTGCCTCGGCTTCGAGCTCGGTGCGAGCGGCGCCACCCACGAAGGCGGCAGCGGGTTCAGTGACCACACGCTCTGGGCGACGCCGGGGGCCGCGCTCCGGGCGAGCGCGCTGCTGCCCTATCGGCTCGGGCTCGAGGCCGGCGCCGGCGTTCAGTTTCCGCTCGCGCGCACAGAGGTTTTCGCCGGCTCAGCTTCGCTGTATCGGGCGGAAATCATGCTCTTCCAAGCGACACTCGGCCTTTCCGTCGGGCTGCCTTGATCGCCTGGGCCGACCCCGGACATAGCCGCTTCGAGAGCGGTCTTGAGCGTCTGGGATAGCAAGGTCATGGCGACCCACCCGGTGGCAGCGCCCTCGGTCGAACGCACGATTCGCGCGCTCGTATCCGAGCAGCACGGCTTCGTGTGGCGCGTGCTGCGCGGTTTCGGACTTTCAGCCGCAGATGCCGAAGACGCTGCGCAACAGGTATTCATGATCGCCGCTCGTAAACTCCAAGACATCGCCCCCGGTCGGGAGCGGGCGTTCGTTTACGGGGCGGCGCTGCGCGTGGCCAACAATGCACGCCGCGGCTTGCGACGTCGGCGAGAAGTGCCGAGCGATGACGAGCTCGACAACGCCGAGCCCGAGAGCGCCGGGCCCGAACGCAAGAGCGAGCTCGTGCGGGCTCAGAGCTTGCTCGCCGAGCTGCTGCGAGAGCTGCCCGAGAAGCTGCGGCGCGTGCTGGTGCTGGCCGAGGTGGAACAGCTCGAGGTACCGGAGATCGCCGCGCTGGAAGGCATCCCCGTCGGCACGGCCGCCTCACGGCTGCGCGTCGCGCGGCAGCAATTTCGCGCGCAGCTCGAGGCCGCGCGGCATCGCAATCCATTCCTGGGTGAGCCATGACGCCCGATCCGATCGACGAATTCGGCGCGCGCTTGTTCGAGGCTGCGCGTCGGGAGCAGCCGCCGAGCGGCTTGGAGCAGCGCCTGCTCGCCGGTGCCCTGCGCGAGGCGCGCGCGGAAGAGCAGCGCCGACCGATGGCGCTGCGGCGCGGGCTCACGACGGGGGCCGCGGTGAGCGTGGTTTTGTTGGCAGCGGGCATTGCGCTGCAAATTCGCAGCCCAAAGCCCAATGAGCCGATCAGCGCCGAGCCCGCCGTTGCGCACTCCGCGTCGCCGAAGTCGCCGCTGGCGGCTGAGTCGGCCCCGAGCGCGAGCGCGCGGCCCGCGCCCACGTCGGTCCCGAGCATCGTCAAGCCGACGCTCACGGCGCCGCTCCCTTCAGCCTCCGCCGCCGTAACCCTGAGTGACGAGCTCGACGCGCTCAAGGTGGCATCGACGGCGCTCGCCGCGGGCGACGCGCCGGGCGCGCTCGCGGCGCTCGATCGCTACGATCACGTGCTCAAGGGCAGCAAGCTGCGCGCCGAAGCCACGCTGCTGCGCATTCAAGCGCTGGCTCGCGCGGGCAACGCGCAAGCCGCGAGCGCGCTCGCGCAACGCTTCGTCGATCAAAATCCGGACAGCCCGCTCGTCGATCGCGCGCGCTCGTTCATTCAAACCACAGGCTTGGGGGGGAATTAATTTTGCAAAACCAGGAGGGTCGCCGCATGCGCGCAAATAAATGGAGTCGTTGGCTGGTGCTGTTGGGGGTGGTCGTCGGTTGCAACGCGAAGTTGTCCGTCGATCCGGGCGCGGGCGGCGCCGGCGGGATGCCGAACGCCGGCAACGCCGGTAAGCCCGACGACAACGCGGGCATCATCGACACGCCTGGCTCGCCGGCGGGAGGCGATCCCGATCAGGGCACGGCTGGGGTGGCCGGCGTGCCGCGGCCCGGCGGTGAAGCGGGCTTCGGCGCCCATGCCGGGAAGGCGGGGTATCCGGACGCCGGTGCCGGCGGCGCGCCACCCGGGCCTGGGGAGCTCGGGCAGGCATGCATTCGCGGTGAGACCATCGACACCGGCAGCGGTTTTGCCGCGGCAAAGATCACGACCCTCGATCGCTGCTTCGCAGGCTTGTCTTGCAACGGCGCGGGCAAGTGCGCGGCGATTCCGAAGTGCCCGAACGCGATGGGTGAATGCGTCGAACACGACGCGCTCAGCACGGGTGGTACCGGCGGCAGCACGGGTGGTATGGGCGGCAGCCCCGGTTTTCCCGCGGCTGGAGCCAGTTACTACGCAGGTTCTGGCGGCAACGCCGACAGCACTGGCCCGATCTATACGCCAGACGAATCCGGAGTGACGGCACTGGCTGTGGACGACACGCACTTGTACTGGCTGGAATACGGAACGCGCGATTCGATCGGCAACTACCAGAACGATGGCGCGCTCATGGCAATGACACTCGCCGATGGCACGAAGAAGAAGCTCGCGTCTGCAATCCCGGGACCGAATGCGCTCGGCGTCACCACGCAGCAGGCCTACGTCGTGACCGACGGCGCGACGTTGGTCGGAACAGTGGCTCACCTCCAACTCCTGCGCTTTCCACTAGCCGGCGGCGCTAGCGAGCTCATTCAAGACGGCTCGCCTCCACTGCTCAGCCGTCGTGCAACGACCTTCGCCGCGATTGGGAGTACCGCTTACTGGACGGGTCCGAACTTGCTCTACTCGTTGCCCAGTGGCAGCACAGTTCCGATAACGGTCACGGTCACGTTCCCGGACAAGCTGCACGCGGACGACACGCACCTGTACTTCGACGACGGGTATGGTCACATCTCGCGAACCGACGCAGGAGGTGGCGGAACGGTGGAAATCGTGGGCGATGCGCGACCGTTCGACTTGAACGGCGA
The DNA here is from genome assembly GCA_040348785.1 of Myxococcales bacterium. Classification (GTDB taxonomy): domain Bacteria; phylum Myxococcota_A; class Polyangia; order Polyangiales; family Polyangiaceae; genus PMG-095. The sequence continues at coordinate 184,942 of JBEQTH010000016.1, read as the reverse complement.
CTCGATCTACGGCCTCGAGTACACGAACGACGGCACAATCCTGACCAAGGCCGCCAAGAGCAACGGCTCGTGGCTGCGCATCCGCGCACTCGGTGAACGAGCTCCCGCGCGCCTGGTTTTGTTGGGCGATCGCCTATTCTTCGAATGGCAGGGTGACAACAACTCGCCCGGGATCACGACCACCACGCTCACCAGCACCGCTCCTCCCATTCGCTTGGTCGACGCCGCCGAGGGCTTCGTCAGAGCTTGGGTCGGTACCGCGAGCAAGGTGTACTGGACCGACGGCGCGCGCATCTACTCGCGCCCGATTCCGAATCCGTGACAGACTGCGCCGGGCGAGGGCGATGACAGGAACCGCGCGGCAAGGGCAGAGCAAGCAAGTGGCGTTGAGAGCGCTGTTCGAAGCCATTGCCGCGCGTGCTCACGGCGAAGCGGCGCGCTGGCTCGCCCAGAGCCCCGAGCTTGCAACGCTGGCGCTGGAAGTGGGGGCGACGCGCGCCGAGGCCAGCCACAACTACTTCGAAGGCATCGCGCACTACGCCTACGCGGGCGATACGCCGCTCCACTTCGCTGCTGCCGCCTACGAGCTCGGCATCGTGGAGCAATTGCTAGCCAAGGGGGCGAGCGTGAACGCGAAGAATCGCCGCGGAGCGCAACCATTGCACTACGCGGCGGACGGCAGCCCAGGCTCACTCGGCTGGAAGCCAGAGGCGCAATTCGCCGTCATCGAGCGCTTGATCCGTGCCGGTGCCGACCCGAACGCGCTCGACAAAAGCGGCGTGGCACCGCTGCACCGCGCGGTACGAACCCGGTGCGCCAGCGCGGTGCGCGCTCTGCTCGAGCACGGCGCCCACCCAGAGCTCGAAAACAAGAGCGGCTCGACCGCCTTGGACTTGGCCCAGCGCACGACAGGCCGCGGCGGAAGCGGGTCGCCAGCCGCGCGTGAGCAGCAAGCCGAAATCATTCAGCTGCTCTCCCAAGCCCGCTGAGGCGCGAAGCACTCAGCGGATTAAGTTGTGGGTCATTCAGGACTTGAACCTGAAGCCAACGGATTAAGAATCCGCTGCTCTACCAATTGAGCTAATGACCCGTCTTTACGGATAAAAGGACCGAAAGGAGGGGCGTATCTCCCATAGAACCCGGCGATCGTCAACCGCGAATCGCGCAGACTCCACACGCGGCGGCGCGACGGGTTTTCACGGCGCTTTTCGGAGCGCGCGCGGAGGCTTGCCGGCGCTCGGGGAGCCGGTTACGGCGACGGGATGCGGCTCGATTTGGTACGCGAACAGCTCACGGGGTACGCCGGCGAAGGCGAGCGCGAGGCCGGCTTCGTGGCGCGCATGCGGGAGCTGTGCGACTCGGCCAACGCTTGTGAGCGCTCGCATTTCGCCCCCGGGCATTTCACGGCCAGCGCGTTCGTGCTCAGTCCGGACCACCGGGACGTGGTGCTCATCCACCACAAAAAGCTCGGCATCTGGGTGCAACCCGGGGGGCACGTCGAGCCGACCGATTCCGATCTGCTGAGCGCCGCGCGCCGTGAGGTGCTGGAAGAAGTGGGCCTCGACGACCTCGAGCCCTTCCCTGCGAGCGGCTCGCCGGTGTTCGACGTCGACATTCACACGATCCCGGCGCGCAAGCAGGACCCTGCGCACGAGCACTTCGACGTGCGCTTCGCGTTCGTCGCCAAGACCCGTGACCTCGTTCACTCGGACGAGGTGGCAGACTTACGCTGGGTGTCGCTCAGTGACGTGGAGCAAATGGGCACTGACGAATCAGTGCTGCGCGCCGTGAAGAAGCTGCGCTCGTTGCGCGGGTGAACCGCGCCTCGCCTCACTTCTCTTGCATGCGAGCACGGACGTACAGGCCGTGACCGTGGATGTATTGGTCCGTCCAACCGCCATCGAGCGGGGCGCCTTCGGCGAGCAGGCAGCTGGAGTCCGGCGTGCAGTTGTCGAGCTTCCACGCCGACCAACTGATGCCCTTCGGCTCCATCCAGTCCAGGAACGCTTGAGCTTTCACCTGACAGACCTCACCGTCCAGGCCGCCGTTGGCAGCGGTGGCGCCCCACTCGGTCACGAACAGCGCGAGGCCCTTGGCCATGGCCACGTTGCCCTTGTTGATCAGGTACGTCCCGTGATCGCAGGCGTAGAAGTGCAGCGTGTACATCAAGTTGTTGCCAGCCACGGGATCCTTGGCTGCCACGTCCACGTCTTGCGACCAGGTGGGCGTGCCGAGGACGATCACGCCGTTCGGCTCGGCCGCGCGAATCGCCGCGACGACTGCCGTGTGATACGGCTTGAGCTGGGTCGACCAGTCCACCATTTCGGGCTCGTTGAACGTCTCGTACAGCACGTTCGGCACGCCCGCGTATTTCCGAGCCATCTCGGCAAAGAACGCGACCGCCTCGGCTTGATGCTCGAGCGCGTGGTGATCGTGCCAATCGATGAGCACGTACACGCCGGCGGCAATCGCGTTGTCGACGACGCGCGTGAGCTTTTCTTTCGCCGCTGCGGGGTCGGTCAGGTACGCGCCGTCGGGCTCCACGCCCATCGCGGCGCGGATCACGCTCAGGTTCCAGTTGTTACGCATCCACTTCAGGGCCGGCAGGCTTTCGGCATAACCGGTGTTTTCCCAGTTCAACCACATGCTGCTGACGCCCTTCAGCTGCACCCGCTGGTTCGTCGCGTCACGCAGCTCCGCACCGGACACGTGCAAGGCGCCGTGCAACGCCACCGGGGTTGGGCCGAGGTCCCCGTTGCCGACGTCGCTATCGTTCCCCATGTCGAGCATGGCGGGATCGGGCGGGGGCGGCGCTTCCGGCGAGCTGCTGCCCGCATCACAACCCAGAGCCGAGACGGCGAACAAACCAAGAGCGCACGCGAATGCCAGTCGCAACATCGTGATCCTCCAAATGACTCAACGCGCGGCGCTTGGCCAGCGTCATCGCCGAGTTTCGGACGAAATCTGGAACCAGTTCCAGCCGCGGCGATCATTTTCCAGCGGCGGCGCCTCGGCGCACCGCACGCGCCGCCCGGCCGAGCCCGCATTAAAGCTTTTCATGCCGCTTTTCGGGACCTCGATCGGCCAAGTATTGACGCACCTGCCTTGCCCTCGGGACACTCGGGGGAATGGAACCCGTAGTGCGCGGCTACCGCGTGAAACCTCTGGCCGAGATCCTGGCCGAGGAGTTCCGCGAGCGGCGCTATCGAGCCGACTTCGCCACCTTGGTCGGTGACCGTAGCCACGAGGAGGTCGAGCGCTGGGTCGAAGAGCTCACCGTGGCGCGGCTCGGTGTCGAGCCGAGCGGCGCCATGTTCGTGAAGAAGAGCGTCGGTGCGGTGTTCGCGATCGTGCTCGAGAACGGCGAGCCCGCCGTGCTGAAGTTGTTCAATCGCAGCTTCACGCACGGCGAGCTGTCCGCAGTGCACCGTTGCTTGAGCGTCGCGGCCGCCCATGGTTACCCCGTCCCGCGGCAACGCGGGGAAATCTTCGAAGCCGGGGACGGCGTGTTCGGCGCGTTCTATTCGTACTTGGACGGCGATCAACACGACGCTCACGAGCCGGGTGTGCGGCGCGAGCTGGCCCGCAGCCTGGCCGAGCTCAACACGCTGCTGGCGCCGCTCGAGGGCAGCGAATTGCCGCTCGCCCCGGGGCGCCAAGAAGCGCTCTGGCCAGCCCCGCAACGGATCTGGGAGCAGAGCGACCGCGACGACGAAGAGACGCGCTTCATCGACGAGCACGGGCGGGCGGCTCAGCTCGTGATCAAGAAGAGCAAGCTCCCGCGCGTGGTGACGCATCTAGACTGGGGCGTGAAGAACATTCGCTTTCGCGACGAGCGAGTGAGCGCCGTCTACGACTCCGATTCCGTGCATGCGGCCTCGGAGGCAGAGTGCGTGGGGCGCGCCGCCGCGCAGTTCACGGCGCAGTGGGAGATCCCCGCGCTGCTCACGCCCACGCCCGCCGAAGCCAAGGCCTTCGTCGAAGAATACCAAGCCGCGCGCGGCCGTAAGTTCTCGCGTACCGAGCGCACGGTCGCAGCCGCAGCGGCGCGTTACGTGGTCGCGCAAGTGGCGCGGCTCGAGCTGCTCTCGGGCGTGCCCGAGGCCGATAATTATCGCGGCTTGCTCAGGAACTACGACGACCAACCCCTGCTCTGAGCCGCTACAAGCGCTCGCCGTTCGGTGCTAGCTTGCGGCGAGGCCCGATGGAGAGCGCGCTCGATCCCAGCATTTGTCCTGCCTGTGGCGCGCCGAATAGCTGCGGTATGAGCCAAGGCAAGACCGCCTGCTGGTGCTTCGGTGTGAGCATCCCCCAGGCCGCGCTCGAGCGCATCCCCGCCGAAGCCAAGGATCGGGCCTGCCTTTGCCCGCGCTGCGCGGCGCTCGCGGAGCCCGAGGTGAGCGGCACGCCCAACGCACAGCCAGTCGTCGCGCCCGAATGAGTTGAGGCTTTGACTCTCGCTCAGCGCCTACTCCTCGCCATCGGCGCGCTCAGCCTCGCGACGATCGTCGCGCTCGGGTTCGGAGTGCGCGAAGCTTGGCACCGCAGTGAAGAGCAACGCTTTCGCGATCAATTCGCGCGGGCGCTCGAGCCACTCGGTCGAGAGCTGGCCGACGAGCTCGAGGGCCTACCGCTCTTGACCGAGCCCCTATGCCGTCACGACCCGCTGGTCGATAGCGCGCTCGTCGGGCTAGAGGCGGGGGACTTGGATCAGCGGCGGCTCGCGATCAGCGTGCGCGTACCGGAGCTGGCGCAGGCCTTACGTTTGGACGAGCTGTACGTCGTGAGCTCGGCGGGCGAGGTGCTGGGCGCTCACGCGCCGGGTGCGGCCGCGTCCGGCAGCGCGCTCACGCGCTACCTCGAGCATGCTTCGAAAGCGGGCGTGCGCGCGGCAGCGCCGCTCGCGATCGAATATGGCTGCGTGCATCGATCGAAGGAGAGCAAGGGGCTCTGGGTAGGCGTGTACGCCGCCCGTCACTTGGAGCCGCTCTTGGCCAAGATCGGCGCGGCCTACAACGTAAGCCTCAGCTTCGAGACCGTGCCTGCGACCGAGCAGCGGATGAGTGAAGTGTTGGATTTGCCAGAGCTCGGGCACAAAAAGATCAGTGCCTTTCGTTCGCGGGTGCCCTTGCTCTTGGCGCTCGAAGACTTGGACGTCACGATCTCGCTGATCGGCGTGGGCACGCTGGGCGCGGCGCTCGTGCTCTCGCTGCTTCTATCCAGGAGCCTGAGTCGCCCGTTGGTCGAGCTGGCGCGCGAAGCAGGGGCCGTGGCTCACGGCGAGCCGAAGCCGGTCACCGCGCGCGGCGCGACCGAGATCCGCGTCTTCGCAGCAGCGTTCAATCGCGCGCTCGCCGATTTGACCGCGCTGCGCAAGCGCCTCGCGGCCACCGAGCGCATCGCGGCGCGGCGCGAGATTGCGCGCCGCGTGGCTCACGAGATCAAAAATCCGCTCGCGCCGATCCGCGCCGCGGTCGAGACGTTGCGCCGCTTGCGTGCCCGTCAAGATCCGGCGTTCGACGAATACTTCGACGAAGCCACGCGCACGGTGCTCGAAGAAGTGCAGCGCATCACCCACATCGTCAGTGAGTTTACGGAGTTCGCGCGCTTGCCCGCGCCGAGCCCCGCGCCGATCGACGTGGTCGAATCCGTGCGTGCCGTGGCCAAGCTGCACGGCGCGAGTGGCACGTCCGTGCTGTTCACGAGCGCGCCTTGCCCGCCCCTGAACGCCGATCGCGAACAGCTCGTGCAACTGGTCACGAACCTGATCCAAAACGGGCAATACGCGGCAGAGTCGCGTGCGGAAGCTGGGTTCACCCCACAAGTCGCGGTCGACGTGCGGCCGACCCAGCCGGGCGGAGACAAAGTGCGGATCGTGGTCAGCGACAACGGTCCGGGCCTGGCACCCGAGATGCGCGCCCGGTTGTTCGAGGCTTACGCCACGAACAAGCCTGGAGGCACGGGGCTCGGCCTAGCTATCGCGCAGCGCATCGCGGTCGAGCACGGCGGCGAGATCAGCTACGCAGAGAGCGCAGCCGGCGGCGCGAGCTTCAGTGTCGAGCTGCCCCTTTCCGGCCCGACGTTCCTGCAAGAAGCCCCGCCGAACAGCGAGGAGTGAGCGATTGTTCGGGGCGGGGGAAGGAATCGCCGCCGCTTGTGTATACTTAGGCGTGGCTTACCGCATTGCTTCCAGCGCTTGGTCTGGCTCCGTGCCCTCGCTCGGTGCGCTCGTCTCGCTTGCCGCGCTGAACGCGTGCACCATCTACGTGAACTCCGGCCCGGCTTCACCCGCCAACGGTTACGGCCCTGTGCCAGTCGTCGCGCCTGCACCGGCGCCAGCGACCACGGTCGTGTACGTGCCAACCCCCGCGCCGGCGCCGGCCGCGCACCTGCCCGCAAATCCAACGCCCGTGCGGCCCACTCCCGGCACGCCGACGACGCCGCAGCCGCCCGCCGCGACGACGCCGCCCATAGCAGGCACTCCGTATCGGCCCGGCGGCGCGCCGGGTGGCCGCGCCAGTGATCTGCCGGCCGCGACTCCCGCGGCTCCGACGCCGCGCAGTCCGTCTCTACCCACCGCGCCGATCACGCGCCCGGTCACGGCTCCCCCCGTCACGGCCCCGCCTGCGACGACTCCGCCTGCGACGACTCCGCCTGCGACCACTCCGCCTGCGACCACTCCCTCGACTCGCAAGAACGATCCGCGTGCGGTCAAACAGACGCCCGGCTCGCCGTCGCCCAAGTGAGTTAAATAAGCGCGTTTTGCTCTCGAAATGCGCCAAATGCTGACGAATTTCCGGGCAGGGCCAGGACCGGCCGCAATTACGCCGCGCCGCCCGTTTTGCGCGGGATGAAGGGGGTTCGGACTAGTGTTAGGCTCGTCGGTCTTCGCTCATCTGGGGACACCGGCCGCACGCATGATCCGCATTTCACCGCGTCAGCTCATCACCATCGCCATCCTCGGAGGCATCACGCTCCTGGCGGTCGTACTGAATCAACAACACGTCGTCAGCCCGGGCGGCTGCGCGTTCATCGTCCTGTTCGCAGCGATCCTCGCGCTGTTGAGCGCGCCGGCCGAGGGCACCTCGCCCGAGCAACTCGATGGCCTGCGCAGCGCCGTGAAGCGCGTGCTCGAGGGTAAGAAGCCAGAGGCGCCCGCGGGCGCGCCGGTCGCGGTGGTTCAAATTTACCAAGAGCTGCTGGAAGCGCACGACACGTTCGAAGAGCTGAGCGCTCGCAGCAACCGCAACGAGACCGAGCTGCAAGAGGCGGCACAGTCCCTGTCCTCCGCCGTGCGCACGTTGACCGAAGGCGTCGCCGCTCAGCTGAACGCGAGTGACGAGAGTGCGCGCTACGTGAAGGAAGTCACCAACGCGCTGCGCGAAATTGCCCAGCACGTCGAGGTCCTCGCGGCCAGCGCCGAAGAATCCAGCTCGTCGGTGCTGCAAATGACCGCGACCAACGAACAGGTCGGCGGCAACATCTTGGAGCTCGCGGCCAGCGTGCGCGAGACCGTGGCCTCGATCGAGGAGATGGCCTACTCGATCAAGGAAGTCGCCAAAAACGTGGATGCGCTCTCGCTCACCGCCGAGGAAACGTCCTCGAGCATGAACGAGATGGACGTGTCCATCGACCAGGTGCAATCGAACGCCAACGAAACCGCGCGCCTGTCGGAAGAAGTGGCGCAAGACGCCGAGCGCGGCGCCGAAGCCATCCTAAAGACAATCGGCGAAATCTATCGCATCAAAGAGAGCAGCCAGGAAGCCGTGGCCGTGATCTCGAACCTCGGTTCGCGGATCGACGCCATCGGCCAAATCCTGAACGTGATCGACGACGTGGCCGAGCAAACCAATTTGCTCGCCTTGAACGCCGCCATCATCGCCGCTCAAGCCGGCGAGCACGGCAAAGGCTTTGCCGTTGTCGCCGACGAGATCAAGGACTTGGCCGAGCGCGCGGGCGCCAGCACCAAGGAAATCGCGGATCTGATCAAGACGATTCAGGCCGAATCGAAGAACGCAATTCAAGCCGTGGAGCGCGGCGCGCAAAACGTCGACCGCGGCGTGGAAGTGTCCAACGAGGCCGAGCGCGCCCTGAAGAAGATCCTCGAGAGCTCGCAGAAGAGCACCAACATGGTGCGCGCCATCGCTCGTGCCACGGTCGAACAGGCCAAGGGCAGTAAGCAAGTCACGGACGCCATCGGCCGCATCGCCGCGACCGTGCAGCAGATCGCCGCTGCCACCGCGCAACAGGCACGCGGCTCCGAGCTAATCATGAAGAGCGGCGAGAAGATGCGCACCATCTCTCAGCAAGTGGAGCGCTCGAGCCAAGAGCAATCCCGCGGCAGCCGCCAAATCACGCAATCGATCGAGACCATCAACAACCTGGTCAACCAGCTCAACTCCGCCCACCGCTCACAAGCGCGCGGCTCGGAACGCGCCCTCACCGCCGCCACGCAAATCGAAGAAGCCGCCCGCCGCCAGGACACTGCCTTGCGCGATCTGATCAGCAGCACCGAGCGCATGAAAAAGTCGGTCGCCTGAGCGACAGGCACGCCCTAGTCCTTGTGCCGGGTTGTGCCAGGCCGCGCCCGCGTGAGCGTAGCTCAGCTGATTTGTAGTCGCCGGCACCGGCACAGCGCTTGCTTCGTTCGGAGCCATGAGCAGCGGACGAACGACGGGGATTTCGAGGACCAATCTCTCGGGGCATGCAGGGACGCTGCGGCTGTCGCTGCTCGTCGCGCTCGGTTTTTCGCACGCGGCGTGCGGCGGCACGGTGGTGAGCACCTCCGGCGAACCAAGCGGTGGAACGAGCGCTCAGGGGGGCACCGATCCCGGCATGGGCGGCAGCTCGTACTCCGGTGGCCTGCCCGGTGGCTACCTCAATGCCAGCGGCACCTCCTATGGAGGTCAGCCCGAAGGCGGGGGCGTGGGCCAGCTGTGCTCGTCTCCTAGCTACGATCCGAACACGGGGCTCACTACTTGCAACAACGGGATCGTGCATCGGCCGATGCACACGCTCTGCGCTTACGAATCGGGTAATGGCGGAGAGGGCGGTGCGGCGGGAGATAACGGCGCGGCGGGAGACAGCGACGCGCAGGGAGACAGCGGCGCCGGCGGGATCGGCGCCACTTGCACAACGAACGCCCAGTGCAGCAACCTTCGCTACGGGTGGTGCGATCTCGGCTATCCGCTCGATGCTCATTGCAAGGCGGGTTGCCGTCAGGACAGCGATTGCGGAAACGGCGGACTTTGCCAGTGTGATTCGCGGACGCCCGCGGGCCGCTGCGTTTTTGGCGGCTGCCAAGTGGATGGGGACTGCGGCCCCAACTCGCTCTGCATCCAAATCCCGCAAGCGTGCGATTTTCCGACCTTCCAATGCAGCAAGGGTGCCGATGAATGCCGCCTCGGCTCGAGCGATTGCCCCGACGGATTTTGTGAGACCAACGCCCAGGGCAGGAACGTGTGCCATACCGCGGTGTGCGGTCGTCCCTTCATCGTCGCCGATCTCCCGCGCTGGGCAGCCGTGGCGTCACGCGCTGACTGGCTCGACGACTCGCTCACGCCCAACCTCGCCGGGCTTACGCCGCTCGAACGCGCCGAGCGCGCGGCGCATTGGGCGCGCCTAGGCCAGATGGAACACGCATCCATCGCCGCCTTCGCCCGCTTCAACCTGCAGCTCTTGTCACTCGGCGCGCCCAGCGAGCTCGTCGAAGCCTGCAATCGCGCGCTCGCCGACGAGACGAGGCATACGCGACTCTGCTTCGCGCTTGCCAGTAGCTACGCGGGCCTACCGCTCGGACCCAGCAAGCTCGAAGTCCGGGATTGCTTCGACGACACGAGCCTCGCAGCGATCATGAAACTCGTGCTCCGCGAAGGTTGCCTGGGCGAAACTGGCGCCGCGTTGGAAGCGCGTGCAGACGCCGCGCTCGCGACCGATCCGGTGGTCGAGGAGGTGCTCTTGCGCATCGCCCATGACGAGCAAGCACACGCCGAGCTCGGCTTCCGCTTCCTCGCTTGGGCGCTCACGCAATCCTCCGACGAGGCTCGCTTGGAGATCGCGCATGAAGCCGAGCTGCGGCTCGCCGAGCTCGAGCGCGAAGCGCAGAATCCGGTTCAGCGCGTTGCCGCGCGCGAAGTCGTGGGCCCGCTGCTCAACGCGCTGTTCGCTGAGCATTTGGCTCAAGGCCAAGTGCCCGCGCAGCCGTTGCTCTGAGCGGCACGAAGCCCGCGATGCGTCAGCGCTGCCAAAGCGCGCCGAGCGGAAACTCGATAGCGTCGAACGGCTTCAGGCGCACGGTGGCATCGCCCTCCGCCGTATCGATGATGCGGTAGGTCGGCCCGTCGAGCTCGAGCCGCTCGACCAGCTGTTCGAGCGGCTCGACGAACCACACGAACCCCACGCCGCAATCCGCATACACGCGCAGCTTCTGACCGCGATCGAGGGCACGGGTCGACGGCGAGAGCACCTCACAGACCCAATCTGGCGCGAGCTCCAAGTAGGGCGCTAGGGGCATTTCTGGAAGTCGCTCGCGCCGCCAGCCGCCGAGGTCCGGCACGACGATGTGCTCACCGAGGTGGAGCTCGGGCTCGTCGAGAATCATCCACCCGCCGGGTCCCCCCCGACCGCGTTTGAACGGGAGGCCAAGCTCCTCCCCAATCGCCGATGACGCTAGTGCGTGAGGGGTTGCCGGCCGGGGGCTTTGGTACAGCGTGCCGAACACCACCTCGGCCACGACGTCATCGGGCGAGCTCAGGACGTCCTCGTAAGTTGCGCGGCGCTTGGCAGCCTCGGCCATGGCCTGGAATATAGCAGGATCCGAGACTGAGCCGGATTGAAGCTCGCTCAGTGTGAATTGCCGCCACAGGCGGCTGACTTTGGCGTGGTCGCGACAACCGAGTAGTCGCCGACTTCGAGATCGAAGGGCAACGCGACGCGGCCGTCGTACTTGCCGTTTTGATCGGTGGCGAGCGCGCCGAGCCAATGCTCGGCGCCCGCTTTATCCCGCAGGGCCACGTCCACGCGCGAGAACGAGCACACGTCATGCTCGGTGCGCGCGATGCCAGAGACGTGAAAGCGCGCCCCGCGGCGCAGCTCGTGCTCGTCACTGCTCACCGATACTTCGCTCTGCGCGTGCTCGTCGTCACGCGGGGCGGGCGGGTCTTGGGCGGCAGAGCCGCTCGGGGAGGCTACGGGCAGGCGCGGCGCGTGGGGGCTCGGCGCGCCACTCGCCGACGGCCCGGGTGTCCCCGAATGCGCGGCGCCAGGCGCGCTGGCTTGCGCCGTGAGCGATTCACCCGCTTCACTGCCAGGCGGCCATTGATACGGATCGGCGGGTGGCTGGTGTTGGTGCTCGCTCGAGTGCTGCTCGTAGTCCAAGTGACTCGCTGCACCACCCAGATCGACGCGGTGCCACTGCAAAGCGTCGAACACTTCGACCCAGGCGTGCGCTTCGTTGCGCACGAGGCGGGCGGGGACGCCGAGCGCGAGCGCCGTAACCACGAACGCGTACGCGCGATGCCGACACACGCCCTTCTTCGACAGCGCGAGCTCGGAATACAGCGCGCTCCCGGACGAAGCGCGCGGCGCGTCGTCCGACGGCGCGAAGGTGCGGAAGTAATTGACCAGTGCGCGCACCGCGTCGCGCGGGCGCTGCGCTTGTGAAATGCCGATCGTGCTCAGCACTTCGAGTGCGCCGGAGCGCGCGGCAGGCGGCAAAGCGGCCACCGAACGCGCGAGCTCGCCCCACGAGGCGTCGCCGAACTCCGAGCCAAAAGCGCGGCGGGCGATTGCCAGCTCGAGCACCAAGCGCACGCGTTTCCGCGCATCGCCAACGATGAACCAATTGTCGGCACCGTCTTTCTGGAGCTCGAAATGCAGCGCCGGCTCGGCGCGCGCCACCAGCACGCGCGTGCTCGGACCGACGCTCGGAATGCGCACCGGGACGCCAGGCACGATATCCACGAACAAGTCGCCGTAGAATTGATCGTCGTCCGGGCGCGGCTCACCACCGATCTCGATCGGGCGGAGCAGCTTGTCGTGCACCACCAGCTCGAAGCCTTCGTCGAGCCCGTCATAGGCGTAGAGCCGCTTGAACGGCGTGACCGCGGGAATGAACGGGTCGTCATAGCGCACCGAATCCGGCCGCGAGGTATCGCGATCGATACGGTAGCTCGCATCGATACTATCGGGTGTCGCGCTGCCGCCGTACGCCACTTGGCTGGCGGCCGAGCTCGTGCGCGGCTCGCTGGGCGCCGGTAGCACCCCGCTCTTGGTGTCGATGGCCGCGGGCAGCGCGCCGTCCGGCGTGGTCGCGCCCATGCGCAAGTCCTCGGCGGCATCCGGCGCGATGTACTCGTGCAGCACCGGGCCATCGGCGTACGCCGGCAGCGCGAAGGCGAGGACCGCGAGGACGTAAGATTTGGGTCGAGCGCGCATTCGGAGCTGAGCCGAACTATAACACCCGTGGTAACTTGTGCCCCGTGCCGCGCGTAGCGCTCACCCTCCTGATTGCTGCATTTGCAGGCCTAGTTCCGTCCTGCGTGATCGGCCGCAGCTCGCGCCCCAGCGCCACCGAGTCCGCGCAGGGCCCGCTCGCGCCGCCCGTCACTGGTGCCCCGGTCGTGCCCGCGACGCTCGCCGAAAATAGCGACGCGCCGCCCGACGAAGCCAAACCCGGCGCTGAGTGGGTGCAAGGCTACTGGCACTGGGACGGAGTAAAGTACGTGTGGCAGCGCGGGCGTTGGCAGCAATCCACTCCTTGAAGCGCGGGGCTGATGTCCGGACAGCTTCGTCCGGGGCGAGCGCGGCTGGCACAGTTTGGCAATGCGCTCAGCGCATAAAATAAGCCATTTTCGCACCGAGAAGCTGGCATGCGAGTTGCTGTACTTCGGGCATGATCCAACGGGGCTCAGCATTGTCGATTCGAAGCATGACGCTGAGCGTGGCTCTAGTTTTGGGCGCGACGCTTGGCTGTTCGGGGAGCGACGCGCCATCCACCGGGTCAGCGCCGGAGCCCGCGCTGGCCGCCAATGCAGGGGCGGGCGGCGGCAACAACCCGCAGGCAGCGAAGCCAAACAACAGCGCGGGTGCGCCAAACGACAGCGATTGGTGTCCGGCAGTGATTTATTTTTCGACCGCGAACATTCAGGCCGACCTGCCCGTGACCATCGAACAAGCAATCACCGGCAGCTTCAAAGCCTGCCGCAAGAACGATTGCCTCGAAGCCAAGCTCGATGCCGCGAGCGCCTGGTCGGTATCGGACCTGCTTACGTCGGTTTCACTGAAGGCCACGAGCGGTACCGGTGGCAACTCCGTGGAGCTCATCTGGACTCACCACGCCGAAGCGAACGATTTTACGGCTCCGGATCAGTACGAACTCACGTTCTCCGCGGACCCCGCAAGCGCGCCGTTGACCGTGTTCGACACCGAGGTCAGCTACGTGAAGGTGCCCGACACCGCGCCCTATTACACCCCGCATCCTGAACTATGCGGCGCATCGGGCAAGGTCGAGGTCGATCTACGCGCTGAGAGCAAATGACTCGCCGGCGTGCGCTTGGATTCATGCTCCATGCGGACCGGTTGAGTTTTTGATTGGCGGGTCCAGCGCAAGCCAAGCGCGGGCAACCGAGCCAGCGAAGGCACGCAGCTCACGCGGTCGAACGCCACAAAGCCCCCTTCCGGCTTTCCGCGTGTGTTAGCCTCCGCGCGCTTTGAAGACCTGGAATTGGGCTGGAGTGGCGCTGGGACTCGCTGGGTGGGGGCTCTGTGCGCTGAGTTTGCCGGCGTGTCGCATTCGCTCGAACGGGCCGCGTTGGATCGAGACGCATGGCCACGCGCAGGTCACGCGGCTTGCAGGTGGGCCGATGGGGCTGCTTGCCATTGGCACCAACGGGCTCGTCTACAATTATCCGGAATTCGGCAGCACTTGGCACGAGTGGAACGGTCACTTGCGGCCGCGCGTGATCGTCGGATCGCGCCAAGGGCTCGCTTACGCCGATCCCGAGGGGCACGTCGGCAAGGGCAACCACGGGCACGTCGGCAATCCGGAGTGGACACTCGGTGCGCCCGTAACCGCGCTGGCTACGGACGCCGACGGCGACGCTTTGTACGCGGTCTCTAACGGCCACGTCTCGCGTTTGCTGCCGAGCGGCCCCGAACCAGGCCCGTGCCCCGAACTGCGCGCGCTGAGCATTGCTTTCGCGCAAGACCAGCTCTGGGTGAGTGACGGGCAGCGCTTGTATCGAGGCACGGACAGCGCATGCCAACCCGCAGCCGGCTCCCCCAGCAACGTCACGCGCATGTCGGGCCTCGGCAAACGGCTGTTCGTGGCCGACGCTTCGGGGGACGTGTTCCGTTTGCAGCTGGGCAGCGCCTGGGAGCGGCTACCGCGACCGAAGAAGTTCCGACCCGATCAATTCCCTAAGCTCCATCCGGTTCAGGATGTCGCCGTCACCGGTACTGCCGCCTGGGCCGTCGACGACGAAGCCAACGTGTTCGTGTTTTCGGAGTCCGAATGAGCTCGATCGAATCCAACGCACCGCCGAAGAGCTCCGAAGCAGCGGCGGAGACGACGCCTGGCGCATCGCCCGCCGCGCCGCCGCCTGCCGTGACGCCGCTATCGTGGCCCGAAACCGTCTCGCGTCTGTGGGCTCCGGCGCTCCTGATCGTGCTGGGCTGGAGCTTCGCGCTATCCACGTTTTGGCAGCTCCGCTACTTGCCCCTCGTTTACGATTTGGTGCTCCGCGCCGAGGACGGCGGCGTGCGCTCGGCCCAAGCCGAGCCGCGCAAGCTCGCAGCCAAGTTGCTCTTGGCCGTGCTGGTGGGCGCTGGGCTGCACATCGTCGTCGTGCTGCGGCAAATTCGAAACAAGACCTACAAGCGCGTGCCCTACGGCTACTGGCTGGCCATCGCCTCGGTGGGCTTGCCGGTGTTGTGCTTGCCGGTCTTCGAGTACGAGCACGCGTTCTTGGCCGGCGTGTCGGTGCTGATGCTGTCCACGGCCGTCGCCTACGTCGGCGCGTGCTTCGCACGCGACCGCAAGCTCACCTTGCCCGAGCCGTCGCAGCGCACCGCGTGGCTGCTCGTGAGCGGCTCGTTCGTGCTGTTCCTGGCCGTGATCGGCTTCCTTTCGCATCGCCGCGCGTCGGCGTTCTACGCGCACCCCTATGACTACTCGTGGGAGCTGAATGCCGTCGCGGGCATCTTACGTCACGGCATCCCCACGATCTCCACCGGTGCCGACTCGTATTACCCGGGCAAGCATTTGCCCGCGCCGTACTTCAACCTGCACGCGCCGGGCATCTACTACTTGTACGCGCCGTTCTATGCGCTGTGGAAGGATCCGCGCACCGTCGTCTGGCTGCAGGCCGCGCTCATGGGCAGCGGTGTCTTCGGCGCCTACATGGCCGGTCGACGCTGGTTCATGCATCGCGGCTTGGCGGTGCTGGCCGCCTTCGCCTACGCACTCAATCCGCAGGTTCAGAGCTACTGCCTGCACGACATTCACGCCAACATCTGCGCCATTCCGCTGATGCTCTTGGCAGTCGGCTTCATGGAGGCCAAGCGGCCGCGCTGGGCGATCGCGATGGCGCTCCTAGTCGCGATTTGCCGCGAAGAAACCGGCATCTATGCGGCAGCAGTGGGCCTGTTCTGGCTGCTAGGCAAATTCGATCGCGTGCGCTTCCGCGCGGGGCTGGTCACGGTCGTCGCATCCGCTGCGATCTACGTGCTGATGACTGCAGTGCTCATGCCGGCTTTCGGCGGCGAGCCGCGCATGGGGCGGCACTTCTCGCTGTTCTTCGACTCGTCGGGGCCAGACGGCTTCGTGCGCGTCCTGCTCTTGAACCCGTTCGGCGTGTTCGACTCCATGCTCTCGCCGGTACGTACGGAGTACGCCTGGCTCTCGTTCATCCCCATGGGCTTGGTCGCGCTGCTCGGTTGGCGCGCCGCCTGGTTCCTGCTGCCCACGCTGCCCTTGCTCTTGGCGAGCGGGAACCCGGACTTCTATTCGAACGGCATCAACTACGGCGCGCCGATCACGCCGCCCGCGATCTTGATGGGCATGATGGGCATTCGCTCACTCTTGCTTTCCAAGAGCGTTCGCAACGCCTGGGGCCGTCACCGCCAGCTGCCGATTCTACTTTTCGTGGGCAGCGCCGCACTCGGCTGCAACATCTTGTACGGCAATATCGCGTCCAAGACCTACAAGCTCGAATACGGCAATCACCCCGTGCGCGAGAACGAGTATCGCTATCACGGCAACCTCGGCTGCTTGTCGGAGGTGCCGCCCTTCGGCAAGCGTGAGCGCGGGATCTGGGAAGCGATCCACCGCGTGCCGAAGGACGCCATCGTCTCCACCAGTTGGCTGCTCAACCCGCAGCTCTCCGATCACGACGTGGCCTACGTTTACCCGTACCTCGGTCAATCGAACGAGCCCGAGCAGCGCCCCAACTACATCATCTTGGACAAGCTGCCGCCGATGATCGAGCCCACCGATCGCTACATCGAAGAGCTGCACAAGAACAACCAATGGCAAGTCGAGTTCGAGAACGACTACGCCGCGCTGTTCAAGCGCCGCGGCGCGACGTAATCCTGCGCGGCCTCAGGATCGATCTGTCGTCCGTGGCGCACGTTGTGCCGCTGCTGAGCGGGGATGAGCGGCAGATTTTGCTGAATTTTCCCGGGGGCATCGTTGGATCGATTTCTGCAGTGACACCGGTCATGAGAAACCGATTTTTGGGTTGGCTAACGGTGGCTGCGGGGTGCGCGGTCTTCGTGGCGGGCTGCGGGGGCAGTGCCCAAGACAACGGGAAGGACAGCGCGGGCGCTTCGCTTCCCGGCGCGCCCGCAGGTAGCGGCAACGACGGACAGAGCGGGGGCAATGTCGGGGGCGGCGCGGGCACTCCTGCTACTTCGAGCGCCGGATCGGGGCAGTGCGTCGAGGAGCTCGCCCAAGTTGCGAAAACTTGGGGCGATTGCCCAGCAACGATGTGCGCGGCCGAGGCTTGGGCCGCAAATTGCGCCCCACTTTATCCCGACGATATGACCGAGGTCGGCACTTGCGACACGCTGCGGGTGATCACGATTAGCCTTGGGTCGACCCACGGCAAGGATTGCTATTACGATCTCGCTAGCGAGGACGGCGAGCCCAAGTTGGTTGGTGCAGCGTGGTGGGACGATACACCCCAATGCGAGGGAACTTTTGGGACCACAAACCGGGTCGTGGGGGGTAGGACGAGCCCGAACTGCGGTGGCTTCACCAGAAACTCCTCGATCATCTGTGCCCGTCACATCGGCGCACCTGATGGCTCGGGAGGCAGCGGCGGTAGCGGTCAAACGCCGGCTGCGCCCCCTGCCCGCTGCTTCAGTGCAGCGAGCCATAGCTGCGAACCGTGCTGAGCCCAGTGCAGTCGCTCAGCGCGCCCTAGCGCGGCTCGGGCGCGTCCCTGCGCGTAATGGTGTCGAGCGGCACATAGACCTGCACTGACACGTCGTGTAGCGAGTAGTGCCCGATCAAGATGCAGACTAGCCACGGCAAGGACTGCTACTACGATCTCGCCAGCTTGGACGGTGAGCCCAAGTTGATTGGCGCGGCGGTGTGGACCGATACACCCTCTTGCAAGGGAACTTTTCCAACCACCGACCGTGTCGTGGCGGGTAAGACGAGCCCGAACTGTGGTGGCTTCGCCGACAAGTCCCCAATCATCAGTGCCGGCCCCAGCGGCGCACCTGATGGCTCAGGGGGCAGCGGCGGCAACAGTCAAACGCCCGCTGCGCCGCCTGCCCGCTGCTTCAACGCCGCCAGCCGCAGCTGCGAACCGTGCTGAGCCCAATGCCGTCGCTCAACGAAGCTAGCGCTGCGTGGGCACGGGCGGAGCGGGGAGCTCGCCGCGCACGAACAGCTCGCGTTGCTGGCGATACACTTCGGCCATCCCCTGCGCTAGCTCCAGGCACGGCGTGGCTTCCGGGAGCCAGACCTGCGATCGGAATTGCAGGTGCGCAGGCTGAAGCGGCGAAACCGGATGCAGGCCGAACACGACGCGCAGCGGACGGTCAGCAATGTGCCGAAAAATGCCGAGTAGCCCCGCGATCGAAATCTCGCGCTCCGAGGCGTAGATTTTCGTGATTCGCGAGCCCGGCGCGTCGCGCAAGAGGCGGACCAAGCCGTCCTTCAAACGGCGCCCGGCATCGTCCGCGAACAGGTAGTCGCGCACGGTGTCGAGCGAGACATAGACGTGCACCGGCACGTCGTGGAGCGAACAGCGCGCCAGATGCGAGATCAGCCCTTGTTGCTTCTCCAAGCGCTGACCGGGACCGTACACGTTCGATACGCGCGCGATGAGTGTGCTGACGGGCGCGGGCTGCCTATTCGCCCAAGCCAAGAGCAAGTGTTCTTGCGCGAGCTTCTCGCGCCCGTACGGCGAGCTCGGCGCGGGCGGAGTGTGCTCGCCGATAGGGCTCGCTCCACAACCGGCGTAGACGCCCCCCGCGCTGCTCGCCAGCAACACGGCGCCCCGCGAGTCGCGCAGCTTCGGCTCCTGGGCGAGCAGCTCGAGCAGCAACTGAAAGATGTCGGTATCCGATGCGAGCTGAGCCGCATCCGTGCCGACCACGCTCAACCCCGCGCACCACGCGACGGCCCACGGTCGCCCCGGTTGCTCGGCTACACGCGCGCCGAATTCTGCCAGCGTTGCCTCGAGCTCGGCGCGCAGCACGTTGCGCTGGGTCCAAGTGAACGGCCGCGCGTTTCGAAAACCATCGGCGCCCAGCTCACGCAGCAGCGCCGACCCGAGTAACCCGCCCGCTCCGACCACCCAGACGAGCGGGAAGCTCATCCTCAGCCGGCGTTCGGCAACCGAAGCTCGAACAGGTTCTGATACGCGAACAAGTTCGGGCGCAAGCGAGTCAGGAAGTAGTCGCCCTTCTCTACCTTGTCCCGCACGAACGAGCCGAGCGCGCGCGGCAAGATGTTCTCCCACGGCACGGGCGTGGTGCGCTGCGTGCGTACCTCGAACCCAGCGTCCTTGAACAACCGCGCCGCCGAAGCGCGCGTGAAGAAGCGGAGGTGCCCGCGATCGAGAATGCCCTTGTTCGCGTAGTCGAAGCGGCCCGAGGCGACCTGCGCGCGTACCGACCAGTGCACTGCGTTGGGCAACGACACGAGGACGGAGCCGCCCGGGTTCAGGCGCTGACGCACGTCATCCAGCAACTTCAACGGTTCCGGCATGTGCTCGAGCACGTCGGCCAAGATCACGACGTCGAACGTGTCCGAGATCGACTTGGGCAAGCCGGCGCCGATGTCGGCCTGAGTAAACGAATCGAGCTGGAACTTGGGCGGTGCCCAATCCACGCCCGTGACGTGGTGCCCCTTTTGCTTGAGCAGGTAACCGAGCTCACCTTGGCCGCAGCCCACGTCCAACACACGCGCCGGCGGCGGGCCGACGAGCTCCAAGAGCTGCGTGTGCGAGCTCAGGCTGCTGCGCTTCAACGTGTACGCCGGCGGGACTTCGTACTCCGGATGATGGCGCAGGCCGAGCTCGTGCAGCTCGAAGTCGACCACCGATTTGACCACGTCTTTGGCGTACTTCATGCCGTTGACGTGGCAGATTTCGTCGCCGTAATACGTGGGGATCGGCTTTTCGACGATGCGCAGACCGGCCGCGTGAAATTGAATGATGATCTGCGTGTCGAAGTGGAAGTCCTGAGTATTTTTTTCGAACGGGATCTGCTTCAGGGCCTGCACCGAGTACAACCGATAACCCGAGTGGAACTCACTCAGGGCGGTGCCGAGCATCGCGTTCTCGAAATGCGTCAGCACCTTGTTCCCGACGTATTTGTACAGTGGCATCCCGCCGTCGCGCGCGGAGCCAGGCGTCATCATGCGCGAGCCGAACACGGCGTCGGCCTCGCCGGCCTCGAGCGGCGCGAGCAAGTCGGGCAAGGCCTCGGGCGCGTACTGACCGTCACCATGCAGCAGCGCCACGATGTCGTAACCCTGCTCGATGGCGTACTTGTAGCCGCGGATCTGGTTGCCGCCGTAGCCCTGATTCTTCTCGTTGCGAAAGACGCTCAGCTTGGCCTTGCCGTGCAGCGCCTTGTAGCCCATGCCGACCAAGAACGTGTCGTCCTTGCTCTCGTCGTCGAACACGAACACTTCTTCGACCTTGTCCCAGACTGACTCCGGAATGCGGTCCAATACCTGCCGCAGCGTGCTCGCCGCGTTGTACGTCACGATGAAGATCGCGATCCGCTTCTTGGGGGCCGCGGCAGCGCGGACCGACGGCGGAGCTTGGAGATCAGGCGGGTAAAAGGGCTGGCTCGTCATGAGTAACCTTGAGGCACTGGCCGGCTTGGTTAGTGGGCTATGGCCTCTATCACAGCTTGGCACACCCGTCGCTTTCGCCAATCCCGCGCCCGATATTCTGGCGTTGTGGGCGGCCCTGGTCATGAAAACGCGAACATTCGGAAAGCTGCGCACTCGCGCAGGTGACACCGCTTACAGAAGCACCGGGCGAGCAAAGACCTCAGGGGTACATTCGCACGCGATGCAGGTGTAGCGCCGTGGGCCTCGGGATTCGCAGACGAACGTAGCGCGCATGCACCGGCGCGAACGTTGCCCGCCAGGTCGAAAACTTTGCGACGCTGCGCGCGACTTCTTGCCACGCCGCCCGATCCTGGCTGACTTCGATCACGAGCGGCACCGCGCGTTCTTCGCAACAATCCTCGCGATTTTCTACGGTCACTTTGGAGACTTGCACATCCGCTGCCAAGTCGAACTCGACCCAAGGGTTCTTGTCGTCACTGCGCGTATGGAAGAAGTAGCCCTTGTTGCCCTCGCAAAGCTGCTCGGGAGAGTTGCACCCCCCGAGCCCATAGTTCGAGCTCGTTTGCCAACTTTTTCCGGCCGTCAGCTCCGACCGCGCGAGCCGCGACTCGTTCGACCACCAGCCGGCCAAGATCGCCGCGAGCACGCACAACGGCACCAGGGCGATGCGGAGCGTACGTTGGGTACGAAGCGTTTCTACCGCCGTCTGCGGCGCGTCGAGCTCATCGAGCAAGCCCTGCGCGAGTGCCTGCAGAGACACGCGCGCCCGGCGCTGATCATCCAATGAGAGCTCGGCGAAATAATCGAAACCCTTCGAGCTTACGAGCTCACGAGACGCTTCCGCCGAAGAAACGCCTTCTGCAGGCGGTGTGAACATGCCTCGCTCGATCTGCGACCAGTCGGGCGACTGGACCGACGAGGCCTCCTCGGCGGAGAGGCCGGGGGAGAGCGCGAGCGCAGCCCAGTGGGCAGCTTGCCGGTAAAGCTCACTCGAGACGGCCTCGTGGGTTGGGTCGAGCGGCTCGGAAGTATGCACCACCTTGGCCAGGTCCGCGCTCACTCGAGCGCGCTGTGCCAGAGTTCGCGAACGCTCCGAGAGCGGCGCTCGAGCCGCCCGCAGCTTCGCCAACGCATCACCACGCAAGAACCATTCGCGGAGGCGCTCTTGGAAAGAAGCTGAGCTAGTCACGGCTGCTGAGGCAATCAGACTGTCGAGGTCCGGTCAATGGATCAGGAAAAAATGCGAACGCGTTTCAGGTGCAGGGCGGTGGGGCGCTTGACGTGCAACCGCAGCCAGCGAGCTCGCACGGTTGGAAACGAGGCGCGCCAGATTGAAAAAGCTTCGTCACGCTGCGCGACGGCGCGCCATTGCTCGTGATCTTCGCTCACTTCGATGGTGAGCGGGATCGCGCGTTCCGCGCAGCAATCTTCACGATTTTCGACGACGACTTCCGAGACTTCGCGCGGAGCATCGAAGCTGAACTCGAGCCATGGATCATGGTCGTTGACGCGCGTGTGAAAGAACCAGCCGTCAGTGCTGTCGCATTCTTGCAAAGGCGATTTGCAGCCGCCACCGCCAAACGCCGAGCTCGCACGCCATGTCGCGCTGTTGGCGAGATCCCTGGCCCGCGCGATGCTCGATCTCAACAGCGTCGAAGCAATCACCCCGCACACGAGCAATGCCAGCAAACCACTCAGCCTCAGCGCACGTTGCGCCCGGACGCGACGCAGCCCCTTGCGTGCCTGGGCGAGCTGCCCACGGAGCGCCGCGTTCGAATCACGCAACAGGCGACGCGTGGCAACCTGTTCGCGAGGGGCGAGGCTAGTGAAGTACACGAAATTCCCAGCGTGCAATGCGGAACGCAGCAGAGCGCGAGCTTCCGCGGTGGGAGCGCAACCCTCGAGCCAACGGTCGTCGAGAGTCGCCCAAACTGCTTCGGAATATCCAGCCGCGCACTCGCTCGCTAGCGCTGGCGTCAGAGCGCAAAGGGTCCAGTACGCCGCTTGCCGGTAGAGCTCGCAAGCCATCGGCTCCGCGAGCGGCTCCGCCGTGACCAAGGACGCGTCGGCGAGGTCCGTGCTCAACTTGGCACGGCGGGGGTACTCGGCGGCAGTACGAGCGGATAACTGGGCCGATCGCAGCCAATCTGCCTCCCGCGCGCCTTGCCAGAACCATTCGAAGATGCGCCGGCCTACGCCGGGCAGCACGCGGCGCCCGTCCGCTCTTCGCTCGAGACTCAATCCCCGGTCCGCGTCATGCACCGCTGTACGCAAGCAGAGCGCCCGCGCCGGGTCAACTCCTTCGCCCGTGCTTTCGGCCAAAAATCCTTGTATAGAGCCCCCGAAATGTGGCGTGGGACTCAAGCTGAACTTCCCGACGTCCGGGACATCGAGACATGAAACGCCACATCTTACTGATCGTACCCATCACCTCCTTGGTGTTGCTGTTCATCGTGACGGGGTTCCGCGGCATCGATTTCGGTTTCCATTGGGACGAGGTTCCCATGCACATGGGCCCGGTGCGGGGCATGGTGGAGAGCGGCGTGTTGTTGCCGCACGAGTACACCTATCCCGCGTTGAGCAAATGGCTGATCTTGCTGCCTGCGTTGCCAGAAACGTTGTGGGCCGTGGTCACCAAGCATGGCGATCCGGACAGCGTTCACGCAGTGCTCAAGCACTTGTATGACGCGCCCGACTACTTGCTCAGCGCGCGCCGAGTGTTCGTGGTCGTCAGCTCACTCGCCATCCTGTGGGTCTACGGCGCGGTGTTGGCGCTGCGGCGTCCAGTGTGGGAGGCGATCATCGCGGCGTGCGGGATGGGGCTTTCCTGGGAGTATGCGTACCACTCGCGCTGGATCGCCAACGATTGCATCCTCACGCAATTCTCTGCGCTCACCGTGTTCGCGTTGGCGCTGTTTCGTCGCGACCGCACCGACCGATGGCTTTATCTTGCTGCGGCCGCGGTGGGCTTCGGAACGGGCTCCAAGCAGCCCGGCATCTTCCTATTCGTGCCCGTGATTTTGACTAGCGTGCTGACGCTGCCGCTCCGCGCAGTTCTCAAGCAGATTCGGCGGGGCGCGACGTTGTTCGCGATCGTGGTGGGCTGCTTCGTGCTCACGACTCCGGGCGTGCTGCTCGAGCCCTTCACGTTCTTCGGTGACGGCCAAAAAATCGCGGCCATTTACGGAGCCGGGCACGGTCAGTTCGGCGCCCACAGCGCCTGGCAACATTGGGGCTGGGTCTGGACCTATTTGTCGGTGGAGTTTTTCTCGCCGTACCACGCCATCTCGATCGCCACGATGGCATGCGCCGCGCTGGGCTTGGTCATCTGGGTTCGTCGTGATTGGCGCTTCACCGTGCCGCTGTTGATCTTCCCACTCGTCTTCCTGGGCATCTTTTGCGCCAAGTACGTAGTGATGATTTGCCGCAACTACCTGCAATTCACGCCCATCTTGAGCGTGCTGGCGGCGAGCGGCTTGGCCACGATCTTCGAGCTGCTCAAAAACCGCTGGCTACGTCTCGCGCTCGGCAGCGGCTTGGGAGTCATCGCGGTTGCGCAAGCGGTCTTCCTGATTCGAGCCGGCGAAAGCATTCGTCACGTCGACTATTCGGCCTACGCTCGCCAAGCGATCGCTTATGTCGCGGCCCACCCGGGCGAGAAGTTCCGCGTCTCGGACCACGTGCGCAAGCTGGCGGCCGAACAGCAACTGGCGATGCCGCCGAACGTAGCCAAGGCCCCCGAGGGCCAGGCGGTGGTGATGTTTGGACGCGGCGACATGGGCTACCCCGGCGACTACAAAGAGAACAACCCATGGCTCACGGACGCGGTGTTCGGACCGCTCGACGTGAATTTCAATTGGTACGCGGTCTGGGGCGGCAACGATCGCATCGTCGTCATGCCGATCGAGATCGCACGCGCCGGTGGTGTGCCCCTGGCGCGGTAGGCGCGGTAGGCGCGGTAGGCGCGGTAGGCGCGGTAGGCGCGGTTAGCCGCACCTCCCTCACTGATCGATTGTCGACCAGCTGCTACTCGAGCCAACGAGGTGCGACCAGAGCTGGTCTTTGGCGTCGGTGCCGAACACGGTCGGCATGCTCGCTTCTTGGCTGATGACGGCCAAGGTGCGGAGGCCGTGAAGTGCTGATTCCGTGTCCCTCGACCAGAGGCCCCAGGCGCCAGCACTTTGAAGGCGCGTCCAAAGCGCTCCGTTGCTCAGCCCAAAAATCGCTGGGGACCCGTCTGTGGAGTAACCGCAACGCAGCTCCGAGAACCTAAGCGTGGAACCATCTGTGAGGGGCTCGAAGTCCTGGAAGGCACTATCGGGTGCTACGTCGAGTTGAACGGAGGTGTGCACGTTACCAGCGTCGTCCAAGACAAACACTTGTTGCTTGTTGTCCGAACGCACGACGGCGCAAACATGCTTCGCACTCGCCGGCGTGCCAACGAGCGCCCAGCGACCGTACGCCGAATGGCCGTCGCTGGTCAGCTTATGACGCATGAAAATCTGATCGCGATCGATAATGTACATGAAGAGCATTGGTGATGGCGCACCAACGCCCGCAACGTCGATCGCGCGTGAAGAGGCAGTGGGAAGCGTAAGCTCTTCCCACTGGGTCCAACCGTCCACAGTCGAATAATACCGTCGAGCGAATAGTCGACCCTGCGCGGTGGTGACGTAGATTTCGGGCAACAGGAATTCTCCGGTTAGATTCACGGCAGCGATTCGCTGTGGCTGCGGCAACCCGTCGAAGCACAGCCAATCAGCCCAAACTGACTGCGTGGGATCGGAGTACCGAATCGAAACCGAGTTCAGCGTCGGATGCGTTGCGTACAGCATGAACCCTCCCCCACCCTGGAGCAGAGACGCGGCTAGTGAGTTAGGAGCAGCAAACGCTATCGGGCTCGTCGTGCTGTTGTGGCCGAAGCATCCGGGCATGTCGACGGGGTCTTCAGTGCCGTAAAGGCCGCCCGCCCCGAAGGCCGAACTTCCGGCAGCACCCCCGTCAGAGCTACCTGCCGCGCCTTCATCCGCCCCTGCGGTCGCGCCGCCTGCCGAGTTGTCGCCCGCTTCTCCGTGCTCGCCGGCACCGCTCGAACCACCGTTGGACGCTCCGCCCGCGTCACCGTCTGATGCTCCGCCCGCACCACCGTCTGATGCTCCGTTCGCACTGCTCATACCGGCGGTATTGAACGCACCGGCGGGAGGTGAGGGAGCGCCTTGCGATTCAAGGTCGCGGCAACCCGCGGTGGCGGCAAGCCAAATGGAAAAAAAAGCTCCAATTATGAAAGGGAGACAAGTCTTCTCCGGCTTGCTCATCGGCGCCAGCTGATGTGACACGCACCATCAAGAGTAGCAATCGCTTTTGCTGGTGACCCGACCGCAGCAGTGGTAACCCGTCTCACGGGTGTAAGAGGCCTAATGAACAGGGAGTCCTTGCTAGGAGTTGTGCGAGCACACAACGGCGAGCCGGAGTCACTGACGCTGTCGGAATCCGACAGCGACCGCGAAAACCCGTCGCGGGCCGGCGAATTGCTCGGCGAAAAGTACGAGCTCGTCCGCAAGATCGGCGAGGGCGGGATGGGGGAGGTTTACGAGGCGCGCCACCGAGTGCTTGGCCGGCGGTTCGCGATCAAGCTGCTCCACCCGGAGCTCGCACGAAGTCAGCGGATGCTGCGCCGTTTCTCCCGAGAGGCGCTGAGCGCCAGCAGGATTGAGAATGATCACGTTGTGGCAATCGCCGATTGCGGTCACTTGCCGGGTGGCGCGCCGTACTACGTCATGGACTTCCTCAGGGGTCGAGACTTACGAAATCTGCTCCGCGAGTGCGGGCCGCTTCCGATCCCGCGCGCGGCTCGGCTGGTGCGACAGATCTGCGTTGGTCTAGCTGCGGCTCACGAGCTTGGCTTGGTGCATCGAGACTTGAAGCCCGAAAATATCTTCGTCGAGCGACGCGACGACGGTCAGGATTGCGCAAAGATTTTAGACTTTGGGGTCGTTCAGACTCAAGGCGGGAATTCCACCGCGCGACCTGGTGCTCTGATTGGGACTTTGAGGTACATGGCGCCGGAGCAGGCGCGCGGTGATGCCGCCCTGGATCATCGGGCCGACTTATATGCGGTTGGATCGATCCTCTATGAATGCCTCACCGGGAAAGTACCGCACCCAGGTCGGAACGCCGAAGAGGTGCTTTTCAACATCATGACGCAATCGCCGGTTTCGGTGGATGAGCTTCGGGCCGATGTGCCGTCAGATCTCGTCAACATCGCTCGGCGCGCCCTCTCCAAAGATCCCCGTGGTCGCTTCCAGTCCGCGGTCGAGTTCGCGCAGGCCCTTTCGGCGCACACCGGGCCGAACATCGTCGAGCGCTATTCTCACCACCGCTATCAGGGAGCCAAACATGAGCCGACGATCGACGGCCGAGCTCACGCTCTCAATGGAGCAGCATCGGTCACGAAGTCAATGGGTGCACTCTTTGCCTGGAGGACGCATTGGGGCGTCTTGGCCGCGATCGCGGTAGTCCTAGTCGCCGTGTTTTGCACAGCAAGTCGCAATACTAGCCCGAGCTCATCATCTGCCTCGAGCAAAGTCGGCGGCAACCCTTCTGCTGTGATGGTCCTGCCTCCGTCTCAAAGTTCGAGTTCCGTGCAGCTAACCGCGTCTAGCGCATTTATCCCGTTGCCCAGCCCGCGCTCGACCGAGAGCCCGCGATCTGCCAAGCCGGAGAGAGCGCCCGCGCGGCGCTCGCGCCCTCCGCAGCCACCGGCAAGCGCCGGTGAGCTCGTTCGGGGGGACGAGTACAGCCAGACACTGGACTCCAGGAACCCCTACGCCAGTAGCGCTCGATGAACTCGCTGAAGAAAACGCTGGCGACCGCGCAGCTCCTCATTTTTGGCGTCGCGCGCCACGCCAACGCGCAACCCGCCAGCGAGGCGAGCGCGGCTGAGCATTTTCAACGTGGTTTGGTTCACGCTCAAGCGAGCGAGGTCGACGCTGCAGCGAGTGAGTTCGAAGCCGCCTACGAGGCTAGCCCCAACTACTCGGTGCTCTACAACCTCGGACGAACTTACTTGGTTCTGGGTCGCGCAGTCGACGCCTACGACACGCTCACGCGCTACCTGAACGAGGGAGGCGCGCTGATCGATTCCAAACGCCGCGTCGAGGTGGACCGCCTTATCGCGCAATGCGGAAAGCGAATCGGCAAACTCGAGCTGTCGGGTGTTCCGGCCGACGCCAAAATCGAGATTGATGGCAAGCCTGCGGAATCGGGCAAGTCTCAGCTTCGTCTCGTGGTGGGTGCCCACGGCATGGTCGTGACCGCGCCCGGGTTCCGCCCCTTGACGCGCTCCTTTTCGATTGCCGCAACAGAGACGACGCCGGTCCAGGTGCAGCTCGACCCGGTCGTTGCGGTCGAAGCTTCTGGACCCTCGGTTCACGTTTCATGCCCGATCCCAGATGTCATGGTGTCCGTTGACGAATCGACCGTCGGCGTCACCCCAATCAACGAGCCGTTGACCCTGGCCGCAGGTCCGCATCGTGTTTCCTTTCGAAGGCCAGGCTATTTGCCGGTCGATTTGGCATGGGCAAGCGGCTCCTCCACGACAATCGATTGCGCGATGCGCACAGAAAGGCCGCTCGGAGGCAACGCTTCGACGTTGCACGTCACCGCAAGCGAACAGGGTACGCGGCTACTCGTGGACGGTGCACCGACCAACGAAACGCTGCTCCCGTTTGGCAAACATCGCGTGGAAGTGCAGAGGTTCGGCTTCAAAACTTGGACGACAGACGTGTACCTGCGTCAGGGCGAGTCAAAGCAACTGGCGGTGTCGTTGGTGCCGTTGCCCGAGTATGCGAGCGAGCTGCAACGGCAGTCTCGACGCCAGCGAGTCATCGGCTACGGGATCGTGGGAGCCGGCGCTGCCGTCTTAGGTACGGCCGGTGTTCTTGCCCTGGCGAGCTCGCACGCATATGCCGATTGGCGCGCTTTGCACGACGCCTTGGCGACCACGCCCGTGACCGACTCTAACTACCGGGCGATGCAATACGAAGCAACCCGCAAGGCGGTTCGCGTTCAGGCCTTGGACAGCTGGACGATCGGCACCGCCATCGTCGGTGGGCTGACGCTGATCGGCGGAGCAGCGCTGATTTTCACATCGGGGACCAACCCCACGCGTCAGGCGCCCACTGTGAAGGTTTCGAGCAATGGGCTGAGCCTCGAGTGGCACTGTGTTTTTTGAAACGAAGGCAACCGATGGTAGAGCGCGCTGAAACCACCGGGGCAGAAGACGACTCCATCGCGATCGGTTCCAAGCCCCAACTCTGGCTACACTGGGTTTCGCCGCATCTCCGTCCGCCCATCGCTGTCGAGCATGGTCTCGTCATCGGTCGTGATTCAGACTGCGCCGTGTCTCTGCCGGGCAGGGGCCTGTCGCGGAAGCACGCCGAGCTCTACCGACAGGGACCGATTTTTGCTCTGAAAGACTTGGGTAGCAGGAACGGCACGTTTCTGAACGGCAGGCGCACTCAGCATGGCCCCGTTGCTCCCGGCGCTGTTCTCCGCGTGAGCGAGTACGTTGGGGTATTCTCTGAGTGGTCAGGTGCGCCGCCGGTCTTTCGCCGAATCAGCGACGGCCTATATGGCGGCGCGGAGCTTCAAACACTCATGCTCCCTCTCGAGCGCGCGTCGAAAAGTGACATCCCTATCGTGGTGATTGGTTCCACAGGCACGGGCAAGGAGTGCGTGGCGCGCGCGGTGCACGAGCTCAGCGGGCGAGCGGGGCCGTTCCACGCGATTAACTGCGCGGCTCTGCCAAAGGATCTCGCGGAGGCCGAGCTCTTCGGACATCGGAAAGGTGCCTTTACCGGCGCGGAGGGCTCAAACCTTGGCCACTTTCGCGCGGCGCATCTAGGCACGCTGTTCTTGGATGAAGTAGCCGAGCTGACCCTACCAATCCAGGCGAAGCTGCTCCGGGCTCTCGAGGAGAGAAGCGTGATTCCGCTCGGCGACACGAAGAGCGTGCCCATCGACGTCCGGATCGTCGCTGCGGCGCCGAAACCGCTGGCCGCGTTCGTAAGCGCACAAGCCCTCCGGCGCGACCTAGTCGCCAGACTTTCCGGTCTCGCGATCAATCTGCCACAGCTTCACGATAGGCCGGCGGACATAGCACCCCTATTTCGACATTTCATGACGGAATACTCTGGCGGCGTTCCTCCTGAGGTCGATGCGAAGCTGATCGAATGCCTCTGCATGTATGATTGGCCGACCAACGTTCGCGGGTTGGGACAGCTTGCCCGCCAATTGCTCGCAGTTCACGGAACAAAGGCAGCTCTGAAGCGATCGCTGCTACCACCGGAGCTGCTTTCCAATGTCCCATCGGGAGCTGACTCCGCTCCGCCGCCAGCTTTGGCTCCGGTTGAACGCAAAGCGCACGACAAGAAGCAGTTGGCCGCCGCCCTCGTCAAGAACGACGGCAACGTAGCTGTTGCCGCCGCTTCTCTTGGTTTCTCGCGTCACCGCGCGTACCGCCTGCTAGAGGGACGCGAAGTCAGCGAGTTCGTTGCGAGCGAGCTGCCCCATGCCGAATAGCTCACCCAACCGGTTCTTCACGCCCGCGAATACTCGCCTGTCTTTCGCCAGCATAGAAGGCTAGACGTGTTCATGCCGACATGGCGGGGCCAGGCGTTCGGTATAGGAATTTCGTGCGCAGCGAACTTCGACCGATGCTGAACCGAAGGCAACCGCTCGTCGTTCATTGCGCCAGCACGAGGTCCCGCTGTGCGGGCGTCATGGAGCAGACATCGATCATCGTTCCTGCGGGCTTGCAGGCCCCGGGGGTCTTGTGAAGTAGCCTGCACGCAGGGTCACTACTCACTCCGCTGGCGCACGCGACGGTCAGGTTGGCGCTCAGCGGTTGGAAGCGCGGCTCACGAGCGAACTCTCGGAGTGCGCCAATGCCGAGCATTGCCTTACCCGCCTTGATGTCATGACCGTCCATGCTGTTGGCTGGACCAATCGTGAACGCAGGGCGACACCCGACGTACAGGTATTCGATGGCCGGATCGAAATACATCGGTCGAGTCGGTTCGGCGAGGGTGGCGCCGACGTCCGTTCGGCAGTTGGTCTCGTAGAAGCTGAGTGACATGTCGCCGGTGCGGCAGTCGCTGTTCGCGATGCCGCCTAGCCAATCGACGCCCGAAGCCGCGCCGAGGAATACGGCCAGCGCCATCCCTACCTCCGGAATGCCCGCGTAGTGCAGGTGCATCCCAGTACGTGGGATGAGCCAGGCTACGAAGAACAACGGGCAGAACAGCATCGGTGCGACGACGAACTTGTGATTCTGCAATCCGCTTCCCGCATAGTTCAGGGTCGTGAAGAGCAGCACCGAGATCACGGTCAGAATCGCGTACAACGTGAAGCTGCCGACCAACAGCGGGTGACGCGAGCGAAACAAAAGCCAGGCCCCTCCCAGGAGGACCGCCAGCATGGACAGCAGATCGGAGAAAAAGTAGCGAAGGCCTTGGGCCGTGGTGAGCGGGAGTGCCGCCGTGTAAAAGCCCGGCGAGCGAGGGAACGCCAAATTCAGCGGGTAGCTCGGAGCGCCAGGCGACACCGTGCCTTGCATCACGGCAATGCCAAACGCCATTGCCGCAGCCAAGCCGACGAAGAAATAGATGCCGCGGCGACGAGTGCTCGCGAAGGCACGAGGGTATAGGAGCCAAACCCCGGCCAAGCCGAGCCCCAAAATCCCCATCACGAACTCGTCGGCGATCAGCATCAACGGAACGCAGAGGCCGAGCGGCAACAAGAGGTCGCGCCAGTCTGCCTCTTGCTCGAGCTCGGTGAGACGGATCAGAGGCACCGCGAGGAACGGAAGCGTGATCAGGGCGGCCAACGTGATGTGTGGGCGAAAGCCAATCGACATCCAATTGGGCGTGGAATATCCCGCAAACCAGGTGCGGTGCTCGCCCTCCATCGGCACGACGGGGCTCGCGAAGAGCATCACCAGGAGTGTCAGCAACAGCAGCGTCGTGTGCTTGAGGCCGAGCTTGCGCAGCACGAACGTCAGCGTCACTCCAAACCAAAACGAAGACAGGTCGTGAACTAGCGACAGCCCGTGCGAGGCGTGAAGTACGCCGAAAGACGACGCTTGCATGGAGGCCGCCAGCAGATTCCCGCCATAGTGGTAGTGGAGGCTCTTCCATGGCTCGTACACCGTGAAAAATGGCGCCGCTTGGCCGCGCATCGAGGTCAGACTCGGGACGTGCCATTGTCGGTCCCAAATCGCGCAGGGCCGGGTCATCAGCAGACTCAGCAGCAACGCGACGACGCCCAGCAGCAACGCCTGCGCGACGGCTGCGCGCGGCAAATCGACCGGCCAGCTCGGCTTCCAACCTCGGCTTTTTCGAAAAACGAACGCTGCGGCGCCGACGACCACCCAGGCGCCCTTCACCACCCACACCGCGTAGTCCAAGAAAACCAAACGCGAAACCACGACCGTGGCCACCAGGTCGAGCGCCACGGCCGCGGGGATATCCAGCGCCAACCACCAGGCAGGGCGGCCTCCGTGCGAGCGCAGGACGACGAACACCGCGATCGGGACGAGCGTCCAAAACACCGCCAGCAGGACGCCCAGGTTCGTGGTCAAAGCGCGACTCCTTCGAACTGCAGAGCCGCGAAACGCGGCGTGATGCGCTGCGAGTCAAGGGCACACGGGGCTTGGATCCTGGGCATGGGCGTCGTTCTAACGTGCCGACTTTCTCCCCGCAATGGGCCCGTGCCCTTCGTCAGTGCACCTCGATTTCTGCGAGCCCGCCACCCAATTTGAAGTAGCTGAGCACGTCCACTCGAATGCGAGTCACCCCTTGGGCTTCTAGGGGTAGCTCGATTGCCGAGCGCTCCGCGGTGAGCTCAGGAAACGAACCTTCGACGGAAGCGGCTTTCCCGCGCTCCGTGAACGCCGTCACGCGAACGGCTTGGGCCGCGCGATCCAAATAGAAAACGTTGTGCGAATTGACGAGAGTGATCCGGTGTACCGCGCGCGCCGAGTGGAACATCACATCGACCCAGCCTGGCGTGGCATCCGGAAGCAGCCACTCGGTCGCTTCCAAGCCGTCGATCGTGTTGGCGGCGGTGTGCGGAGCGGAGATGACTGCGGAGGCGCGCACGTGCGGACGCCCCCAGACCCGGTTCGAAACGACGAATGCGACGAGCAACACGAGGCCGAGAAGGACCGCGCCCCGGACCCGGCCCAACTTACGAGCGCGCTCGCTCAGGGCTTGCCGAGCGCTGCGCCCCGCGAGGTGTTCGATCTCCGCCCAGATCCATTCGAGGTTGGAAGCTGGCCCAGTCACGTCCTCGGCGGAAGGCGAGCGCTTCGCCGCCATCGAAGCGGCCCGCAATTGGGCCGTACGTCGGTACCCGGCGCGCTCGAGCGCGGTCAGCCCGCGCTCGAGCGTATCGTCTGGCGCCACTCCCTCACGCTCGCCAGGCCCCAAGCTGGCCCACGCTTCCAGAAACGAATCTAGAGCGCGCGTCATGTAGACGTGACACTCGGCGATTAGGCCCTCACTGAACAGCGCACGAGCGCCGTCCATCGAGCGCTGCGCGCGATGGACCGAATCGACGAAGGCCGAGCTCATGACGTGACCCCATCTGCGTGACGGGTACGAATCGGCACGGGCCACCAATACGAACCACGGAATAGCATGATCAACAACGTGAGCGCCGAAAACGCCGTGAGTGCGGCCCCCCAACGGGCGGCTGGGGGAGCTCCATAAGCGACGACGACCTGGTACGAGCCGATGCTCGGCAGTTGCAAGCGCAGCAGGCCGCCCGGCTGAGTGTCGAGCGTGGCCGCCGCTGGTCCCGAACGAGTGTCGACGCCCCAACCCGGAAATCCGTAGAGGGCCAGGTCCACGACCGCAGCGGGCTTCGTGGCAACGATCGCGAGCGTGTGACGGCTGCCGTCGCTGGACCAAAACTCGACTTCGGCGTCTTTGGCTCCCGCGACCAACTCACTCCTCGGCTTGCTCGGTGGCTCCGGCACGGCAAGCGGCAAGAACTCATTGGCTCCCGTCGTGGACTCGACGCCCTGGCGAATCGCATCCGGATCGCTCGCGATGGCCGTCCTCGGCATCTCGTCGGCCGAAACGTACGGCCAAGCCAAGAGCAACAGCAATGCGCTGCCGCAGGCAACGGCGATCGCATACTTCGTTTGTTCACGCAGACGCGACGTCGCTGCGGCCATCGCGCAACCCAACGCGACGCAAGCGCTCAGCACGGCCGGTCCGAGCAGGCGCCAGGGGAACTGGATGAATTGAGAGAGAGGCACTCGCCCCGGCGCCCAAAAGAAAACCGCCCCCGGCAAGGTCAGGCCGATCAGGCCCAGACACAGCGCCATCCAGGCGAACGCCGGCTGTGTTTTCCTGAAATTCAGAGCCGCTGCGGTGGCCGTTGCCAAACCGGCAACGACCAGTATGGGCCCTATCCTCATGAAGTTTCTACCGAACAGCACCGACTGCTCGTCGAACAACACGCTCGATCCGATCCATTGGTTCTGGGGCGCGTAGTAGCCAGCGACCATCGCGGCCGCGTGCGTGATGCCTCGGTAAACCAAGGCGGGCACGATGTACGCGCCCGCGAGGCCAGGTGCGCACAGCAAGGCCACGACCAGCGGCAGCGCATGCCGCCACATGCCATGGCGCACGAGGGCGAGCGCGCGCACCAGAACGACTAGGCCTATCACCACGGAGCCCCAGAGTCCGAGGATCGTGTGCGTGACAATCAGCGCAGCGTGCACGGCCGCCGCGCCAACGGCGAGCCAGCGTGATCGGGATGGCCGTGGCTCCCGAGCAGCTGCCAGATACAGGGCAAGGATCACGGGCAGCAGTCCGAGACCGATGAACTCGGCCACATCCCCACGGGCATACAGATCCCCGAGCCGATAGGGCGCCGCGAGGTAGGCGACGGCACCGAGCAGCGCCGCGTTACGTTCCCGAGCTTGACCCAGGATCAGCCAATAGGCGCCGAGACCAGAAAGTATCGAGCCGCACAAGAGCACGAGCTTGAGTGACAACAACGTGTCCAGGCCCAGGACGCTCAGCAGGCCAGCGATGCCGTAGATTGCCGGTGCATAAAATAGGAATAGCGGTGCACCGTAGCCGCCGTAGAGATCGGGCGCCCAGCGCGGGTAGAGATGCCCGGCACGCAGCTCCGCGGCCCACTCGATGCTTCGCAGGATATACGTCGAGTCCTCGTGGGCGTGAAACCAATCCAAGCGCGTTAGCGGAAACCAAAGCGCGACGGCTACCGCGACGACGAGCGCCCACCTTCTATCCCCAGACATGTTTAGAGCTCCCCGACCGCGCCATTTCACCCCATCCCGTACTACTCGCGTTTTCCAGACATCCGCCAAACATTTCGATTGTCCGTCAGCGTTTGCCGACGTTCGTCGAGTGTTCGTCAGCACCATTCGTGCCAGCACTGCCGACACATATCCAGCGCAATCTTGCGTTCGAAGTGGGCGTGGCACATGAGCCAATGCCCGGTGCCCCGACACCGCTGTCATACGGGTGGGCCTTCGCGGCGGCAGAGCCGCGGCGCGTCCCTCGCGGCCCAAGGCGCTCGCGTCCGCTCCAGTTCGGCTTGCTCGAACGCCCACATCGAAGCATGCTCGCGGCCCTTGTTGAAGAGAGCGCGTTCATTTCAGAGCTGATGAGTACGACACGTCAAGTTCAGCGCCCGTCGAGAGTGCGCGCCCTGTTCGCCCGCTTGAAGAGACTCGGTCCCGCAGGTTGGCCGGCGTTGTTCGTCAGCGCCATCGGACTCGCCTTGCGCGTCGAGCATGCGCTGACCTTCAATGGGCCACTGCGAGGCGCCGACTACACTCGACACTTTTCGGGTGTGTACTGGATGATGCACCATTGGCGGCCATTTTACTTCGACCCGGAAGTGAATTGGAGCATCAATAACTACCCGCCCCTTTGGTACATGGCGGGCGCGGTTCTGTATCTCATTTTTCACGCGGAGCGCGCCGTGGCAGGCATTGCCGTGGTCGGCTGGGTGGTGCGCCAGTTTTTGTTGAGCCGGATCTTGCTCACCCTGCTACCGCATCGGCGCTGGGAAGTTTTGATCGGGCTGACCATTGGCGCATTCCTACCAATCAGCGTTCTGACGGATGGAAAGGTGAACCCGGAGGGCATGCACACCAGCCTGTTCATGGTGGCGGTGTACTGGCTGTGGCGGATGGAGCGGCAAGCGCTGGAGCCGGCTGGGGTTCGCCTGACGACAGCCGCACTGTTCGGTGTCAGCGCTGGCCTCGGGCTGTTGACGAAGGGCACGTCGTCCATTCTGCCCATCGCGCTCGCGATCCTCATGGCATGGCAGGTGATCAACGCGCTCCGAAACGGTTCGGCTCTGAAGGCAACCTGGCGGCGGCTCGTCCTGCCGGCCGTGGTCTCGGGGATCGCATGGTGCTCGGTAGCGGGCTGGTGGTGTGGGCCCAATCTAGTCAAGTTTGGCCAACCGTTTCCGCATCCCTGGGACCTCCATC
This sequence comes from Myxococcales bacterium, assembly GCA_040348785.1. Lineage (GTDB taxonomy): Bacteria > Myxococcota_A > Polyangia > Polyangiales > Polyangiaceae > PMG-095. The sequence goes on along the minus strand of JBEQTH010000016.1, from coordinate 149,072 downwards.
GCTACCTGCTGAATGACATCCCACAGATGGCGTTACCAGTTCTGTATCGCCGCCCGCTGGGTTGGGCGCTGCCCTTCTATTGGACGCACTACCTGACCGAGCCGATCCTGCAATCGTACCTGTTCCCCACGCCGAACTTGTGGGCCCAGTTCGTGACCGGGACTTGGTCCGACATCATCAACCGAGGCTTCTGTCGTCTGCAGGGCGGCGGCGTCTACACGAAGTATTTCGACGGCTGGCCGGTGAGCGGGCGCTGCATCCAGCTTTTTTCCTGGCTGGCGAAGATCGGCTTGGGCATCTCGGTGGTCACGGTCGCTTGCGTGCTGCGCACCACGTCGAACCACCTGCGGTCCGCCGCACGAAAGGGGTCGCTTGCGCTGCCCCTCGTCGCGATCCTCGTCGTCTTCTTCACCTCGCTGTTCACGCTCGCGTATCCGGTGGACGGCATGGTGTCGACCAATCCCCGCTACCTTCTGCCGGCATCGATGCCGATGGCCGCGTGCCTGGCGCTCGGCCTCGCCGAGATCGAACGGCCGGGTCTGCGCCGTTTCCTCGTGAGCGTGGTCGGTGTCGCGGTAACCCTCGTCGCGCTGCTCGTGATCTACGAACGCTGGGGCGTCTGAGGGCGGCCCTCGTCCTGCGGTGTGGCGGGTAGCCTTCGAGGATGCCGAGCGCTACTTGAAGATCCGGATGCGTTTGAGGTGCAGGGGCCCCTTTTGGAGTAGGCGTACACGCACCCAGCTCGCCTGCGCGCTCGGGAAGCTCGCATGCCACGTCGAAAACGACTTCGTGCGCTCCGCGACTTGCCGCCAACTGTTGTGATCGAGGCTGACCTCGATGACCATCGGCACGGCACGGTCGGCGCAACAGTCCGTGCGGTTTTCAATCTCCACCATCGAGATATCCAGGGGCCGCGAGTCGAACTCGAACTCGATCCAAGGGCCGCGGTCGCCGTCTTCGGTGTGGAAGAAAAAGCCCTGCTCCGCACCAGGGCACGTTTGCTGCGGCGAGCTACAAGCGTTTCCCCCGCCCGAATACGTCGAGCTGGCCCGCCAGGGGGTGCCTTCTGCCAAGTCGGCGCCGGCCGCGCGGCGGCTCGAAGTAGCGACCACGATTCCGCACGCCAGCAGAACGAGTACGGCGATGCGAACCATGCGCTGCCGCCGCACCCGCTCGTAGTCGCGCCGCTCTTCTGCGATTCGCTCGAGCAAGGCGAGCGCAAGACGGCGCAGGTCGGCGCAGTTACTTGCTTGCTCGGCAGGTGGCAACTCGGCAAACAGCACGAAGTCTGCGGCGCCGAGGCGCAGGCGAAATGCTTCGCGCTCTTCTGCGGTCCCCGCGCTCGGCTTCAGCGAGCGCTCGTCTAGCAGCGCCCAACGAGAGGCCGAGTACTCCTGGGGAACGGCTGCGCCGAGCGCGTCACGATTCAGAGCACAGAGTGCCCAGTACGCAGATTGCCGGTACAGCTCGCACGCGCTCGCTTCCCCGCCCAGATCGCGGGTCGTGGACGCGGCGCGCGCGAGCGCCTCGCACTGCTTGGCGCGCTCTGCCCACGCTGCGGAGCGGTCAGCGGTCGTGGGTCCCGCATTCGCCGCTTTGGCGAGCGCTGCGCCGCGCCAAAACCATTCGAAGACACGGCCTGCGAGGCCCGCCTTCTCCGAGCTCTCGGCGCCCCTGCTTTCTCCGACCAATCCGCTTTCGCCGCCTGACACGGCGGTATCGAAGCAGACCGGGCACGAGCGGTCAATTCCAAGGTCGACTCGGCAACCGCGGCTCAGCCCCGCTCGCCGTAGTTCTTGTCAATCCACTCGCGGTAGGCGCCGCTCTTCACGCGGGCGATCCATTCCGGGTTCTCCAAATACCAACGAACCGTGGCGACGAGACCGCTCTCGATGTCGTGGCGTTGCTTCCAACCGAGCTCGGACTTCAACTTGCTACAATCGATTGCGTAGCGCGCATCATGACCTGGGCGGTCGGCGACGAACGTGATCTGCTTACGCAGCGCTTCGACGTCGCGGCTCGTGATTTGGGCCACGACGTCGATCAGCTTGTGCAAGAGGGCGAGGTTCGCCCACTCGGCCTCACCGCCGATGTTGTACGTCTCGCCGCGCTTGCCGCGCTGCACGATCGTCCAGATCGCTTCGACATGATCGTCGACGTATAGCCAGTCACGGACGTTGGCACCCGTGCCGTAAACGGGAAGCGGCTTACCATCGACCAGGTTGAGGATCATGAGCGGGATCAGCTTCTCTGGAAACTGATACGGGCCATAGTTGTTGCTGCAGTTCGACAAGGTGGTCGAGATGCCGTAGGTGCGAGCGTAAGCGCGCACCAAGTGATCCGAAGCGGCTTTCGAGGCGGAATACGGCGAGCTCGGATCGTACGGCGTGGTCTCGTGGAACAGGCCGGTCGCACCGAGGGAGCCATACACCTCGTCGGTCGAAACGTGGTGAAAGTGGATCTGCGGCAGCTCGCGCACGACCTGCAGCAGCTCGTAGGTGCCGACGATATTGGCTTGCACGAACGCGCCGGGCCCGGAGATGCTGCGGTCGACGTGGCTCTCGGCCGCAAAGTGCACGATGTTATCCACCGCGTGCTCGCGACACGTCTGGGCTACGAACGCGGAATCACCGATGTCACCGCGGGCGAATGTGTAGCGTCCGGACTTGGCAGCACCAGCGACGTTCTCCGCGTTCGCGGCGTAGGTCATCACGTCCAAGTTCACTACCTTGCCGGTGAAACCAGGTTGCCCGAGCAGAAAGCGAACGAACGCGGAACCGATGAAGCCACACCCACCCGTCACCAACACGCTCTGCGGACGTCTGAGATCTGACATGTTCTTAGGCGCTCTCGAAATGGCTGAGGTAATCGCGAAGGGCGGCGCTGAAATGCCGCGGGGAGGTGCCGAGGGCTAACTCGGTTTTAGCGGTGGAGAGCACCGAGTATGCCGGGCGTGGCGCCGGGCGCGGGAACTCCGAGCTTGGAATGGCGTGGACTTTCGAGGCGCGGAGCTCGAAGCCGAGAGCCTTAGCCTGATCGAGAATACTGCAGGCGAACGCGTGCCAGCTGACCGCGCCCGCGTTCGCGAAGTGGTACACGCCGGATACCGCCGCAGGCCGGGAGTCGACCAAGCCCGCCAACCTCAGTGACGCCTCGGCCAGATCGCGAGTGTACGTTGGGCGCCCGATTTGATCGGCGACCACCTTGAGCTCGTCACGTTGCTTCATCAACCCGATCATGGTGGCGACGAAGTTCGGGCCGCCTTCACCGAACAGCCACGACGTGCGCACGATTTGCACGAGGTTCGACCTGCCTTGCGCGAGCACGCGCTGCTCGCCGAGCCACTTGCTGCGACCGTAAGCGCCGTTGGGTGCGCATGGCGCGTCTTCCCGATACGGCTCGGTGGCTGTTCCTGCAAACACGTAGTCCGTGGAGAAATGCAGGAAGCCTGCGCCAAGCTCACGAGCCACGCCGGCCAGATGCTCTGGGCCGCTGGCGTTGACGTGATTGGCGGCTTCCTCGTGCGTTTCGGCGTCGTCGACCCGAGTGTACGCGGCGCAGTTGACGATATGCGTCGGGCGCTCGGCAGCGGCGAACGCAGTTACGGCCGAGCGATCACCGATGTCGACTTCGCGATCGCTGCTGACGACGGTGAGCGACTGCGGCTCGAGCACGCGCAAAACGGCCCGCGCGAGCATGCCCTGACCGCCCGTGACCCAGACCTTCACGCGCCGACTCGGGCGCGAAAACTGGCGAAAGACTCCGCGCTCATGTCGCGTGCCGAGAGCAGCGGCGCCGTGACGGGCCAGCCGACGTTCAGCTCAGGATCGGCGTAGCTCAGGGCGCACTCGGTCTTCGCGTCGTAGGGAGTGCTCACCTTGTATTGGACCTCGGCGACGTCACTGAGCACACAGAAACCGTGGGCAAAGCCGACGGGAATGTACAACTGCTCCCGCTTCTCGTCGTCCAACTCCAGGGCCTGCCAACGCCCGAACGTCTTCGACCCCGGCCGGATGTCCACGGCCACGTCCCAGATTCGGCCGAGTGAAACGCGCATCAGCTTGGCTTGGCCTGGCGCCGACTGATAGTGCAGTCCGCGCAGCGTTCCCTTGACGGAGCGCGAGTGGTTATCCTGCACGAACGGCACGTCGATCCCCGCCGCTTGGTAACGGGGCGCACTGTACGTCTCCAGGAAAAAACCGCGCTCGTCGCCGAAAATTTCCGGTCGAATCAGCTTGAGACCATTCAGTTCGAGATCGATGACTCGCAAGAGTTTGCTTTCCTAGTCCGTGGTTTCTTCGAGCGTGCGTAGCATGTATCGGCCGTACTGGCTTTTGCCGCACTTGTTTGCGAGCACGCGCAGCTGCGCGGCATCGACGAAGCCCATGCGGTAGGCGATCTCTTCGATGCACGCGATCGACGTTCCTTGACGGCGTTCCAGGGTGGCCACGAAGTGGCTCGCGTCGAGCAAGCTCTCCTGAGTGCCCGTGTCGAGCCAAGCTTGGCCGCGCGCCAGCGTCTTTAGTTTGGCTCGGCCCGCCCGGATGTACACGTTGTTTACATCCGTGATTTCTAGCTCGCCGCGAGGGGACGGCTCGAGCTGCGCCGCGATGTCCAACACCTGATTGTCGTAGAAATAGAGCCCAGTGACGGCCACTTTGCTCTTGGGCTTCTTCGGCTTTTCTTCGATTCCGACCAGCTCCCCGTTCTTGCCCAGCTCGGCAACGCCGTAGCGCTCCGGGTCCTCCACTTGGTGACCAAAGAGCATGGCGCCGTCGAGCTCGGACCGCGCTTCACGCAACTGCTGCCCAAAGCCGGCACCGTAAAAAATGTTGTCGCCCAGGATCAGGCACACCGAATCGGACCCGACGAACGTTCGCCCGATGATGAATGCTTCGGCAAGTCCGTTCGGCGCGGCTTGCACGGCATAGGTGAAGCTCATCCCGAGGTCCGCGCCGCTGCCGAGCAGCCGCTCGAAAAGCGGAAGATCGTGGGGCGTAGAGATGATGAGCACGTCCCGAATCCCCGCCAGCATGAGGACGGAGAGCGGGTAATAGATCATGGGCTTGTCGTACACGGGCAAGAGCTGCTTCGAGATGACTCGGGTCAGCGGGTCCAGGCGAGTTCCGCTTCCGCCTGCCAAAATGATGCCCTTCATGCTGGGAGTGGTTACCACGAGGCCGACATTAGCATCCCGAAATGGGCGGGCGACCCAGAAAAAAAGGCGCAAATCGTGGGCGCTCGGAGCCACCAGCCAAACCTCGCTGCCTCGGCAATTGCGCCCCTCCCGTGCCAAGGCCCGAGTTTCCTTGTATAGAACGGTAGAAATGTCACGCCCGACGCTGAGCCTGGTTATCCCCATCTACAACGAGGAACTGGTGATTCCAGAGCTCGATCGTCGCCTCAAAGCCGTGCTCGCCGGCTGGGCAGATTTGGTCGACTCGTGGGAAGTCGTGTTCATCAACGACGGCTCGAAGGACGATTCGCTGAACCAGCTTCGGCTGATGGCAGCTGGCGAGCCGCGCTACAAAGTGCTCTCTTTCGCGCGCAATTTCGGCCACCAAGTGGCGATCACAGCGGGCATGGACCGCGCCGAGGGCGACGCCGTAGTGGTGATGGACGCCGATCTGCAGGATCCGCCCGAAGTCGTTCGGGAGATGATCAACCTTTGGCGACAAGGCTACGATGTGGTGTACGGCGTGCGCCGCAAACGCGCCGGCGAGACCGTCTTCAAGAAGCTCACCGCGGCAGCTTTTTATCGGCTGCTCCGGGCCATGCTCGGCGGTATCTCCATCCCTGTCGACGCGGGCGACTTCCGGCTCCTGTCACGGCCGGTGGTCATGGCCATGCGCGCGCTCAAAGAGCGGCACCGCTTCGTGCGCGGCATGGTGGCTTGGGTCGGCTTCAAGCAGACGGCCGCGTACTACGACCGCGAAGCACGCTTCGCCGGCGAGACCAAGTATCCTCTGAGCAAAATGCTGCGCTTCGCGATCGACGGCATCACGTCGTTCTCGACCGTGCCCCTGCGCTTTGCGACTTGGCTGGGCGTGCTCGCGGGTTTGTCCGCGGTCGTCATTGCCTTGTGGGCGATCTACATCAAGCTGTTCGTGACCGGCGTGGTCCAAGGCTGGACGACCATCATGATCTTGGTCGCCCTCGGCACCTCGGCCCAGCTGCTGATGATCGGAGTCCTCGGCGAGTACGTTGGCCGGATCTACGAAGAGGTGAAGCGCCGGCCGCTTTACCTGATCGGTGAGGAGATCAACATGGGGGAGAACGACTCAGTCAAGGACGGTCACCGCACCGGCTAAGGCTTCAGTGGGGCGGGCGCGACGGGCGTAGGCGCGCTCGGCCGCGAACTCACCGGTGGTATGGCTGTTGCGGGACGTACTTGTCGACGTTTCCCAGGTACAGAAAATTTGAGTTTCGCGGGTCGAGGTGTCGATGTCGAACGCCTTCGATTCTCGCCGCGCAGAACTATGATTGCGGAAACGCGCCAGTCTGCGTAGTGACCGCAGTGGTGACGTCAACGCTGATCGTCAGCTCGCGGTGAAGACACGGGAAGTCAATTGCCGCCCGTGCCGCCCGTGCCGCCCGCTCGCTACGCCCGACGTGGCTGAAGTGAGCCGTGACTCGACCCCGTGTCGCTGAGCGGCTTGGTCTTCATCGGCGAACAGACCCGATAGCGAGGCCATACGAGTCGTTCACCGATGAAGGCTACGGTCCAATCGGTTGGTTACTCATCCATCGGGGAACTAAGTCAGTTTCGTGCAAACAACCCGGAAAACACGCAGTCTGGGCTGGTGCTGGTGCATCCGCTGTTCAGATTGAGCGTTGCGAGATCAAGAGCGCCCCCCGTTGCCTTGATCGGAAGCGTTCCAGACGCATGATTATCACTGATGATTTGACCCTTTTTCCAAGTCCAAGTACAATCGACGTTGCTGGAGGAGCAGAAGTTGATCAGCTTGATTGTTGCGCCGTTTGTGGCCCCGTTGAAGGCGTTGAGAGCAAGCGTAGAATTGGTATCACTTAAGATTTGACCGTGGCTAAACGTCCACGTGCAGTCGGTGTTCCCCGGATCACACAGACTGTTCATCTTGAGCGTGGTCGCATTCGCAGCGCCACCGAACGCGTTAACACTCAATGTCGTGTCGCGATTGCTTGACAACATGACATTCGGTAGCGTCCAAGTGCAATCGGGGTTGCTAGCAGTGCACGCTCGGGTGAGTTTGAGAGTTGCTCCAAAAACCGCCCCGCCAGCCGCGTTGATTGCCAACGTGTTGTCCGTGTCGCTTAAGAATTGACCATTCTTGTAGGTCCAGGTGCAATCCGGATTGCTAGGTGTACATGCGGCTGTCAGCTTGACCGTAGTGCCCTCGGCAGCGCCTCCGGCGGCGTTGAGCGCGAGGGACGGGAATTTGTCGCTTACAATCATGCCACGCTGATAGGACCAAGTGCAATCAGGGTTGGTGTTCGTACACGCGCTGTGAAGCTTGAGTACTGTCCCTTCATCAGCGCCCCCGATTGCGTTGACGGCGAGGCTTGCATCAGTGTCACTCTTGATCATGAAACCGTGAGATGCCGTCCTCCGCGAATAGACGTTGCGGATGCCCTGGATGTCGTACCCACTGAGCATAGTGGGGAACCCGCCCGTAAGGGGGTCGTGTGCACAATAGTTCATGATGGAGTTAATGTCGTAGGGTGATTCATAAGTTCCGCCGTTCACTTTCACGGCGGAAGCGCCGCAGGTTAAAGCAGTACCTCCCGCGCTGAAATTGTCAGGGCGGTTCATCTCATGCTCAAATCCAGTCGCGTGACCAAATTCATGAATTACCTCGTATCGGAACCGCGTTGAAAACGTGTCCGGATCATCCGAGATAATACTAACGTTTGTTAGGCCCGGCTGGAAAAGACCGTGTCCATTGGAGGAAGGCGGGACCGGCCCAAAGTTCGGGGACTGACCCCGAAACCCGCCAACAGCCCGCACGTTGTTATCGTAACTCGCTACCGGGCAATTGCTCCCTGTACTCGAACCGCCGCAAAAGTGCAGCGCAATAGTACTAAAATTGCCCGCCGCGCGAGGGCTCGTGTCGCACTGTGCCCAGTTGCTCTGCTGTTGCCCCGATGCGCTGCGTCCAACAAAAACCAAGTTCGAAGCGCGGCTCCAGCTCGCTGCTAGAACGCGCTGAGCTGCCGCAATAAGCGTTGGGCTATTGCCATCAACGCCGTCGTAGCACACGAATACAACAGATCCGGGCCACGTAGTTCCCGTCAAGTAAAGCTCCTCGCCAACCTGAGTGACGTCTTTCTCGGATTCGGCTTGCTGCGTGCATGCGACATTGAAAGGGACTAAGCCTGCAGCGATAGCCAAATGAACCATCGTGACAGGGACCGATTTTCGAATATTCATAACCATTGCCTTTGAATTTGGATGTTGTTAGTGAGACGTGCGTACGGAAAGAGGCCGCTTGTCGCGGCTCATCGTCAAAAATGATTTGCAACCCGCGAATGCAAATCCGCGCTGGCTAAAAAGTACGACCGATGTGCGCAAATTGCCTTGTGTAGGCAGTACCGTTAGCTGTGAGCCCGCGCCCATTCCAGGAGGTCTAATACCGGGTCACAAGAGCAACCCGCCGACGATCTGCGCATACCAACGCACTAGGAAGTCGTTGGGGTGGTTGATCCCGTTGCCGGTGAGATCGCTGAACTTCTTCTTCTCTAGTAGCTTCTGATGCACGAGCGTCATGTCGGCGAACGCCACTCCAGGACCCACCAGCGAAGCGAGTTGCGCCGAGTACAAAGTTTGAGTGCCAAGAAAACCGGAGGCCGGATTGGGCAAGGTTGGGGAGACCAAGATGAACTCCGCATTGGGATTGCTCGCGCGCACATCGGCCATCATCGCCTGGACGTGCGCCTTGAAGTCCGCAGGTGTCATGTTTTCGGTTCCGTCGTTCATACCGAACGCCAGCACAACGAGATCGGGGTTCTGCAGCGAAACATCGTTGTGAACGTGATTCACGCCCCAGACCGTGTCTTGACCGGCAACCGCCTTGTTCGAGAAGTTGACCACCGTGGCGTAACGGTCTTTTAGATCTCTCACGATCAACTCCCCCCATGAGCGCATGAAGGGGGGGGCAGCAAGTCCGCCCGTCGTTTCGTTGCCGCTCGCGCTATAGCCTTGCGCGATGCTGTCGCCGAAAAGCACTAACTTCAACGGCGTGTGAGCGGTCAGCTTGGCGATCGAACGCTGCAGGTTGGTGGTCTGACGCAACGGAATTGGTCCGGTCCACACTGCGACAGGGTGGTTGTAAGAAACGTTGAGCTGCTTGTCGTGGAATAGATGTCCTTCTTCGAACAGCACGCCGCCCGACGGAAACAGCTGCGCTTGGGTCATCGATGCCGCGTGAGAGCCGTTGAGCAACTTCAGCGTGTTGGTCGCCGAGTCGAACGTCCAATCCTTGTCCCGTTGGTACTCGATGCCGAGGGTGGCATCCCTTACCGATAGGATCTGGGTCGCCGGAAAGAGCAACTTGGCTTCTGGTAGTCCGCCGGAGGTCGGCGGAACCATAAGAACAGATTCGTCGTACATGACCCCGGTCGACCAAAACGGAATCGTCTCGACTCGGTCTTGCGAAACGTCGTCACTGAGCTTGCCCCAGGGAGCCCAGCCGGCATTCCAATGCCGTTCGTATAGCCCGCCATCGCTCGCTGGGGCGAGAACGCGAAGCTCGTTCACCCCCCAGGAGACAGCGGTTACCGGGCCGGTGATTCGTATGCCTGGTGCTGGAACATCGATAGAGTTCCAGCCCAATTGAGAGGGGATCCAGCCGGTGGTCGCGCCAGTCCAACTCTTGATGTACAGCGCCCCATCCGTGCCCTGACGCGCGAAGATGTCGAGCCGATTGGGGCCCCAGGACACCATCGATACCGGGCCGACGCAGGTGCCGAGCGATGCCCAGGTATTCTGCGGGATCCAATCCCCGTCATACGACTTGAGGTAGAGCCCGCCGTCCGTGCCCATGACTAGTATATCAAGCCGACCCACTCCCCACGAGACAACCACGGGATCGCTGGCGACCGAGGCGTTGGGCGGCGCGCCCAATGAGTTCCAGCCGGATTGAGAGGGAATCCACTGGTTATTGACCAATGACTTGATATACAGATTTCCGTCGGTCAAGCGCGCGAAGATATCCAATCGATTCGCTCCCCAGCTGACAGCTTTCGCGGATCCCACAATCGGGCCGCCGAGAGCATCCCAACCCAGTTGGGAGGGGATCCACGTGGTCCCAGTCCACCTCTTGAGGTAGACGTTGCCATTGGATCCTGGCAAGACGACCTGCAGCGTACCGGGGGACCATGCGGTCACCGAAGGATGCCCCGAAGCGAACGTTGTTCCAGTAGGCGCCCCCATCGGGTTCCAGCCCACATCAGACGGGATCCAACCGGTGACTTCTCCGGTCCAACTCTTGATGTACAAGCTTTGGTCCTGAAGGCGCGCAAAAATGTCTAATCGGTTTGGTCCCCACGAAACGACTTCGGCGCCGCCCTCGATGGGCCCGCCCATAGGGTTCCAACCATTCGCGGGATACCAAGCACCAGCCAAGTTGGATCGAATGCTCAACGCACCTGTGCCGGTGCGCGCGAAAACGTCCAGTCTGCCGCTCCCCCAAGACGCTGCAACGGCAGGTCGTTCGGCGCTGACCGCACGATAGGCAAGTGCACTTTCGGAAAGCGAACTCGTCCGCGTTTCTATTGCTTCGACCTCCCCGCTTCCGAGCCGGCACGAGGCAACGACGAGTACTGCAAGCGCGCTTGCAGTACGAGCACCGCGAGGATTGTTTGGTTTCACCGAGAGCACATAGAGCAAGACGTGTGCCCACAGCTATCTCGCGCCTTTGGGGACGAAATAGTTCCGATTGAGCGTCACTGACGCAGACCGCACAACGACACCACGAGTGAGTTTGTTCGGTGTCGTGTGTGGTGTGCCTGACGCGTGGCCCACACCCACGCTTGGTGCGCCGCTAGAATGCCGCTTTGGCGTGGATTTCAGCAATTTTTCGCGAGGTTGCGGCGATAGGTGAGCTGGCGTAGAACACCGCGCCATGCAGCCGAGCCCGAACGACGATGTGCGCCGCCAAAAAGAAGCCGAATTCCACGATCAGTGGGCGGCCGACGTCGACCTCGACGCGACCCTGATCGACGAGACGTTCACCTCGACCACGGCGATCGAGAATCAGTTCGTCTTGGAGCAGTTCGGTGACGTGCGCGGGCTCACCGTGCTCGACTACGGCTGCGGCGCCGCGGAGGGCGGCATCTTCCTCGCCAAGCGCGGCGCAAAAGTGGTCGCGATCGACGTCTCGCCGGGCATGCTCGAGCTCGCTCAGCGTTTGGCCAAGAAGCACGGCGTCGAGATCGAGACGCGCGTCGTCTCGGGTGACGCCATCCCCGCCGCGGACGGCGAGTTCGATCGCATCTACGGCAACGGCGTGCTCCACCACGTGCCGCTGAAGACCGCGATCCCGGAGCTTGCGCGGATCATGAAGCCGGGCGGGGTGGGCTGCTTCATCGAACCCTTGCCGTACAACCCGGTCATCAACGTGTACCGCAAGATCGCCGAGGAAGTGCGAACGCCGGACGAGAAGCCGCTCAGCTTCGGCAACATCGACGAGTTCAAGTCGTCCTTCGGCAGCGTGAAGCACCGCGAGTTTTGGCTCACCACGTTGGCCGTGTTTTTGAAGTTCTTCGCTTGGGATCGCGTGAACCCGAACAAAGAGCGGTACTGGAAGAAGATTTACACGGACGCCCGCAAAATTGCGCCGTTCTTCGATCCGTTGAAGAAGCTCGACGAGCAGATTTTGGCGCACGTGCCCGCGCTGGGCCGGCTGTGTTGGAACACCGTGATCACGGTCTCTAGTCCTCTGAAAAAGTAACGTCGGCGTCGCGCCTTCCTCCACGCGGGTTCCTTGAACGAATGACCGAACACGAGCCGCCTGCTCAGGATGGAGTGCCGACCCCTTCGGCCGCCGCCGAGGGCACCGACGTCGCCACAGCTGCGAGCGAGCAGCACAGCGCCGCGACTCTCTCGCTGCCGCCCGAAACGCCTCCAGAAGTCGCGGCGACCGCGCCGGACGTCGCCGCTGCGCCTCTGCTGTTGCCCGCAGCCTCCAACGAGTCGCCCTGGGAAGCCTTTCCCCAGCAGCCGCCTCCCGACACTTTGCCCAGGACCGCGTTCTCGGTCGCCACGCTCGCGGTGGTCGGGTTTTCACTCGCCCTCGCCGGGCAGACGCTGACGCTCAAAGACAGTCACCGTCACGATTTTTTGATGAGCAACGTGCTCGGTGAAGCGCCGCGCAAGCTGCTCCTGGTATCGCTACTGGCGAGCGTCGTGTTCACGGTTGCTGCCTGCGGCGTGGTGTGGCTGTTCAAGAAGCAGCGCATGCTGCCGGCGCTCAATACGCTCGCGGCCCTTCTTTCGCCGCTGTGCGTGGTGTTCGCCCTGCCGCTGTTCTTCATTTGGCAGTTCGGCCAGCAGCGAACGACCTACTACCTGGTCCTATTGACGGCGTTCGTGTTCGCATCGCGCGCGCTGCTCACCCGCGCGCTACGGACCGCTTCGGAGCTCCGTCGCCCCGCCTGGTTGCGTTGGCCAGCGAGCCTCAAGCGGCCCCGCGTGCCGGAAAGCTGGGCAGGCATCGTCGTCACGCTCGCTGCCGTCGGGTACACCGCCTTCTTCGGTTTCTACACGGTCCTGCGCCACCGCCTGATCCAGTCGATGGCCTTCGACTTGGGCATCTACGACAACTTGATGTTCAACGTCATCCACGGGCGCTTCTTCAAGTCGCCCGTGCTGTTCGGCCCCGGAAAATTCAGTTACATCGCGGGCCACGCCGAATACGTGATGGTGCTGTTCGCGCCGCTGTACGCGATCAAGCCCGGCGCCGAGACACTGCTCTGGATGCAAGCAGCGCTCTTGGGCGGAGCCGCCATCCCGCTCTTCTTGTTCGCACGAAAGTTCGTGACGCGCGGGCCGGCCGTGCTGATTGCGCTGTCGTACCTGATGTTCGCGCCGCTGCATGGCCCAAACTTCTACGATTTTCACTGGCTGCCAGTGGCCATCTTCTTCCATTTTTGGCTGTACTACGCGATCGCCTCACGCAAAACGTGGCTCACCGTAGTGACGGTGCTGATCTTGTTCGCGACGCGCGAGGACGTCGCGGTCGGCCTGGCCATGCTCGGCGTGTTCCTGTTCATGACCGGCGCGCGCGTGCGCTTGGGCCTCACGCTGGCTGGCGTGTCCGGGCTCTGGTTCGGCATCAACAAGTTCATCATCATGCCGCACGCCGGCACGTGGTGGTTCGAGAGCATTTATTCGGAGCTCTTCGCCGACGGCAAATCCAGCTACGGCAGCGTGCTCGTGACGCTGATCTCGAATCCGATCTACGCCCTCACCACGTTCATTCGCGAGAACAAGCTGGCTTACGGCTTCCACATGATTGCGCCGCTCGCGTTCCTGCCGCTGCGCAAGCTGCCGTTCGTGCTGCTCCTGATTCCGGGCGCGTTCTTCACGCTGCTCACGACCGCCTACTGGCCCACCGTCTCGATCGCGTTCCAGTACACTTCGCACTGGATCCCGTATCTATTCCTGACCGTCGTGCTCAGCCTCTGGCTACTCAAGTTCGAGGCCGACGGCAAAGCCAAGTTCTACGCCGCGCTGGTAACGATGGTGATCGCGGTGCTCAGCCACAGCTACAATTTCGGCTGCCTGCTCCAGCGTGAGAGTTTCACGGGCGGCTTCTCGCGCGTGCAGTTCACGATGTCGGACTCCGAGCAGAAGCGCTTCGCCGCGGTCCGTGAGGCGGTGACGAAAATCCCGCGTGAGGCCAGCGTCGCCGCGGGCGAGTACATGAACCCGCACATTTCGGCGCGCAACGACGCCTATGTCTTCCGCTACGACGTCGGTCCGGTCGACTACATTTTCTTCAGCAAGCTCGAGCTGAACGGCGAGATGCGCCGAATGATCAACGAGAAATTCCAGAAGTACCCCTACGGCCTGGTCGCGTTCACCGGGGACGAGTTCTACTTGTTCAAGCGCGACTTCGAGTCGGCGAACACCAGCGCTGCGCTCTCGCGCCTGGGCCTGAGTCCACACAAGCACTGAGGGGCCAAGTGTCCAGCCAATCAACCGCGACCGTCAACAGCCCGCTCCGGGTCTATGCGCCCCGGATCTTGGCATCGCTTTGCATCGCGGGCGCCTTCGTGTGGCTGTTTCACCGCGGTGGCCTGCCGCTGATCCCGCCCGCAGGCGCTCTCTCCACGCTCGCCGTGTGGGCGATCCCCGCGTACCTGCTGCTTCAAGTCGTGGGCGTGTTTTTCCGCGTCCACCGCTGGGTGCCGCTGCTGCGCGCGGTCGCTCCGGACGTGTCGGCGCCGCGCGTGGTGGGCATCGGGCTCGTCGGGATCGCGGCGATCATGTTCGCTCCGCTACGCATGGGCGAGGCGGCGCGGCCGTATCTATTGGCACGCGACGGCAAAGTGAGCTTCTTCCAAGCACTGGGCGCCGCGGGGGCCGAACGCGTGATCGACGGGTTGATGCTCACCGTGGTCAGCGCCATTGCCATGACGCTGTCGACACCGCTCTCGCCCTTGCCCGATCACTTGGGTGAGATGCCGCTGCCCGTGTCCATCATCCCCCACGCAATTTACTTCGCGGCCCTCGTGTTCAGCGGCGGCTTCCTGGCCCTGCTCGTGTTCTACGGTGCGCGCAGCTTCGCGCGCCGCATCACCTCCGCGCTGCTGAGCCCGATCTCCCCCAAGCTCGCGCATTTCGTCACTCTGACGCTGGAGCGCTTGGCGGACGGCTTGAACGTGCTCGGCTCTCCGAGCAACCGCCTGCGCTTCTTCGGCGAGACCGTGCTGTACTGGCTGTTTCAAGTGCTGGCCCAGTTCGCGCTGATGCGAGGCGCCGGAATCGAGGGCACCCTGGCCGAGGCGTGCGTGTCGCTCGGGGTGCTCGGCCTGGGCGTGATCGTGCCGGCCGGGCCAGGCTTGTTCGGAGCATTTCAGATTGGCACCTACTCGGGGCTCGCGCTGTTTTTCCCGCTCGTCACCCTGAAGTCATCGGGCGCTGCCATGGTGTTCGTCGCTTACGCATCGCAGCTGTTCTTGATGGCCTCCGCACTGGGCATCGGCTTCTGGATCCTCGCGCGCAGCAAGCCCGCGCTGGCCGCGCCCTCGCCGCCCGCCAGCGAGCTCGAAGCCGGCTGAGCCGCATCTCGGCCGCGCCTCTGTCGAGGTCGCCTCCGTCTCAGCGCCCACTTGGGGGCTGATCGCCGGAGGGTTCCGGGCTAGCCTGCGGCTCAAATGGCACTCTCGCTCGATCAACAGTTGGCAGAGCTCCCCCCCGACGTGCAGGCGCTTCTGGCGCACCATCGCTTCGATCCCGAACGCTTCAAGCAACTCGCTTCCAGGCTTCGCACCGAAAGCGCCGAAGACAACTTCATGAAGGGCACGATCAAGCCGCCTCCTGCGGAGGCTTTGGTCACACTGCCGCCAATCGGCAGCCCGGAGTACGCGGAGTTGGTCGCGCTCGGCGAGCAAGCGCTGCGCGAAGGGCGCGTGGCCTTGTTGGTACTCGCGGGCGGCATGGCAACCCGCATGGGCGGCGTGATCAAGGCCTTGGTCGACGCCATCCCAGGCAAAAGCTTCCTCGACCTGCGCCGTGCCGAGATGCGTGCCATCGAGCGCCGCTACGGTACGGTGCCTCCGCTGTGGCTGATGACCAGCCACTCGACCGACGCCGGGATCCGAGCAGCCCTCGGGGATGATCTGGACGGGGAGAGCATCGCTACCTTCACGCAGCATCTTTCGCTTCGCGTCACTCCGAAGGGTGACGTGTTCTTCGACAAACGCGGAAAGCCGAGCGAGCACGCACCGGGCCATGGTGATTTGCCGGATGCCCTGCGCGAGAGCGGGCTGCTCAGCGCTTTCGTGAAGCGCGGCGGTCAGGTCGTCCTGATGAGCAACATCGACAATTTGGGCGGCACGCTCGACCCTGCCAGCATTGGTTTTCACCTCAAGAACGGCAAAGCGGTGACGGCGGAGGTCGTGGACAAGCTGCCCACCGATCGCGGGGGCATCCCGGTGGATGTCGACGGAACGGTCTGCATTTTGGAAGAGTTCCGCATCCCGCCCAGCTTCGACCCGAGCCAGGTGCGCGTGTTCGCGACCAACGTCTTCTACTTCGACGCCAAAGCCATCCTCGATTTGGACATGAAGTGGAGCTACTTCACCGTGAACAAGAAGGTGGACGGCGAGCCGGTCGTGCAGTTCGAGCGGCTCGTGAACGAGGTCTCGAGTTACCTGCCCACGATTTACCTGCATCAGCCCCGCACCGGCACGGCCTCCCGCTTCTTGCCCGTGAAGGACAACGACGAGCTGGCCCTGCGCGAGCCCGAAATACTCGCGGTCGTCAAGGCTCGAGGCATCGTCTGATGCGGGCCCCTCGTTACGGCCTGGGCAGCCTCGTGCTGGCCGCGGGCCTTTTGGGCAGCATGACGGCCCAGGCGCAGTTCCCCGCCGATCAACCGACGCGCTTGCCCGCGCTCGGCCGCAGCGCCGTGAGTGACGAAGACTCGACGGCGTTGGTCGTGAACCCCGCCAACCTCGGCTTCATGCAGAAAGAAGAGCTGCGCTGGACGGGCATGTTCTTGAACGAGAACGCGACCGCCAGTTACCAGGGTCATGCCTTCGGCCTCGCGTTTCCGATTCCGTTCTTGTCCTTGGCCACCGGCTTGCGCTTGGACATCGTTTCGCCACCTCGAGCATCGGCACAAGCCATGTTCGGCAGTGACGACGCGCGTTACGAGTGGCTCACCTGGGGCCTGGCGCTGAAGCCGAGCAGCTCCTTCTCCATGGGCTTCTCGCTCCAGCGCTCGTATTCGAATCAACGCGCAGCGCACGATCTATCGTCGTGGTCGCTCGGCCTCACCTCGCGGCCCAGTGACTACTTCGGCTTCGCCGTCGTCGGTCAGAACTTGAACGCGCCCAGCACCGATGCCGGCGGCTACCTCGACCGCAGCTACAACTTCGCGGTCGCGATTCGTCCCGTGCGCAGCCGTGCGCTGGAGGTCGGGCTCGAGAGCCAGTACGTCGACCACGGCGGGGGTTATTGGGTGCCCAAAGCCACGCTAGGGGTCGATGTGCCCGAGCTCGGCCGCCTGCGCGGTGATTTCCAATACTCCGACCCGGGTAACGACGAGCAGCGCAAGGCGTGGCTGGCCTCGGCCTCGTTCGCCTTCAACTTCAACGGCGCTTCGGGCTCGGCCGAGGTCGCGGGTGGCAGCCTATTCGGCGATGGCCTCGGCTCTGCCAAAGGCCGCGCGCAAGACAACCTGGGCTTCGAGATCGCCGCCAAGGCCTTCCGCGAAAGTGCCGCCGCGGAAGCGCCGCGCTTCGCGCTTCGGCTACGCATCGAGGACACGCCGAGCGTGCGCGCGCACACCGCCCTCTTACGCAAGCTGTGGGACATCGCCGAGAACGAGCCCACGGTGGCGGCGGTGGTGGTCGAGCTGCGCAGCGCGCCGGCCGATTCCATGGCGCACGCGCAAGAGCTGCGCGACGCGCTGTTTCACCTGCGCCAAGCTGGCAAGCGCGTGCTGTGCAGCTTGGAAGATGCCGACGGCTCTTCGCTCTACTTGTGCTCGGCCGCCGATCGCATCGTGCTCAATCCCGCCGGCGGGATCCGCTTTGCAGGCTTGAAGTCGCGCTATATGTATTTCTCCGGGCTGCTCGAGAAGCTCGGCATCAAGGCTGATTTCGTGCGCATCGGCGCGCACAAGAGCGCGCCCGAGTCGTTCATGAGGGATGGCTCGACCGAGGTGTCGCGCGCCGACAAGATCGATCTACTGCAGCAGGTAGAGAAGAACTTCACGATCGACGTCGCGACCGGTCGCCACATCGACGCGACCGAGCTGCGCGCGCGGATCGCCAAGGGCCCGTTCGTGGCCTCCGAGGCCAAGTTCGCCGGCCTGGTCGACGGCTTCGCCTTCGACGACCAGCTGGAGGACGAGACGGCGAAGCTCGTCGGCTATCCGGTGCGCCTGCTCGAGGATCGCCGCGGGCCGCGTACGCCCGACTACTTCGGTGATAGCTCGGGAATCGCCATCGTCTACGTCGACGGCGACATGGTCGACGGTCGCAGCCAAACCATTCCGCTGCTCGGCACGCGCCTCGTCGGCTCGTACACGATCGCGGAGAGCCTGAAGAAAGCTCGGGAGAACCCGCGAATCGGCGCGGTCGTGCTGCGCGTCGAGACCGGCGGCGGTTCGGCCATGGCCGCCGACGTGATTTACCGCGAAATCCAGCTCACCACCGCGGTGAAACCGGTGATCGTGAGCATGGGCAGCGCCGCGGCCAGCGGCGGCTACTACATCTCGGCTCCAGGCACGCACGTGTTCGCCAACCCGCTCACCATCACCGGCAGCATCGGCATCTTCTACGGCAAGGCCGATGTCGCCGAGCTCTTGCGCCGCATCGGCGTGAGCGTGGAGGTGTACAAGACCGCGCCGCGAGCCGACGCAGAATCCATCTTCCGCCCGTTCACGTCCGAGGAGCACACGGAGCTCGAACGAAAGGTCGCGCAGTTCTACGACGTGTTCCTCACCCGCGTGGCGAGCGGTCGCAAGCTGACCAAGGCCCAGGTCGACGAGGTCGGACAAGGCCGGGTGTGGACGGGGCAGCAGGCCTTCGACCGCAAGCTGGTCGACGAGCTGGGTGGCTTACGCCAAGCCGTCGCCCTGGCGCGGCAGCTCGGGCACGTGCCCGATCACGGCCCGATCGTCGAGCTGCCACCGCCCGATACCACCTTGATTGGCCGGCTCTTGGGCATCGAGGGCGTGCACGCCGAGGCCAACGCGGCTTCGCTCTTGCCCTCGCAATTCTTGGATCTGGTGCGCGCGCTGTCCCCGTTCGTCGCACATGCGGGCGACAAGCCGCTCGCGCTCATGGAAATGACGCCCATCGAGCCGTGACCAACGCACCCACGCTGGAGCTCCGCGATGCCGCCGTGCGTCGCGCTGGCGCGGCCCTGACGGCCGCGCTCAGCTGCAGCTCCGCGGCTGCACGAGTGGGCTTGCTGGGGGATTGGTCGGCGCTCCAGCATGCGCTCACCGGAGAAGCCCAAGTCGAAAGCGGCAGCGCGCGCGTTCTCGGTCACGAGCTGGAGTCTGCGCTGGCTGATGGCGTGGTCGGGCTCGCGCTCTGCGATCCGCCGCTGCCCGCTGCCTTCACGGTCAAAGAGTACCTGGAGCAGGCAGCGCGCCTGAGCCACGGCTCCGCGGCGCGCGCGGCGCGGGACACCAAGCACGCCTTGGACCGCTTCGGCTTGCAACCGCTCGCCTCCCGCAAGCTCACGCAAACTACGCTCTTCCAGCAGCGCGCCGTCGGCATTGCGCTGGCCAGCCTCACGTCCCCGCCTGTTATTTGGCTCGAGTCCCCACTGCGCGGGCTCGACGCTCCAGCCGCGGACTACGTCGCCCGCCTGTGCGTCGAAGCCGGCACGAGCAGCCGCCTGATCCTCGCGACATCGTGGCCTAGCTCCCCGAGCGCCGAGCGCTCGCTGTTGGAGACCTGCGGCGAGCTGTTCTTGCTCGAGCGAGGCCTGCTCGTCTCGACCGGTACGCCGGGCCAAGTGCTGGCAGCGAGCGGGCGCTACTTGCTCAGCCTGGCCGGCGAAAACGGCGCGGCCTACGAAAGCGCGCTACGCGAAGCCGGCTGCGTGGTCACCGCGCGCGACCGGCTCGGTGATTACGTGATCGAGCTACCGCCGAACGAGAGCTGCGACGTGCTCCTCGACACTGCGCTCGATCAACGCATGATCGTGCTCGAGCTCGAGCCCCTGCGCAGCGCGACGTAAAGCGCGCAGCGGAGCCGCGGGCCGCTCCACACACGCGGAGCTGCATGGTGAGCCCCGCGAGCGCCCCTAAAAAACTAGAGCTCAGTCTGCGGTCGGCTCGGGCTTGGCTTCGCTCTTACCGAGCGCCATGCCCGTCGGAGCGCGGCGAGGTTTGGGCTTCGGCCCTTCTGTCTCGTCCTCTTCTTCGGCTGCGGCTTTGCCGCGAGCGGCCACCTGCTCCATGCCGCGGCGGACCGCGAGAATCGAGAGCCTTCGGTTCTCTGCGGCGAACGGCTCATCGGGCTTCATCAACGCCGTGGCGCCGTGCGCGAACACACCCGACACTTGTCCCGTGCGCAAGCCGCTCTTCTCGAGGATGGCGCGCGCACGATCGGCGCGCTCGAACGACAGCTGCCAATTCGAGCGATTCGAACCGGCCGGAAAGGGGCGCGCGTCGGTGTGACCGTGCACTTGGATCTGATTGCTCAAGCGCGCGAGCACGGGCGCGATGCGCTCCAGGATGTCGACCAGCTTGGGCTTGAGCTCGGCCGAAGAAGACTCGAAGAGCAGGTTCGTGCCGCCGTCCAGAATTTGGATCAAGAGGCCCTCTTCGGTCACGCTGACTTTGATCTGATCTCTCACCTCGCGCAGCGACGGGTCTTCGCCGATCATTTGCGAGATCTTGGCGCGCACGGCCAGGGACACCCGCTCGAACGTGACTTGCTCGGGCTGCGTATGAGAAGAGCCCACCACGTCGAAGTAGCCGCGGCTTTGAATGCCGCTGCCACCATTGAGGATCGACGGAGCACCGGTAAATACGCCGGTTCGGAAGTAGTCGGACAGCTCGGTGCGCGTCTCTTGATCGGTCTGGGATACGAGCCAGAGCACCATGAAGAAGGCCATCATGGCGGTCACGAAGTCGGCGTAGGCCACCTTCCACGCGCCACCGTGATGAGCGGCGTGACCGCCCTTCTTCTTGATGATGATGACCTTCGGGCCACCTTGTGCTGCACCACCACCGCCAGCCATGCTTACTTGCCCTTCAGCTCCGCGAACGCTTTGTCGAGCTCGGCGCTCGTCGGTCGCTCGTCGGAGAAGATGGCGCGGCGCGCGAACTCGATGGCGATCGCCGGGTTCACGCCGCGAGCGGCCGCGACGACGGCCTCTTTGACGCACAGCATGTAGCGGCCCTCGGCAGCGACCTGAATCTCGACGCTGGTCGCCATCGGGCCGACCATGCCGTAACACAGCAAAATGCCGAGGAAGGTACCGACCAGCGCGGCGGCGACGTGATGGCCGATCTCTTCGGGACCGCCGTCCAAGTGGGCCATCGTGATCACGATACCGAGCACGGCGGCGACGATGCCGAGACCCGGCAAAGCGTCACCAGCCGTACGAATCAGGCCAATCGGCTGTGCGTCTTCCGCGTGGTGCGTCTCGAGCTCGGCATCGAACAGCATCATCAGCTCTTCCGCGGAGCAACCGTCGACCAATTGCTTCAAGCCGTCGACCAAAAAGTCCATCGCGTGGTGGCGCTTGGTGACGCTCGGGTATGCGCCGAACAGGGAGCTCGCCTGACGATCGCTCACGTGCGGCTCGAGCGCGAGCACTCCCTCACGCCGAATCAGTGCCAAGATCTGGTACAAGAGCTTCAACAGATCGAGGTAGTCGGCTTTGGTGGGTGAGTGATTCGAGAACGCCTTCTTCAAGGAGGCGAGCACGCGCGACATCACTTTGCCAGGCGCGGAGATGATCACCGTGCCGACCGTCGCACCACCGATGACGACCAACTCTGCGGGCTGCAGCAGCACCGGGAACGGACCGCCGCCCATGGCGAAGCCCGCGAGCACGCACCCGAACATGACTACGAGACCGATGATGGTCGACACGCACCTTTAAGTCGGCCGGAACAGCTAAAGCTTAAGGCTCACGCTGGGACGAGTGAGGCATTGTCTCGAATCAGGCAGGCGGTCCGAAGCCGCTTCACGCTCACGGGTGTGAGCCAATGTACGCCGCCAAAACGTTGACATCCCGGCAGCGAAGTATTGAGTGGAAGCGCCTTCGGGGAGGCCGGCCGTGCTCGCTCAGCCTCGAGCCGGCAAGGTGCCGCGTACGTGCAGATAAGCCCAAGCCACTGGGGGTACGACTTTGGCGAGCAGCGTCTCGAAGCGCTGCAAGCCGTCGCGAAAGGGGCGGGAATTGCCAAGCGCCGGACTCCCGAGCTCGGGGTGATAGACGATTCGGTGGAGCGGCATGGGTTGAAAGCGCTGCACACTCAGCTGGGTGAACCGGGCGTCGAGCAGCGAACGCAAGAACGGCTCCGTCGAACGCAGTTCCCCGCGTTCGGCGACGTTGAGCGCGGCGTGAAGCGCAATCAACGGGTTGTAGCGACACGGTTCGAGCACATCCACCCGCCCACCGGGAGACAACACGCGCGCGCACTCGGCGATGAACCGCGTCGGCTCTTCGAGATGGTGGATCACGTCTCGCACGATGAGGTGATCGAATGAAGCCGCTTCGAACGGGAGCTCGTAGACCGATGCGGCAACGAAACGGCAATTGGGGAGCTGGTCCTGCGCAAACGCGACCTTCTTGGGGAATAAATCGACCCCCACGGCACCGGGCGGGCCGCCCAAGTGATACAGCGTCGCGCCTTCACCGCAGCCCAAGTCGAGCACGCGCTGTCCCAACGGAAGGAACGCGGCTTCCACCAGCTCGCGCTCGCGTTCCGAGATGCCGGGCGCCCGCGTCTGCCAGAAAAAATGCTCGGGCGCCGCCTCTCCGAACGCTGCTTCTAGTGCTTGGTCATGCATGATTGCTACTGCTTGGTCCAGACCATGACGATGCTGCGGCCGAACAGGCGCGAGGTGAGCGCGTCGGTAATTCGCGATACGGGCACCAGGGTCTTGTCCCAGATCTCGACCTGAGCCTTGGTGGGCGCGCTGCGTTTGGCGAAGCGGGCGAACAGCGAGGCCAACACGCCGAGCCCATCCAAGAAGAACCATGCCTGGAGCGCCAGCGAAGGCGGGGCCACGGCGGCCAGCGATTGCCGCGTGTAGCGCCTGAAGTGGCCGACGCTCTCGTCGAACGGCGAGTAGAGGAAAGGCAGCGCGGGCGACAGCACGATGAGCGTACCGCCTGGGTTGAGCCGATCGATGACGGCCGACACTTGCTCGGCGTCGTGCTCGATGTGCTCGAGCACATCGATATACACGGCCGTATCGAACTTCCGCTCCGCGGGCAGTTGCTCGAGTGTGCCGCAGATCACCTGGGGCGGACGGGCATGCGACGCGAGGCGCGCGGCAAGCTGCGCACACAGCTGCGCGTCTGGCTCCAGGCAGGTCCAGCTATCGGCAGCATCCGCCAGGTAATCGAACGTCGCGCCGAGGCCGGCACCGACGTCCAACACGTTACCGTGGACGTAGGGGCGCAGACGACCCGCCCAGTAACGCTTCCAGTTGACGGCCTTGCTGAACAACTCGAGCTCGCTGCCTACGTACGAATACTGCTCTGCGTTCGGCATTAGACCTCGCTCGTATCATAGACGACCCGCACCGACTCGACGAAGTTGGCGGCGTCGTGCAGGGGGACGACGGTGCGCGTCGTGCGCTGACTGAGCACGACGAATAGGCCGATCGCGGGGGTGATTACGGCTTGAAAGAGCAGCACCGATAGCGTGCCGGCCACGCCGGAGGCCCAGCCGGGAATGGCCCAAGGCGTAAACAGGCGCACGGCGATGGTCGCCAGAATACCCGCGAACGCCAACCCCGCCAGGACCGTCGCCAACAGGGCAATGCGCACCATGGCAACATCCGCATAGACGGCCACCGCGCTCAGGCCGTGCAAGACCAATGACACGAAGTTCATCTTGGATTGCCCTGCGTAGCGCACCCCGCGGGTCGTATCGATCTTGACCAGCGGCAGCCGGGAACGAACCAGGGTCGCCGCCAAGTGGTTCCAAATCCCCGCTTGCGAAACGACCGCCCGCAACGCCGCCGTTGGGATCAAGCAGAAGTTGCCGAAGTCGATGTGCGTGCCGGTCAGCTTGCCGAACAGAAACTTGTACAGCGCGTAGAAGGCGCGAAACAGCGGCCGTTCGGTGCGCCGCGCTCGACGTGCGCAGATGATCGAGGTCGGGCTGGCCGCGCTCGAATCGAGCAGCTTCGAGATGTCGACCGGTCGGTCTTCGCCGTCACCGTCCATCACCACGACGGCAGCGCAGGACTCCGCTTGCTCGCGAGAAACGACGAGCCCAATGGCGATGGCGCGCTGATGCCCGACGTTGCACGCCAGCCTCACGATGCGCAGCGAGCCGCTGCCTGACGGCCAGGCAATTGGCGCCGGAACGGTCGACGAATCGTCGACGATCACCAGCTCGAAGCGCACGCCGCGTTCGACCCCGGTTTGACCGAGATCGACGACCAACCGTTGGACCGATTCCCAGTCGTTGAACGCCGGGATGACGATACAGACCCGCTCCATGTGTCCTACGCCTGGCGTTTAGCACGCCCCGGCGCAACGCGGGCTCAGCACCACCTGACCCGCACTTTATAATTCACCTTGGTCGCGCCTCGCGCCGGTACTTTGATGTTGAAAGTGAAGGTGCTCGAGTCCTTCTTTTCAGCAGCCTGACTGGACGAAATCATCGTCCAATCCCCGCCGACCGGCTCGTAGTCCTCCACCTCGATCGCGGTGTCCTTGTGGTTGCGGACTTCGATCTCCCAGGCGCTCTCGGAGACGCAGCCGCCGAGCTCGTGCCACTCGGTTTGCTTGCGGTCGCCCACGACGTCGAAGGCGTCGCCCATCTTCACGCGCAGCTTTTCGTCGCGCGGGGTGTGGTCGATGGCATCTTCACCGACGAACTGCTTGGCGCCGCTCTTGTCGGCTTTGTAGACGCGCAGCGTGCCTTTCGGTAGCGGCATGCCCAGGTGGTTCTGCTCGCTGTTCTGAATGTCGAGGTACACGCCGACCTTCTGATTCGACATCACTTGCCCGTATTGACCGCGGAACCAGTACTGCTGGCCGTAGAAGATCATTTTCTTGTTCACGCCGATACCTGGCGCCGTTAGCAAGTTCACCTGCTTCTGCTCATTTTGCAGCACGCTGGTCGGGCGCTGTAGCGAGTAAAGGTGGTACTCGAACAAGCCTTGCTCTTGGAACTGCGGCTCGGCGCGCTTCGATTTGACATCCACGGCGCCATAAGCCATGGGCACGGCTTGCGGCGGCTGCACGCGGTTCACGTCACCCGCCACGAGCTTGAGCTCGGCGTTCTTGTAGCTTGCGCCGGATTGGTTGGTCAGCGTGACCCAACCGGTCAGATCACCCTTCTTCTCCGCGTCATCCACGACGAGCACGTAGTCCGCCGACCAATTCAAATTCTGAGTCAAATACGTGACCTCCACCGTTTGCTTCGCGGCCGCGCTTTCCACGAGCCACACCAGGGTCGGTTTGGCGATCAAGTTTTCCGGCACTTCCGGGAACGCCAAGCGCCCAGGGTAGCCGAACGTGATCTCGTTGTTGAATTTCAAGATCTGGCCGCCCTCGATGGACAACAGATCCGCATCCACCACGTCTTCTTTTCCGGTTTGCTCGTGGTAGCGGTAGGCACGCACGCGCTTGCCGACGTACTTCTCGAGCAAGGTTTGCGGGCTCAGCAGGTCGAAGCGGTAATTCTGCTCGAGCACCGAGATGCCGCCCCCGCCCACGGATTTGATGTTCACCGTCTCGGGCTGAATGTTGGCGGCCACATCGCGAAACTCCAGCTCGACCTTGCCGCTACCGAGCGCCGGCAGCTCGCGCACCTCGCGCACCAATCCGAAGTTTTGGTTGTACACGGTGATGCTCACCGTTTTGCGATCGTCGGCCGTGGACACGCTGTGCGCGGCCGTCACGGGCGCCGGCTTTGCCGGAGCTGCCACGACCGGTTTACCCGCGGGTTTCGGCTGGGCCGCGGCGCTTTGGACACCGAGCGCGCCGAACCCGAGCGAGAACGCCAACACCGAAGTTGCAGTCACTAGTTTCGTTTTCATCTTCATTCTCAGCTTTCGTTCAGCACCAGCGAACACGCACGCGGTAAGTCAATTTGGTTTCGGATCGCTTCGCTAACGGCACGTCGAACGTGAACGTGCTCGCGTCCTTCCTCGTCGCGGGCAAGCTCGACGACAGGATCTCCCAATCGCCGCCCGCGGGCTCGTACACCAGCACGGTCTCCGCGCTGTCTTTGTGATTGCGCAGCTTGATCTCCCAAGCGCTCTCACCGACGCATTGGCTGATCACTTGCCAGGACGTCTCGGTGCGGTCACCCACCACGTCGAACGCTTCGCCGAGCTTGATGCGGATCTTTTCGTCGCGCGGCGTGTGGTCGATCGCGTCCTCGCCGATGAACTGCTTTTGGCCGGCTTTGTCGGACTTGTACACGCGCACGGTGCCCTTCGGCAGCGGCATACCCAGGTTATTTTGCTCCTTGTTCTGGATGTCCAGGTACACGCCGACCTTTTGGTTCGACACGACCTGCCCGTAGTTGCCGCGGTAGTACTGCGAAGCGCCAAAAAAGATCAGCTTCTTGTCGAGCTCGATGTTCGACGCGCTGAGCAAGCTCACTTGCTTCTGCTCCTTGTCGAGCAAGCTCGTGGGGCGTTGCAGGGCGTACAAGTGATACTCGAAGAGCCCCTCTTCCTTGAACTGCGGCGGCGCGGGCGGCGCGGCGGGCACGGCGTCGTCCATCATCGCGACTTCGGTTGGCGCCTGTGCCAGGCGCTGCACGTCACCCGCGACCAGCTTCAGCTGGGCGTTCTTGTAGCTCGTGCCGGTGTTGTTGCGCAGCGTGACCCAGCCCGTCAGATCCCCCAGCTTGTCGTCGGCATCCACCGACAGCACGTAGTCCGCGTGCCAGTTCAGCTCTTGGGTGAGGTACGTCACCTCCACGCGCTGATCGGCCGCGCCGCTCGCCAAGAGCCACACCAAGGTCGGCTTCTGCAGCAAGTTCTCCGGCACCTCGGGAAACGCAAAGCGCCCCGGGAAATTCGAGGTGATTTGCCCATCGATGTTCAGCACGGTGCCACCTTCGACCGACAAAATCGTGGCCTGCTTGGCTTCATCCACGCCGGTGTGCTCGTTGTAGCGGTACACCTTCACCGTCTTGCCCAAATACTTCTTGAGCAAGGTCTCGGGGCTGAGCAGGTCGTAACGGTAGTTCTGCTCCAGCACGTTGAGCCCGTCGTCCCCGGCGAGGCTCTTCAAGTGCACGCTCTCCGGCTGAATGTGCGCCGACACGTCCGCATACGAGAGCTCGGTTCGGCCCGTGCCCAGGTGCACCTGGCGCACCTCACGCACCAAGCCAAAGTTCTGGTTGTACACAGTGACCGAGACTTGCTCACTCGCCGAGCTGTCCGAGCTGCTGTGGGAAGTGGGGCCCGTGTCAGGGGAACCCGCGGGCTTGGGGCCGCCGCAGGCCGCCACCAGGAGCAAAGCCCCGGGAAGCGCGCTGAATCGATGAAATCGTATCATGATCGCCTTTGAAACTCCGGAGAGCCGACAGACCTTACAGTCGTCACCGGGAAAGGAAACCGGCGAAGATGCCGGCTCACGCGGCCATGGGGCCGCTCCTCCCGTCAATTCCGGTACTTTGTGGTAATGGAGCGCGCGTGGCCGACCGCTCCGAGCTCCTCAAGACCCGTCGCCTGATCGTCAAGATCGGTTCACGCACGATCGCGAGCGATCCCGCATTTCCGGCGCGCCTCGCACGCCAGGTCGCGGACCTCGCGGCGCAGAAGTGCGGCGCGGTCGTGGTCACGAGCGGTGCGATCGCGCTCGGCTGGAGTCGCTTGGGTTACAAGGCCAAGCCCAAAGAGGTCGCGCTGCTGCAAGCCTCGGCCGCTGCGGGTCAAAGCGTGCTCATGCGTCGCTACGACGAAGCTTTCGGTGAGCTCGGGCTCACCCCCGCGCAAGTCTTGCTCTCATACGCCGACCTCGCCGATCGCGAACGCCTGAACAACGCACGCGAAGCATTGGGCGCGCTGCTCGACGCAGGAGCCGTGCCGATCGTGAACGAGAACGACACGGTGGCCACGGACGAGATCCGCTTCGGTGACAACGATCAGCTGGCCTCCATGGTCGTGCCGCTCGTCAGCGCCGATCTGCTCGTGCTGCTCACCGACGTGGAGGGCGTGCTCGACGCAAACGGCGTCCGCATCCCGACCATGACCGCGGACGCGCAAATGGTCGTGCTCGAAGCCCGCGCGGATCGGATGGGCTCGGGCGGCATGGCGAGCAAGGTCGACGCGGCACGCAAAGCCACGCGTTCCGGCGCGCAAGTGGTGATCGCGCAGGCCGGTCGCCCGAACGTGCTGAACGAGATCGTGGCGGGCGAAGACGTCGGCACGCTCTTCCCGCGTCTCGGCTTGCCGCTGAAAGCCCGCAAACACTGGATCGCCTTCACCCTGCGTCCCAAGGGCACTTTGTTCTTGGACGATGGCGCGGTGCGCATCATGCGCGAAGGCAAGAGCAGCTTGCTCCCCATCGGCGTGGTCGGCGTGAGCGGCGAGTTCAACGCCGGTGACGCCGTGCGCCTCGTCGCTTTGGACGGCACCGAAGTGGCCCGCGGGCTCACTCGGCTGGGCACCGCGGATGCCGCGCGCGCCGCCGGCAAAAAAGGCGAAGCCCTCGAAGCGAGCTTCGGTGACGCCGCCAGCGAGCTGGTCGTCGTGCACAAAGACGATCTCGTGCTCTCCGCTTAATCCTGAGCGGGCGTTACTGCGCGGTCCAGCCGCCGTCCACCAGCAGGCACGTGCCAGTGACGAGCTTGGCGGCGTCGGACGCGAGGTAAATCACGGCGCCGGCGACGTCGGAAATGTCGCCGATCTGGCGCGCCGGGATGCGGCTCAATACGCCTTCGCGATACGCCGGTTGGTCCAGGCGTTCGGCGGTGCCCGGGGTGTAGATGAACGTCGGACCGACGGCGTTCACGGTGACCCCGAGCTTCGACCACTCGAGCGCCATCACGCGCGTCAATTGATTCACCCCGCCCTTGGATGCGCAGTACACGGCGTGATCCACGATGCCGACCACGCTCGCCTGCGAGCTCATGTTCACGATCCGCCCGTAGCCGCGGGCGACCATGCCGCGCGCCGCGGCCTGCGCGCAAAAGAACAAGCCCTTGAGGTTCACGGTCATCAGCTCGTCCCAATCCTGTTCGGTGACGTCCAAGGCGGGGTGATTGGCGCCGAGACCTGCATTGTTGACCAAGATGTCGAGCCGCCCGAAGTGCTGTTCGACTTGGGCGACGCCGGCGCGGATCGACGCCACGCTGCGCACATCCATCGGCACGGCGAGCGCGCCGGGGATGCTGGCCGCGAGCTCTGTCAGCGCGTGCTCGTCGCGGGCGCTCACTGCGACCTGAGCTCCCACCGCGGCGAGTGCCTGAGCTAAGCCGTAACCGATGCCGCGACTGGCGCCGGTGATGAGGGCGACCTTGCCGTCGAGACGAAAGTTGGGGGCGTGAGCGGTGGAGTCGGTCATGTCCTGGTGAGGGTCGCACGAGGCAGCCGAAGTCAGACACCCAGTGCCGGCGCGCACTGGCGCAAAGGAGCTGCCGTGAGGCGACCCCCCAGGTAAGACAATCTGCGCGGAGGTGGGCGTGGAAGCGTCGCGCTGCGCGAAACGGCTGAAAAATCAGCCAAGGGTTGGGAGAGAATTTTTGTCAGAACTTTTGGGCGCGCGAGCTGTCAATAATTCCACGTGCTGTCTTTGGGCCGACTGAAGCTGACGGGCATTGCTTGGGGAGCAATTGCGCTTTCGTTGTCGGGGTGCGCGCGTTGGTTCGGCCCAGCGGCGGTCGCGCCGTCGGTGCCAGCCGCGCTCGGCAATCAGTCCGCGCCCATCGTCGATACGCCGGACGAGTCGCAGCCGCCCGCGCTGAGCAACGGGGACGATTACGTGGTGCGTATCGTGGTCGGCTCGGTCACTTGTTCGGGCGCGCTGATTCAGGAGGACCGCGTGCTCACGGCGCACCACTGCGTGGCCGCGCGTGACAGCAGCGGCAAAGTGCAGTCGCACAACGTGAAGCCCGAACAAGTGCGGGTCGAGCTGGGCGGGGACTATTTGCCTTGGGGGGAGGTCGGCGTGCGCGCCGTGCTCGCCCCCAACTGCGGCTACGTCTCGGGCGATGGTGATTTGGCGGTGCTCGTGCTGGAGCGGAAGTTGGTCGGGATTGCCACGCGCCCGGCGCGGCTCGAGCAAGCGCCGGCCAAGAAGGACCAAGTCGAGCCGATCGGCTTTGGGCGCTGCGGGCTCTCGGCCGATGGCGTGCACCGCAAGCACCGCGCCGGTGGTCCCATCGAGCTGGTCGCCGAAGGGCGCTTCCGCTTGTCAGCCGCGATCTGCCCGGGGGATTCGGGCGGCCCGGCCGTCAGCGCCGATGGCGGTCAGATCCTGGGCGTGATCTCGGCCAGCGCGATGGACGGCGACGAGCTGTCACGTGACCGCTCGGAGTTCGTGCGGGTGGATCGCTGGCGGCCATTGTTCGCCTACGCCGCGCTGGTCTCGGGCGGCACGAGCCCGACAGAGGTTCCGCCCATCGACTGCAACTGATAGGTTCCTGCCAATGTCGAAGATCCTGCGCTTCGCCGTCTGGACTTTGATCATCGGCGGCGCCCTCGTCGGTCTGCTGCGGCTCACGGCGATTCGCTGGTGGCAGGTGCCGCTCGGCGATCCGTATTTGGAGGCCTCGCTCGCGCCGACCCTGCGCGCGGGCGACTGGATCATCTTGTGGCGAGCGACCGCGCCGCTCGAAGGTAACCTCGTGATGTGCCCCGAGCCCAACGCGCCGCAGCGCCAAGTGATCGGCCGCATCGTCGCCGAGTCCAACGATCACGTGCAGCTCGCGGGAGAAGCGGTGATCGTGAACCAACACGGCTTCGAGACCGAGAGCTCGTGCGACAAGTTCACGACCAAGGCCCCAGGTAGCGGCGTCGATACCGACCAAGGGTGCCGGCGCGAAATCGTGGGCGGAGTGACGCATCTGCGCGGTGAGCTGAACCCCGCCGCGCCGCGCCCCGCCGATGCAACGAGCGACGTGCCGCCCGGCAACGTCTACTTGGTCAGCGACAATCGGCAGTTCCCTTGGGACTCGCGCGAGTTCGGCGTGGTGCCGCGCGCGACTTGCACGGAAACAATCGTTTTCCGTTTGGTGAGCAAAGACGGCTTCTTCGACGTTGCGAATCGCCTGACACTGATCCGCTGAGCGCGGAACCACACGCTGCCTTGCTCCACCTCGCCCAACCCTAATGAGGATTGCGCACGCTGCGTGCTTGAGCGTTCGCTCTGGCGAGTGCTAGCTTGCCGGCGAATCGATGGGTGACGGCGCGCTCGAGGTTGGCATTGTCTGCGGTCGGTGCGAGACGTTTTCACCCATGGGTGAAGCGCGCTGCATCGAGTGCGGGCACGACCTGTCCCTCTTTTCGGCCGCGCATCCGAGCTCGCGCCCCCCGTCGATCGTGCCGGTTCCGGTCCCCGTCGAGATTGCTCGTTCCCATCTGGGCGAAATTAGAGGAGTCTCCGGACTCAAGGCCGACAGCATCCGGCCGCCAGCAGCGTCACAGGAGGAGCAGATGGATCAGGCTAGGTACTACGTGTGCGAGTCGTGCATGACCCCCGTGCCGAGCGGGCACAAGTTTTGTGGCCGCTGTGGCGCACCGGTTCCAGACACGATCCTGCACATGTCCCCGTCGTTCTACAGCGACATGCAGGACGCCGCGAAGGCACGCCTGATCCTGATCCGCGGCGAAGGGATGGATGGCCTGAGCTACCATCTAAAAGCTGACCAGCACGTGATCGGTCGCCAAGGCCAGCTGGAGTTCCCGGACGACCCGTTCATCTCGCCCAAGCACGCGAACTTCTTCTATCGCGACAGCCGGCTCGTCGTGCGCGACGAAGGCTCGCTGAACGGCGTCTACTTCCGGATCCACGGCACGGTCGAAGTCTCGCCCGGTGACACCTTCCTCGCCGGCGAACAGCTGTTCCGCCTCGACCCAACGCCCAAAGCCTCCGACGGCGCCGATCCCGACGGCACCTTCTTCTATTCCTCGCCCAAGTACCCGAGCGCCTTCCGCCTCAACCAAATCCTAGAAGGCGGCGCGATCGGCATGACCGTGTGCGCCCGCGGTAGCTCGCTGCAAATCGGCCGCGAAGACGGCGACCTCAACTTCCCGAGTGACGTCTTCCTCTCGGGCAAGCACTGCACCGTCGAAGAGAAGGAAGGCAAATTCCTGCTCACCGATTGGGACAGCCGCAACGGCACCTACGTGCGCATCAAGACCGAAACCGCCCTCACCCACGGCGACTACGTCTTCATCGGCCGCAAGCTGCTGCGCGTCGAGCTGAACAGCAACTAAGCCCGCGGACTCCGCGCTCGATGCCCGTGTGACGTAAGGCGCGTCGCACGGGCATCGTTCTATTTGGGGGCGCCCGCGTGTCCCACAACGCAGCCCGCCGAGGCGTGCAGTGCTCACTGAGCGGCTTCGCAGATCGGAGAAGGCGCGGGGCAAGCGGCGGCGGGGCAAGCGGCGCGGGGCAAGCGGCGCGGGGCGAGCGGTGGCGGGGCGAGCGGCGGCGGGGCGAGCGGCGGCGGGGCGAGCGGTGGGGGGACCAGCGCTTCGCCGGAGACCCACTGCGCGCCGCAAATAGCGTTCGGGCCCGCCGCGACGAAAATAATCGTGACCGCTGTCGATCGCGGAGCGCGTCGTTCGTCGCCTGAGCAGACTGAGCAAACTCAACCAAGGAAAAAGACAATGAAGGTCATCGTTTTGGTCAAAGCCACGAAGGATTCGGAAGCGGGAGTGATGCCGGGTGAGGCGCTGTTGCGCGAGATGAGCAACTTCAACGACGAGCTGGTGAAGGCGGGCGTGCTCCTCGCAGCTGAGGGGTTGCACCCGAGCAAGAAGGGCAAGCGCCTCGTGTTCAAGGGCGCGAACAAGTCATTCGTGGACGGGCCCTTCGCCGAGACGAAGGAGCTCGTGGCCGGCTTCTGGATCTGGGAAGTGAAGTCGATGGACGAAGCCCTCGAGTGGGCGAGCCGGATCCCGAACCCCTATCAAGCCGACGGTGAGGTCGAGTTGCGACCCGTGTTCGGCCCCGAAGACTTTGGCGAAGCGCTCACGCCGGAGCTGCGCGCTCAAGCCGAGCGGCAGCGCACGCAAGTCGAAGGGAAACAGAAGTAACCAGGAGCGTGGCGTAATCCACCGATCCGTTCGAAGCCCCTCACCGAAATCGATCTCAAATCACAGCGGCGCGTAACCGATCCGCGCCGCCTCGATACTCGAGAGTTCGCAGTCCCGATCCGCGAGCGGCGTGCTCGCGGGCCGAGACACTGTGCAACATGACTTGGTGAGGAGCTCTGCAATGAGACTACGAAATGTAGCGGTACTTCTGTGCGCAACGTCGGCCTTGCTCTACGCGTGTGGCAGCGATGATGACTCCGCGCCGAGCGGCGGCGCGGGCGCGGGTGGCAAGAGCACGGCTGGCGCGGGCGGCAAGGGCGCAGCAGGTGCAGCCGGCAAAGCCGGTTCCGGCAACGTCGCGGGCAGCGGCGAAGCGGGGACGGACGAAGCCGGCGGCGCGGGCGCCACCGGCAATACGCCTGAAGGCGGCATGGGCGGCGAAGGTGGCGAAGGCGGCGCGCCGGTCGTGAGCAAGAAATTCACGGTCACGCTGGAGAACGTCGCGCCGGTGAAGGCGTTCACCAGCTCGGGCATCTTCAATACTCCGGTCGGCGACGGCGCTGCCGGCCCCGCAACGCCGGGCAAGAAGTACGAGTTCACGGTCGACGCTGGCCGTAAACAAAAGCTGCATTTCGCAACCATGCTCGCGGCCACGAATGACCTCTTTTACGGCCCAAGCGGCGACGGCATCGCGTTGTACGACGCCAACGGCGACCCAATCGCCGCGATGGACGTCACGAGCCAGATTTCGCTGTGGGACGCGGGCACGGAGGTGAACGAAGAACCGCACGTCGGTCCGAACACCGTCACCAATCAAACCGCGCCCAACACGGGCGTCGTCGAGAACGGCAACGTGGTCACGATTGCCAACGCGACGGACGGCGTGGCCTTCAACTATCCAGCGGTCAGCGCAGTGATCAAGGTCAGCTTCGTGCACACCACGGGCACCCTGTTCAAGGTCACGATCGAAAATGTGTCGTCCGCGACCGCGCTGATGACCAGCGCGGGCAACTTCCCGGCGCCGCTGTCACCCGGCGTTTGGGTCGTGAGTAGCGCCAAGGATCCGTTGTTCAAAGCCGGCTCGCCGGACTACGGCAAGGGCCTGGAGCGCATCGCCGAAGACGGCAATGCCGCGCCGCTCGGTGCGTACGCAGCGGCCAACTCGGGTATCACGTACCCCGCGTCGCCGGGTGTGTGGGTCGTGCACAGCGAGGGCAGCAAACCGCTGTTCACGACGGGCGCCGCCGATCTCGGCAAAGGCATCGAAGCCATCGCCGAGGACGGGAACCCGGCGCCGCTCGGCACGAACCTGGCCACGCTCGCGGGCTTCGTCTCGGGCGCTGTCTTCAACATCCCGGTCGGCAATGTTGCCCCCGGTGCCATCACGCCCGGCGCGAAGTTCCAGTTCTCGTTCACTGCGAGCCCGGGTGAGTCGCTGTCTTTTGCGAGCATGCTGGCCGCGACGAATGACGTGTTTTTCGCGCCCGCCGCCGCCGGCATCCCGCTGTTCGATGCCGATGGAGAAGCCGTCACCGGTGACGTGAGCGCTCGAGTGTCGCTCTGGGATGCGGGCACGGAAGGCAACGAAGAGCCAGGCATCGGCCCCAACACCGTGACCAACCAATTGGCGCCCAACACCGGCACGCCGGGCGAGGGCAAAGTGCAATTGCTGAGCGCGGTGACTACCGATACGTATCCGTACCCGACTTCGCAATCCGTGCTCAAGGTCACCCTCGCGGCGGAGTAACGACCGGCGCAGAGACTTAAAACACTGGGTTACGCCGTCTCCCCCTCCGGCGGCGTAGCTCAGTGTGCCTCTGCGATTTTTGATTCGCTCAGATCTTCGCGGTTTCCAGCCAGTGCGGGTTCTTGGCTGTGCCGTCGAAGTGCTGGGAGGTCTTGAACAGCTCGAACTCACCCGCGCCGCCGGCCTTTTTGCTCCGCTCGAGCAAGGCCATTTTCTCTTCGGCAGTGAAGGGCACGAAATGCGTGGCGACGCCCACCGCTTGATCGACGTCTTTGCGCGACTCGCAGCCAGTGATCACCACTGACGTCGGTAAGCTGAGCGCATAGCGGAGACACTCGGGCGCGCTCACCACGCCGCTCTTCAAGAGCTCCCCGGCACCCATCGACTTCATGCCGAGCACGCCAATCTTCTGCTCGAGCAACACCGGCAGCACCTTGTGCTCGAAGCTCTTGTAGTGCGGGTCCATCACGTTCAGCGGCATCTGCACGGTGTCGAAGTGAAAGCCGTGCTGGGCCGCGGTCTTCAGCATCGCCAAGTGAATGTCCGGATCCTTGTGACCCGTGAAGCCGATGAACCGCAATTTGCCGGCCTTCTTGGCCCCGAGCAGCGCCTCCATCGTGCCGCCTTTGCCGAACACGCGCTCCGGGTCGGTCATGCGAATCACCTCGTGCACTTGCACGAGGTCGATCACATCCGTTTGCAGGCGTTGCAGCGATTGCTCGAGCTGGTCGGTGGCGGCCTTGGCATTGCGGCCGTCCAACTTGGTCATCAAGAACACGCGCTTGCGGTAGCCGTCGGCCAGCGCTTTACCCATGCGCTTCTCGCTCTCGCCGTCGTTGTAGTCCCAGCAATTGTCCAAGAACGTGAAGCCGTGGTCAACCGCGTACCGGATCACATCGATGCTGTCCTTCTCTTCCTTTTGGGTCCCGATGTGCGCCCCGCCGAGCCCCAGCATCGACACTTCGACGCCCGTGCTACCGAGCTGGCGCTTGGGAATGGTCGCGCTCCCTGGCGCCGCGCTCGAAGCGCTGGCAGCCGCGCTGGCCAGCGGTGGCTCGGCGGGTTGCCCCGGAGCGGCAGGGCTCGTCGCGGCACTGGCGGCGGGCGCCGACGTGTGCTCCGCGGTCCCGGAATGACAGGCCGCTGCCACGGCGCCCAAAGTCCCCAAAAAAGCCCTGCGATCGGTCTCGGTCATGCTCGCGCGTCACGCAAGGACCGTGCCTCGCGGGAAGCGCGGGCGAACGTCACACCACGTCGAAAGCTGAGGCGCGCGGGCCGCGCCGCGAGTGACAACTCGCCACAGCGCGAGCCACGCTAGACGATCACGCTAGACGATACGGAAGCGCGCGTGTCGAGCTAGGCGTACATCTGCGTCAACCACGACTTGAGCGGATGCTCCACGGCCCCTGCCGAGGCGCGTAGCTCGGACTTGTCGAGAGTGACGCGGCGCAGGCTCACCTCGACGTCACCCTCGACCGCGTCGATGACGGCGTATTCGGCGTGCGCCAACAGGGTCGGCGCCCTGCCGTTGACGTACTCTTTGAAGGCCAGCCCGACGCTACCGGGATTGACGATCAGGTTACCCCGGTGCTGACGCAGCATCTGAATGTGCGTGTGGCCGCCGGCCATCACGGTCGCGCGCCGCCCTGCGAGCAACTCATCCACGCGCTCGGCCGGCGTGGTGGCGAGCAGATCGGTGGCATTGGACTCAGGCGTGCCGTGGAACACGAGCAAGGTCCCCGAGTCCCCGAGCGAAAGCTCGAAGCGCCGCTGAAAGGACGCTATGTACGCGAGCTCGACCCGCGAGAGTTGCGCGCGACACCAATCGACGGCCTCAACGATGATCGGCACCTCCGAGTAAGAGTGAATGAGCTCCTCGTCGAGCATGAACTCATCGTGATTGCCCAGGATGCAAACGCAGCGTAGCTCGGCGAGCCGCCCGAGCACGTCCCGCGGTCGGGGCCCGAGCGTTGCCACGTCACCGAGGCAAATGATTTGATCGACGCCGGTGCGCGCGATATCGGCCAGCACCGCGTTGAGCGCCAGCTCATTGCCGTGCAAATCAGAAATCAAGGCGACCCTCATCCAATACCCCTCACCGTTCGACTATAGTCGGCAGCTCGGGGCTTGAATAGCGACTCGCCGGAGCGAGGAATGCTCCGGGCGCCGGCGCGCGGTCAGCTCACTTCACGAACGCGATCGCAGCGCTTCCCGGCACTTCCACGCTACTCCAGCCCTGCTTCGGCTCTGGAACCAGGATTGACGCTGCGCCGCTGTCCGACATCTCCGTCCGATAAACCGTGATCTCTGCCAGCAAATTCCCCGCCGCATCCAAGGCACGCGCCATGACGGCCGTGCCTTCGGGAGAGCTCGGCTGCGTGATCGGCACGCCCCAGCGCGCGCCCTTGCTGCCGCCGACCAGCAGCACACGCCACGGCTGCAGCGTTGCGGCGCTAAATACCTGGTCCTTGTTCCCGTTCACGAGGGCGACGCGATCGGTGATCCCACCGTACGTGTACTCGCTGAGCCACACGTTGCTGCAGTAGCCCATCAAGTCGGTGCCTGTGGCAGACAGCAACACCTTGGTCCGCGCGTCGTAGCCGATGATGCCCGTTTTTCCGTCCGGGAAGGGGTAGTTGGGATCGACGCCGGAGATCGACCCGCCGTTGGGCACGCAGGGCGCGTGGTTGCGGCCGTGGTTGTGGCCGATCTCGTGCGCCATGGTTTGGGCCGAAACACGGTCCGCGTAGCCGACGCCCATGGCGGCGCGGTAACTGCCCGAGTTCGCGTCGCCGACATACCCGATGCCCGTGGTGCAGCCGTTGCCGCAGAACGCGTTGAACGTGTCTTGGGGCTTGAGCAGGCCGTAATAGTAAATGTCCGCGGCGGGCGCGTCGGCTTTGCGTTTGGCGCGCATTTGGTCGAGCGTCGCTTCCCAGTCGATCGGGTACGAAACGGTCAGTGGCGGCGCGACAGTGAACGTGATCGCGTCGATCGGGTACATCGCTAGCATCTGCTGGCGGTAGGTGGTGAGCGCCGTGTCCGAGGTGTCGGGCAGCTTCCCGTTGGCCTGCAGCGGGATGATCGTGACCTTGAGCCCGCCCGTGTGGCGAGCGTCGAGCGTTGCGTCACCGGTCTTCGGGTAACGCGCGCTGCCGGCGGTGCCGCTGCCCGTTGCGCACTCCACGAGCTCGGCTGAAAAGTGCGTATCTACCGTGATTTGTTCGGCGGGCACCAAGACTTGAAACGTGCTCGCGGAGTCGGTCTCGACCGAGTCTTTGCTGACCGCTTGTTTGACGAAGTATTGAGCGGCGGTCATGCCGTTGTTCACGGTGACGCGCGCGGAGATTTGCCGCGCACTGAAGCCCGAGTCCAACGCGACCGAGAGCCGGAACATCGTGGGCCGCCCAGTCACGATGTCGGTCGTGCGCTTGTCGGTGCTGATCGCGGCGCCCGCGGTCATCACGGGGACCTTGACGGATTGGTACACGTCGATCGCCTTCAACGAGATGCCGAGCGCGCTGCCACCCATGCAACCGTCGGCGCCGGCGCCGGTCAGGCACGTACTGCTGCTGCAGGTCTCTCCGGTCTTGCAGGCCATGCCACAGCCGCCGCAGTTGGCCGCGCTCGACGTCAAGTCGACGCAAGCGCCGTTGCACAGCGTTTGGCCCGCCGCGCAGCCGCAGGCGCCCGCGGTGCAGGCCGCGCCCGCCGCACACGGCTTGTTGCAGCCGCCGCAGTGGTCGTTACTGGTCTGGGTATCGACGCACGCGCCGTTGCACGCCGTCTGGGCGGCCGGGCAAACGCAGGCCCCCGCGGTGCAACTCTGACCCGTGACGCACGCGTTCTCGCACGTGCCGCAATGCGCGGCGCTCGTCAGATCGGCGCACACGCCGTTGCAGGAGACTTGCGGCGCGGTGCAATTGGCGACGGGCGCCTTGCACACGCCCTGGTCGCAGATTTGTCCTTGAGCGCAGGCCGTGCTGCAGCTGCCACAGTGAGCCGGATCGGTCAGCGTGTCTTTGCAGGAGCCGTCTGCGATGGTGCCCATGCCGCTCGCGCCGGCGCCGTTCCCAGCGCCGATCGTGTTTCCGGTGCCGCTCGCTCCGCCCAGGCTCATGTTCGCGGCCGCGCCTTGGCCCGCTGGCACCGCGCCATCCACGCAGGCGACCGCGCCCAACAGCACGCTCAACCCAACCAAAGCCCATTGCCCTCGACGCACGTCGCTCATCGGTGTTCCTCGCTCACCCCTTGTCGAACGGCGGGGGGTTCAACAGACTAAAGTAACCGAATGAGTCGTTTCCGCTCATGGTTTCAGGCAAATCCGGGAGATCGAGAGCGGTACCGTGTGAGCGGTTCATTGGCCCGTTCGAGTTCGATCAGCGGGAACAATTTTCCGACGCTGCTAGGGCGCAGCGATCGTGGTGCGCCGAGAAAGTAACGAGGATGACTGAACGCTTCGGGGAAGCTCGTCTCGGTATTGGAAGGGCACCTGCGTCGCCAATCCGCTCGGCAACTTCCGCGGCACTTCAGCGCGTCACTGTTGTCGGCGCAGGCGGCTTGTCGGCGACAATTTGAGCGACTTCGTCGGCAATAGACGATTCTCAGATGGATTCGACGCCAACGCAGGTGCCCGAGCCGTGGCTACTTCAGCGAGGTGATGTCCCTATTCTGCTTCCGTGCGCGGCTTGCGCCGCCGCCGCCGCTTGCGCGCGGGCTTCTCGCCTGCGGCGCTATTGCCCGCGGCGCTGAGCTCGTTGCCTTCCATCGGCTCGCGCTCGCCGAGCGCGGCCGCGCGCAGCTCGACCACGTCACGCAGGGCGGGATACAGATTCGTCTTCGCGAAGCGACCGGTACGGCCCGCCTCCACGCGCGGCATCAGCGCCACGATGCGGCGTACGGCGTCGGCGATGCGCCGCGGCACGTTCAAGCGATCGACGATCGGCTCCAAGAACGCGTACGCGGCTTCCACGCGGTCCTTCTCACCCGCGCACGCTTCGCGCATCGGCTCGAGCAACAGCATGCCCCAGAGCACGGTGTCATCGAGCGGCGACTTCCGCTCTTGAGTCGTGCGATCCACCTCTTGCAAGATGCGCCACACGCTGTTGTCGTCTTCCGGCAAGTCCGCGAGGTAAGTGGAGAGCTCGGGCAAGAGCACATCCAGCACGCCGGTCTCCCACGCCAGCCAAAACGCGCGGCGCGAGGCGCCACTGCGCAGCAGGCGCAGCACTTCCTCGAACAGCCGCGGGCGGGCCGCCTTTCGCAGCGCTCCGCGGCACTGCACGATCGCGTCATAAACCTCGGGGGTAATCCCGAGATCGAGCTGCGCGGCAAACTTGATAGCGCGCAAAATGCGTACCGGATCTTCTTGGAAACGGACCACCGGCACACCGATGGTATGCACGGCGCGGCGTTCGATGTCGGCCATGCCGCCGACCCAGTCGAGCACCAAGTTGTGCTCGAGGTCGTAGAACAAACCGTTGATCGTAAAATCGCGCCGGTACGCGTCTTGGTGCGCGTCGCCGAACACGTTGTCGTTTCGGATCAGCAGATCTTCGTTCTCGCGCGCGCTCTCTTCGGGCGGGCGCCGGAAGGTCGCGGTCTCGATCACTTTGCCGCCGCCGAACAGCACGTGCACGAGCCGGAAGCGCCGACCGATGATGCGCGAATTGCGGAACAGGCGCCGTACGTCGTCGGGCCGCGCGCTAGTCGCGACGTCGAAGTCCTTGGGGGAACGTCCGATCAGCAAGTCGCGTACGGCGCCACCGACCAGGTACGCCTCGTAGCCAGCGCGCGTCAGGCGCTTCACGACCTTCGCGGCGTCCGGATCGATCCGGCCCTCTTCGAACTCGACCGAGTACTGCTCGGGCTCGGGCGCGCCATCGCGACCGAAGCGGGGCACTGGCGGCTCGTGCTCGGCGTCCGAGTCCTCCGAATGATCGCGCTCAGCCCGGCCAACGCCATTGGAAGCGAGGCTAGGCTCCGGTACTACCGGCTCATTTGGGGCTCGTGCCCCGCCCTTCGCGGGACTGCGTGAAACCATGGGCCGAATGTTCCGCATCTCCTAGCACAGGCCGGGGGCGGGGCGTGCGGCGCGTGTGCGCGATCGCCGGATTGCCGGCCCGGCTGCGGCGAACCGGCACCCCGGTGCCCAACCGGGCGAGGGCGCGGCACACCACTGGATCGTCACATGGCCCAATTTGGCCGTGTGCGGCGGGCCAGGGGACGCTGCCCATGGCCGCCCGGCTTCGGACATCCGGCCCCGAAGCTCCCCGGGGCGAGCCCTCGAGGTCCGCCTCGTGCTCGTCCGCGGCCGGCAACCCGAGCAACCACTCGGGCTCGAGGCCGACCTGCTGCAGGGCCGAGCCATCGGGCAAGGCCACCAACAGCGTCGTCAGGCGCAGCACGCCCTGCCCCGAGTGATCGTCGAAGTACTCCTGGACGCAGCCCTTGCCGAAGGTGTGCGCACCCAGGAGCGGACCGCGACCGTAGCTGTCGATCGCGCCGGCGATCATCTCGGCCGCGCTGGCGGTGTAGCCGTCGACCAAGACGGCAACCGGGCCCTTCCACATGGCGTCCGGCTCTGGCGCCGTTGCGCGCATGATCTCGCTCACTGCACCGCGGTGGATGAGCGGGAAGCTCGGCACGCCGGGCAAGAACAAACCGATCGCGGCGGCCGCGCCGTCCGTCGATCCACCGCCGTTACCGCGGAGGTCGAGCACCACGCCCAGCGGCGGGTCGTCGTCTTGGCGTGCCAGCGCGAGCGAGTCGGCCAAATCTTCCCCCAAGTGATCGCCGACCTCGTTGATCGTGATTACGCTCGCCCAGCCGTCCCCGTAGCGCACGCGCGACGCAGGCAGCGGATCACCAGCTTCTGCGCCGTCTTGCGGGAACGCGACACTGAGCTCG
The DNA here is from genome assembly GCA_040348785.1 of Myxococcales bacterium. Taxonomy (GTDB): domain Bacteria; phylum Myxococcota_A; class Polyangia; order Polyangiales; family Polyangiaceae; genus PMG-095. The sequence continues at coordinate 107,311 of JBEQTH010000016.1, read as the reverse complement.
AGCGGCTTCGGATTCGAACCGCGCAGCACGCGCAGCGAGCGCACGCTCTGGCCCTGCGGTGGCTCCACACGCGCGAGCTGCTCGACTTGCTCCACGCTGAGCCCCGCGGTCAGCGTGCCGTCGACCGAGAGCACCAGATCATCGATTTCGAGCGGAGCGCGCGGGTGATCGACGATCCGAACGCCCAGCGGCGTGCGCACCATATTTGCCCACAAACTGGGCTCTTCGCCGTCGATCGGGTCGCCCGCGAACAGCGCCCACTCTTCGTCGAGCGGCGCCCACTCACCGTGCGGATCGATCGCGGGCACGTAAGCGCGCACGGCCGCGGCGAGCGCCACCTCCGCCCAACCCTCGGCGTTCAGATCCGGGAAGAAGCGCGACAGCGCAGCGCTCGCGGGGCCGTCCCCCAGCTCCGGCGAGAGGTTCACGAACTGCCCGATGCGTAAGCCCAGATCGGCCGCCAACTGACGCGCTGGGTGCGAGACCACCTCGTCTTCGAAAGCCGGCGCGTTGATGGCGCTGAGCGCCAACGGATAGCGAACCGCGGGCGCTTCGCTGCGCGCCTGTTCGAACACCGAGCGCAGCCCGTCCACCCAGTGCTTCGAAGCTTCTCCGAGCGCGAGCGCAGTGGGACACGGGTCCTGCGCCGACCCATTTTCCAGCTCCGACAAAAGTGCGCTCGCCCGCGCGCGTGCGGCGTCGGCCAGCGGCGCGTCGGGAGCTGCCGACCACAGCCCGTGCGGGTCGAACCAGTCCACCCACAGGTCCGCGAACACGGCGGGCGACACGCGGGGCGGCTCGGCGGGCAAGCGCCGGCGCACCTCGGCGACGATGGCCCGCGCCTGGGCACACGCCACGCGCGGAGGGTCGCCGCTCGGCACTTTCAACGGCCGCTCCGCCTCGCTCACGTCCTCGGGGGTCGGAGAGTTGGGAGCGGCCGGATTCTTCGGGGGGTCACCGAGCGCGGCACGCTCCGGCGCGCGCGCGGCGCTCGCCGGCCCCGATTCGAGCGCCGGGTGTGACTTTGATTTGACGGCTTCGCAAGCGGCGAGCGTAAAACACGCAAGCGAACCCAAGAGAGCCGCGAGCGACGCGAGACGAGAACGGCCTAACCCTGCGCGCATCGGCGTGCGGCGGATCATGCGGGAGCCGTTCGGGCAGCGCAAGTTCGGGGAGGAAATCCCGCACGGCCGAGAGCGAAGTGAGACCGAGAGCCGAGCGACAGCCCGCCCGTTTGGGCTATGGTCCCGAGCCGTGGAGCTGATGTCGCTCGTCCTGCTCGGCTGCCGCGTCGTTGGCCCCGCGGCGCTCTCGCCGACATCGGCGCGCCGAGCGCAACGAGCGCTGCAAGCGTTCCGAGCTGGCCTCGGTCAACACATTCTGACATGTGGCGGAAAAGCTTGGAACGGCGTGCGCGAGGCGGACGCATTGAGCGCGTACCTCGTCGAGCATGGAGTGCCAGCGCACGCGATCGAGCGCGAGCTCTGGTCTCGCTCGACGCGCCAGAACGCGCACTACGCGGCGCAACTCCTGCTCCCCCGTGGGCTGCGCAAAATCGGGCTCGTCACCTGTGATTGGCACTTGCCGCGCGCGACGCGGAGCTTCGAGGGCGCGGGGTTCGAGGTCGAGCCGTTGTCGGCGTTGACGCCCGCGGTCTCAATGGGGGCCGAGCTCAAGCGCGACCTACGAGAGCGTGTTGCGCTCGCTTTGGACTCGCTCATGACGCGTGGCTTCTCGAGAGTGTGATGCGTCGCCTGAAACGGTGGTCAGCGCTCTTGCTTTTGGCGGCCTGCCAGGCTCGCAATGCGGATCCGACCAACCATGCGGTCCCCGCCCATTCCGGCGTGACGCCGGGGGTCGACCGGGACGCCCTGCTTGCGGCCGAGGAACGGCGCGACTCGGCGGCGGTCGGCCGCGAAGCGCTCTCCAGCCGCGAGGTCTTGGTGCGACGAGCCGCGGCACGGGCCTTGGCACGCATCGCCGATCCGCCCGCGGCCGAGCTCTTGACTCCGGCACTCAGCGACGAGGACCCTGAAGTGATCACCTGGGCCGCGTACGGCGTGGGCTATGCGTGTCACGGGCGCGAAGCGAAGACCGTGCGCGCGTTGGTCGCACGAGCCGCGTCGTTGCCGAGCGAGCCTGCGAGTTCATCCCCGAGCGCGCCCGTCTTGCTGAGCCCAATCGAAGCCATCAGTGACGCGCTCGGGCGCTGCGCCGGAACGGAGGCCGAGAGCACGTTGCGCGCCTGGCTGCGCGGCCCGGCGCTGCGTGCCGAAGCTGCGGCGCTCGGGCTCGGTCGAATCGCCACGCAAACCGGTAAGCTCGAAGACGCGAGCTTGGTCGCGCTGCTCGACCTTGCCGATCGAACGCCAAACGGGCTGCAAAATGCGCTCTTTCCGCTCACGCGCTTGGCCGCCCTCAATGCCTCCACCGCGGATCGCGCGCGTGACATCGCGCAACGTTTGGCCACTTCGGGCAAGGGGGCGAGGGCCGAATTTGCGGTGCGCGTGCTGAGCCGGACCGGTGACGCCGGCAGCGCGCTGCTCGCGACCCTGCTGGCCAATACCGCGCTCGCGCCGAGCCTGCGTGCCCAAGCCGCGCGCGAGCTCGGCACGCTCGGCAACGCCGGTCAGCGTGCGCTGTGGAGCGCGTTCGAGAACCTACCTGTCAGCGGGCTGAGCGACCCTGATCTGAGCGGCGAGGCTTACGGGTCATTCTGCGCGCTGCTCGACGCGTTGAAGCCACCGATCCCGAGCTCGGGCGCCAAGCTGCAAGCGTTCGCCGAATACGCGTTCGGTAAGCCGGGGTTCGAGTCGCTCACGCGGCGCAAAGTGCACATCCGTTGCACGACGGCCGCGTTGCTCGCGGGCAGCAATTTTCTAAACGCGCGCCTTTTGGCGTGCGATCCGGGCAAAGATAGCCGAGAGCGCGAGCTCGCCGTGTTGCGCGTGATCGGCCGAGAAAAGCTACGCGGCGCGCGCAAGCTCGCTTACCTCGCGCTTGCGCGCTCGAGTGACGACAACGTGCGCGAGGCAGCGCTGGATGAGCTCGCCGAGCACGGCGAGCTCGTCGAAGCGTACCAATTGTTGGCCGAAGCCCTCGGCGCAAAATCGCTGGGAGTCGTCGCTTCTGCAGCGCAAGTGCTCGCTGGGTATCCCGAGCGCGCAGCGCGTGGCCTCGATGTGAGCGATGCGCACAACGCGCCCAACCCCGACCCGAGCGTCGTCAAAGCGATCGGGCCCGCGTACGCACAGGCCAGTGCGCGGAGCAGCATCGAAGTGCAGAGCTTACTGCTCGACGCCATCGGCGCGCTCCAGATCCTCACCCTGAAAGACGCGGCGAATAGCGCCTGCGCGAGCGACAACCCGACGCTGCGCGAGCACGCGCAGAAAGCGCTGCACCTGCTCGGCGAGCAGGCCCGCCAGTGCGAGGCGCCCGAGCCGCAGCCCAGAACCGCGCTGCCCGTGCCGTTGTCCGCGAACACGCGGATCAGCTTCGAGACCGACGCGGGTCCGCTGACCCTGACGCTCGACCCAAGCTACGCCCCGAGGGCGGTCGCGCGCGTGCTGTCCTTGGCGCAAGCCGGCTTTTACGACGGCATCGTCGTCCACCGCGTGGTACCCGGCTTCGTGGCGCAGTTCGGTGACCCCGAAGGCGACGGTTACGGGGGGGACGACAAGCCACCCCTGCGCTGCGAAACCGCGCCGCTCCCTTTTCTCGGAGGGTCGGTCGGCGTCGCGCTGTCGGGGCGGGATACGGGCTCGAGCCAGCTGTTCGTCACCTTGGGCCGCTATCCCCACCTGGACGGCCAGTACGCCTGGCTCGGGACGGCGAGCCCCGGCTGGGAGCGCCTGGCCGCAGGCGACCGGATTTTGCGCGCTCGGGTGAGCACGGCCCCCCCGGCTCATTGAGCACGGGCCCGTGCTGGCGTGGGAGTGCTAGAAGGCAGACCATGTTGTTGGCTGTCGACATCGGAAACACGAACATCGTGTTTGGCCTGTACGTAGGCCGTAAGCTCGAACAAACGTTCCGCGTCTCGACCGTTCGCACGCGCACCGAAGACGAGTACGGTGTGATGCTGCAGCAGCTGCTCGCGTTGCGAAAAGTGCCGAACGACGCGATCGACGCCGCCATCGTGGCCAGCGTGGTGCCACCGCTCACGGACGTGCTGGCCGAAGCAATTCGCCACGCCTTCGCGCGTGAGCCGTTGGTCGTCGGTCCCGGGCTGAAGACGGGCATCCCGGTTCTGTGCGAGAACCCGCGGGACGTCGGCGCCGATCGCATCGTCAACGCGGTCGCGGCGTTCGAGCGGCTCAAGGCCGCAACGATCGTGGTCGACTTCGGCACGGCCACGACCTTCGATTGTATCTCTCCCAAGGGTGAGTACCTGGGCGGGGTGATCGTGCCCGGGGTGCAAGTGAGCTTGGATGGGCTGCTCGCGCGCGCCGCCAAGCTGACGCGCGTCGAGCTCGCAGCGCCGCCACACGTGCTCGGTCGCAACACGACGCACGCGCTGCAATCCGGCGTCGTCTTCGGCTATGCGTCGATGGTCGATGGCATGGTCGAACGGCTGGAGGCCGAGCTCGGCTACCCGTGTCACGTTTTGGCGACCGGCGGCCTATCGACGCTGATTGCCAAGCACACGAAGCGCGTGCAAGAGGTGGACGTGAATCTGACGCTCGACGGCTTGTGTTTGCTGCACGAGCGAAATACCAGCGCCGTGGAAGCCGCCGAGGCCAGCGCCGCCAAACGCCGCGCCGGGCGCGCACGGTGAAGCGACGCGCACTTCTACAAGTTGCTCTCGCATCGTCCGCCTGCCTCGCGCTGTTCACGTCGGGTTGTGATCGCTCGACGCGCAAAGGGCGGCCCGGTGCGCGGCGACTGGTCTCGCTGTCGCCGGCCATCACCGAGACGCTGTTCGAGATCGGTGCTGGCCCGGACCTGGTTGGCGTCAGTGACTACTGCAATTTCCCGGAAGCGGCGAAGCACTTGCCGCGCACCGGCACCGCGCTTACTCCGGGCTACGAGGCCATCGTGCGCCTCGAGCCGACCTTGATTTTATGTGAGGACGCCGCGAGCACGCCGCGCCGCGAGCTGAGCGCTCTGGGCGTCACCAAGTTCGTGCGCTGGTTGTCGTTGGAGGACATCGTGGCCAGCACCCGCTTGTTGGGTGCGCTCACCGGCCACGCCGAAGCCGCGGACGCACTAGCCAAAAAACTCTGGGACGGCCTCGCGGTGGCGGAGAACCCGCAAGGCCCGCGCGTGCTGGCGGTGCTCGGCGAAGGCTCGGGCAAGCTCAGCGAGATCTTTTTCATCAAGAAGAACTCGATCCACGGCGCAGCCTTGCGCGCCGCGGGTGCACGCAACGCCTTCAGCGAAGACGTCGCCGGCGTGCCCCGGCTCTCGATCGAGGAGCTTTTGCATTTGGATCCGGAAGGCATCATCGTGCTGCTCGCGCCCAGCGGTGCGAGCGACGCGCCGAGCGACGCCCAGGTGCTCCACGACTACGCGGCGCTCGAGCCGCTGACCGCCCGCAAAAACGGGCGCATCTCCGTGCTCAAGACCGACGCCGCGTACGCGAATGGGCCACGTATTTTGACCCTCAAGGCAGAGCTCGAACGCGAAGTGGCTCGCTTGTTCGCCGCGCCAGCTCCGCCGCGAGCACCTTGATTCGCGATGGCCGAGCTCGAATTTCGAGAGCTGAGCGTGAAGCTCGGCGAGCGCACCCTGCTCGACCGAATCTCGCTGCGCGTCGAGCCAGGTGAATTCGTGGCGTTGATCGGCCCGAACGGCGCCGGCAAGACCACACTCTTGAAGACGGCCCTCGCGTTACGCGCTCCGAGCACTGGCTGCGTGCTGCTCGGTGGGCGCGACGTGCGAACGCTGGACGCGCGCCGTCGCGCTGCGGCCATCGGCTGGCTGCCGCAGCAGATCCGCGCCGACGAACCGGTGACCGCGCTCGAGTCGGTGGCCGCCGCGCGTTTTCGCTTCGCGGAGAGCCATGCCGCTTCTCGGCAAGCCGCCGCGCGCGCGCTCGCTCGTGTCGCCGCCAGTGCCTACGCGGAGCGCCCAATCACCCAGCTTTCCGGCGGAGAACGCCAGCGCGTCGCCTTCGCTTGCCTGGTCGCACAAGAGGCCGAAGCGCTGCTCTTCGACGAACCAGCGAACCATTTGGACCCGGCGCAGCAGCTCGAAGTGTACCGCACGCTGGGTGAGCTCTGGCGCGAGGGTCGCACGCTCTTGTGTATCAATCACGACGTGAACCTGTTGCACCAGGTGGGCGCGCCCGAACGCTTGCGCGTCGTTGGCTTGCGCGCGGGGCAGGTCGCGTTCGATGCGCGCTTCGGCGATGCCGAATTGCCGACGCACTTGGGCAGCCTATTCGGCATCCAGATGGATTCCTTGCCCGGCTTTGGACAGCGCTTCATCGTCCCGCGCCCGCGGAGCGCTCCGTGAAGTCAGTGCTTTTGCTCGCGCTGTGCGCCGCGCTGCTGCTCGCGGCAGTCTTCGTCGGTCCGCAACTGAACGGCGCACAGGGTGAGTTCATCGTCTGGCAGCTGCGCGTGCCTCGGGTGCTCGTGGGCGTGCTGGTCGGCGGCACGCTGGCCCTGGTGGGCGCGGTATTTCAGGCACTATTTCAAAATCCGCTCGCCACTTCCGACACCGTGGGAACCACTGCGGGCGCCACCGTCGGTGCCCTCGCCGCACTTTCGCTGGAGAGCTCGCGCACGGTGCAAGGGCTACCGCTGGTCACGGTGTGCGCGTTCCTGGGCGCGCTCGGCGCGAGCTTGCTCGTGGCAAGCTTTGCCTCGTCGCGCCGCGCGCACTCGAGTGACGTGCTCTTGGCTGGCATTGCCGTGACGCTCGCCACCAGCGCGCTCGCCTCCGGCATTCAATACATCTCCGATAGCCGCGCGCTGTTCGCGGCGACCCAGTGGTCTTTGGGACAGCTGCCACAGGTCGGTTACCGCGGTGTCCTCCTGCTTACGCCGATCTGCGCGCTGGCCTGCGCGCTGCTGCTCTTGCTCACACGCCCGCTGCAGGCGTTCGCTCTCGGGGAAGAGCTGGCCCATAGCCAAGGCGTGAACGTGCCGCGTTTACGGCTGTCGGCGCTCGCCCTCGGCTCGCTGGGCGTCGCCGCGTGCGTCGCTTGGTGTGGGCCCATCGCGTTCGTGGGCCTGATCGTGCCGCATTTGGTGCGCCGGGTGCTCGGCTCGAGTTATCGCGTGCTCTTGCCGATGTCTCTGTGCGTTGGCGGCGCGCTGCTCGTCACTTGTGATTTATTGGCGCGCCTAGTCGTACCCGGTCGTGAGCTGCCAGTCGGCATCGTGACGGCGGCGTTGGGCGCGCCGGCCTTGGTGTTGCTGGTCGCTCGCGGCCGGCGCAGCTAGACGCGCTTGCGGTGGTGCGTTACCTTTGCCTCGTGAAATCCGGCGGAAGTGGGGTGCGGGGTCTCTTCGTCATGTGCGGAGCGCTCGCTGCGTTCGCTTGGGCGAGCAGCGCCCGAGCCTATTGCCGCACCATGAGCTGTGAGCTCGGCGAGGATCCGAATCAACCCAGCTGCGCGCGTGACGCTCACGGCTGCGTCACCGAGGGCAACCCCCTGCATTGGGCAAGCCCTTGCCTGAGTTACGCCGTTCAAGTCGATGGCTCGCCCGCTTCTGGGCTCGACGCCGATCAGATCCAAGCCCTCGCAGAACAGGCTTTCCTAGCCTGGAAATCCGCGTCTTGTCCGGGCGGCGGCTCGCCTGACTTCGAAGCTCATTTTCAAGGTTTCGTGAGCTGTGATCGGCACGAAGCGGTGTGTGGCGGGGCCGACGCCAACGTGAACGTGATCATGTTTCACGACTCGGGCTGGACCGCGGGGCGGAGCAGCGTGGGCGTCACCACGCCCACGGGCGGTACGCAGTCGGGCCTCATCTTCGACAGTGACGTCGAGATCAACTCACAAGACTGGTCGTTCACGACCGATGCCTCGGGCATGATGGGCACGTCGCTGTTGTACGTGCTCGCGCACGAGCTCGGACACTTCTTGGGTCTCGCACACAGCGACGCGAGCCAGGCATTGATGTCGCCTGGCTATCAAAGCTTACCCCTGAGCCAAAACCTGATCACGAGTGACGACGTGGCCGCCATCTGCGCAGCCTATCCACCGGGTGGCGGGCTCAGCTGCGCGGCTAGCGCGCCCGCCTACGACACCTGCCAGATCGCGCTCGGCGCACCGCCGCAGAAGTGCAAGCTGGCTTCGGTCACGCAAGACTCCAGCAGCTGCAGTTGCCGACTGGCTGCGCACGAAAGCCGGCACGGCTCGGCTCCCATCGCGACGCTGGGCGTGCTCGCGGCGGCCCTGTTGCGCCGCCGCCGTGCACGCCGAGCGCGGCTCGCCGCTTACTTCTCGTAGACCTGAGCCGCAGCCACGCCCTGACCACCCGCGGCAGACACGACGACTTTGACGGCCGCCGGCAAGGGCAGCGCCCATTTGTAGCAGTTCGGCTTCTTGCCCAGCGTCGCCGAAGCGCCGGTATCTTGATCAGTGGCGAGCACGGGTGCCATGCCCGGGATGATCGTGACGGCCAGGATCTGCACATTCAGCTCGCTGATCGGCGGCATGCCGACGGCAACGACGCTGTAGCACTTGTTCGGCTGCAGGGTGATCTGCTGCTCGAGCGTCACCGCACCGCCCACGTTGCCGACGATGGGCGTGCCGAGCGCTTTCGAGCCGGCCACGGTCTGCGAGGTACCGAGCTGCGCGAGCATGGGCGTGACCGCAGCGGCGAGCGCCGGATCGGGCGCGGCCGGAGCCGTGGTCGGTGCAGGCGCGACGGTCGGCGCGACCGTCGGAGGCGGAGCGACGGTAGGCGCGGCGGTGGCTGCCGCCCCGGCGCCACCCGGCGTGCCCGCTTGGTACGCAGTGGCCGGCGGCTCGTCATTGCCCTTGCAAGCAACGGCAGCGAGCAGCACGAAAGGCAGCGTCAGGCGAAGGGTGTTGTGCGTCATGATCGAAGCTCCTGGGACAGCACGCTGGTGCGTGGTCCGTGAAAACAAAGCGGGTTCGGCCGGGAACCTACTCTGCTCTCCGGAGCCGCTCAATACCGAGCCAATCTGCTAGCCTCGCCGACATGCGTTTCGCGCTGATCTCGGACGAGCATTTTGGTCCGACTGCCTACTTTCAAGGCAAGTTACGCAAGCTGACCGCTCGCGCGGGGGAGCTGTGCCAAGCGTTCGTGCAGCGCATGAACCAGGACGTGAAGCCCGAGCTGGTAATCAATCTGGGCGACGTGATCGAGGACGAATCGCGCACCAAGGACCTCGAGCACTACGGGCAGTTCGTCGAAATTTTATCGGGCTTGCATTGCCCGGTGCTGCACGTCGCAGGCAACCACGACCAGGTGAACCTGAGCGACGACGATCTGCGCACGCTATGGCAGCACCAAGGCGAGCTCCACTACAGCCGCGACGTCGGCGGCGTGCACTTCAGCGTGCTGCGCACGATCGAAGTGACGGACGTTGCGATCCACTTGCCGGAAGCGCAAATCGAATGGCTGCGCGCCGATCTGGCGGCAAGCGCGTTGCCGAGCGTGGTCTTGATGCATCACCCCGCGAGTGAGATGCGGCTGGACGGCAACCGCTGGTTCGAGAAGCGGCCCAACGTGTGCCGCGTTGCCGAACGGCGCGCACTGCAGCAAGTGATCGGCGAATCACCGCGGGTCGTCGCGGTGTTCAACGGGCACGTGCATTGGAATCACTTCGACGTGATCGGCGGCGTCCCCTACGTTACCTTGCAAAGCTTGGTCGAGAATTTGGACGACGATGCGCCGGGGCGCGCCGCAGCGGCACATGCCGTGGTCGATTTGGACGAGCGGCGTTTGGTCGTGCGCGTGGCCGGCGCCGAGCCCGTGCGCTATCAGGTCGAGCTCAGGGGCCGCGGCTGAGCTTTCGCGCTGGGCGCGGGGGCAGCACTGCCCGGCGCGCGGCGCCAGGCATAGGCCGCGGCCAGCGCCGTCAGGAGTGAGATCCACTGCGAAGTCGAGAGCGCGACGGGTTGCGCGGCCGCGCCGTGTAGCGGTCGCAACACGAAGTACATCGCACCGGCGACGACCACGCTCAGCGTAACCGCAACACGCCGCCAGGCACCCCGCGCGACGCTCTGCGCCGGGCCGTAGGCGAACGCCGCCGCAAATAGCAGGAGCACGGCGGGCACCAACACGTGCTCGCTGAGCGCCGGTCCAAAATTGCCGCGCTCGCTGTCGTCGCGCACGATCTCGAGCAAGAAGCGCAGGTAGCCGTAGCCAAACGTGAAGGCGAAGAACAGCTCACCCTCGAAGCGTTTGCGCGGCCGCAGCTGCCACAACAGCGCCAAGAGCAGCGCTCCGACCAACGACTCGTAGAGCTCGGTCGGATGCACCGGCAAGGAAACGCGCGAGCTCACGGACAGCCCGCGCAGATCGACGTGCTGCAACCAGGCAGGCGACCCGGCGCCATCAAGCACGTCGCTCGGCCAACGAGGGAACGTGCCCAGGCGCTTCAACCAACCCGGCGCTGAAGCAGACAGCGGCTTGCCGAAATCGCAGCCGAACAAGTAACAACCAATTCGCGTCAAACACAGGCCACTGGCCAGGCTCGGTACCGCGATGTCCCCCCACGGCAGAAGCGCTACACCACGCCGCCGTAAATAGCCCCAAGAGCCCAAGAAACCGCCCAGGAAGCCACCGTAGGCAACTAGCCCACCACGCCTTACCGCGAGCACATCGAACAGATCGCGGAACTCGTGCGGGTTGGTGAGCACGTACAGCACGCGCGAGCCGACGAGAGCGGCGATCGCCGTCACGAAGTAGGTGTTGGCGAGGAGCTCACGCGGCATGCCGGCACGCGCGCCGAGCCCCAGAGTCAAGAACCAGCCGGCGAGGATCGACGCGCACAGCATCGCCCCGTAGCTGTAGATGGGCAGCGACTCGAGCATGAGCTGCTGACCGCGGAACGCGAACCCGCCCACGAGCCCGCTCAGTACGGCGAGCCCGCCAATCACGAGCAGGTCGAACGCGCCGCGGCGTTGCCCGAGCAGCAGCAACAAAAATCCCATGCCGGCCAACACGAACAGCGCCGGGCCGAGCGGCACGGCCCAGGCAGGTAAGGGGATTTTGAAGAGAACTGGATGCATCACTGGCCCGCGGAGCCGGCGTGGGGGAGTAGGGAGGGCCAGGCTAACCCCGAACGGGCGTGGTAGCATGGCGCGCAGTGCGGCTCAGGGTATGGCGGTTTTCGTGTCCTCTCGCGTTGGCCGCGTCGGCGGTGGCGGGCTGCGTGCCCGACGAGCGGCCGCAGGGCGCCGGGCCGCCGAAAACCACGGGCGCCGCGGGTGCACCAGCGCGCACCCCAGAGGTGTTGCACGTGGCTGAAAACGCACCGCACCTCGTTGCTCCGGGTCCGAAGATCGAAGCGCCGTTCGTGGACACCTTCGACCGCAGCGAGCTCGGGGCGGATTGGAACCAGACGGGCGCGGGCTGGACCATGAAAGAGGGCCGGCTGTGCGTGAGCGCCGCCAAGAACCACCCCGCCTGGCTGAGGCGGCGCTTGCCCACCAACGCGCGCATCGAGTTCGAGGCCACGAGCTCGTCGCCCGAGGGGGATCTCAAGGTCGAGGCTTGGGGTGACGGGCAAAGCGCAGCCACGGGCAGCTCCTACACCAACGCCACGAGCTACATCGTGATCTTCGGCGGCTGGAAGAACACGTTCCACGTGCTGGCGCGCCTCGACGAGCACGCCAAGGACCGCACCGCGATCCACGTCGAACCGGGGGAAACGGACCCCCGAGCCCAACCCGTCCTGCCTGACCGCGCCTATCGCTTCAAAATCGAGCGAGCCGACGGCAAAACCGTCCGTTACTTCGTGGACGACGTGGAGATCCTGAGCCTCAAGGATCCGAATCCCCTGCTCGGGGACGGGCACGAGCACTTCGGCTTCAATGACTGGCAGGTCCCGGCCTGCTTCGACAATCTCACCATCACCCCTTTGAAGAGCTGACCGAGTGGAGAACGCTGAGCTCGAAGTCGCGCTGGAGGAGCTCGAGAGCCGCCTCGAGCGGCTGCGCGCGCTCTACGAGCAGTACTTCATGGGCATCGAGCGCATCGAGCCGCAGATCCCGCGCAAGGACGTGGATCGCCGCATTTACGTGCTGCGCCGGGAGAAGATCCGAAACACCGCCAAGCGCTTCAAGCTGCAGACGATCATCTCGCGTTACAACACGTTCCAGCAGTATTGGCAGCGCATCTGTCGCGAGATCGAGCAGGGCACTTACAAGCGTCACGTGATCAAGGCCGAGCGCATCGCGCCCGGGAAGATGCTCACGATCGCAGCCCGCAAGCGCATGGGCCGAGCCGCGAACGAAGCCATGGAGGAAGGCGCGCAGCGCGATGCCGCGCCAGCGAATGCCGCGCCTGAGTCGTTGCCGCCCGAAGCCGCGTCCGTTCCTCCCGCGCCGCCTCTCGCTCCCTCGGCGCCGGCGCCGGGCTTGCCACGCCTGGCGCCACCGCCCAAGCCCGCGCCGCCGCCGAAGCCTGGCGCGCGCCCGCCGCCGAAGCCCGGCTCGGTCAACCCGCTCGCCGCCGCTCCGTCCGCGCTCACGGCGGCGCATGCACCGGTGCCTGCCGCGCCCGCGGCGGCTCCAGCACCGCGCGCGCCCTTCGAGAGTTTGGATCTCGATATGGACTTCTTGGGCGATTGGGACCCGAGCACGGCGGCCAAGCCCGGCGCAAAACGAGCACCCGAGGTGCCCGCGCGGCCTTTTGGTAAGCCGCTGGCTCGCCCGCTGAGCACGCCAAACGCGCCGCCGGTCGGCCCCGCTACTGGCAACGGCCTCAAAGCCCCGCCGCCCGCGAAGCCGCCAGCTCCAGCTCCGCTGCGCGCGGCGCCTCTCCCGGCACAGCGCACTCCATCGGTCCCGCCGCGCCCCGTCTCGGTCGCGCCACGACCGGGTCCTGCGGCGCCCCCCGCGCGGCCGCCGATGCCTGCGCGGCCAGCGCCGCCACCCCCTGACGCGAAACCGCTCGCCGCGCCGATCCCCGGTGCTTCACCGCCGAAGCCTGGCCCGCCCAAAGCGCCCGCGCCGCTCGCGGCAAAGCCGGCCGCGGCCATCGCTCCCGCGAAGCCCGCCGCTCCCGCGCCGGCTCCGCCGAAACCCGCGGCACCGGCTCCGCCCAAGCCCGCCCCTCTTGCGGCGGCGCCGCCGGACGATCGCGTCCGTGAGCTGCACGCCCGGCTGGTGGAAGCCAAACGGCAGACTCAAGACGCCACGGCGGTAAGCATGGAAAGCCTCGCCAAGTCGATGAAGGCCACCGAAGCGAAGCTGCGCGAGCAGCATAAAAACCGCAAAATCGACTTCGACGTCGTGATCAAGGACGGCAAGGCCGTGCTCAAACCGATCGTCCGATGAAGTGAGCCGTTACGGCTGAGGGGCCGCTGTAGGCATAAAGCCCACAGCTCACGCTCAGTTCATCGGGCTGCTGCGATCGCTTTGACGCTGCACGGAGGAGCGCGGCCCCTCGATGTACACCTCGCTCTCGCAGAACACGATCGTACAGGCGCTATTGCCGGCTTCGCGCATACGCGCGCACAGCTCGGACAATTCAGCGTCCGAATCCACCACGTCCCCCTCCACGGGCTGACGGGTCGATTGGTCGTAGCGACAGTTGTCGATTGCTACCCAGCGGCCTTTGAATTCATTGGAACGACAGAATTCAGGCCAGGTCATCCGTGTCGACATGCTTGGGGGTCTTACTTTCACTGAGTACTTCCCTTGCGGGAGAACTCCCCTCTGCTTCGAGCTCGTCACTTGGCTTGGGGCCAAACGTCACCGGGACGCCTCAGCATCTAAATCCAAGTTCTCCCGGTCGTCAAGCTGACGGCAAAAGCGCTGTTGCAGCCTGGTTACACCAGCGTCAGCGTGTCGATATTACTCGCAATTTACTTGCAGCTCGATCCGTTCAGGGCGGAAGCGAGCGCGGGAGCGGCTGCGCCCATGGCTTGTGCCGCCGAGATGACCGCTTTGGCCGCCGCGCAATTGCCGTTGAGCGCGTTGGAGCGCGCGGCAGACGGCGCCTTGTTGCGCGCGGCTTGCGAGCATTGCGCCTTCTTCGCGGTGTCGGTGCAGCGCGCGAAGTTGCTCGCCGCGCCCGAGACGTTGCCCGAATTCGCCGCGGCGATGCAGGCATCACAAGCCGCGCTGCCATTGGCCGCGGGCGGAGTCGTCGGGGGCGTAGTGGGCGTCGAGGTGGGCGGAGGCTTGGTGCCGGTGCTCGGCGTGGCCGGCGTACCCGTCGGCTTGGTCCCGGTCTCGGTCGGCGGAACGGTGCCGGTCGCTGGCGTCGGAACGGGCGCCGTGGAAGCCGCAGAATCCAGCGGTTTGATCTCGGTGTCGGTGCCGGTTCCCACCGCGACCGAACCGCCACCTGCGCTGCCGGTGTTGAGTGGAATGATCGTCGTCGGATCGTCCTTGTTGCCGCCGAGCCCGCGCGCCGCGAGCACCGCGATCGAAACCAGCAAAATCGCGCCGACTGCGCCCAGGCCGATCACGAGGCCCTTGCCGCCACCCTTTGCCGGACGGCCGCCAGTCGGAGCGGGCGGCACTGCGGGCGCGTACGCCGGAGCCGGCGCCACGTACGCCGGAGGCGCGCCATACGCCGGAGGCGACGCCATCGCCGCTGCAAAATCGGGAGCCGCGGCCATCGCCGCCGTACCGCTCGCGTGATGATCGGGGTGCGACTCTACCGTCATTCGCCCGCCGTCCGAGAGCTCGGCGAAGAACTCACGCGCTGTCGGCTGGCGATCTTCTTTGTGCTTCGAGAGCGCGCGCAGGATCGCCTTGCGCATGCCGTCCGGGATGTTCTTTGCGGGCGCGGAGACCTCGAACGGGATCGGCTGCACGGTCATGTGCTGCGTCGCCCACTGCCACGGCGTGTCGGCGTCGAACGGCAAACGCCCGGCGAGCATCTCGTAAGCCATGACGCCCAGCGAGTAGATGTCGCTGCGCGAGTCGAGCGCCTTGCCCGTGAATTGCTCGGGGCTCATGTACGGCGGCGTGCCGAGCACCATGCCCTGTTGCGTGAGCTTCTGCTCTTTGGCCGCGTCGGCCGATTCGGTGCGCGCGGCGATCCCGAAATCCAGCACCTTGACGAAATCACTCTCGCCCGCGCGATCGGCCAAGATGATGTTCTCGGGCTTCAGATCGCGGTGAATGATGCCCTGCATGTGGGCTTCGTCGAGCGCGCCGCACACCTGGCGCATGATCTTGATCACGCGCTCGGGTGCCATCGGCCCCTGTTGGATGGCATCGGCGAGCGGTTTGCCGTGCACGAACTCCATCGCGATGTACAACGTGCCGTCGGCAGTGGAGCCGAAGTCGTAGAACTTGATCGTGTTCGGGTGCTCGAGCTGCGCGACCGTGCCGCACTCGCGGTGGAAGCGCGCGAGCACCGACGGATCCTTCGACAAGTGCTGATGCAACGTCTTGATCGCGACCTTGCGAACCGTCGAGCCCATCTGCTGCTCGCCGACGTACACGATGCCCATGCCGCCTTCGCCGAGCACGCCGGTGATGCGGTAACGTCCACCAATCAGCTGGCCAATCATCGGATCGGCGGTGGCCTCGGTGTTGGTCGGCATCAACGCGCCGCAGTTCGCGCAGAAGCGTGCGCCGTCGATGTTCTCGTGCTGACAAACTTCACACTTCATCGGAATGACAGGGGTATCCGAGATACGGCTCGAACGCCAGTCGGCGCTGGGTCGCGAGGAGAAACCACCGAGTACCGAGGGACGTGTTTATTTGGGTGGGGGGGTTTGTGCGGCAGTTGGCGGAACCGCCGCCGGCGCGCTGACCGGGCCGTCTCGGTCCGGCGGCCAGGACAGCTCCTGGCCTTTGCCGGTGGCGCGATCGACCAGCATCACACGCGTTGCGCGCGGGCTCGCGGGCAAAGACACGCGCACACGCGCCGTGGCGTGCGGCGACAGGTTCGGCGCGTCGTGAAGGGGGCGGCGGGTCTTTCCGGGAACGTCCTCGGCCGCGATCATTGGAAAATCGAAGCGCACCCGGTCGATCAGCTCATGACCGATCCACAGCTCGAGCGCGAAGCGCCCCATGCGCCGCGGAGTCGCGACGGGTTTCGGCAGGCTGCGCTTCTGCACCCCTTCCACGCTCGCCGTGCCATTCGAAAACAGCACCTGATATTCCCATTGCTCCTTCATGACCAGCGGCTCGGGATCGGGCTGCGAGCCCGAGACCGGCGGCGGAGCCGGCGCGGCGCTGGACGCAGCCCCGGGCGGAGAGAAATAAACGGTCGGAGCAGGCGGCGCTCCGCCATCGGGGTTAGCGGGTAAGTCCGAGCCCTCGCCCTTGCCCTCGGCAATGTGGTGCTCCATCACGAGTGCGGGATGCCCGGGCTCGACCTCGGCGATGCGGGCCGTCGCGCAAGCGGTGAGCATGGAAAGCACGAAGCAGGCGCGAGCTAAGTTCACGCGCCCGCTATACCATCACCCTCGATTGGCGCACCGAGTGCGACACGCCGCGCGACCTCGAATGCGGCCTCCGCCCCACCGAAATCGGCCCAAACGCGGAGCAAGAACGAGGGTGTGGCCGCTTCGATGCGTAACGGTTGCGGCAGCGGCAGCTCCACCCACGCCGCGTGCAGCGCGATGCGATCCAGCGCGCGTACCGCGCCGCTGCCGAGCGTGAGCCGCGACGCGCCGCCATAGCCGCGATCGCCGAGCAGCGGCAGGGCGTGCGCGGCGCAATGCACGCGCAACTGATGCGTGCGGCCGGTGCGCGGTCCGAGCGCGAGCAAGTGCACCTGGCTCGGCTGAGCGCGCTCGTGCAGGGCACTGCTCTCGACCAGCGCGTAGTCCGTGTGCGCGCTCTCGGCGTTGCGACCGGAGACCGCGCGCAAGCTACCCGCCGCGCGCCCGATGCTCTCCGACCACGCGCCGGTTCGCGGCAGTGCGCCGAGCACGCCGTTGGCGAGCGCCAAGTACCGGCGCGCGAAACGGCCTTGCTCACGCCAACCTTCGACCAAGCGCCGCGCATCCGCGCTGAGCCCGATCGTGACCACGCCACTCACCCCCGTATCGAGGCGCGACAGCGCGTGCAGACGCGAGACGGGCTCCCCGAGCTGCGTGGCGAGCCGCGAGAGCAGCGTATCGCTCGTGCGCACGTCCGGTTCGGTTTGTAGCCCCGCGGGCTTGTCGACGAACAACAGCCCCCGATATTCGCCGAGGATGCGCAGCTCGGCGCTCGGGGTTGGCGGGCGCGCGCTCGTGCTCAACGGAGCTCGGACGCCGCAGCCGTGCCGGTGGTGCGCTGCACGAGCTCGACCAATACGGGGTCGGTCGCGAGCTGCTCGCGCAGCGATTGCTTCACGAACTCCAACTGATCGGGACTCAGCTTGCCGACGAGGTGACTGGTCGCATCCGTCACGCGACCGTCCAAATATTGGTCGACCGAGAGCTCGCCGCGCTGCACGCTCGACAGTGCGGCGCTGACGCGGGCGCCGCCGCCCGCCGGTGCGGGCGATGCGGACACGCCGCGCTCGACCGAAAACGGCTCGGCTGGCCGCGCTGGGATGGCGCCAGTAGCGCCGGGAACGCCATCGATATTTGCGCCCGGAGGCTTGCCAATGCCGTCGATGCCCATGGCCAAATCCTTGCTGCGTTGACGAAACCGGAGACCAGAAACCGAAGCGAGAAGCCGTGAAAGCCGAAGGTTAGCCTAGCACGGCAACGCTCGGCGAGTGCTCAGCGGATATTGCCGATCGCGTTCTTCATGGTGTCGTGGCGCGCCTTGAGCACGTTCGAAATCGCGGAATAGCTGCGACTTTCGGCGCTCATCTGCTCCTGCAGCTTCAGGTAATACATGTTCTGATCGGCGTCCTGCGACATCACTTGCTCGATGCTCGGGTCGCCTCCGCCAGCGCCCGCGATCCCCGTGCCGGTCGTCGTGGACAAGCCGGCAGACGACGCGCCTGCAGTACCGGTGGGCCCTTCGGGACGGCTGTTCAGGGCGACCGAAGCGGGGGTCGAGAGCGAGCTGACGCCGCTGCTCACGCCCGGGCGCATGGCAGCGGCCAAGATGCCGCCGCCGGGAAGGTGCGCAACGGCGGCTTCAGCGCCGTTCACGATTGCAGCCGAGCTCGCGTACATCACTTGTTGGAAGGGATGGGCGGGCGCGGGGGTGACGCGCGGTGCGGTCTGCGTCGCGTAAACGCCGGTCGACGGACCGCCATCGGAAACACGAGTGGTCATCTGATTGCTCCTTTTTCGGGCGCCCTTGCGTCCGCCCCTCCCTTTCGGCGAGCGACGCGGCCCAGTTGCTCGAAAAAGTCAGAAGCGACCGTCGAAGCCGAGACCGAAGCCGTCTCGACCCAGCGCGCGCGGCGTCACCCGCACACTGGCTAGGTCCTTGCGCACCAGTTGGTCCTCGCCGCTGGCGAGCCCAGCCAGGAACAAAACCGCACCCGTGGCCTGCACCACCGCGTCCGCCGACAAAATGGCGATGGTTTGCACCTCGTTGAAAGCGCCACGCACACATTCGTTGGCGGCCTTCTGCGCTTGCAGCACGTCGAGCGCACTGTTGTCACAGTGATAAGAGCGCGCGCCGATGGCCGCCCAAGGTCCGATGACGGGCACCACGACCCAACCGGTGCCGTTCTTGAAGTCATCACCGCCGCCGACCACGATGGCCGTCGCGTAGCCGACGACGAGGGAGGCCAAGCCGCCGATGATCAAGCCATTGGCAGAGCGATGCTCGAGCTTGTACCCAGGTGGCACTGGCAGCCCCGGACGATACGGCAGCAGCGCAGGTGCGAGGCTGTACGCCGGCGGGGTGGGCGCAGGCAACGCGGGAGCAGCGGCGGCTGGGAACCGCCGATCAGTCGAGGTTTCCGGCGCGCGGTTCACGACGGCTGCTAGCGCGCTCGGCGCCGGCTGAGGGACAGCGCTGGGCGCAGGCGTCACATTGGCTGCGCGCGGCGCTGCGGGTGCTGGCACTGGCGCCGGTTGCGCCGGCTTGCTGCCGCCCGAATCCGGAAAGCTAGCAGTCGATTGCGCGGCGGCCCTGCTCGCCCAACACGAGATGAACCCCGCAAGCACGAACGCGCACGTACCTCGGGCCCCCGCGACCCCGAACCCACATCCAACCATCGCACCCAGGACTAGCAGGCGAAGTCGGGTCTAGCCAGGAACAAAGCGCGAGCGGCGTTGCTTCGCTCGTGCACGGGCAGCGAGTGCGTGAGCCCGCTAGATCCCGAACCACTCCGTGGGCGGAACCGTGGCCGTGCCCGCGCGGATCTCGAAGTAGAGGCGCGGCGCGCCGTCACCCGCGGACGAACCGACGGTGCCGAGGCGAGAGCCGAAGGACAAGTCGTCACCGACCTTCACGTCGATGGTGCCGAGGTTCGCGCTGACCGTGTAGTAACCGCCGCCGTGGTCGAGGATCACGGTGCGGCCGTAAGCAGCGTACGAATCGGCGAAGGCCACGCGCCCCGCATGCACTGCACGCACCACCGAACCGGACGGCGCGAACATCTCGAGACCCGGGCCTTCGGAGCCAGCGCGCTGCGCGCTGCGGATCTCGCTGCGGCCCGTGATCGGAAACGGTAAGCGACCCTTGGAGCTCGCAAAGCCGCCGCTGGCTGAGGTGAAGTCGGACGGGCCGACGCCCGCACCGTAAACGGCGGTGTGCGCAGAGCCCACGCCGCCCGAGAATGCGCGCGCAAAAGCGTCGGCGCGATCCTGCTCGGAGAGGAGCGCGTTGTGCGCGGCGCTCATGGCCTGCACTTCGGTCTCGAGCGAGGCTCGGCGCGCCTCGATCTCGACCAGCTTCTTGCCGAGCGCGAGGCGACGCGCGCTGAGCTCGCGCTCGAGCTTCACGTCGCGGCCGATGGCATTGCGCAAGCGCTCGAGGCGCACCGCATGATCGACCAAGGCGTCGAAGCCGCCGCCGACCGGCAGCAAGCCGACCTTGGCCAAGCGCACGTACACTCGCCCGCGAGTCACGGTGCGCGCGTGCGCGGCGTCGCTGTCTTTTCCGAGTCGCTCGAGCTCGGCGTTGCCGGTTTGCGTTTGCCGCGTGAGCTCGGCCAAGCGTCGCTCGGCATCGCCGCCCAAGTCGCGCCGCGCCTCAGCGGCTAGGTTCGGCTCGGCGGACTCCGAGGGATCGGTCGCGTCGTCGCTCGCTACGGGCCCCTGGGGCGCGTTCGCGGGCGCGCTGATCGCCCCTGCGCTTACCGCGAGCAACAGCACGCCGAACATCGGCGAGAAGCGCGAGAGCCGCGAGCTCATGCCGTGAGTAACCTTCGTACGCTGAGCAGCGCCGCGAGCGCCCCGAGCGCGGCACCCGAGACGACCAGCGCGAGCGCGACCGTCCACGGCAAGAACGAGGGCGTCATGCCGATCAGGGTCGCAAAGCTCGCGTCGAAGTGGCTTTGCACGATGGCAAACAGGCTGCCCAACAGCAAAAGCGCGAGGGTTGCGCCGAGCGCGCCTTGCACGGCGCCTTCGATTACATACGGCCGACGCACGTAGTCGTCCGTCGCCCCCACGAGCTTCAGCACTTCGACCTCGATCCGACGACGTTGCAGGGCGAGTCGGATCGTCGAAGACACGACGCTCACCACCGCGGCCAGCACGACCAGCGCGAGCAGCCCCGAAGCCGTCACACCGCCGGCCAAGAGCATGGCCAAGCGATCGCTCCACGCAGCGTAAGTCTCGACGCGCTCGACCGCGGGCAGCGCGCCGAGCTGTTGCGATAGCTTGTCGAGCCGGCCCGCGGCGGCTTCGCTCTGCACGCTTACTTCGAGCGACGCGGGGAACGCTTCAGTGGGCAGGGAGTCGATGATGGGGTCGTCGCTCTGCTGGGTCATCTCGCGGCGCGCGTCCTCGCTGGACACGAACTTGACGTCGGTCACACCATCGCTGGCGCGCAGCGCGCGCTCGATGGTCGCGATCTGCTCACGATCCGCGCCTTTCTTCAGGTACACCGAGGCGCGCCCCGTGCTCGACCAGCGATCGCGCACGTGGCTCACGTTGACCACCACGAGCAGCGCGGAAGCCAGACAAACGAAGGCGACCGCCACCGAAAAAACGCTCAGGGCGTGCAAGCGCCAATCGTTTTTCGTGCCGCGCCAAGCTCGTTCGATGGGAGTCATGCTCGAGTTCCTCGCCCTCTCGGCCGATCAGGCAACGCGCCTGCCGACCAATTCCGCTGCATCGTCCAAGCCGTTCGGCACGTCGGTGGCTTTGCCTTCGTCGAGCACGACCACGCGCCGCGGGCGCACGTCGAGCAGCGAGCGATCGTGGGTCGCGAACAAAACGGTGACCCCCGTCTCGTTGATGTCCTCGAGCAAACCCAAAATGTCGACCGCGAGCTGCGGGTCGAGGTTACCGGTGGGTTCGTCCGCCAAGAGCAAGGCGGGCTCGCCCACGATGGCGCGCGCGATTGCCACGCGCTGTTGCTCACCCCCCGAGAGCACGCTGGCCAAATCCGAGCCCCGACCGGCCAGGCCCACGCGCTCAAGCACTTCACCCACGCGCGTGCGGATCACCCGCGGCGGCAAACCCAGCACCTCGAGCGGTAGGGCCACGTTGTCGAGCACGCTCCAGTTCTTCACGAGCTTGAAGTCCTGGAAAATAATGCCGATGTTGCGGCGCAAGAACGGGATCGAGGCGTCCGTGAGCCGGCCGATTTCGCGGCCCAAGAACAAAATCCGCCCCGCATCCACGTTTTCGGCGGCGTACAGCAAGCGCAGCAGGGTGCTCTTACCGGCGCCCGAGGGCCCGGTGATGAACACGAATTCGCCACGCGCGATTTCGAGCTCTAGCCCCCGAAGTACCGGCGAATCGGCCCGATACGACTTATGCACGCCTTCGAAGGTGAGCACGGGTCGATGCGACGCCGTCGGATCGAAGCGGCTGCCCTCGCGCAACGCCGACCGAAAGGCGCGACCTTTTCCGCCGAATTCCATCGGCTCGTGGTTAACAGGGAGCTTGGTCCAGGCACAACTTTTCGGCACACTCCGGCGCGTGGTCAGGTTGCTCCATTGAAGGTCGGCTACTTCGGGCTGCCGCTGGGCGCCCATTTGCTGCTGAGGGACGGTCACGAGCTCGACCCGTGCGTGCTGTCGCCGTTGCCTGCACCGGGCCGTCGGCGCGTGGCGGCCCGCGTCCCTGCTGGGGCTTTGATCGATGCGCTCGGTGCCCCCAAACAAGAAACGAACCGAGCGATCGCAGAGGCGTTGCAACGGTCGCAGCCGGAGCTGATCGTCAGCTGGTTCTGGACTCGGCTTTTGCCTGCCAGCTGGCTGAACGCGGCACCGAACGGCGGCATCGGCGTGCACCCCTCGCTGTTGCCTCGCCACCGCGGACCGAACCCCTATTTTTGGAGCATCGACAGCGGCGATCAGGAAACCGGCGTGACCTTGCACACGCTGGCTCCAGAGTACGACACTGGCACCATTCTGCTTCAGCGCTCGATCCCAGTAGGCGGGCGTAACTCGTGGCAACTCGCGCGTGCGCTCGATCGGCCTTCGCTAGCTCTATTGAGGGAGGGGGTGGGGCGCTTCGCGCGCTCCCATCCGCCCACGCCGACCGCGCAGGACGAGCAAGCTGCCACGTGGGCGCCCGAGCCGACCGGCCGGGAGTTGGGCGTGGACTGGCACTGGCCGACCGAGCGCGTTTTGCGCCGAATTCGCGCGATCTCACCGGTCCCCGGGTTAGCCGTCGAAGTGAGCGGGCTGCGGTTTTTCGTCACCCGAGCAGAAACCGCCACCGACTACGTAGCTGCGCTCGAGCCGGGTGAAGCCTCGGTCGTTCGCTCGGGCAGCGCGAGCGAAACGCTCACCATCCGGACGGCGGATGGGGCGATCGCGGTGCTGCGCGCAACGCTGACCGGCGACGGCCACGACGACGAAGAGGAAGCGGAGGATCTCGATCGTCACGCGCTTGCCCACACCGTTGCCAACCATCTCGCGCGGCTGGGCTAAAGCGAGCGGCGCGGGCCCTGCATTATCAAGCACTTGGAATCGGGACCCCCAATGATAGACTCCGGTATCGTTCGTCGGGGGTTTCACCCCCGCACCCGCTGAAATGATTCAGCGGGGCCCCACCCCTGAGTTTTAGGGCCCCAGCCCCAAAACGGAGGAATTGGATGTCAGATCCCGTATCGGCAGCCCGCGCTGCGCGTGAGAATCTTGCTCGAGGCCTCGGCGCACTGCAGAGCCCCGGTGTTCCACCGCAGTTGATGAGCGTCGCGGAGCCCGTCGCTCATGCGATGAGCGCACTGCATCGCATCGAAGCCAGTGGCGGCGGCGCCGTCGCCGAAGCGGGCCCGACGGCCCTGAACGCGGCGCGTGCAGCGCTTGCGACATTGCAGGTCAGCGCGGGCCAGCATCCCGCCGTCGATCAAGCGCTCGAGGCGATCGCGGGATCGCTCAGTTTGATTCACGGGTTGGCGCAGCCGCCCGCGCAAGCCGTCTCGGCGTTCGCCGGCACCATGGTCGCGAGCCCGCCGCAGCAGCCGTACCCCCCGCAGCCCGTGCATCAAAACCTGGGCCCGCCCACGCAGCCCTCGCAAGCCTATCAACCACGCCCAGAGGCTCCGCCGCAGGTGAGCTACGCGCAGCCGCCGGTCGCGCCGCCGCCAGTTTACCAACAACAGCAGCCGCCGGCGTATCAGCCGCCTGCGCCTGCGCCGTATCAACCGCCCGCAGCGCCGGCGTATCAGGCACCTGCAGCCGCGCCGCCCGTGTACGCGGCGCCGCCAGCCGCAGCTCCCGCCGTGCCCCCCGGTGCGCTGCGCGTCGAGGCCGAGCTCGGCGCGCACAGCAGCACCAACTTCTACAAAGGCCTGAGCGGCAACGACGTGATCGATTCGGGCGGCATCTTCGTGGCCACGTATCAGATCCCGAACATCGGCCAGCAGCTGTCCTTGCGCGTCTCCATGCCCGGCGGCTACGAGTTCGAAGCGCTGGGCGTGGTGCGTTGGACACGTGAGGCTCCGAACTCCGGTTCCGAAGGCTCGCCCGGCTTCGGCGCTCAGTTCACGCAGATCACTCCTGAGGGGCGCCAGCTCGTTTATCGCTACGTCAGGAATCGCGAACCGCTGTTCCACGACGATCTGTGAGCCTGTGACGGGATGAGAGCGCAATGACGCGCGCTCGGGGGGTCGCGCTCGCGCTTGCGCTGGGTGGCGCCGCAGTGACGCTGGGCTGGATGCGACCAGCGCGCGCGGGCGACCCGTACCTCGACTGGTACACCGTGAAGAGCCCGCACTTTCGCGTGCACTACGCTGCGGGGCTCGAGGACATCGCGCAGCGCACGACGAGCAGCGCAGAGGCCGTGTATCGACGGCTCGTGCCGCAGCTCGGCTGGGCACCGAAGCAAGTGACCGAGATCGTGGTCACCGACGATACGGACGCGGCGAACGGCTCTGCCAACACGATCCCGTACAACACGGTGCGTTTGTTCGCGACCGCGCCCGACGACATGTCGCCGCTCGGCGACTACGACAATTGGATCAACGAGCTCGTCACCCACGAGTACACGCACATCCTGCAGATCGACAACACCTCGGGCCTGCCAGCGCTGGGCAACGCGGTCTTGGGCAAGACGTATGCGCCCAATCAGTCCCAACCGCGTTGGATCTTGGAGGGCCTGGCGGTGGTGATGGAGAGTGAGCACACCTCGGGCGGGCGCCTGCGTTCTTCCCAGTTCGACATGTACCTGCGCGCGGACGTGCTCGAGGACCGCTTGGCGCGGCTCGACCAGATCAGTAACCCCGCGCGGCGCTGGCCGGGCGGGAACCTCTGGTACCTGTACGGGGCGAACTTCATCGGCTGGATCGTGGACACCTACGGTCCCGATACTTACGGCGCGGTCGCCACGGACTACGGTGCATCCGTCATCCCGTTCGGGATCAATCGCGCGATTCGCCGCGTCACGGGCCGCACCTACGAGGAGCTGTACGTCGGTTGGCGCGCTTATTTGCAGCACAGATACGCCGAGCAAACCCGCGCCGTGCGGGCCCGGGGCTTGCGCGAGGGTCGACAAATCACTCACCGGGGTTACAACGCGGCGAGCCCGCGCTTCGTACCCAACTGCGGGGGCACGGACGGGCCAGGCGAACGGCTCGCGTATCAGCGTGATGACGGCGACACCACGAGCGGCATCTACACGGTAGACATCGACGCGCCGGATCCCGACGACACTGCGCAGCTCCTCGCGCGCGGCGCAAGCCGCAACGTAAGCTTCGACGATCGCTGCAATCTGTACTTCGACAACACCGCACCCTCCCGGCGCCTATACCAATTCAGCGACTTGTTTCGACAGCCGGCGGGCACGCGCTCGGTGAGCGGCCTCGAGCACAGCCGTGAGCGGCTGACCGTCGGTGAGCGCGCCAACGCTTCGGACGTCAGCCACGACGGACAGTGGCTGACCTACGTCACGAACCGCGCGGGCACGAGCACACTGCGCATTGCGCACTTCGACGCGCAGCACGCGCTCGAGCCGGCGCACGCGCTCGTGCCGAGCGCGCGTTACGAGCAAGCGTACACGCCGCGTTTTTCGCCAGACGGCGCGCGCGTCGCGTACAGCGCGTGGACCCGCGGCGGCTACCGCGACATCCGCGTGGTCGACGTGCAAACGGGGACGTTCTTCGAGGTCACCCACGACCGATCGATCGACCAACAGCCGGTCTGGTCGGCGGACGGCAAGACGCTGTACTTCGTGTCCGATCGCACGGGCATGGCCAACGTGTATGCGTACGAGCTTGCTACCGGCAAGCTCGCGCAAGTGACGAACGTGCTGACCGGCGCGTACATGCCGGCCATCTCGAACGATGGCAAACGCTTGGTGTACGTGGGCTATCACTCCAAGGGCTTCGATCTCTACGAGCTGCCGCTCGACCCTGCGCGCTTCCTGCCTGCGCCCGATCCGCCGGATGATCGCCTTTCACCCGTCGAGCCCGGCATCAGCCACGCTTGGCCCACGGAGCCGTACAACCCGCTGCCCACGCTGCGCCCACACGCCTGGACGTTCAAATACGGCGATGGCAGCTTCGGCAAGGAGCTCCAGATCACGACCAACGGCTCGGACGTGATCGGACGACACGCCTTCGATCTCACGATCGCGGTGCCCACGACGACCGACGTGACATCGCGCAGCGAGCCGCAAGCGAACGCCAACTACTACTACAACCGCTTACCGTTCGTGTTCCGGTTCGGAGCCTTTCGCGGAGCGAGTTTGCGCGGTGATTATCGCTACGGCCTACACAGCTACAACGAACCGGGAATCGTCACGACCGAGCACTTGAGCGGCGTTGCCACCGGAATCTCGTGGGGCGTGCCAGGCGAGTTCGACGGGCAGAGCGTGTCGCTGAGCTACACAATCGCCAACTATAGTCGCGAGCTGCCGGTGGGCACGCGCGCCGATCCCTATTCGCTCGCCACTGGCGAACCGTTTCGCGGCTACATCGCGACTTTGCACCTGGGATACGGCTACAGCAACGTGCAGAGCACCGTGTACGGCATCAGCGCCGAGAAGGGCTTCTCGATCGGGCTCGGCTTGGACGAAGCCGCACACGCCCTCGGCAGCGAGCGTACGCTCACCGCGGTCCAAGGGGTGGCCACGGCGTATCAGCTCATGCCCTGGGGCCATCACCACGTGTTGGCGCTTGCCCTGGCCGGCGGTACGTCGCTCGGCAGCTACGGTGGCCAGTTCAGTACGGGCGGCTTCGTGAACGATTCATTGTATGACCAGTTCAACAGCGTCATCCGCCAAAGCTCGTTCGTGCTCCGCGGCTACAAGCCGGGGCAATTCATCGGCACGACGTACAACCTACTGAACACCGATTATCGCTTCCCCATTTGGTACGCCGACCGCGGGCTCAGCACACTGCCCGCATTCCTACGCACGCTGACCGGCGTGCTGTTCTTCGACTATGGCGGCGCTTACTCCAAGCTCGACGACGCCCACCCGTTCGAGGCCTTTCACGGCAGCGTGGGGGGTGAGCTGTGGCTCGACGGCGTGACGAGCTACTTCGTGCAGAATAACCTGCGGCTCGGCTACGCTCAGCGCCTCGACGGCAAATACGCGGGTCATCAGACGTACGCGGTGCTGGTCGCCGGCTTCTGAGCGCGTCAGCCCACGGTTGTCCTGGCGTCGCCCGCGCTTGCCCTTTTCTTGGCCCGCGAGCGGCGCGGCTGTTAGCCAAGGGCCATGGCAAAAGCTCCGCTCGCGTTCGTGACCTTGGCCTGCGCTCTCTCGCTCGGTCTCGGCGCGTGCATGATGCCGCCGCCGGCGTCGGAGAAGGCCACCGATGCGGCGCGCGAGCTGAACCTCGCGGCGCGATTCGGGCGCATCGACATCGCCGCCGGACAAGCCGCGAGCGAAGAGCGCGCCAACTTCATTCAGCGCCGCACCATGTGGGGCGGGATGATCCGTGTCGTGGACGTCGAGCTCGCCGGGATGAGCATGCCGGACTCGGACCACGCAGTGTTTCAGGTCGACTACTCGTGGATGCGCGCCGACGAAGACACCCTACGCACCACCCGCATCTCACAACGCTGGAGCTCGCTCAAGGGCGCCTGGGCCCTCGAAAGCGAGAAGCGCGTCGCTGGCGACGTCGGCCTATTCGGTGAGCACGTGGACGTGCTCCGCCCCGCTCGACACGACACGCAGTTCGCCACCAAAGTCATCCGCGAAGACTGAGCCACGGCTCTCGGCTCCGTCGTCGGCGACTCTGCTGGGCGTGGGTTCGCCGGCGTGGGCGAACCCCAAAAAGATCTGCGCGAAGATCAGCCCTTCGACTTCTTGGTCGGCTTCGTGGCTTTGCGGGCGGCCTTGGTGGCCTCCGCACGGCGCGCGAGGCGTTCCTTCTTCTTCTGCTGGCCCTTGCGGCGAGTCATCTTCTCGGAATTGCGGCTGTCGAATCGTCCCATCGTATCTTCCGTATCTTTCTATCTTGGGGGCTCGCTGCTGCGGGCCCCTGCTCTCGAACTACCCGAAAGCAAAAAGGGGTGCCCCGCATACAGTGCTTTTTCCGTTGGGGAAAGTCTTTAGGCGGCGGGCGCACGTGCTGCACAGCCGATCACTGCTGGCTGAGCGACTTTTGTGTGGCTGAAGTGGGCGACCGGCTGTCCGTGGCTCGCGAGGGTGCCGGAGCACTCAGCACCGCGGACCGCGGACCGCGGACCGCGACAGAAGCTCAGCCCGAGGAAGCGTCTTCCAGAGCGCGCTCGCGATCGCGAACTTCCAACCGGTACCGGCTGTTCACGGTCTCGATGTAGAACACGTCTTTTGCGGCGAGACGCAGCACACGCTTCACGGGGGTGGTCACGTATTCGTGCATGCCGTCGGAGAACTCGATCACGACGACCGAGCCTTTTCGAGGGGCGCGAACCAAGCGACCGGCGACGGCTCGAGAGCCCCGACCAAGCTTCCGCAGCACAACTTGCACGATGTTTACTCTAGCAATCTCCCATAGCGCGTCCACCAGGCTTTCTCCTCGCGGCCAAGTTTTCGATCGCGCCGAGTCAGAGACCATCTCGCCCCCGTGCCTCGCAGTTTCGTCGGAGCTTGAATTTTGGGTGTCGGGACGTGTGGGCTGTAGCCACCAGGCCACTTAACCACAGGCAAAGCGCGGCCGTGTGCGGCGCGCTTTACGCGCCGTAACCGCCGCACTCCTCACGAATTGCGGCGGCCACCCCTCAGAAGCTGACGGCAGCCGACACGCGCAGGTAGGGCCCAGCGAGCGACAGCGATCCCAAGTCCACGGCCGCGGTGCGTTCGGGCGCGCCCTGTCCCGCTTCGGGCTCCAGGCGCAACTTGGTCGAACCGAGGTAGCCGTAACCGCCCTCGGCGATCGCCCAGATGCGCGGCTGCTTCGATTCACCGCTGCGCATCCCATACACCTGAAAGGCCGCACCGAGCGCGAAGTCCGCGCCGTAGGCCCAATGCTTGGCGACACGCGGGCCGGTGAGGCTATCGTCCAACGAAGCCGTGCTGTGCGCGAACGCCGGCAACACGTGCGCGAACACGTACAGGGGATTGAGTAGGTGATAGCGAAGCTCGGGACCGACGCTCAGCCGATGCACGGCGAGCGAGGTCTCGGCACCGCGCGCTTGCGAGCTGCGCTCGCCGTAATCCCAAAAGCCGACCGCGGCCAGTGACAGCCGTTGCATGCGCAGCACGGTCCCCGCCACGCCCACGCTGAGCTGCACGAGGTCGTCGGAGTCGGCGAAGGGATCGAAGCCCGCGTCCGCGACCTTGGATGCGCGCACGCCGAGCGAAGCTTCGATGAGCGGTTGATGCGAGCCAAGCGGCTCGGCGTGAGCGCCCGGGGCCGCCCCCAGCACGGCGCATGCGGCGAGCAAAGAAAGCATCGTACGCGGCGCCATCAGTGGATCCCTCCCAGCTCCAAACTACTATAAAATTGGGCGTTCGCGGTGGATGGCGCGAGCGCGTCCAGCACTGTCGCGCCGATGCCCGGCTCGCCATTCACCCCGAGGTGCAACGCCAGCGCGCTGCGTTGGTCGTCGGCCGTCGCGATGTCGAACACGTCGCTCACCTCGCGCTCGGCGATCAGCGTGATCGGATGCAGCGTGGCGAAGTCCACACTGGCAAAGCCTGGCGCCCCGGGCTTGTACGCCCACACGCGCTGACCATCGGGGGCCAGCTCCAGCGTCAGCCCGGCGTTGGTCTTCATGGGCGCGCTCTGACGCGTGCTCAAGTCGAGCACGTAGAACTGAGCGCCCGGAGTCTCCAGGATCTTGTGGTCGAAGTACTGATCACCCGGGACGTCGATCACGTCCTTCACCGAGATGCCGATGTCGTACGGCTCGATGCTGCGGTAGAGGGCACCCGGCGCGCCGCCCAGCGTGAAATAGGCGATCTTGTCGATGCTCGGGCTGTACAGCAGCGCCACGTCACCGTTGGCCGGTACCGCGTCCGGGTTCAGCTCGTCGGTGATGCGCCGAATGCCCGTGAAGGCGGCGGGCATCGGCGCTGCTTGCGTGGTCGCCGTCACGGGATCGACCAGCACCGCATTCGTGCCCACGAGCGCCACGAGCCGCAGGCCTTGCGTGTTGTGCACGAAGTCGATCGTCGCTGGCAAACCGCCGACGTCGATCAAGTTGGTGACGACCGAGAAGTCTTGGCCGTCTGCGGCCGGCGCGGCGAGCTGCAACGTGAATACGCTGGTCGTGCCGGTGACGCGCACCGCGATCGTCGCCGAGTCCGCGTCGTACACGACTTGCGACGACGTCGCCGTGCCGCCCGCGTCGGTGCTCGGCAAGGGCACCGTGACTTCATTGCCGTCGGGTTTGGACAGATCGATGAGCACGATGTCCGAATCGCGTTCGACGATCAAAAACCGCCGTGGATCGCCGCCGGGAACCGAAAATGGCGTCGTGAACGTGAAGTGCTTCGGGCTACCGCCGAAGCTACGCAGGGTCTTGAAGCTGAGCGCGTCATTGCCTTGCTTGGACAAATCCACGAGCACCAGCTCGTTCAAGTTCACGACCACGCCGGAGCTGCCGTAGACCACGGCCCACTCGTTTTTCGGATCGAGCACGAGCTGGTCCATGGGCTCGGTGAGCGGATAGGTCTTCTCGATCTTCGGCGGCCCGTCGCCGTCGATTAGCGTCAACTGCGGACCTTCGTTGCTGGCCTTGCGTCGTGGTTGCACGCCGCGCGACAAGGCGAACAGCGTCTTGCGGTCGAGCGAAGCGCTGGCGGTCGCCAGATCCGTGCCCAATCCGATGAAGCTCGTGCGCAGCGCAAGTGGAGTGGGCGAAGTGAGCATCAGCACCCGACCGAGCGGCGCGTCGACGACCGCGACCGAGCCGGTGAGGCCGTAGGCGCGCTGCAGGCCATTGTCCGAGCTTTCAGCGCGAAAACTCTGGTTCCAGGCGTCCGGACGCCCGCCACACGCGAGCGCCAACGCTCCGCACATCAACCAACCAAGCCTTGTCATGATCTCGATATCCCCTATTGCAGCCCGACTGCTGGATGAATCTGCTCTCGACTACTGCAC
Organism: Myxococcales bacterium; assembly: GCA_040348785.1. Taxonomy (GTDB): domain Bacteria; phylum Myxococcota_A; class Polyangia; order Polyangiales; family Polyangiaceae; genus PMG-095. The sequence goes on along the minus strand of JBEQTH010000016.1, from coordinate 76,242 downwards.
GACACGCGCGGCGATCTCGAAGCCGCTCAGCGTTTGCGCCACGCCCGTCTCGAGATCGATGAAAGTGATGCGCCCCTCGGGGTGCTTTTGAGCGACGAAGCCGCGTTTGGCTTCGGCCACGATGCCCGTCGCGCCAGGTAGCGGCTCGCTCGACAGTGGCACGAAGTTCTGTTCCAGATTCGCGAGTCCGATCACGTACACGCCGCGCACCATGCTGCTCGAGTCATGCACGGTCACCAGTGCCTTGCCCTCGTCGGCATCCGAGAAGGCGATCTCGGTGGGCAGGGCGTCCGTACCGACGATGCGCGGCGGACGCATCGCAGCGGTGGGCACGATGCTGAACAGGCCTTTTTTCGTGCTACCGGAAGGCGGCGTTTGAAAGGTGATCGCAGTCGAAGAATCCGGCGAAACGAACACACCCTTGACCGCGCCCTGCAGGTCCTGAGTGCGATGCGGCAAGGTGTGGTCGGGACCGGGAGTGGTGTCGAGCAGAGTCAAATGACTGCTCGGGACGGCGTTGGCGTAGAGCAGCGCGAGCTTGCCATTGGGCGCCAAGGTCACGCTGCGCACCAACTCGCCATCGATGGTCGCTTTGGCGAAGTCAGCCGGGTCCAGGCTTGGCTTGGGCACGGCGAAGCTCACCACCTGGGGCGGCGTCGCGTTCCCCAGCACCGCCGTGGCTGTCGTGCCGTCCGGGCTCAAATCCAAGTCCGTCACGCTCGAATCGAGCGCGACCACTTGTCGCTCGTTGCTGCTCAGGTCGATGATCTCGACGTTCGGGCTACCCTCGACGCGCACCACGGCGAAGCTGCCGTCGGGCGCGAAGCTCACGTCCCGCGCGTGGGCGTCTTGGTTTTCGGTCGAGACGGTGAGCAGCTGCGAAAGCTCGGATTTCTCGCCTAAATCGAGGACGCTGATGCCCTCGTCGACCACGGCAAAGGCGTGCTGCGCCCGGGCGTCGAACACGACCTCACTCGGACGAAAGCCGACGCTGAGACGAGTACTACTCGGCGGCTCGGCCGCGAGATCGATCACCGTCAGCTCGGAGTAGCCGTTCACTGCGTCCGGCGCACCGCCTTCGATGCGCGTCACGTCGGTCCAAGCGATAGCGAAGTGCCCGTCGCCGCTGATCGCCCAAGCGTTGGCCCCGACGTGGGTCGGAATCGTTACGCTGTCGATGCTCGTCGCGCTGGCCGTGAGCCAGGTCGCGTCGTGGCTGCCGACGTTGATCACGATCGCTGAGTCCGTGCCTTTCATGCTGGGCACGGCGGCGAGGAACGTCGGACCGAAGCCCGCGTTGGTCATGCGCACTTGGAGCGTCTTGGCGTCGATCAGCGCCACGCGGCCGCTATCTGGGTTCGCGCTCCACAGCACCTTGCCCGTCGCAACGGGGGCTCGAAACGATTGATCCAGCTCCATTTCTGGCGGCAGCGGCGCTCCGGCATCGCTATCGGGGCCCGTGGTGAGTGGGCCACCCGAGCCGTTGCTCGCGCCGGCTCCAGCGATGGGCGGGGCCCCACTGGGAGCCGCCGCCGAGTCGGCACTCGAAGAACAGCCCGCGCCAAAGCAAAGCGCGAGAGCGAGCAGCGCGAGCCCAATGCGATCAGCGTCCATCGGTCACCTTGGCGGAAATCTCGAAGCCGGTGATCGTGCGCGGCACGCCGGTCTCCAGGTTGATGAAAGTGATCCGGCCTTGAGGGTGCGCCTGCGCGATGTACGCCACCCCTGCATCCGGAACCAGCCCCGTTGCGCCAGGGAGCGGTTTGCTCGGCAGCTTCACGGGATCGATCACGAGCTCGGGCATGCGCACCACATAGGCGGCAAAGCTCGCCTTGTTGTCGCTCACGGTCACGATCGCGCGAGCGTCGGGGCCCTCGCTCATTGCCACTGCGAACACGGGGGCGTCCGTGGTTTGAACGCGCGCCGGGAGAGTGCTCGTCACGGGCACCACGGCAAAGCCGGGCTTGCCGCTCGCGTCTTTGCCGATCAGCGAGGCGACGGCATAAGCGCCGTCGGGTGACGGAAACACGTCGTGCACGTAGCCGCGCACGTCGATCGTGCGATGCGAGAGATACCCCTTGCCGCGCGCGGTCTCGAGCAACGTCAGGTGGCTGTTCTGAATCGCGTTCGTGTACAAGAGCGCGACCGAACCTTTGGGGGCGATGTTCACCAGACCGAACACTTCGTCGATCGGCACGGGGGTGAATTGCGTCGGCGCGCTGAAGATGCCGGGCAGCGGCAAGATCACGAGCGACGACTGAGTCACGGGCGCCGCCCCGCCGCTGCCCGCGCTGCCGCCGCTGCCCGCGCTGCCGCCGCTGCCCCCACCCCCAGCGCCCCCACCCGTCCCGCCACTCGCGAGCTCGCCGCCCGCGCCCGCTTCGCCATCGCTCGCGCCGCCTTCGCCACTTGCGCCGGCTTCCGCGCCAGCGGCACCCGCTTCCCCGGTGGAGGCCGGCGGGATCGCCGCGCCCCCGCGCACCACGGCAAGCGCTGACTTCGCATCCGCCACCAAGTCCAAATCGGTGACTGCTCCCGAGAGCGTGATCGAGCTGAGATTCCCCGTCTCGAGCTCGACCACCGTAATCACGGCGCTGCCCTCGTGACGCACCAGCGCGTAGCTGCCGTCGGGCAAGACCGACACGTCGCGCGTCGAAACGTCCTCATGCAGTGGATCGTCGGAGACGGGTTCTTCGCGCAGCACGCGCGGACCGGCGGCAGCCGTCAGATCGATCACGCTGATGCCGCTCTTGGCGACCACGAAGGCTCGCTTCTCCGCGTCATCGATGAACACCCGCGAAGGCACGAAGCCGACCACGAGCCTCGTGGCCACCGGCGTTGCTCCACGCAGGTCCAGCACGCTGATGTCCTGGAACGTCTCGCTGGCGTCAGCAGTAATGGAGTGCGAGTCCGTCCAAGCAATCGCGAATTTGCCGTTACTACTGACCGTCCAAGCGTTGGCGTTCGGTTCGAGCGGGACCGGTCCCAGGGCCTTCACGGGACCCGTGGCATCGGCCTGGAGCAAGGTCGCGTCGTGGCTGCCCACGTTGATCACGAGCGCTTGGCTGCTCTCCGCCTTGCTCGGCAACGCAGTGAGGAACGTGGGACCTGCGCCAGCATCGGCGAGGCGTACCGTGAACGTCTTGGCGTCGACGACCGCGACCTTTCCCGTATCGGGATTGGCGGTCCACACCCAGCGACCGCTCACGACGGGCGCGCGGTAGCTCTGGTCTTCTTCCTGCTCGGGCGGCGTGACGACTGGAGCGCCGCCGCCTCCGATATTGCCGGTGCTGCCACCGGCATTCGCGTCTCCCGGCGCGGCATGGCTGCCCGTTGCGAATCCGCTGCCGTCGGCCGAGCCCAAGCTACAAGCCGGCGCTGCCACCGCCGGCAACGAACACAAGAGCACGACCCACTTCCCACTCCGCCGCATGGTTACCCCTCAGTGCAAGGCCTGCGCCACCCGCAGCGCCGCCTAGAGAATCCCCGGAATTAGACGGCGAAGGTGCGCGTTTTAATCACTCATCACTCGACGCCGTTCGGCTCGCTTCGGCACACAGTCTGACATTCGTGTCAGCTTCGGAGCTCGGCCCGGCCTCGCTAGTTCGGCGAAGTCACGCCCTTGGCGCCATGCTCGGCGAAGTACGCGCGCAACACCTCGCGAGCCAGCATCGCGCCTTTGATCTGCCAGCTCGGGTTGTTCACGACGAGCGCCGCAATCGCGACCTCGGGCTTGTCCGCCGGCGCAAAGCCGATGAACCACGTGTAAAAGCGATTGTCTTTGTAACGGGTGAGCGTGCCCGTCTTTCCAGCGACCTGGATCCCGGGCAGGTACGCCGTGCCCCGCTCGTCGTGGAAGCTCTTGAAGGCCGACCCGTTCTCGACGGTCTGGCGCATCATGCGCGTCAGCTCGGTCGCGGTCTCGGGTTTCACGGCTCGGCGCAACACGCGCGGCGGCCGGTCGTCCTTCCACAACTGATCCTGTCCTTTATATACGGAGTCGACGATCCGCGGCTCGAGCGCGACACCGCCGTTGGCGACCGTCTGAGCCAACTCAGCGGCCGCCAAAGGCGACAGCGTGGTGTTCCAAAACCCGGCCGAGGTCCGAGCAAACTCGAGGGGGTCTTCGGGCATCGTGATCTGCGGCGCCTCATTGGCCACCGCGAAGGGCAGCGGGGCCCCAAAACCGAACGCGCCGGCCATGCTCGTCACGTCTTCCGGGGTCAGGTGCTTTTGCGCCAAGCGCGCAAAGACCACGTTCAAGCTGCGGCCGAGCGCCATGCCAATCGTCGCGCACCACTTGTCCCGGATCGGATCGTCGATCAGCTCGTCCGGTGAAATCCGGCTCTTTCCGCCGTGGTAGCACTGCTCGGTCTCGGCGTTCAGGCCCGCGCGCTCGATCAACGCCGCGCCCGTGATGACCTTGAACACGCTGGCCGCCGGCGCCTCGGCGCGCGCGTTCACGTCGAACTTGTCGTTCGCGTTGACGTAGCTTGCGTAGGCGAGCACTCGCCCGGTGCGCACCTCGATCATGACCACGCCGCTCTCGGGAATGCGGAATTTCTGCATCTGCGCGTGGGCTGCGCGCTGCACCACCGGGTCGAGCGTGAGCTGCGCCGTACGCCCCTCACTGAGAGGAGCCATTACGCGCTGCGGCCGCAAATCGAGCCGCATCAGGTCCAGCCCGTCGAGCTTCGGAATCTCGGCCGTGCTCCGTTCCAAGCGACGGAGCGGGCTTTCCAGGCTCACTTTGCCGCGCATCACGGGCACGAGCGCCGCAATGATGCCGGCAGCCGCCGCCAAACCGAGCCATTTCCCAAAGCGCCGCATTGAACCGCACATGAGTTACCGGGGTTGCCGCCTCAGGGCCAAAAAACCCGCTCTTTGCCGGCCCGGTGGTTCTCTCTCTCTCAATATGCCCGTGCCCGTGCCCGATCCTCCCCACTCCTCATTCTTGGGGTCGCCTCGAAGCAGCCCGCGAGCGTTGCCTTGGGCGCCGCTAAGTACCTGGTTACGTTTTTGGGGCACGGGCACGGGTGAAGAACGCACGGTGCGTCGCGAACTCGGGCGGCGTATGCTCAAACCAAACAATTCCTGGAGAATCGAATCTGAGCTCGATGAGCGACACGCCGGTATCTGAACGCTTCGAAGTCGACAACACCTCGGTCTTGATGCTGCTCGCGGGGCCTCAATCGAGCTTGCTGGCGGAAGTAGCGCGCCAGAGCGGGGCGGAGGTGAGCCTGCGCGGCAACGTGATTCATTTCCTGGGCTCGGCGGAGGACGTCAAGCTCGCGCATCGCTTCGTCAGCGACGCTGCCGAGCTGATCGCCAAAGGCTTCGACCTGAACGCCAACGACGTCGCAAGCTCGATCCGGGGCCTGCGCGCTGATTCGAATCGCTCGCTGACCGAGCTGCTCGACGAGACCATCATCGTCAACACCAAGCGCCGCCCCATTCGTCCGAAGAGCGCCGCGCAGCAGCAATACGTCGAACAGATCCGGACTCACGATCTCACCTTCGGCATCGGCCCCGCCGGCACGGGGAAGACGTACTTGGCCATGGCCATGGCCGCCGCGTCGCTGATGCAAAAGCGCGTGAAGCGCATCATCTTGGCGCGCCCCGCCGTGGAAGCCGGCGAAAAGCTCGGCTTTTTGCCGGGCGACATGGCCGAGAAAGTGAACCCCTACCTGCGCCCGCTGTACGACGCGCTGAACGACATGCTCGAGTTCGAGCGCGTCGAGCAGCTGCGCGAGCGCGGCCAAATCGAAGTAGCACCGCTCGCATTCATGCGCGGCCGCACGCTCACCGACTCGTTCGTGATCCTGGACGAAGCGCAGAACGCGACCAGCGAACAGATGCGCATGTTCCTGACCCGGCTCGGCTTCGGCTCGAAGTGCGTGGTCACCGGCGACATTACCCAAACCGACTTGCCGCACGGGGCGCGCAGCGGCCTGCGTGAAGCGCGCGAGCTGCTGACGGGCGTAGAAGGCATTTCGTTTTGCCGCTTCAGCGACGTCGACGTCGTGCGTCACCCCTTGGTGCAAAAGATCGTCGTGGCCTACGAGCAGCGCGACGAAAAGCTGCGCGAAGATCGCGAACGCGAGCAACAAGCCCGTGACGAGCGGCAACAACGCGAACGCACGCGCTCGAACACGCCCGAGCCAGACAAAGGCCCATGACCGAAGCCCAGCGCTCCGTCCCCCCGCCAATTCCCGCGGATTTTCGAGCCCTGAGCCCGAATGCGCAGACGGTCGTGGCTCGGCTCGGCGCGCTGGCCGATTGGCTCTCGCTGCACCCAGGTCAGAGCGGAGACACGCTGACTCGCCCGCATCCGCTGTTGCTCATGGTGCGGCGCGCCGACTTCTCGGTGCTGGTCGCGCCGGCGTCAGTGTGGGACAAAGGGCGCGATCTGCTTGGCCCGCACTTGGAGAAGTTCGCGGCGGTCGAGGCTCGGCTGGTGCTGCTCGGGCGCCCTCAAGATCCGGATCTGAGCCAAGCGTTGAACCTGGGCTTGTGCGCGTTGCTCGCAGAGGCGCCGGCGCCCGAAGAAGTGTTCGTCGCGGTGCACCAAGCCTTCGAGCTCATGTCCGTGAAAGCGCGCAGCGAGAGCCGCGGCAAATGGCTGAACCGCTACCGCTACGAGCTGGGCGAGCTGATCGAGATCGCGCGCGCGCTGACCACCGAGCGCGAAATCGACAAGCTCTTGAACCTAATCCTGGAGAAAGCCCGCTTTTTGTGCGGCGCCGACGCAGGCAGCATGTACGTGGTGGATGGCGACGATCCGGTGCTGGCGCGGCGCCAGCTCGTGTTCAAGCTCAGCCAAAACGACTCGGTCTCGTTCGCCTCGCGCGAGTTCACGATGCCGATCAGCACGCGCAGCATGGCCGGCTACGTAGCGCTCGAGCAAAAGACGCTGAGCATCGAAGACGTATACGACATGCCCAAGGGCTCACCCTTCGGCTTCGACCGCTCCTTCGATCAAAAGGTCGGCTATCGCACCCGCAGCATGTTCGTGACACCGCTCATCACCAGCAAGGGTGAAGTGATCGGCGTGCTCCAGCTGATCAACAAGAAGCGCGAGCCTAAACAGAAGCTGAGCTCCCCTGAAGACTTCGAGCGCTCGGTGATCCCGTTCGACGAGCGCAGCGAGCAGCTCGTGACCACGCTCGCCGCGCAGGCTGGAATTGCGCTCGAAAACGCGATTTTGTACCAAGAGATTCGCAAGATTTTCGAAGGCTTCGTGAAAGCCTCGGTGGACGCGATCGAAGCCCGCGACCCCACCACGAGCGGTCACTCGCGGCGCGTCGCGGATCTCACGGTGAACCTCGCGCATGCAGTCGAACGCACCGACACTGGGCCGTACCGAGAGGTGCGCTGGCAGCTCGAAGACCTGCGCGAGATCGAGTACGCCTCGGTGCTGCACGACTTCGGCAAGATCGGCGTGCGCGAGCACGTGCTTGTCAAAGCCAAGAAATTGTTCCCGCACGAGCTCGGCCTGATCCGGCAACGCCTCGAGTTCGTAATCCGAACCATCGAGGTCGACGTCATCCAACGCAAGATGATGGCGATGAGTCGCGGTGCCTCCAACGACGAGTTGGGGGAGCTGGATCTCGAGCTTTCGACGAAACGCGCCGAAATCGAAGAGGCCTGGGCCGTGATCGAGCAAGCGAACGAGCCCACGGTGCTGGCCGCGGGCAACTTCAAGCGCATCGAGGAGCTGGGCCGCCAATCGTACTCACGGCTCAACGGCGACGTCTCCACCTTGCTCAGTGCCGAGGAAGTGAAGTCGCTGAGCGTGATGCGTGGCTCGCTGACCGCCGAAGAGTTCGACGAAATCCGCAGTCACGTCTCGCACACCTACCGCTTCCTGTCGCAGATCCCCTGGGGCAAGACGTTCTCGCGCGTGGCGATCATCGCCGGCTCCCATCACGAGCGCCTGAACGGCACCGGCTACCCCAATCGCCTACAAGCCGAAGAGATCCCGCTCCAGTCGAAGATGATGAGCATCAGCGACATCTTCGACGCCCTGACGGCCAGCGACCGGCCGTACAAGCGCGCGGTGCCGATCGAGAAAGCGCTCGACATATTGGGCTTCGAAGTGAAAGACAACCACGTCGACGGCGAGCTCGTGCGCATCTTCACCGAGTCCCGAGCCTGGGAATCAGTGGTGATGCCCGTGCCGAGCCGACGCTGAGCGTCACTGACAATTGATGCGCGTGGCCGAGAGCGCAAAGTCGTCGAACCACAAATTCATCGCGCCGCCGCCGTAGTTCTGCCAGCCAATGTTGACGCCGGTGAGCGCGGGCTTGTAGGCGGAACCCCACGCCATGTCCACGTCGGCGGTGGGTGACGCATCGGCGACCAGGCCACTGACCAACGTGCCGTCGACCCAGGTATTGATCAGGCCCTGCGCTTGGTCGATCATGAACTCCAAGCACACCCAACTCGCGACCGGCGGCACCTTGCTGAGCGCGATGCCGGCGGGGCTCTGCGAGGGCAACGTGGCGTCGTCCGACTGACGGTTCCACTGAAATGCCGAATTTTGACCGCCCATGCGCAGCGATTTGATGTTCGTGTCCGGAAAGATCATGAACGCGGTGTGGCCCGGAGGCAGCGCGGTCTCGAAGCGCACGTAGTAACGGCCGTAGACCACGTTGCCGAGCGCCTTGAACGCCGTCGAGTTCCCGACCATGGCGTAGTTGCAGTAATTGTCCGTGCCGGCCACTTTCAACGACTGAGCGCCGCTGTGGTGCTGAGAAGCGTCGATCACGGGCTTGGCGGCGGTGCTCATGCAGTCAGCGAGCACGGTAGGCGTCCACTTGCTCGGGTCGGGCGGCATGCCGGCGGCGACGCCTTCGAAGTCGTCACACAGCGCACACGCGGCGGGCGCGCCGGCGGAACCAGTACCCGCGCCCGCGGCACCGGCTGAACCGAGCGAGCCGCCCGCGCCGGCACTGCTCGAGCCAGCGCTCGCACCGGCGTTGCCCGCAGCGGCGTTGGCTGCGCCGGCGTTGCTCGCGCCAGCCCCGCTGCCAGCGCTGCCCGGGCTCCCAGCGCCGGGCGCCCCGGCGCCGGTCGACGCCGCCCCCGCGCCACCGGGAGCGCCGATCCCGCTGTCCGAGGTGCCGCAACCGGCGAGGACGATCAAACCAGTAAAAACCACGGAACCAAGCGCAATGCGGAGCATGTTCAGGGTTATGGTACCAGTTCCACATCGGGCGCGCCACTCGCTCAGGACCACGCACCATGTTAAGCGCCAGGCATGCCGGAAATTTTACAGGTCAACGCACGTGAGATCCTAGATTCCCGCGGGAACCCCACGGTCGAAGCCGAAGTACAAACCGACAGCGGTCTCGGGCGCGCTGCGGTACCGAGCGGCGCCTCCACGGGCGAGCACGAAGCCATCGAGCTGCGCGACGGCGACAAGAACCGCTACCTCGGTAAGGGCGTCAGCAAGGCGGTTGCCAACATCAACGATCAGCTCGGCCCAGCGCTGGTCGGGCTGTCGGCGCTCGATCAGCCGGCGATCGACCGCGTGCTGCTCGAGCTCGACGGCACGCCGAACAAGTCGAAGCTCGGCGCCAACGCGATCCTGGCCGTGTCGATGGCCGTGGCGCGCGCCGCTTCGGATACGCTCGGCCTCCCATTGTGGCGCTACCTAGGCGGTATTCAGGCTCGCGTGCTGCCGACGCCGCTGATGAACATCATCAACGGTGGCATGCATGCCGACAGCGGCCTCGAAGTCCAAGAGTTCATGATCGTGCCCATGGGCTTCTCGACGTTCGCCGAAGCGTTGCGCTGCGGCACCGAGATTTTCCACAGCTTGAAGGGCATCCTCAAAAAAGAGGGCATGACCACGTCGGTGGGCGATGAAGGCGGCTTCGCGCCGCGCTTGGCCTCGAACGAGGAGGCCATCCAGCGCATCATCACCGCCATCGAAGCCGCGGGCTACAAGCCGGGCGAGCACGTGGGCATCGCGCTCGATGCCGCCGCGAGCGAGTTCTACAAAGACGGCAAGTACACCTGGGACAAGAAGCCGCACAGCGCGGCCGAGCTCGCCGAGGTGTACGTCAAGCTGTGCGAGAAGTACCCGCTCGTGAGCATCGAGGACGGCTTCGCGGAAGACGATTGGGACGGCTGGAAGCTGCTCACCGACAAGCTCGGCAGCCGTGTCCAGCTCGTGGGCGACGACTTGTTCGTGACCAACAAAGAGCGCCTCGCCCGCGGCATCGAAAAGAAGATCGCCAACTCGATCTTGATCAAGCTGAACCAAATCGGCTCGCTCACCGAAACGCTCGACACCATTCGCCTCGCGGGCAGCGCCGGCTACACCTCGATCATCTCGCACCGCTCGGGTGAGACCGAGGACGCGTTCATCGCGGACTTGGCCGTGGCCACGAACGCAGGCCAAATCAAGACCGGCAGCCTGAGCCGCAGCGATCGCATCGCGAAGTACAACCAGCTCTTGCGCATCTCCGAAGAGCTCGGAGACGAGCAGGTGTATTCAGGCAAAGCGCCGTTCTCCAAGCGCGGCTGAGAGAGTGAGGCGCTCAGGCGCGTGACCACGTTCTCGGCTTGCGCCCGCGCAGGCCGAGGACGCTCAGCGGCTCGTCCGAGACGCCGAACGTCACGATGTCACCGAGCCGCACACTGATCGTGCGGTGGGGGCCGTCGAGGTAGAGTGCCGCGTCGTCCATCTTGGACTGCACCGACACCTCGCTGCGGGCACCCACGACCAGCTTGAGCAGCTTGAACTTGCCGTATGGCGAGTAGGGCTCGCGCACCACGAGCTGCAGCTCTTTCGAAGACAGCGGCAGCACGCGGCCGCCGGCGGACTTCTGCGCGGCGGTCGAGCCCGCAGCGGGGCCGATCCAAATCCCGCTCGAGCGCTGCTCTTCCTTCTTCTTGCCGACGTGCAAGATGTAGCGCGACGTCGCGGCGGGGCCCGAGTGACAATACAGGGCCTCGTTCAACACGCGCTTGGAGCGCATCCGCCCATTCAGGGACACGGTCATTCGTGTCAGCTTCATGCTCTTCAGCTTGCCGTCCAAGGCGCGCTGCAAGTGACTTGCGAAGTCGCTACGCTGAGCCGCGCAGAAAAACCCGACGCTGTGGGACGGCGCGCTGTTCACGCCCAAGATGGGGACGCCGCCCACGTTGTGAGAAGCCGCGAGCAACGTGCCGTCGCCGCCCACCGCGATCACCAGCGCCGCGTCCGAGGTATCGAAGGCTGCACTGGCGCGCGTCAATAACAGCGATTTCGCGCCGATGCGGTCGAGCACTTTTTCGACCTCCTCCATCGTCCGCATGTGCTCGCGATGCGAATCGAGCCAGGTGGCGACGCTGGGGTCGCGCTTCTTGATCAGGCCGCGCGCGCGCGGATCCTGCTCGTCCTCGACGAAGCGCATGTAGGCCGTGCGCTTGCCAACCACGATTACGTGCGGGCGGCTCACGCGAAGCGCTCCGAAAGCCGGCGCAGGGCGAGCTCGGTCTTGGAGTCCTGGACGAGCCCGCTCCGACACCAATCGAGCGCCTCACTCAGCGCGACGTCGATCACTACGCCAAAGTGCTCGAGCGCGGAGCCATCGAGCCCGGGCTCCTGACGCTTGTGCGGGTTGACCGCGACCTCGAAGTAAAATTGACGCTCGGCGCAAAAGCCCGGCACTGGAAACATGCTGTGCCCGAGCGGCTGCAGCGCGGCGAGGGTCACGTCGAACCCGAGCTCCTCCAGCAGCTCCCGTTGCGCCGCGCGTGGCACACCGGCAGGCGAAAGCTCCGGAACGTCGATCATGCCGGCCGGCAGTTCCCACATCAGGCCGTCGTAGCGCTCACCCTGCAGCGTCGAGCGAGCTGGATCGCGGAGTGTGAGCGGCGGCCGCACCGAGCTGCGCAAGTACACGCGCCGCTCACCACTCGCGGTCAGAAAATGAGCCACGATCACGACCGCGTCGAGCGAATTCCGATCCACCGCGTCGTAAAGGAACGGCGCGCTCAAGCTGCCGTCGGGGTACTTCGCCCGGTAGCGCCGGCGGACGAGGCGCAAGAAACCATGCTGGTCGGGCGGCGACAGATCCTCGACCAACTCGAGCTCGATCGCGGGGAGCTTGGGGAACGGTTCGGCGCTCTGGGCCATGCGGCGGGGATTCTACAGTGCTTCAACGCAGCACCGCTCGCAAGCAGGCGTCTTAACTCGGAGAAACTCATTCCGTGCACCGAAAAGCACATGCTAAAAGGCCAGTCGGTCTTGGGCTTGCAGTCTTGGGCTTGCGTTTGGAGGAGGACCCGTGTTGCAGAAACTCGCTGTCATTGGGCTGTGCTTGGGCGTCCTGTCGCCCGGAACTGCTGTCGCCGCACCGGCGGGGGGCGCCGCTCCGGGTTCCTCGTCGAAGTCGAGCCTCAACTTGGACAGCACCAAGAGAGCGCTGGAGAGCGGCGACGAAGGTCGCGCATTGGGAGCTCTAGACGAGATCGAGCTGTCGGGTGACAAGCGCGCGGCACCGCTCATCGACGCACTGCTGGCGCGCGGCGCGAGCAGCAAGCTCCTCGTACGCGCCATGGGCGTGGCCGGTGTTCTGGGCAAAGAAACGTCGAGCACCGCACTTGCTCCGTACGTGAAGCATCGCGCGCCCGAGGTGCGGCGCGCGGCTGCGCAAGCCTTGGCTCACACCAAGGGCAGCATCGCCGTGCAAGCCCTGCGCGACGCGCTGCGCGGGAGCGACCCGGCCTTACGCGGGACCGCAGCGGACGGTCTGGGCGCACTCGGTGCCAAAGAAGCCGTGCCGGATTTGTTCGTGGTGCTGCCGAAAGAGGTGCCCGAAGCCGCCGGAGCAATCGGCGTGTTGTGCAGCGCAGACGAGTGCAAGCACTTCGTGAGCCTGCTCGGAAAGCTGCCGTTCGACGTGATGGAGAGCGGGTTTTTGCCGCTGCTTTTGCGCACGGGGAGCGACGTGCCTGACGGCGTGAAGCTGCAGCTCATCGAGCAACTCCGGCGCATGGCCACGCAGAAGGCGAACGCCCTCTTGTCGACTGCACTTTCGAGCTACCCCGCCAACGGCAACCCCAAAATCAAATCGGCGATCGACGCTGCCTTACACGGCCATACCGTAACGAGCACCGAGCCATGACCCTGCGTGCAACCTCCGCTCTGCCAGTTCTAACGCTGCTCGCAACCGTCGGCTGCGGCGCGTCCAACGTCAATTCGAGCAAGGGCTTCGACACCGAGTGGCAGAACGACAACGGCGTTTCGATCGCGAACGTCGAACAACGCCTGCGGAGCTTGCCGCTCGTCCCCAACGCGCGCCTCGTCGTTGGCTTGAATGACGCGGGCCTCGTCGCAGCCACGCTCGACGGCAAAGCGCGCTGGTCACACCCCGCCCGCCCGAGCACCGCGCCCATCATCGCTGGCAACCTGGTCATCTACGGCGAAGGCGATCAGGTCGTCGCGCTCGACGCGCACACGGGGGCCGCCGCGTGGAGCGTCGGGAACCGCGGGCTGACGCTACGCGGCGCAGCGAACGACGGGGCCAGCACCGCGCTGGTGCTGAGCGGGACCCATGCCAGCCTTTTTCTCGGAGTTTCGGCGAGCGGCGGCGCGCTCGGGTCGGCCCAGAGCGAGTCCGATCTGGGCATGCCGGCCGCGCGCGGCGGCATCGCTTTCGTGCCCTGGAACAATCAATACGTCTCCGCGATCGATCTCAAGACCGGCGATGAAGCGGGCCGCTTGCTGATCCGAACGCAGGTGAGCCGCGCCCTCAACTACGGCGGCACGCTGTACTTCGGCGAGCAGGCCATCGTACGCCTCGACGACAAAGTGCGCTTCGCCAGCACCAACCAAGCCAACACAGTCGCCTTACCCAAGGTGGAGCTGCCCGGCAAGCCGAGCTGGCTCGACAGCGGCTTCAGCACGGTCTCGAGCCAAGCCAACGCGCGCACCAAGATCCGCATCTTCGCGGCGCCCTCGGCCGCGGCTTCGGGTGAGCTCTCGCTCGGCGGCGGCACCTTCGCGGCTACCTACTTTCGCGTCGTGTTCGGGCTCGACGCCAAGAGCGGCGCGCTGCGCTGGGCGCGTGCCCTGCCGGCTGATATCGTCGGCGGGACTGCCGCGAGCTCCGGCTTCGTGCTGTGCGACGCGAACGGCAAGGTGTGGTCGATCGACAGCCAGGGTGGCGACGCAGCCAGCCTCGATTTGGGCTCGAAAGTGCGTTTGTGCGCGGCCGACTCGGGTGCCGAGCCAGTGCCGGCTTCCGGCGCGCGGCCCACGCTTGCCGTGCAGATCAGCGAAGCGCTGGACGCGCTCGAGCCAGACATGGCCGAAGCCGAGCGCTACTTGGTGGCGCAGCTCGGCAAGCTCGAAGATCCGATCGTCACCAAGACGCTCATCGATCTATCCAGCAGTCCGCGCATCCCACCGGATCTGCGCACGGAGACGCGGCGCCTGCTCGCCCTGCGCAAGAACGGGAACGAGTACATGTTGAGCGCGCTCGCGCGCCACTATGATTTCGTCTCGGGCGTACTCCTGCCGCCACCGGTAGGTCCCCTAGCGGACGCGCTCGCGCAGAGCGGCGAGGTACGCGCCGCACCGCTCCTCGCCAAGCACCTGAACGATCCCGCGAACTCCGCGGAAGACGTGGCTCGTGCCGCCCGCGCGCTGGTCAAGCTAGCGACGCCGGCCGAATACGAGGACCTGCGCACCTTCTTCGCGCTGTACCGCGCCACGGCCGATGACGAATCGTTGGTGGCAGCCGTCGTTGCCTGCGCCGAGGCCGTGCTTCGCGTGGGCGGTGAGGCGGGCCGCGCGGTCGTCGAGCGCGCCTCTCAAGATGCGCTCACCCAAGGTGAAGTGCGGCGTGCATTGCCGGAGGTGCTGGCCAAAGCCGCGGCCGGCGCACCTCCCACGGCTTCGCCCGTGGCTGCTGCAGGATCCCGAGCGGCGCCAGAGCCCGCCCCCAAGAAGTGATACGCTGACGCCCGAATGAGCTTCGAGCGCATCCGGCACCGGCTGCAGAACGGACGACCCTTGGTGGTCGATTCCGACACCGCGGCATCGTTCCGAGCGCGCGGGGTGGAGCTGGATACGCCCGGCGCACTCGGCGTCATGCTGCGCGAGCGGCAAGCCGAGGTGATGGCGCACTATCGCGCCGAGATTCAAAGCCGCGTCGACGTGCTCTCGGCCCTGACGGCGGACACCACGCCGCGCGCGCTCGCCGAAGCCGGCATGGAGCATCGCTCGGCACAGCTCACGCGCCGCGCAGTCGAGCTCGCGCTCGAGGCCGCCTCCGAAAACGACAAACCGGTCGCGGTGGCCGGCGTGCTCGGCTCGGACATGGTGAGTCCGGTCGCGGCCGATCGGCTACACGAGGAGTTCACTGAACACGCTGCGCGCCTAGCAGCAGCGGGCTGCGAGCTAATCATCGCGCGCGGTCAGGGCTCGCGCTTGGGTTTGATGGCGGCCGTGGTCGCGGCCTCGCGCACCGAATTGCCGACCTGGGCCGTGCTCGAGTACTCTTCGAGCGAGGAGCTCACGAGCGGTGGCAACGCAGTCGACCTCGCCGATTCCTTGGCGGGCGCGGGCGCCAGCGTGGTGCTGTTCGAGGTCGCGCACGTGAACCTCGGCCTGGCCTATCTCGAGCGGTTTCGTGCGGCTTTCGAGCTGCACGGCATCGCCCCGGGCGTGCTGCTCGCGGGCAGTGAGGCGAGCGTGCGCGGCTTCAATGACGAAACGTCGCTCCCCGAGCGCTGGGTCGAGCGCGCGGTCGATCTGAGCCTGGGCGGCGCGCGTGCCATCGGGGGCGGGGCCGGAACCACAGAGGCACACACACAACGCTTGGCGGAAGCCATGGGCTCGCTGCATCCCTCGCTGCCCACCCGCCGCTCGGACACGGAACTCGACCGGGGTCCGCGCGACTGGTAAAGCCCGAGCCCGACTTTAAGTAGCCCGAACCAGCTGAGCCTAGGCTTGCGCTTGTAAAGCGTAGCTGCAGGACTAGCTTTCTGCCGGTCCCCCCGGCCGCCCATTCGAGAACGGACATCGTGGATTCCTCCGACGACCAGCGCCTGCTCCGCACGAGCGATGACCTGCTGGAGCTATTTGCCAAGGCCGAAAAACCCGCCGACCAGTTTCGCATCGGCACCGAGACCGAGAAATTCGCGGTCGATAGTCAAAGCGGCGCGCCGCTCGAGTACGACGGCCCGCGTGGGGTCACCCGCATCTTCGCCGACTTCGTCACCCGCGGTTGGCAAGAGGAGCGCGAAACGCCCGACGGCCCGGTCATCTCGCTGCATCGCGACCAACACTCGATCACCCTCGAGCCCGGGTCTCAGTTCGAGCTGAGCGGCGCCGCCGTGAAGACGATTCACGAGACACGCGCCGAGCTGGACGAGCACTTGGCGGAGCTTGGCCCCATTTCCCAGGAGATGAACCTGACGTGGCTGGGGGTGGGCTTTCATCCCCTGGCCAAGCAGAGCGACCTCGGTTGGGTGCCCAAGCAGCGCTACGCGATCATGCGTGAGTACCTGCCCACGCGCGGCAGTGGCGGCTTGGACATGATGCGCCGTACCGCGACGGTGCAGGCCAACTTCGACTTTTCGAGCGAGGAAGACGCGCTGCGTAAGCTCGTGGTGAGTCTCAAGCTCGCGCCGCTCGTGAACGCCCTGGGCGCAAACTCTCCGTTCGAAGAGGGCAAGCTCGCCGGGTACAAGAGCCGCCGCGGCCTGGTCTGGCAGAACATGGATCCCGATCGCTCCGGTCTGATCCCCGCACTCTTGCGCACGCCCAAGCCCGGCTATCGGGATTACGCGGAATGGGCGCTGGACGCGGGCATGTTCTTGTTCAAGCGCCACGGCCGCGCCGTCCACAACACGGGCCAAAAGTTCCGCGACTTCATGCAAAACGGCTTCGAAGGGGAACGCGCCACGTTCGGTGATTGGAAGCTGCACCTGAACACGCTCTTCCCCGAAGCACGCTTGAAGAGCACGCTCGAAGTGCGGAGCAGTGATTCGCTGCCCCTGCGCCTCGGCGCCGCCGTGCCCGCGCTCTTCACCGGCATCCTGTATGACGAGCAAGCCTTGAGCGAAGCCGAAGTCTTCGCCCGCGAGCTGGACCTGGATCAGCTGATCGCGGCCCGGCCCTCCCTGGTTCAGTTCGGGTTAGCCACGCGCGTCGGCGATCGGCCAATGCAGGCCCTCGCCGAAAGAATCCTCGAAATCGCCGAAGGCGGCCTCGCGCGCCGTGCGTCCCTGAACGACCACGGCAAGGACGAACGCATTCACCTCGAGCTCCTCTCGAGCCTCGTCCAAAACGGCAAAACACCGGCTGATGCGCTGATCGAAGGCCTCACGCCGAATACGCCGCTCGACGTGGCCGACCTGATCACGCGCACCCATATCTGAGCGCGAGTGCGCCGCTCAGGCCGCGCTCGCCAAGCGAATCTTTTCCGCCTGCCCGGCGCGATAGAACGATCTCAGCCGCTCGCGCGCCCGCTCGCGGTCATTCGCAACGAACGCTCGCGATACGAACCTGGCGGCCAACTGATGGGCGAGCCGGTAGCGCGCGCCGTCCTCGGTGTCCTCCGCGTCCAAGAAGCGCGGGCTGTCGAATAGCCGCTCCACGAGCTGCTCTGCCGAGTCAGAGCTGAAGCCGAGGGAGAGCACGAATTTGTCGACCTCGGCTTGGAGCTCGAGCTCGAGCTTGGTGACGGGCAGGGACACCCGCGCCCGCTCGGCCAAATAAATGAAGTGACTCACCCCTTCGGCGACTTGCAGCCACACGTCGGTGAGGGCGCCCCCGACCGAGATGCGTTTGGATTCGGGCGGGAGCACGAGCGCCATTTCGAGCTCGGTTTCGGTCTCGCGCAGGAGCACGACCTCGCGGCTGCCCTCGTCGCCGTCGCGCACGAAGCGGGTCACGTTGGGCGCGCGTTCCAGGCCATAAAAGGCTTCGAGCTCACGCTGGATGCGGCGCAGCTCGCGCTGACGCGCGCTCGACGACGGACTCAATGGATCCCCCCGTGGCCGCGTTGCGGCGTGAGGCCTTTGCCGGCGAGCGCGACGGCGAGCGGCGCTGAGCCCGTCTTCACCCAGCGCTCGTACAAGCGCACCACTTGCCGATTCGAGGTTTGGGCCGAGTTGGCGTTGAGCACGTCCGCGACGCGCGCCACGACTTCGGCGAAGTTGGCGAAGTTATCGGCCAGCTCGCGGAACACGTCGGGAGCGCCCGTGCCTTCGCCCGCACTGTGACGCAGCATGCTCGCCGCTCCGTCGTAAGCGCGCGCGCCGAGCGTGCGCACATAGCGCAGCTCTACGCCGCGCGTCGACAAGTGGTCGGCGAAGAAGCCGCTCGTGTACAGCACGCCGTCACCGAGTGAGCGCAGCCGCTCGAAGCGCTCGAAGCCATCGGCGTGCAGCGCTTCGTCGAGCAGCAACGTGAGCGGCCGCTCGAGCGCTTCGCTCTCCATGCGCGCGGGCTTGGCGTAGTCGGCGAGGAGCCCGGCTAAGTAAAACTCGGCGGCCTCGGTGGCTTCGAAGTGCTGCGTCTTCACGGCCTGATCGACCAGGGGCTGAAAGAACGACTCCAGGTTGGCGGACAGGTCGATTTCGGGACGCGAAGCAGGCGTGTCGCTACTCATGAGATCAAGCTCCTTCCATGCTCGTGGGCCGGATCCGTGACTGGCACCTCGGAGACACTCGGACGATGGCCCACCTGGCTCGTCCAGCGGCGTCGATGACGAATCGCGTACGGATTCGAGAAAACGGGCACCTATTCATAGGATACGGGCGGGTCTGTTTCAGGGCGATGCAAACGACCTAGACGAGTGTGCAGGGCAAAGGCGTTCCTCAGCACTCACCCGCGTCGGCTGCTAAGCCGAAGTTGCTCCCGAGCACCCCGAATTGCCGGACTTGGAATGGAATCGGACCCCGGAGGCCTTGACAGCGTCCGGGAGCTGGCTACCTTCCCCACGCGCTGTTAGCACTCGCGTTGGTTGAGTGCTAACCGCAAACCTGAATAAATCCGGCGACTTAGGTTGCTGAGAACTAACCCTAACCACCCGATCGAGGGATCACATATGGCAACGAAAATCCGACCGCTCCAGGACCGCGTGATCGTCAAGCGCGTCAAAGAAGAAGAGAAGACCAAGGGCGGGATCATCATCCCGGACAGCGCCAAAGAGAAGCCGATCGAAGGCGAAGTTTTGGCTGTCGGCAACGGCAAGGTGCTCGAGGACGGCAAGGTCCGCGCGCTCGACATCAAGCCCGGCGATCGCGTGCTGTTCGGCAAGTACTCGGGGACCGAGGTCAAGCTCGACGGCGAAGAAGCACTCATCTTGCGTGAAGACGACATCCTCGGCGTCATCGAAAAGTG
Organism: Myxococcales bacterium; assembly: GCA_040348785.1. GTDB lineage: Bacteria > Myxococcota_A > Polyangia > Polyangiales > Polyangiaceae > PMG-095. The sequence continues at coordinate 56,885 of JBEQTH010000016.1, read as the reverse complement.
ATCAGGGAGATTTAAGAAAATGGCTGCCAAAGAAATCGTTTACAAAGAAGCTGCTCGCAATCTGATCCTCAACGGCGTGAACGCGCTCGCTGACGCGGTCAAAGTCACCCTCGGCCCGCGCGGCCGCAACGTGGTCATCGAGAAGAGCTTCGGCGCTCCGACGATCACCAAAGACGGCGTGACCGTCGCCAAAGAGATCGAGCTCGAGAACAAGTTCGAGAACATGGGCGCCCAGATGGTGCGTGAAGTTGCCTCGAAGACCAGCGACATCGCTGGCGACGGCACCACGACGGCCACCGTGCTCGCGCAAGCCATCTTCCGCGAAGGTTCCAAGCTCGTGGCCGCCGGCCACAACCCGATGGAAATCAAGCGCGGCATCGACAAGGCCGTGGAAGTGATCGTCGAGGAGCTCAAGAAGGGCGCCAAGTCGACCAAGGATCCGAACGAAATCGCTCAGGTCGGCACGGTCAGCGCCAACGGCGACACCACCGTCGGCAAGCTGCTCTCCGAAGCCATGGAGAAGGTCGGCAAGGAAGGCGTGATCACGGTCGAAGAAGCCAAGAGCGCCGAGACCTCGCTGGACGTCGTGGAAGGCATGCAGTTCGACCGCGGCTACCTCAGCCCGTACTTCGTGACCGATCCGGAGCGCATGGAAGCGTCGCTCGAAGACGCGTACATCCTGCTCAGCGAGAAGAAGATCTCGAACATGAAGGATCTTCTCCCCGTCTTGGAAGCGATTGCTCGTCAGCAGAAGCCGCTCTTGATCATCGCCGAGGACATCGAGGGCGAAGCCCTGGCGACCCTCGTCGTGAACAAGCTGCGTGGCACGCTCAACTGCGCCGCCGTCAAGGCGCCGGGCTTCGGTGACCGCCGCAAGGAAATGCTCAAGGACATCGCGGTCCTCACGGGCGGCCAGGTGATCGCGGAAGAGCTCGGCCTCAAGCTCGAGAACGTGACCATCACCGATCTCGGCCAAGCCAAGCGCGTCAAGATCGACAAGGACAACACCACGATCGTCGACGGCGCCGGCAACAAGGAAAAGATCAAGGGTCGCCAGCAGGAGATCCGCAATCAAATCGAGAACACCACCAGCGATTACGACCGCGAGAAGCTCCAAGAGCGCCTCGCCAAGCTCGTTGGCGGCGTTGCCGTGATCAAGGTGGGCGCTGCCACCGAGGTCGAGATGAAAGAGAAGAAGGCGCGCGTCGAAGACGCCCTTCACGCGACCCGCGCGGCCGTGGAAGAAGGCATCGTCCCCGGCGGCGGCGTCGCTCTGATCCGCGCTCAGAAGGCGCTCGACAACCTCAAGCTCAGCGATGAGCAACAGGTCGGCGTGCGCATCATCCGGCGCGCCATCGAAGAACCGCTGCGCCAAATCGTGGCCAACGCGGGCGAAGAAGGCTCGATCGTCGTGCAGAAGGTCAAGGAAGGCACCGGAAACTTCGGCTTCAACGCCGGCACCGGTAAGTACGGTGACTTGGTTGCCGACGGCGTGATCGACCCGGTCAAGGTCGTGCGTTCGGCCCTCCAGAACGCCGCGAGCGTTTCCGGCCTGATGCTCACCACCGAGGCGCTCGTTGCCGACAAGCCGAAGGAAGAGAAAGCCCCGGCTGGCGGCGGCGGTCACGCCCACGGCGGCGGCATGGGCGGCGACTTCTGATCCGCAGCGCTGAGCTGAACGTAGCTCGGCCGAGACAAGGCGGGCTCCTCACGGAGTCCGCCTTTTTCTTTTTGTTGATGGGGCCGCGCTACGTCGCTCAGCGGCGCAACCTTCGGCGTCGCGGTGCGAGCTCAGCGGAGAGCGCAGCGAATGACCTCGAGCGCCTGCACCGGCTCGCGCAGCACGAGCGACGCATGGACGCGGACTACGCGCGATAGCCGAGTCGGCGCAGCTTCTCATCCCGGCGGCAATCTGCCGCGCGACTCCCGCGATGCACGCCGCCGTCTACTTCCACGACGAGTCCGACGGAAGGAGCGAGGAAGTCAGCGACGTAGCGCTCAGCGAGCACGACTTGCCGCTTGAACGACACGCCGAGCGCGCCGCAAGGTAGCGCGACCCAAAGCGCCTCTTCCGACGCAGTGGGCGCGTGCAGCATGCTGCGCGCGCGGCCTAGGAGCTGATTCGAGCGACTGAGTGAGCGTTGGTTCTGACTGCGCATGATGCCTCCAGCGCTCGGCGTGCGGCCGGGCGCAGCTACCCCAGGCGCAGGCTAAGTGACGGCGCCCTACCGCGGATCACGTCTGTGACGGCGCTGGCGCGGAGCGTGCGCCCTCTCCGCGAAGCCCGGCCGCATGCCGAGCGCTGGCGCAGTGCGCGGAAAGCTAGCATTTGCGCGCGTCTCCCCCAGCGTCGAGAGTTGCGTCTCCACGTCTGCGGCGAAAGTAGCCGACCACCCCCACCTGGCCGCGCAGGCTGCCGCGCGCAAGCTCGCGCGCAGCGAAGCGAGCACGAGCGAGCACGGCGCCGAGCAACAGGTTTGGGGGTGGTGGGCGCGCGCGGAGGCGACGCCGAGCACGCGACCGGCCAGCGCCTGACCACGCACCCACGACCGGGGGCAACCCCAAAGCCGAAGGAAGAGAAAGCGCCAGCTGGCGGCGGCGGTCACGCCCACAACGGCGGCATGGGCGGCGACTTCTGATATCGGGAGCTCAGCTCCCGCCCCGCCGCTGGCGGGGCCCCACGCCGTCACGAATAACGTTTTGGGGCCCCGACCCCAAAACTAACGGCGCTGGCAGCCGAGCAACTGATCGCGACGAAGGCGGGCTCCTCGAGGAGTCCGCCTTCGTCTTTTTGTTGAAGGGGCCGCGCTACGTCGCTCAGCGTCTTAACCTTAGGCGGCACGTGCCGCTCCCCGGGCGGCGCGTAACCTGACCTCGCCGACCCAATGCAGCTCACGCCGAACGCGCGCCTCAGCGCGCTGCCGCTGAACGCGTGCCGTGCCCCGGACGCGGCGGACGAACGCTTGCCCGCGCGCGCCGACGAAGACGAACGCTCGCCCGCGCGCGCCGACGACGACGAACGCGTGCCCCCTCGTTTCGCGAATTGGTTGCCTACGTCAACGACCCAGAGCTTTTTCGACCCCCAAATCGCGCGGAGAAATGGGGCTAGAAAAGAGGGCGGTCGTTGACGTAGGCAACCAGTTAGCCTTTCGAGGATCGTCGTCAAGTTTCTAGGAATCCAGGAGGCTCGAGTGTCCGGACCAGCCACCGCATCCCGCGGAAAACCCGAGTGAGCCTCCCGACCGCCAGCAACGAGCTCGCGCCCGAGCGCTGACGCCATGGGCGCGTTAGGTAAAGAGACCCTCCTCTTCTTTTTTCGCGCCTCGGCTCGGCAAGCGCCGTAAATAGCCGCGACATGTCACGTCTGACGCGCGCGTTTCGCGCCTTGCTCACGATCCCCGGCTTGCTCGTCGTGCTGTTCCTGAGCGTGCTGCTCGGCTTGGCTTATTCGTTCGTGGTGCCGTTCATGTCCATGTTCGGGACGCGCGAAGTCGGGATGAGTCACTTCGGGTTCGGCGTGTTCATGACCGTCACGAGCGTCAGCGGCATCGTGATTTCGACGATCCTCGCGCGCTCTTCGGACACGCGCTGGAGCCGCAAGAGCGTGCTGCTCTTGGGCGGCGCGAGCGGCGCGCTCGGCTACCTCGGCTATGCCTTCGTGCGCAATCCGCTGCTGCTCACGGCCATCGGCGCGCTCGCGCTCGGTGCGTCCTCGATCTCGTTCGGGCAGATCTTCGCCTACGCGCGGGACACGCTCGAAGGCAGCGAGATCGAGCGGCGCGAGATTCCGTTTTACATGAACTTCATCCGTCTGTTCTTCGCGCTCGCGTGGACGGTCGGGCCGGCGATCGCGGCCTACTTGATGACGCACTACTCGTTCCGCGTGACGTTCAGCGCGGCTGCGTTCACCTACGTGCTGTTCTGCGTGCTCGTCGTGCTGTTCGTGCCCTGGCGTCCACCTTCGGAAGCGAGCCGGCAAGCAGCGCGCGCGCTGCCGCTGTCTGCGGCCTTCAAGAACCGGCAACTGCTGGCCCACTTCGTCTCGTTCTGTCTCTATTTCTGCTGCTCGACCATGGGCATGATGAACCTGCCTTTGCTGATTCTGGGCGAGCTCCACGGCGGCGAGCGCGACGTCGGAACCGCGTATAGCCTGGCGCCGCTGTTCGAGCTGCCGCTGATGTTTTACATCGGAGTGCTGGCCACGCGCGTTGCGCACGAGAAAATCATCGTGTCAGCGATCGCGCTCGGGGTCGTGTACTACGCCGGCTTGTCGTTCGCTGGCGCTCCGCTGCACGTCTTCTTCCTCCAAGCGCTGAGCGCCGCCGTGGTCGCGGTGATGAGCGGCGTCGCGATCACGTTCTTTCAAAATTACCTACCTGATCAAGCCGGTACCGCGACCAACCTGTATTCCACCGCGTCCCGCATCGGTTCGATCGGCGGCTACCTCGGCTTTGGCGTGATCGGCGGCACGCTCGGGCACCGAGCCGTGTTCGGCGTCACGGTCGCGCTGTGCTCGCTCGCGGTGACGATCCTGTTGGTGTTCCGACGGCCGGCCGCTGTGCTGGCATCGAAATCTGTGTGAACGAACGCGTGGACTGATGGCCACTCTGTGTGGCCAAAGCGTGCGGTGCTAGGGGGCGTCGTTGGGGCGGCCTGTCCGGAAATTCGGACACCGAGGTGTCCGAACTCTCGGACACTTTTTGGGCCGAGTTGTGCGGTGAGCCATACAGCTTGTGAGTATTTTCGCCTGAAAATCCCGCAATTTCGCGCTGGCAATCATCTTGCAAACGCGGCTCGCAATGGAAGCTTATGCGGAACGAGTCGAAGTCTGGTCGCCACTACCTCGAGCGATGCCCGCGAGCTGGCTCACTCCACTCGAGCCGGCACGCGAAGCGCGGCTCAGCCTGGCCGAGCTCTGGCATGGGTTGCTGGCGGGCGAGTACCTCGTGTTGAATAGCTCATACGCGGAGACGCAGTGCGTGGCCCGCTTGCGTCGCGTCGAGCGACCGGTACCACTCAAGCAACGGCGAGCGAAAATTCTTCACCGCGTGCTCCTCGGCGAGAGTCCCAAAGTCGTCGCGCTCGAGCAGGGGATCGCAATCTCCTCGATCACTGGTGCATGCAGCGATTGCCTGTCTGCGACGGGCGCGGGCCGCTGGACGTCGCGCGCCCCCATGTGGCTATCCATGGCGGCCCATGCGGGGATTGGATGTCGACTGCCTGACCCGGCGGTGCGCACTTTAGGCGGCCCCCAATCTGAAATCCTCGAAATGCGCTGCCGGCGTCCCGATCTGAGCTTGAAAGACCGGCTCACGCGGGCCGAATATTTGGTGGCCCGGCTGTATCTGGAGGGTGACTCACACGTGAAGATAGCCAATCAGTGTCACTCCGCTCCGCGCACCGTGGCCAATCAGCTGGCCTCCGTGTTCCGCAAACTTCGAACTTCGGGCCGCACCGATCTGTTGTCTCGGCTGATTCGCGAGCAGTGGCCGCAGTGAACGCGCAGCGGGGACCAAGAGCGCCACCGAGCGCTGTTCCCCGACAAGACCCGGTGAGCGTGAGCTCGGATGTTCGGGAGCCCCTCCCCGGCACACATTCGAATCCTGACCGAAGCTCGGGCGATGCTTTCCCGGCTCACAAATGGTCTGTAAGCTCTGGTCGGATGTCGGAGTCGGCGCTGTCGGAGGGCAGCTTGATCGGAGGTCGCTACCGCCTCGAGCACCACTTGGGTGAAGGCGGCATGGGCACGGTCTGGAGCGCTGTCCACACCGTTACGCATCGCGTGGTGGCGATGAAGTTCCTGAAGGACTCTGTGCGTGAGCGCGCCGACCTGCGGCAGCGCTTCCTGCGCGAAGCTGCGACCGCGAGCTCGCTGAAGCACCCGAACGTGGTCGAGATCCTCGACGTGTTCGACTTCGAAGACGCATCGCCCGTGATGGTCATGGAGCATCTGCGCGGCGAGACCCTGGGCAGCAAGCTGGCGCGCGATCAGCGGCTGAGCATGGAGGAGACCGCGGCCTTGCTCTTGCCCGTGGTCTCGGCAGTCGGCACCGCACACGCCCAGGGCATCGTTCACCGCGACCTGAAGCCGGACAACCTGTTCCTCGCCGATCAGCCCGCGGGCGTGAAGGTCAAGGTGCTCGACTTCGGCATCGCCAAGCTAACCGCCGAGTACTATCGAAACCGCGGCATGTCCGCGTTGTTGACCGACGCGGGTGCTATGCTCGGTACGCCGTATTACATGGCCCCCGAGCAAGCCAGCGGCGAGTCTGCCGTTGATCATCGGGCGGATGTCTGGTCGCTGGGCGTCATCTTGTACGAATGCTTGTCCGGCACTCGGCCGATCGAGGGCGAAAACCTAACCCAAGTCGTGTCGCGCTTGATGAGCGCGGGCATCATCCCGCTCGAGCGCATTGCGCCCGAGCTACCGCATGACGTGAGTGCGATCGTCATGCAAATGCTGTCGCGTGATTCTCAGCGGCGCCCGGACGGCCTGCGCGAAGTGGCGACGGTGTTGTCGCGCTACGCGCGCGCCTCGCTCGTGCCGCCGGAGTTCGCCGAGCCGTCGACCGGTCGCGGCTCCTTGTTGCCCTATCCGCAGCTCATCGAGCCGCCCAAGGCTCGCTTCGTCGCCGCTAGCGGCGCCGATCCGCGCGGGCCAACCATGCTGTCTGCGCCCCCCGTCAACAGCTCGCTGAACGTCGACCGTCCGTCGCAGTTGCCGCAGCCCCCCAAGCAAAAGGTGCTGACCTATGGCGCGCTGGGCGCCGCCGCGTTTTTGATCATCTGGTTCGCGTTCTTGCGCGGTCCACGGGCAGCGGACAAGCCGCTCGAGCCCGCGCCAGCAAGCCCCACCGGGACGCTCGCCGCTCAACCGTCGGCTCCGCCTTCCAACGCGCCTGCCGCCCTCCCAACCGCATCGGGAGCCCCAGCTGCGACCACCGCGCCCAAGCCCCATCGGGCGGCCGCGCCCCGCGTAGCTGCGCCGCCCAAAGCGGAGACCGATGACGATTCGCTCTTCTCCGGAAGAAAGTGAGCCTTAACGATGCTTGGATACTCGGGTTCCACCGCATGGCTAGCGCGCGCAGCATTCGCCGCGACCGCGCTATTTCCGCTCGCCGCAAGCGCACAGCAGCACGATCCCGCGGCAGCGCAAGCGCTCTTCGATCAAGCGCGCGCGCTAACCCAAAAGGGAAAGTACGCCGAAGCTTGCCCCAAGCTATTCGAGAGCAACCGCCTCGATCCCGGCATCGGCACGCAGTTCCACCTCGCTGATTGCTACGAGAAAAATGGCCAGATCGCGACAGCCTGGGCAACGTTCTTGGACGTCGCATCGCTCGCGCGCTCCACGAACCAACCCGAGCGTGAAAAAGTGGCCACGAAACGCGCGGTGGCGCTCGAAGGCCGTCTGCCACGGCTGACGGTAAACGTGGCGGAGGAGAGTCGCGTCGACGGTCTCGAAGTGAAGCGTGACGACGTGCCCGTCGGCACCGCGCAGTGGGGTGCGCCCGTGCCCGTCGATCCCGGCCCCCACCAACTCACGGTGAGTGCACCTGGCCGTAAGTCGATTCAACGGATCATCACCGTCGAGGAACACAAGCCTGCGAGCTACGACGTGCCCGTCCTCGAGCTGGAGCCGACCAGCGCCGCTGCCGCGCCCCTTGCCGCCACCGCGCCAGCCGTCGTAGCCCCACCATCGAAGCCGCCTACCGTGCAGGCCCCCGCTCCCCAAGAGCAACCCAAACCGCAGGTCAACGGCAAGCTCGACGCGCTGCCGATCGCGCTGGCCGCCGCGGGTGTGGTGGGGCTTGGCGTTGGCTCGGTGTTCGGGTTGAAGGCCCGCGCCACGAACAAGGACTCGAAGGCGCTCTGCAACTCCAGTAACACGAACTCATGCAGCGCCGACGGTGTCTCCAAACGCAATGACGCGCTGTCACAAGGGAACGTCGCGACCGTTGGCTTCATCGCGGGCGGCGCGCTGCTAGCCGCAGCGGTCGTCGTCTGGCGCGTCGAGGCGGGGAGCTCACCGAAGCCCACTGCCGCGTCACGCCTCCGCCCGAACTTGGTGATTTTACCAAATAGTGCGGCGCTCTATTTGCAGGGGGGCTTCTAATCATGAAGCACAACCTGGCACTCCCGCTGCTCGGGCTCGCAGCACTCCTCGGGCTGAACGCGCTCAGCGGCTGCAACGCGGTGCTCGGAATCGAGCAAGCAGAGATCGACAATAGCGGGGGTAGTACGGGCAAAGCAGGGAGTATGGGAAGCGCGGGCAGTGCTAGTCCGCCGATACAAACGGGCAGTAATTCGTGCTCAGCCCCGAATACGGCTTGCACGACGTGCATTGCCAATGCCGCCAATTGTCAGCAGGCAACCAATGTCTGCCTAGGCACTACGGAATGCCGAAAGTCGTTCGACCGCTATCGGTATTGCCTAACGAAGGCCTGCGACGCCAAGGATTGCATCGAGACCCTAGACCAAGAGCAGTACCCGGCTCCTCATTGCATCATCCAGAATTGTAGGGACGATTGCGCGGCCGTTCCCGTCGAGTCGGCATGCCAACTGTACTGCGCATGCATGGCCGCCAACTGCCAAGGCCGATTCCAGGACGGAACATTCAGTTCGATGGATGCGTGTGTTGCTGCTTGCGAAAAGCTACCCCCGGATGTGCAGACATGCCGTCGGACACATTGTGAGATTGCTGCCGATTTTCCGAAAGAGCAGCACTGCTTTCACGCAACCGGTTCGATGTTTTGTGGGGCGACGGCGATGACGCGACCCGATACGTGCACCGACAAGAGTCTGAACAGCTTCGCTTGCAAGGAGGACTCCGAGTGTTGCAGCGACCATTGCAACGGAGATACCCGCGCTTGCTCGAACCCTTAGCGAGAGGTTACTGACAGAAGTCAGCGATCGGCGAGATCTCGACCGGTGTAGTCTCGTCAATGGATAGCAGGTACGCGACGAGCTGCGCGATCTGGTGCTCGCGTTGCGCGCTGTCAGCCAAGAAGTCAGCCGCGAGCGCTTGATGATGGCGCGCGAACGTGGCTGAGTCGAACACCTCCTCCAGAGTGCGCGCGTTGCCGGCGTGAAAGTACGGCGCACCCACGGATAGGCCGAACAAAGACGGCACATTGAAACCTGATTGGCCCTGGGCCAACGACGACATGTCCGATCGGTACTCGAACACCCTCGGGGCGCCCTTCGGGACGATCCCGTCGGAGTTCTTCTCCGTCGATTCTGCCGGTTGTTCGGGAAAGGTACCGACGTCACGCAGGACGCACCGGATTTGGTCGTCGGTCTGGTTCGCGCCGGGACCGTTGTACGTGTAGTCGGCGAGCTCGGCCTGCGTGAGCGCCGCAGCGCTCGAGCTCCGGTACGTCGCGCTTCCTTGACCGCTCGCGGCCGCCGGGTTCAGCGAAAGGTATTCGGACGGTACCGAGTAGCGCTGCTCTCGCAGCCGACCCAGTTGCAGAATTCCGCTCGCGGGACCTGCCGAGGAGAGCACGCCATTTTCGGCCGCGCCTGGCTTGTAAAACAACTTCGAAACCGTCCAGCCCGAACCGCCGTGACACCCGGCGCACTTGCCCTTCTCGAACAAATCGTGACCGGTGTCGATGTCGCTCTGAAAGGAAACGGCGTCATCCACGGACAGGGGGGTGGGCGCGCGAGGAGCACGTTCCGAACGAATGTAGCTATCGATGTAGTGCCAATCTTGCAGGCCGTTCGCGTCGCACGCTGCGTCGTCTGGACCACAACCTGGATTGTCGTCGAGGACACTCAGTGCTCCGTTCAGCCCGTTTGCGAGCGACGTCGTTGGCTTCCAAGCGGCGCACGGTTCCTGACCTTTGCCCGCGGGCGGAGTGTTCTTCGGGTTGTACGTCCCGGCGTAGACCAAGCGGCAGTCTGCGGTCGCCAGGGCCGGGTCGCCGCCATAGCCCCAGAGCACGGCTCCCACACCGCCGCTGACGTTGCGCACGATGGCTTCCACGTCGTGCACTTCGTCGATGTTGGCGCCCCACAGCATGACGCGTTTCGAACGCGCCTCGAAGTCGTCGAGCTTGTCGTAAGTCGATGCGGTGGAGATAGTGCGGCGAGGGCCCCGTGCGAAGAACCAGGTGACCCCATCGCTGAGGCCACCTGGATGGCAACCCTCACAAGAGCTCCACGCTTGGCCGTTCAAAGACCAGATGTCACGTCCCGTACCGAAGAAGCCGTGTCCTCGGTTTTCATCGGAAGTTTTGAATTCGTGCGCCCGCGTGGTTTCTTCCGTGTCAATCAAAGGATACGGGTTCGGATCGTCGACGGCTTGCGTCGCTAGATCGACCACGGCGAGCTTTTGCGTCGTGTCACTCACCGACAGAGCGAAGGCCGGGCTCGACGTGCGAGAGACGGCCACGCCAGCCGGCAAGCCGTGAACCGATTTCACGTAGATTGATCGTGCCCCCGGGCTTCCAATTTGGCCCAGATCTCCCGCCGCGTCGTAGTCCAAGCGGTACAGGGCGTCTGCGCCGAGCGCGCTCAGGTACGCGCTCGGAGTAGTGGCAGAGCCGTCGGCGAACGCGATGTCGCTTGGGCTCAGTGGGATGAGATCGTCGGCTGTTTCCTCGCCGGCCTGATAATACGAATCGAGCACCTGACTGAGGAGCCGCCCTTTGGCGGGCAACTCCGCATTCCTGGTCGTGTCGATCACGAACACTGCCGGGTGAAGCAGCGTCTTGTAGTTTGCGTTCGCAAGCCCAGGGTCGTTCGACGAAGACGAGCCGAGCGGGCCACGCGGTGATGTGCACATGCTCGTGACGAACAACTTATCGCGTTCGATTGCGGCGGCATTGAGCTGATTGGGGAAGCAGCCGGTGACATGCCCGTCACCGTCCTTGAAACCGGTGTCCAGAACCGGTGCGATCGAGATCGCTTCTCCGGGCTGCCCGCTCTTCAAACTCACTGGATAGACGAATCCTTGTCGATTGCGATCGACTTGTGACAGGTCCCCGAGATCAGGAACGCCGAGGAGCGGCTGAGAGAAGAACTCCGTCGCGTAGAGAGTTTCGTCACTGTCGTCGTCATCACCACTGTCGGTGATCGCGAGCGCTCGCGGATGAGCCAATGCCAATCGCGGCTCGACGGTGCCCAAAGCGCCAGTGGCGACGAGCACGGGATTCAAGTCGATCTTGACTTGCTGCACCAAGTCCCGAGTCGTGATCACGCTGATCGTGCCTTCGGCCCAATTGGCCACGAAAAGCTTGTCGCCGCTCGGCGAAATTGCGACTGCCGAAGGCTCCGAGCCAACTGCGACGCTGGCTTCGAATGTGGGCTTCTGGTGCAAGGAAACGAGCTTACCGACGCGCTGCGAGCTGCGAAACAGAACGTAGGCCGTATCGTCATCCAAATCGACGACCGCCGCCCAAGGCTCGGAGCCCGCCCCGGTATCGAACTCGACCTTGCCGATCACGAGTGAGTTGTTCGGGCCGTTCTCGGGCGCGAGGGAGACAACCGACACCACCCCCGCGCTGCGGTTGCACACCACTGCAACCCGCTCATCGGCGCTCAACGCGACGGCGCTGCCGCCGGTGCGTGCCACGTGCGTGCGGGATAGGGCTACCGCGTCGTGGCGATCGCTACAGCCGAGGAGCGTGAGCGCGATGAACAGCCCGGCCCAGAGGAGGTTCTGCATTGCCCGGCGGCATCATTGCCTGAAGGCGCGAGCGCTATCAACGGTGCTGCGGATCTCGCACAGGGCGGTGTCCGGAGATTCGGACACTGGCTGGGGCGAGTGTTTGGGCTACCGGTCGTTTATGGCGCGAGCCGCACGGAAGTTGCGATTTTCGTGACTGGCACGCGGCGTGCTCTAGCAGGTCTCGAATCGCGAGTGCCCAGAGCCTCCGTTCCAACCCAAGGATCAATTACCATGTCGACCAAAGCTCATTGCCTGTTTGCGCTGACCGCTCTGCTCGCCCTCTCTGCCAATGCCTGCTCCGCGAGCACCGCCCGCGTGGCTCGTTCCAGCGAGGCGCCCGTCCAGTGCCCGGGAGGCGTCATTCACGATGACGCGGACCTGGCGCATTTTGCGGGCTGCACTGCGGTCGTTGGTGATCTGCAGATTGCGAGTTCTCGGCTTTCCGACTTGGAGGGGCTGGAATCGATCCGCAGTGTTTCCGGAGCCCTGGTCGTTGCGGACAATCCCGAGCTTTCCGAGCTTTCGGGCCTGGAGCAGCTGGGCTCGGTAGGTCGCCTGAGCATCCAGAACAACCCCGAGCTGTCCGATGTCAGCGCGTTGACCAAGCTGCACATGGCACCGGTGGTGGACGTTCGGGGCAACCCCGTGCTCACCACGCTGAGCGGCCTCGAGGGTCTGGTGCAGGTCGAAAAGCTCTCGCTGGTCAATAACGGTCTGTTCGAGACCGCGGGTCTATCCCACCTGCGCCAGGTGGGCGAGCTCACGATTGCGAACAACCCGCGCTTGATCAGCTTGCGCGGCCTCAACGGCTTGACGCGAGCTAAGTCGGTGGAGATCCGAAACAATCGCTTGCTGTGCGCCCAGCTCGGCCTGCTCCCGCAGTTGGGGGAGGTCAGCGAGACCTTGGTCGTCAGCGCCAATCGCAGCGTGCCGCAGCGCGAGGTCGCCGGTCTATTCGGACGGGTTAAGGGCGCGTTTCATCAACCGGGCCTGGCCGCACGCGAGCTGGCGCTGCACTGAGGCTCACGAGGGTGGGATGAAGTACGCAGTGGGCGGCGCGCTTCAGATGACCTCGAAGCTGTGCTCGGCCGTCGTCGAGGAGTCGCCTGAACCGTAAGAACCGTTGTACCCTCATGGCACTATCGGGTCATTCCCGAAGTAGCGCGAACCATGGGAGAAGCAACGAAGCTGGGCACGGTGTTGGTGGTCGATCCTGACCCCGCGAGCGGGGATGACCTATGCCGTTTGATGGAACGGGCGGGGCTGCGCGCGGCCCGCTGTGGAACCGCCGCCGACGCGCTGGCTCGGCTCGAGCGTGAGCCCGCGAGCGTGGTGGTGAGTGAGCTCGTGTTGCCGGATCGAACGGGTCTCGAGTTCTTGTCGCAGGTCGAACGCACGTGGCCAGGCCTACCCGTGGTGATGTTGGCGGCCACCGCCTCGATCGCCGAAGCCGTGGCCGCAGTGAAAGCCGGCGCCTCGGACTTTTTGCAGAAGCCCGTCGATCGCGCCGAGGTGCTGTACGTCATCAACAAAGCGCTCACGTTCGTCGAGATGCGCGCCGAGCAACCGCCGCCGCCCTCTTCCCACGAGCGCGCGGGGATCTTGGGCGATTCCCCGACCATGCGCCAGGTTTATGCCACGCTCGAGCGAGCCGCGAGCGGCACGGCGACCGTGCTCGTGCGCGGCGAAAGCGGGACGGGCAAGGAGCTCGCCGCGCGCGCCCTGCACGATGCGTCGCCGCGTTCCAAAGAGCCTTTCGTCAAGATCGATTGTGCATCGCTTCCGGAGAACCTGTTGGAGAGCGAGCTGTTCGGCTACGAGAAGGGGGCGTTCACGGGGGCGGTGTCGCGCAAACCCGGTCGCGCCGAGCTCGCCGACAAGGGCACGCTGTTTCTGGACGAGATTGGCGAGCTCACGCTGCCCCTGCAGGCCAAGTTGCTGCGCTTGCTCCAAGATCGCCAAATCGAGCGCTTGGGCGGCACGACCACGATCAAGGTAGATGTGAGAGTCGTGGCGGCCACACACCGCGATCTCGAGAGCATGGTCGAGCGCCAACAGTTCCGCTTGGACTTGTTTTACCGCTTGAACGTGGTGCCACTCTGGTTGCCTCCGCTGCGTGCTCGTCGTGAGGACATCGATATCCTGGTGCAGCACTTTTGCCGCGTGCTCGGCCCCGCCAACGGCAAATCGGGCATCGGTATCGACCCCGGTGCCGTGCGTCTGTTGCGAGGACAACGCTGGCCGGGAAACGTGCGGCAACTCCAAAACTTCATCGAGCGCCTGGTGGTGCTCAGCCCAGGGCTCTTGATCCGCGAAGAGGACGTGCGGACCGAGCTCTCCAATCAAGTGCGGTTCTCCACTCAGCCAGGAACGAGCACGCATCTGCCGCTCGCCGCGCTCACCGAGATCGCAGGCCCTCCCGAGCCGACGGCAATGGCGATGTCCGTGGCGGCGCCCACGGCCGTGCTGCCGCTGGATGTGCAGGTGCGCGAAGCCGAGAAGAAAGCGCTCGAACGCGCGCTCGTCTTCGCCAAGCAAAATCGCAGCCTCGCGGCCCGCCTGCTCGGCGTCAGTCGCAGCACGCTGTACGCCAAGCTGGAAGAGCACGGGCTACTCTAGGACCATCGAGCCGGCCGCCTCGACGTGTGGCTGAGAGCCGCCGAAAGAGCGAACGACTCACGGCGTGCGGGGGCAGCCGCCGCCACCGGCACAATAAAGCCATTGGCTGCCGTCGGGGTAGCTCACGTGGACGCGAGCGCCGCTGCCTTCCGCGTGACCCACGACCGCGCCGTCAGCGGTGATCGTGCCGTCGGGTCCTAGGATGTTGTGCCCGGGAAGCGCGCTCAACAAACAGCCCTCCGGAGTGGGTGTGAGATCGATGCGTTCGACGTCCCCACCGCAGATCCAATAACCCGTGCATGGGAAGCATTCCGCGCCGGATGCGTCGCCGCCCGCGCCGGATGCGTCGCCGCCCGCGCCGGATGCCTCGCCGCCCGTGCCAATGCCGCTCGCTCCCGAGATAGGTTCGTCGCCAGCTTGGCCCGCCGTTCCTGCGAACACGCTTCCACCTCCTCCGCCCGTCGCATCACTCATGGCGTTCGAGCCGCAGGCCACGAAACAACAGCTCAACCCAATCAAAATAAGTGCTCGCATCTTGGCTCCCCATTTGTCTTCGCTCGAAATGAACAACCGCCCTCAGGCCCGCAACCCTGTACACGGGTGACGATAGCGGCGACCTGGCTCGAGCGCCAGCGGCTGAGTCTACGGTGGCTCGAGCTCGCCAGGTCGTTGGACGATCAATGGAGATTTATTGATGGTCACGCTTCGCGTGGCAGCGCGGCCCAGCCTTCGGCGGCGCGGACGACGCACTCGGCAAAGTGCGCCGTCAAGCCGTCAAGCCCGGCAGGGGCCCGCCCGAGTTCAATAGGGGGTCACCGAAGCTCGTGACGTCGCTGAACCCCATGTACTGGAAGCAGGACACGAGCATGTCGGCGAAGCTTTGCTTGTTGGCGAAGTCGACCAAGCGACCCATCTTGAAGTGCCCACCCGCGCCGCCCGCGAGCACGACCAGGGCGTCGTTTTCGGAGTGAACATCACCTTGACCGAGCTCGTTCCAGTGCACGACGAGCGTGTTGTCCCACAGCGTGCCGCCGGGGCCGTCTGGGGTGGCTTTGAGCAGGTCGTGCAGGGTCACGCTCTGCTCCCACAGGTGCTTGTGAATCTGGCGGATTTTGGCGAACGCCGCATCGTCGCTGATGTGGGAGATGTCGTGGTGGCCGTCGGTGATGCCGAGGTTGGCGTACACGCGGTTGCTGGTGTTCCCGCTCCAATTGAAGTTGATCGAGCGCGTGTGGTCGCAGGCGAACGCCCAGGCGCTGACTTTGAAGAACAATTGAGCGAGCGCGATGTGATTCGTGTCGTCGTACACGTTCATTTTCGGCCCGGTGAAGGGCTGCGGGTTGCAGGCCGTGCCGGAAGTCGCGCTCAGGCTGCGTTCGATGTCACGAAGCGCCTGGGTGTGCTGATCGAGGCGTTGCTGATCGGCCGTGCCAAGCTTACCGCGCAGCGATCCGATCTCGCCGATCGCATTGTCCAGCGCGGACTGCTTCATGGCGATGCGTTTACTCAGCGCGGCGAGCGCCGCCGGATCCTTCGTGTCACCGGCGAACAGCGAGGTGTAGGCGTTGTAGGGATCCGTCTCGGGATTCACCGGGTTTTGCTGGCCGATGGGACCGGCGTGCGAGCTGACATCCCAGATGTTGTTTTCTTTGGTGTTCACACGGAACACCAGGTGGCGCTGGGAAACGCCTGGGTTGGCCTGCAGGACGCGATCACCGATCTCGTGATCCGCGCTTGGGCCAAGCACGTAGCCGACGGTGCGATCGGCGCCGCCGATCGGGAACGCGCCTTCACCGGCTTTCCAAGGCGCGAGCGAGGCGCCACCCTGCTGATGCCCATCCGCGCGTTCGTTCTGCGCGAACTTGTAGTAGCGGCGATCGAGCCGATTGAGCAGCAAGAGGTCCTTGCGGTATGGCTCGAGCGGCGCCAAGAACTCGTCGAAGGTGAAGGTGGTCTCACCCGTGTCGATGAAGCGGCGGCTGGGTTGGTCGCCATTCGCTTGGAACACGAACAGGATGCGCCGCGGCGCGCTGGTCGTTGCACCGCGCGCGGCATGCGGCAACATCGCTTCCAAGAGGGGTAGCCCGATGCCGACTCCGGCAGCGCCGCGCAGCAAGGTTCTTCGGCTAATTCGCTTGATCATGGGGCCTCCGCCGCGCGCGCCGGCAGGTATTGGAATGCGTCGGTCTGGGTGAGCGCGACGAGCAGCTCGGACAAGCTGTAAGCCTTGCCCTTGAACGACTTGGCGAGCTGGGCGATCGAGCACGCGTCAGCAGGGTCGACGTCACGTCCGTAAAAGAAGCGGAAAGACTTGGTGACGTAGCAAGACTTCACTTCTTCGCTCTGAGCCAGCAATTGCCCGAGCTGCGCCGGGTTATTCGCGGGGCCGTTGGCGTCGAGCGTATTGGCGATGGTGCTCGTGGTGTCGACGGCGGCGCCCTGTTCGTCCGTCGTGCGCGGCCGGCCTACCGCGTCGAAGCCCTCGAACACGACCCCCACCGGGTCCATCAAGTTGTGACAGCTCGAGCAGGCAGCGGAAGTGCGGTGTTGCTCGAGCCGCGCGCGCTGGGTCAGGTTGGCGGTGTTGGCGGTGTCCAGCGTCAGGTTCACGTTGGGCGGCGGCGCGGGCACCAGCTCGCACAGCACGTCCAAGCGGATTTTCAGGCCTCGGCGCACGATCGAGGTGCGCGTGGGCTTGTCGCGTGCGAGCAGCATGCCTTGCGTGAGCACGCCCGCTCGGCCCGGCGCGTCGACCTTGACGAAGTCGGCACCCGCAGGACCGGCGAGCCCGTAGTGTTTGGCGAGCGCGGCGTTGGCGAACGTGTAGGGCGCCGTGAACAAGTCGTTTAGATTGCCGTCAGGTCGCGACAAGACGTCACTGACGAACGATCGCGTCTCTTGCTGGAGCAGCGAGACCAGGTTGCCATCGAGGTTGGGATACAACGTGGCGTCGCGCGTGAAGGTGCTCGAGAGCGCGTCGGTGCCCAGCCACTCGTCGAAGTACTCGAGCAAGCGCGCGGCCTTGGGATCCTTCAACATGCGTCGCGCCTGGGCCTCGAGCTGCACCGGCGTCGACAGTTGGTTCGCGTCGGCGGCGTCGAACAGCGATTGATCGGGCATGGATTGCCAGAACAGGTAGCTCAGCCGATTGGCCATTTCGTAGCCCGTGGGCTTGCTCGCGGCCGGGCTGGGCGCGGCGCCGAATTCCACTCGATACAAGAACTTCGGCGACTGAAGGAACGCGAACGCGGTGGCGCGCAGGGCGCTCGCGAAGTCGTACGCGGTGAGCGACTTCTGAAAGAGCGCCTCGTACTGCGCCGACTCGTCACTGGTGAGCGGGCGGCGGAAGGCGAGCTTACCGAAGCGCGCGATGAACGTCCGCGCGCAGTCCATCTCGGCGCCGGCCGTCGGCGTGCAGCTGAGCAAGCTCGTGTTGCCGGCAATCGCGTCCAGCACTTGCTCGGCAGAGTCCACGAAGCCCTGAGCGACGAGCGTGGACACCCCGAGGTAATCCGCATTGTTCCGAAAACCGAGCGACTCGGTCTCGGAAGGGAAGTTGTTGGTGGCGCTGGCGATCAGGGTTTTGGTCGCCGGCGAGTCGCCCAGCAGGTCCGTCAGCGTGTTGCGGTACTCCGCGTTGCTCAGGCGACGGAGTGGCGCACGGCCTGGAGCCGGCGTCTGACACGCAGCAGACGCCAAGACTTCGTCCGGTGTTGCCCCATTGCCGGGCGTCATTTGCCCGCTTTGTCCGGCTTGTGACGCGGAACCATTGCCGCCGAGCCCGGGCGCTATTTGAGCCTCGCAGGCGCTCAAGGTGAGCAGCGTCGCCCACAGGCCAAGGGCGCCTGCAAAGCGAGAAGTCGAAAAGGCCATCCACGTTCTCCTGGCTCGAGGCACGTGAGCACGCCTCGCAGTCATGGGGCCAGCACAGACACTTGGCCCAGTCCAAGAGCGTAGCGCGCAGCGCGCCAACGCGTTCGAACTAATCACCCTCCGGGGATGATTAGTCAGCGCCCTTCATCGGACTTTCACAGCCTCGCGCAAAACATGAAGGTGTAAGGCTTCTTACCAACCCCGATCCACACCACTGCACTTACATGACGCACAGGGGCGAACGCCCGCGGGGTGCCGGCCCCAACCGCCCGCTGCGCGCTCATCACCCCGCGGAGTGATACTGCGCTGGCCGCGGTTCGCGGTTGGGCGTTCAGCCGGCGTCAGGAAGATCGAGCAAGATCGACTCATCCACGGTGCACACGCGCTCGCGAGGCGACAACGGATAGACCAACGGCGCGACACTGGCCGAGCGCACTTCGACCTTGCTGTAGCCGCCGGTCCACAACGCGCAGAACAGCGCTTGCACGGGCTCGCTGTTGCCCTCGCCCGCGGCGCCTTCCAGCGGCGCGGAGGCTTCCAGCGGATGGCCGTCAGCGTCCGCCACCTGACAGAAGACGACCTCCTGATTGCCGGGCGAGGCCAAGTTGTATTCTTCCATGCCCGAGCCACCGTAAGTCACGTGCACGATCGTGTCGGCCGGCAACGGGCGATTGGAAAACTTGATGATCACGTTGAAGTCGGGATGCGGGCCCGAGCACCGGGGCTTGTCCGGGCCGCACCCGGAAAAGAGCAGCACGCCAAGCATCCCGAGCACGGCCTGTCGAAGCACGGGTGCCGTCCTATCCCGGAACCGAGCCTGCAGGAAGAGCTCACAGACCCGAAAAGCGCGGGCCGAATGACTTCAGCGACAAGCGTTGCAAAACACTGACGCCGCCTTCGTTGGCTTCGATCTCCAGCGTCGTGATGCCCACTCCCGGGCAAAACACCGTCGTGGTCTTGCGGGTCGCGGCGCCTAGCTGCGCTTGCTCGATGGTCTGCAAACAGCCCGAAAATTTGCCGGCTGGTACGTCGATGCTCTGGTCGACCGCGGTGACTTTGACCTGCCCGTCATCGCCCGTCCATTGCGCGTTCAGGGTGAGGGGGAGCTTGAGCAAGTAACCGCCGTGTCCGCTGCGCACGCCCCCCGCTTCGAAATAGTACCGCTTGCGCACTTGCCCAGCCACGCTCAGCTCCGCCAACTCGGGCCGCGGGCGCTTGATCTCGAACACGGCGATCCCGTGCTCGTTGGTGTCCTCGATGTACGTCTCGTAGGAAAATACGGTGTTGTCCGTGAGCGGGATCAAGCGCGTGAGATCGGTGACTGGCGCTGCGCTCGCCGGCGCGGATTGATTGGCCGCAGCGCCCGCGCAGGCCGTGCTCAGTAAGAGCACGCCGAGCAGCGCGCCATGGCCGGTGCCGATCGAGCTCAAGGCTGGCCCTGGTAGGTATGCCAAACCACGAACACGAACAACGCCAACGCCACCCAGAGCAAGTACTTCATCAGCGGATCGGGATCGATGCGCCGCCTCAGCTCACGAGCGGCCGCGCGCACGATCGGGTCCTCGGTCCGCTCAGCGAGCGTGGGCGCGCCCTCCCTCACGAGTTGGTAGTTGCCGGCTTCGAACGCGCGCACCAGCCGCTGCAGCTCGGGGTCTGCTGGGAACTCGAGTAAGAAGCGGGGGCGCTCGCGGCCGTCGGCGTTGAGCGGCACTTCCGGCGCCTCATCCGGCGCGGCGGGCTCAGGCTCGGGCGCCGGTGGGACCGGCTCGGGGGACTCGGTGACTTCGTCGACTTCGGTCATCGCGATTAGAACTGAAAGTACACGAACGGTACGGCCTCGGCGCTGGCCATCCGGCGCACGAGCAACAATACGGCAAACAGAGCGATGCCCTGAGCAATTCCCGGGAGCGCGCTGAACCGGGCGCGCAACGCGGCTTCGACCCGCTGCGGCAGAAAATGGACGGCGAGCCCGAACCCGAGCACGCCCAAAACTCGCGGGTCGAGGTTCGGATGATACGTCGTGAGCGTTCCAAGCTCCCGGAACACGGCGCGCGCTGCCCGGAAGCTGTCCGCGCGGAAGAAGAC
Source organism: Myxococcales bacterium (assembly GCA_040348785.1). Lineage (GTDB taxonomy): Bacteria > Myxococcota_A > Polyangia > Polyangiales > Polyangiaceae > PMG-095. Next base: position 36,634 of record JBEQTH010000016.1, on the reverse strand, counting down.
CCACGCCAAGAGCACGAAGTGGAACGTCGCGAACGTCGAGACGGCGCGCAGCGGCAGCGTGCGCTTCAGCACGTCACCAAAGCGCTCCCGGAAGGCGCGGTTGCAAGCCAAGGCCACACCGTGCAAGCCGCCCCAGACCACGAACGTCCATTTCGGACCATGCCACAAGCCACCGAGCAACATGGTGAGGATCAAATTCAGGTACGTGCGCAGCGAGCCTCGGCGATTGCCACCGAGCGGGATATACAAGTAGTCACGCAGCCAGGTGGACAGCGAGATGTGCCACCGGCGCCAAAAATCGACGATGTCGTGAGCTTGGTAAGGCGCCGCGAAGTTCGCCGGAAAGCGCACGCCGAGCAGTGCGGCCGAGCCAATGGCAATGTCGGTATACCCAGAAAAATCCGTGTAGATCTGGACCGCGTAACCCACGATCGCCACGTAGCACTCGAGCGCCGAGTATTGCGTCGGCGCATCGAACACCCGATCCACCAAGTTTAGCCCCAGGTAATCGGCGATCGCCAACTTCTTGAGCAAGCCCGTGGCGATCAGCAGCAGCGCCTCGCTCGCTTCAGCCTCGCGCCAAACCGGAGGCCGCGCAAGCTGCGGTAACAAGTCACGCGGACGCACGATGGGGCCTGCCACTAGGTGCGGGAAGAACGCGACGAACGTCAGGTATTCGAGGTAGCTCGGGTGCGGCTCGATCTCCCGCCGATACACGTCGATCACGTAGCTCATCGACTCGAACGTGAAAAAACTGATGCCGACCGGCAGCGCGATCGAGAGCGCGGGCGTGGGCAGGTGAACCCCGAGCGCGGCGAGCCCGGCCTGCGCGGTGTCGAGCCCGAATCTGGCGTACTTGAAATAGGCCAGCACGCCGAGATTCATGATCACGGTCAGCACCAGCCAGGCGCGCCGCTTGCGCTCGTCTTGGGCGCGGCCAATGGCGTGGCTGAGCAGGAAGTCGGCGCTGGAACAAGCCCAAATGAGGGCCAGAAAGCGCGGGCCGGACTGCGCGTAGAAGAAGTAGCTGGCGCCAAGCAAGAACAGCAGCCGCAGCCGCTTGGCGCGCGCACACAGCCAGGTCACGACGAAGGCCAGGGCGAGAAATCGAGCGTAAGCGAGCGTCGTGAACAGCACGGATTCGGGCGCCACGTTACACGAACCGCGCGCTCGGGGTAGACTCAGAAGAGAATGCTGCGCCGCCTGTTCGTCGGTCTCGTCGAGGGACTAGTGATTGGAATTGCCCTGGCCGTCGCGGCGGCGCGCGGGCTCGGGATGAGCGCTCCGAGCGCGGTGTTCGCGGCGTTGCTCGCCGGAATTGCCGGCTTCATCGTCGGGCTCGTCGCCGGGCGCCCGGTTTGGGCTCGCGACGCCAAGACCGAGGCCTTGCTCAAAGCCGGAGTCGGCGCCCTGATCGGCGTCGGCTCGTCCTTCGCTCTCGGTCACTGGCTGTCAATGCCGCTCGACCTCACCGCGTACACGTTTGGCGCGGGGCCCGCCGGCAAGCTCGCGGCCGTATCGCTGCCGTTGATCGCGAGCGCGCTGGCCTTGTTTTTCGAGCTAGACAATACCGAGAGCAGTGAGGCAAAGCCTCAGTTCGTGGCGCCCCGAACGAAGCAACGATTGGACGCGAGCAGCGGAGCGGACGAGCTCACGAGTGAGACCGAGCTCGACGCGCTGGACGAACTGCCCGCCGAGCGCAAGCGCGAGAAGCGCTGACGTGCCGCTCCCTCGCCTGCTTCTGTGGGTGATCAGCGTGAGCGCGCTGATCTGGTGTGGGCTGTCTTGGCCCGCGCCGCCGCACGCGCTCGAGCTCGCGCTCGGCTTCGTGGGTCTGTTCCTGTACGCGACCTTGGGCGTGCTCTGGCCGCACTCGGGCATGTATGGAAACGCTCTGGCGCGAGGCAGAGTCGGGACGCGCAAGGTAGCGCTGACTTTCGACGACGGGCCGCACCCGGTGACCACGCGCGCCGTGCTCGAGCTGCTCCGCGCGCACGGGGCACACGCGACATTTTTCTTGTTGGGCCACAAGGTCGAAGCTCACCCCGAAGTGGTGCGCGAAATTCACGCAGCCGGCCACACCCTCGGGATCCACGGTTTTCAGCACGAACGCCTGTTTTCCCTGCGTTCGTCGGGCCACGCGCAGGCCCAGATCGAGCGCGCCCGGCGCTCCATCGAGCAGGCATGCGGGGCCGCCCCGACACTGTTTCGGCCTCCGATCGGCTTCGCCAGTCACTGGACGTTCCTCGGGGCCGAGCGCGCCGGCGTCGAAATCGTGGCCTGGAGCGTACGCAGCTTGGACGGCGTGCGTGGCGCGCGGCCCGAGCGCGTCGCCCAGCGCGTGATCGAACATCTGGAGGACGGCGCGATCGTGCTCATGCACGACGCCGCCGAGCACGATGATTTCACGCCCGCGTCGCTCGCGGCGCTGCCCCAGATCTTACGCGCGCTGAAGGAGCGCGGGCTGTCATCGGTCGGGGTCGATCAACTGCCGCGTTGACGCTCAGCCGGGCGCAAGCTCGCCCGACGCCCCCAGCACGAAGCGCCGCTGATAGCCACGGGTCTGGTTTTGAATGGTCACGGTCACCGTGCCGTCACGGCCATAGTGATACTGCTCCACGATCTGCTCGGACAACCCATCGCAGCGCTCCGTCGAGCGATTGCGCAGATCGGTTTCGCCCAAAAACCGCGGATCATAGGGGAAATAGATGTCACCCCAAGGAGTGAGGTCACCTTCCGGACGCCCATCCCCACCGAGCTCGCTGCACTCCAGGAAGCGCAAGTGACCCACGGCGTGCACCGGTCGATAGCTGCGCTCGATCAGGAAGTCTCCCGACTCGCTCACGGTGCCCTTGTCCAAGATGGGATCGAAGATCTTCTCGCGTCCCGCTTCACCCTCACGCCAGACGCCGAAATGGCGGGTCACGGCTTCGCGTACGAACACCCCCGCGTCCGGATCGGCCGCGATCGCGAGGCCGACCGCGGTCGCCGCGTGCGGTTGAGGGGCAAGCTGAACTTTGCGTTTGTACCGCTCGCGCAGCATCTTGCCGACCATGGGAAACGCAGTCGCGCCGCCTACCAGGTACACGGCGCCCAGCTGCCGCGCGTCGTTCGGGTCGATGCCGCGTTCTTCCAATTTACCGAACACGCGCTCGAGCAACGCGAGCGAACGGTCGATCAGCGGCCGCGTCGCCTCGTACAGATCGCCGAGATCGAGCGTGACCGGGTCGGTCCCGGGCAAAACGCGCCCCAAATCGATGAGCATCCGGCGCGATGAGGTGGTGAGCCCTTCTTTCGCCTCTCGGCACAGCTCGAGCAAGCGCGCGCGCTCCACGTAGCTGAGCGAGTGCGGGTCGATTTTGGCGGCGCGCGCCGCGAAGTCGAAGATCAACTGATCGAAGTCGTCCCCGCCCAGCTCGCCGATGCCCTCGCTCGTGATCAGCTCGAAGCGACGGTGCTCGAGCGACACCGCGGACGTGTCGAAGGTACCGCCACCCAAGTCGTAAACCACGACATAGCGCTTGGGGCTGCGCTTGCCGATCACGCCAAGGTTGCGATGCGCGAATTCGATGGCCGCCGCCGTCGGCTCGTTGACCATCCCCAGCACCTCGAAGCCAGCGCGGCGAAATGCTTCTATGGTGAGGTAACGCTGTCGCGTGCTGGCATTCGCGGGCACCGCCACCATCGCCTCGAGCGGCTCATCCGGGCCGATATCGAGGTTGCTCTGCTCGACGAGCAAGCTGCGGATCCGTGTGAGGTAGGCCGCGACGAGCTCGACCGCGCTCGTTTGCGCCATACCGAGCTCGGCGAACACTTCGTCCGGCGAGACGCGACTGACCGCGCGCTTGATGGAGCGCAACGCTCCGTCCGGGTTCTGGTTGAAGCGCGCCGCGGCTTCCCAGCCGAGCTCCAACTTCCCGGAGCTATTCGCGGCCAGCCCGGGAATGAAGTCCGAGTAACCTTGCGCAGTTTCGAACTGTGCGACCGGATAGCGGCCTTGGTCCACCGCAGCGATCACGGTTCGTGTCGTCCCAAAGTCGATGCCGAGGCGCATGAGCAAACCTATTTTGCGCCGTTTGCCTCGCGATGGACAAGCAGACGGCGTTTCCGAGCCCACCTTTTTGTGAGCGCGCCCTGAAACAACCCCGAAATGCCCAATATTTACGGCAAATTCGCCGCGTCCGAACCGGGCAGGTCGATCACGAAGCGGGCTCCGGCCGTGAACGCCGAATCCAAGCTGATGCTGCCCCCAACGGCCTCGACCAAGCCTCGGCAGACCGCAAGCCCGAGCCCCGTGCCCTTGCCGACCTCCTTGGTCGTCACGAACGGCTCGAACAGCCGATCGCGAACTTGCGGCGCGACACCCGGGCCATCGTCTTCGACCACCAGCTCGACTCCATTGCCGACCGCCCGAGCCAGCACGCGCACGCGGCCTCCGCCGTCGAGCGCGTCGACCGAATTGAGGACTAGGTTCAACACGAGCTGCATCAGTTGTTCTGCGCCGAGCCGAACCTTGGGCAAACCACTCGGGATAGACAGCTCGAGCTCGACATCACGCATGTCCTTTTGAGGGGCGATCAGCGCCGCTGTATCGGAGACCGCGACCGCCACATCGCCCCGAGCCGCGCCCACCAATTCGTGCTGCTCGCCCGCGCGCGCGAACTGCAGCAAATCGCGCAGGATGCGGTTGATGCGCTCGGTCTCTTTGCGCATCCGCTGCAAAAAGTCCTGTTGCTCGCTCGGCTCGAGCCCCCCTTCGAGCAGCAAGTCCTCGAGCCCGAGCAAGGCGGCGATCGGGTTACCCACCTCGTGCGCCAGGCCGGCGGCCAAGCGCCCGACCGACGCCAAACGCTCGGAGCGAATGAGCCGATCTTGTGCTTCCTTCAAGCTGTGCGTCGCGCGCTCGACTTCGTCGACTTTGGCGCGCAGCGCCTCTTCTTCGCGGATCAAGTGCTCGGTCATCGTGTGCAGGTTGCGGCCGAGCTCGCTCAGCTCGCGCGCGCCTGCCTCGGGTACGGAGAAACGACGCGCGCCGTGGGCCACGCGCTCGGCGGCTCGCGCCAACGCATCCAGCGGGCGTACGATCAGCCGTGTCAGCGCAAAATAAGCCGCAACCAGCAGCACCAAGCCGACCAGTAGCGAGTACAAGCCGAGCAAGCGCACGAGTGGCGCGGCGCGCGCGGCGCTGTCGTCGGTGCGCAATATGGCAGCCACCGCGCCGTCGCTGCTCGGCACGACCACCTCGAGCGCCGCGTGCTGCTCGATCTCGACGATCAATTCGCGGCCGAGCGCGATCCGCGCTGGCAGCAAGTCGACGACCAGGGGCTCGCCCGCCCGCGCGACCGGCAAGCCATCGCGTCCGTACACGCCGATCGCTGCCACGCCCTGCGAACCGACCTCGGCCCCCAAAAGGCCGAGCAGCTGCTCGGGCGAGCGATGAGCGCGCGCCTCGGCCACGTGACCTGCCACGGCGCGTCCCAGCGCTTGCGCATGCGCTTCGCGGACCTGGCGCAAGGTGAAGCTTGCATAAGTAGCCACGGCCAAGAACAGCGGCACGAACGCGAGCACGAACAAGCCGCCCAGCAGCAGCAAGATCTGGAGACGCAAGCCAGCGCGCACCGACGCTACGGTATCCGACCTTTTCGCACAGTCGCGATTTCTGGCGAAATTCAGGAAAAGTCCCGCAAAAGTGGGCCGTTCCGGAGACAGTTTGATACGGCCAGAGGGACATGGACCCGCTCGTGCGCTCCGCCCTCTGGGTGCAGCAAGTGATCACTAGGAGCTCCGGGCTGGCGTTGAGCTTCGCGCTGAGCGGCTACCTCGTCTACTGGGCGGTCGAGCCGCCGCCGCTGCTGTGGAACGTCTCGGTGGTGGTGCTCTTGGGCGGCTCGCTCGGCTATCGCTTATTGAAGCGACTGCGCTCGCTCTCGTCGAGCGAGACCACGCGCCTCGATCTCGAGCTGTTCACGCACTTGGTGGTGCTGGCGTACGGCGCGATCTTGCACACGCCAGGTGGCCTGGACGGGCCCTTTTATCCGGCCGTGTACGCGCTGGTCATGATCTGCGCAAGCTTCGCCAAGCCGCTCGCTGCCGCCGGCACGATCGCCTTCGCGGTGCTCATGGAAGCGGCCCTGAACTTCATTGCTTGGGGCGGGCGCGAGACCGACCGGCTGATTCCACACGCGGTCCTGCTCGGGGTATTCGCGTTCCTGAACATGCTGGTTTTTCGCGCGGAAATCGCACGCATTCGCACGCTTTCTCGGCAGCGCATCGAGACCGAGCTGCGCAAAATGAAGGACGCGGCGCGCTCCTACCGGCTGCTCGGCGCGCCGACCACGGCCGGTGAGCGCGGCAGTGTATCGACCCCAGACGCCGAGGACCGCTTGCTCCGCTCGGGCGTGGACGAGATCCACCAGGCCGTCGAGTTTGCGCTGATCTTGTTGTGCCGCACCCTCGGCTTGCGTACCGCGCTCTTGCTGGGCCTCGATTCGACCGGCAGTCAGCTGCACATCCAAGAGCTATCGAGCACCGAGGACGCGATCGCCACGGGGCCGTTCAACGCGCGTGACGGGATCTTCGGGGCCAGCTTGGCCAAAGGCTCGTTGCTCGCCATCGCGGGCGCCAAAGCCGGCGCGCACGTGCCGTACTACACGCGCAAGCCTGCGATTGGCGCGGTGTGCGCGACGCCCCTGCTCGATCACGGCAACGCGCGCGGCCTGTTGGTCGTCGACCGCGAGTCGCGCGAGCCGTTCACGCCGGAAGAAGAAGAGACCCTGCGCTCCGCTGCGCACTTCGTGCGACGGGCGATCGAGAACGAGCGCGTTTTCGTGCAGCTCGACCGCGCCAAGGTGGAGCAAGGCAAGTTGTACCGCGCGGCCAACGCGCTCGCTTCGGCCACGACCGAAGCGCAGGTGATCGAAGCGGGCGTCAGCGGAGCGCGCGAGTTCGCGGCCTTCGATTTCGCGGTCGTGACGCTGTTCGACAAGAGCTCCGGCGAGCACGAGATCTGCGCCGTGAGCGGCGAGGGCGCGGATGCCTTGGTGGGGCAGCGCTTCAAACACAACTCGGGCCTGGTCTCGATGGTGGTCGCGAACCGCCACGCGCTGCCTTACCGCGGGGACTACGATCCCTCGCGCCAGACCGTGTTCACGCGCCGCCTCAATCCGCCGCAGATGCCGTCGCTCTTGGTCCTGCCGCTCTTGGTTCACGACCGCGCGCTCGGCACCTTGGTGCTCGGCTCGAATCGGCGCGGCGCGTTCGGTGATTCGGTACGCCCCACCCTGGAAGTGCTGGCGAGCCACGTGGCGGTGTCGCTCGCCAACGCCCGCATGTTGAAGCGCTTGGAAGAGCTGGCCACCATGGACGGCTTGACCGGGCTCTTCAACAAACGTGCCCTGCAAGAAGTCGCGCAGCAGAAGCTGAAGAGCGCGCAGCGCTTCAAGAAGCCGCTCTCGCTCTTGGTGTGCGACATCGATCACTTCAAGCGGGTGAACGACACTCATGGGCACGACGTGGGCGATGTCGTGATCAAGGGATTTGCCGACGTGCTCAAGCGCGTGAAGCGCGACACCGACGCCGTCGGCCGTTTCGGTGGCGAAGAGTTCGTGATCGTTTGCGAGGAGACCGACGAACGCGGTGCGATGCTGCTCGCGGAGCGCATTCGCAGCGAGCTCGAAGCCACGCAGTTTCACACCGAGCTCGGGCCAATCAAAGTCACTTGCTCGGTCGGCGCGTCACTCTTCCCGAGCGCTGGGCAAACCTGGGAAGCCTTGTTCAAGTCGACCGACGAGGCGCTCTATGCCTCCAAGCGCGGCGGGCGAAATCGCTGCACGCTCTGGACGCCCAAGTTGCAGGGCTGCGCGGCCTAGGCTCGAACTAGCCGAAAGCCCATGTTGGCGGCACGAGCCGCCTGGCCATCGGCATCGTCACGATCCCCGATCACCAAGCAGCGCGCGGGCGGCACCTGCAGCAGCTCCGCCGCCCGCAAGTACCCTTCAGGGTCCGGCTTCAACCGCCGAGGCCCGTGTTGCTCGCCATTGGCCACGACCACCTCGAACAGCTCGCGTGCGCCGAGCGCCGCCACCTTGCGCTCGGCGGGGTAGTCACTGACGAGCGCCGTTCGACCGCCTTTCGCTTTGAATGCCCGCAGCTCTGCGAGCAGTGAGCTGCGCGGGAAGCGCCGGATCCATTTGCCGGGGCGCACGAACATCCAATCCTGAACGGTCTCTTCGACTTGCGCCACCGGTAGGCGCAAGGCTTCGGCGCTCCGCGCAAGCTGAGCCGCGAACGGGCTCGGGTGGTCTATCGAAAGCGCATTGCCCGCGGCGACTTCTTCGCGCAATGCCTCGTGATCGTGCCGAAACTGGCGCAGGGTCGAAACCGCGGACCAGCCAAATAGGCCCAATTCGAGCGCCATGCCGAGCTTGACCCAGCGAGCCCTGTACAGCGTGCCATCGAGATCGACCAACCAAGCGTCGTATGGGGCGTCAGTCACGCGCTCGTTTTAGCTCGATTGCTCGTCGCGAGATAGCCCGGGCGTGGAGGCGCTCACAAGACGTCGCGAGCCGCGCCCATTCGTTCGACGCGGCCCGCGCGCAGCAGCGTCACCTGCTGCCCGACTTCGCGCGCCAGCGTTCGGTCATGGGTGACGAGCACGACTGGAATGTGGAGTGAGACGACGTGGCTCACGAGCTCGGCGCAAAGCTCGCTCGCGAGCTCCTGATCGAGCGCCGAAAATGGCTCATCGAGCAACAGCGCGCGCGGCTCGCTGGCGAGCGCGCGCGCCAATGCCACGCGCTGAGCTTCTCCACCGGAATAGCTCGTTGGAAAACGCTCGGCCAGGTGCGCGACGCGCAGCCGCGTGAGCCAGCCTCTGGCCCGCTCTAGCCGCTCGGTGCGCTTCAGCGCTCGTGGCAAGCCATAAGCGACGTTGGCGAACGCGTCGAGGTGCGGGAACAACGCGAGGGATTGGAACACGAGCGCGACACGCCGCTCGTTGGGCGGCCGATGAATGCCTTGCGCTGAGTCGAACAAGAGCTCGGAGCCGAGCGCGACGCGGCCGCTCACGGGCCGCAGCAAGCCGGCGATCGCCGCCAAAATCGTGGTCTTGCCCGAGCCCGAAGGCCCGAACAGCACGTTCAGCCCAGGGCCGAAGTCGAGCGTCACATCCAGCGAAAACGCCGGCTCGCCGAGGCTCCGCCGGAATCGCAGCTGCGCTGCGAGGTGCGAGTCAGAAGCCATCGCGCCGGTGCCTCGTCAGGTAACTCGCGCCGACCAAGACGGCCACGGCACACCCGGTCATGACCAGCGCCAGGTGCGTGGCGTCATCGTCTCGCCCGGCAAGCACGGCGTCGTAAATGGCGAGTGACGCGGTGCGCGTTTGGCCCGGGATGTTGCCGGCCACCATCAACGTCACCCCGAAATCGCCAAGGGCGCGGGCAAATCCGAGCAGGATGCCGGACACGATGCCGCGTCGAGCCAGCGGCAAGCTGATGCTGAAAAAGGCTCGCAACGGGCTGGCGCCCAGGGTGCGGGCAGCCCCTACCAGACGGACGTCGACCGATTCGAGCGCGGCCCGCGCCGCTTTGCTGATCAGTGGCAATGCACCGATGGTCGCAGCGATCACGGCACCGGTGCGAGTGAACACGATCGACGAGCCAGTGAGCGCCTCGAAGGCATGACCGAGCGCGCTTTCACGACCAAGCAATACGAGCAAATAATAACCGAGCACCGTGGGCGGCAAGACCATGGGCGCAGTCACCGCGGCGTCGATCCATTCGCGGCCCCAGAGCCGCGGCATGGCGAGCAAGCCTCCGAGCGCGACACCAAGTGTCGTCGCAAACACGGTGGCGAGCGCGGCCACCTCGAACGACAGGAGCAGCGGCTCGAGCGCGATCAAGGCGCTTTGGCCAGCGCTTCGCCGGGCAACAAGAACCCGTATTTCCTCAGAACCCCTCGGCCCGCCGGGGCTTTCAGGAACTCGGCCAGCTGGCGTGCGGCCGCCACGTTGCTGCCGTGCTTGCAGACGACGAGCGCTTGATCGAGCGGCGAGTACAGCGCTTCGTCGACCACGGCCCAGGAGCCCGTGCTCGAGCCGAGCGCCAAAGACAGGCCGACGATCGCCACATCGGCGTTGCCGCTCCGAGCGAGCTGTTGCGTCTGCTGCACGTTCTCGCCATACACCATGCGATCGACGACGCGGTCCCACACGCCCGCTTTGGTCAGCGCCTCTTTGGCGGCCTTGCCGTACGGCGCATGCTCGGGGTTCGCGATCGCAATGTGCTTGAAGCGCTCTTCGACGAGCGAGCTCGGGCTGAGCTGCGCGCCGTCCGCGCCCTTGACCCAGATCACGAGCTGCCCCCGCGCATAGCGCTCGACGGTCGAGCCGTCGCAGGCACCCGCCTTCACGACTTGATCGACGTAACCAACGTTTGCGGACAAAAATAAGTCGAACGGCGCGCCTTGCTCGACTTGCTTGGCGAGCAGGCCGCTTGCACCACTCGTCAGCTTGAGGTCCACCGGGTGCTGCGCGTTGAAAGCGGGCGTGAGCTCGGCGAAGGCGTGCGAGAGATCGGCAGCGGCGGCGACGCGGAGGGGCTCGGCGGGTTTGCCGTGACAGCCCACGAGCAACGCCAACACCGGCAGCAGCGCATACGCCATCCTCACGGAGCTACTCCTTGGCTTTGCCGAAAATCTTGGAGCCAGGAGGCACCGAGCGCACGAGCCACACGTTACCGCCGATCACCGAGCCCTCACCGATCACCGTGTCGCCGCCGAGGATGGTCGCGCCAGCGTAGATCGTGACGTTGTCTTCGATCGTCGGGTGACGCTTGTTGCGCTCGAGCTCACCACACTCGTTGCGACGCGTGCTGAGCGCGCCCAAGGTGACCCCCTGGTACATCTTGACGCTGCGGCCGAGGATCGCCGTCTCGCCGATCACCACGCCCGTGCCGTGATCCAGGAAGAAACCTTCGCCGATCTGCGCGCCGGGGTGAATGTCCACGCCGGTCAAACCGTGCGCGTATTCCGCGATGATGCGCGGCACGATCGGTACGCGCTCTTGGTACAGCACGTGCGCGATGCGGTGCGCGGTGATGGCTTCCACCACCGGGTAGCTGAACACGATCTCTTCCACGCTCTTGGCGGCCGGGTCACCCTCGAACGCAGCCAAGATGTCCGAGTTCAAGATGCGCCGCAGCTCCGGGATCCGGCGCAGCAAACGCAGCACGACCTCCTCGCTCCAACCCGCGGGCCACGGCTTCTTGACCATGCCGGAGCGCTCTTCGTAAGCCAGCGCTCGGCCGATTTGATCGACCAAGATTTCACACGCTGGATACAGCTGCTCGCTGAGCGCATAGCGCAAGTTGGCGCGCGTCAGCGAGCGATGGCTGTAGAAGCCCATATAGATCACGGGCTTCAGGTGGTTGTAGGCCTGTACTACTTGGCGCTTGTTGGGCAGCGCCGCGCTCTCGAGGTTGTTGATGTCCTCGGGGCCATCGTAGCTATCGACGACGGCGTCGATCACGTCCTCCAAGTCACGGGTGCGGAGCGGGGAAGACATGGTGAAGGATCCTAGCGCGTGGCTAGTTGGTCGTCACCACGACGCCCAAGGTGCTCGTCACGAGGTCGCCCTTCAGGTCGCGCACGCCCTTCGGAAAAATCTCCTTGGTCGCGTGGTCCCACCGGTTGTCGAGCCTCAGCATCAGGTTCTTCGTGGGCATGAAGTCCACCGTCAGCGTCGCGGTCGAAATCACGACGTCGTGAATCGGGAGACCGTTGACCGAGCCGGTGGTGATGCCGTGCTTGTCCTTGTAAACCTCACCACGGCCAGCCAGCGCGAACTTCGACGATACCAGGTAGCGCGCGCCCAGCATCGCGCCGAGCCAGGACTGCGAGGCGAACTGGGTCGGATCCTCGTCGTCGCGCACGTTTTCGACGCCCAGATCGGCGTTCAGCGCGAGGTGCAGCGAATCGATGGGATCGGACGTGATGAGCAAGTCGATGAAGTGACGCCAGCCTTTGGTGTTGCTGGTCGGGCGATCGATGGTACCCGTGGTCGTGCCACCGGTACCCGGGCTGCAGCCCGAGGTGCTCGCCGAGTTGAACACTTGCCCCGCCGCGCAGCTGACCGCGAACGTGTCGTCACGCTCTGGGCCACCGAGGTAGCCGAGCGACGCGGAGATCCACTCGTGAGCGTCGCCACGCGGTGCATGACCGGTCACCTGCAGGCCGAAGGTCTTGCCGGTGTTGTTGTCGATCGTATTGTTCCAACCGTTCACGATCAACGCACGTAAGCTCAGGTTGTCACTGAGCTCGGCATTGAGGCGCAAGCCGGTGTGGAAGGCAGGCTGCCCCAGCCAGTACAACACGCCGCGCGTGTAATTCATGTTGTCTTGGCTGTCCGCGACCTCGGCCCCGTAAATCGTGTCGAACTTGCCGAAATCCAGGGTGATCGGGGCTGCTGGACGCCACGATGCGAAGGCTTGTTTCACGTTCTGCAAGCCGTAGTCGGCATCACACTTCCCGCTGAGGCAGCTGCTGTTGTAGCGCTGAGCGCTCGGGCCGAAGCGCAGCGACAACGTGCCCCCGATGGGCTCTGCGGCGTGCGAGATATCGAGGCCGGCCCAGCCCAAGGCAAAGCCATTTGCGGTGTCGAAAGCGCGGATCACACCATTGCCGCTCGTCTGCGGCTTCGGTGAGTTGTAGTTCCAGCCGAAGTACGCATCGGCGAACACACGCACGTCGAACGACTCGTACCACTCCTCTTCGGGCTGCGCGGGCACGGGCTCCACGTCGTGCGGCGCCAATTGCACGTTGCTCGGCGGCAACTCGGGCAGCGCAGCGTGCGGCGGCGGCAGTGGCTCTTCGGGCGCCGCAGCGGGAGCAACCGGCGCAGGAGCGACCGGTGCTGGCGCAACCGGAACAGGTGCCGGTGCAACCGGTGCTGGAGCAGGTACAACGGGCGCCGGTGGCGGTGCGACGATGGGTGGCGCGGGCGGAACGGCAGGGGAAGCGGGCGGCGCGGCCTGCGCGAAAACAGGCGCGCTGACCCCCAAGGACAGCCCAACGGTACTCAACGCAACGGCCCAATGTCGACGCACCACCATCTCCGCACTCCTCGAGTAAGCAACCAAACCGGAAGCCCTTCTACCACTACTGTCCGAGGATTCGCCGTGCGACGCCGAGGGTCGGGTGAAGCGCTCTGCAAACTGTGCGAACCGCCGCAAACGTTGCGTCGACGGGCCGTACACCGCGGCCCCCAAACCCGCTGCCGACGTCTACGCAGGTCTGGCCACCCCGGACGCTAAACAGCAACGATTTCCGACATTTGCCGACACGGTGCAGCGGCCGACTGGCCGAAACCGCGATTTCACGGAAAGCTAGCTTCTGAGCGGGAGTACGGCATGAAAAACGCAGGGAGCGCCGCCATGCTGAGGTTGACGTGTGCGCCGAAGTCAGCGAAGCGCACACCCTTGTCTCGACTCATCCCGCTTTGGATCGCCGCCTCCCTGTGTCTGAGCCTGATCGGTTGCTCGACCTCTTCGGACCATGGGGCGAGCATCGGCATCGGGGACGCCGGAACGGTGATGCCGCCCCCGACCGGTGGCGCGTGCGACACGCCGAACCAGGGCTGTGAATGCCAGGACGAGGGCCAGATAGTCGAGTGTGGGCAAGTCGAACGCGTATCGGGCGACTACGTATCTTGCTCGACGGGCCATCGCACGTGCGCCGACGGCAAGTGGGGCGCTTGCATCGGCGATAGCGTGACGACTCAGCAACTTGCGCGCGGCAAGCAGCGGATACAAGGGCTCGGCTCCGGCATGGACTGCGCGGCAGCGAATCCCTGCGATCCGTTTTGCCGGTTCCAGGTCGACGACGGAACCAACCTACCGCTACCCGATGGTGGAGCGCTTGCTGCGGACGGCAATGGCATCCGGCTCGTGCCGCACGACCTCGGCGGCGGAGCTGGCTCGTGCACTTCGATGATCGTCAAGCCCACGCCGCAATCGACGACCATCACGAGCCTGGCGCCGGCGACGGCGGGAACGAATGGCCTGCTTGGCGAGTACTTCAATCAAATCGATCCCAACGCCGGGCAAATACCGACGAGTTGGGTGCCGACGGGGACGCGCCTCGACCCGAGCGTCGTCCTCGATTGGGGAAACGGCAGTCCCAACATTCCAGGAGTGGGCGCGGATGGCTTCTCGGTGCGCTGGACTGGCTCAGTCGTCGCGCCCGCGACGAACCCGTACACGATCTGCGCGAACACGGACGACGGCGTTCGGCTCTGGATCGATGGCGTGCTGCGCATCGACGACTGGGTAACGAAGCAAGCCAGCGACGATTGCACGGCGCCGATGAACTGGACCGCCAACTCGGTCCATAGCTTACGCTTCGAGTACTTCGAGGTTGCGGGCCTCGCGTCGGCGACACTGGCCTGGTCCTCACCGTCGATCCCGCTCGGCTGGATGCCATCGAGCGCATTCACTCCGCCCGGCACGGGCTTCGTCCCGGTGCTCAGCAGCACACCGCAGTTTCAAATCGAGCTCAGCCCGCCCGGTTGCTTCCCCGGCACACCGCAACCGGCTTGGACTCTCGATCGGCTCGACTTGGGGACCATCGACAACACTGGCAAAGTCAGCCTGATCAGCGCCGTTGCCGGTCCCATCACCGCGACCGCGTACCTCGGGCAGCTGAGCGCATCGGGCGTGTTGAACGTCAAGGTCGACCTGACCAAGAACGATCTGGCTCCGACCGGCAGCGTGACCCAGTTTCAAGGCACGGCGGCCGGCGCGGACACCGCGGCGATCCTGTACCCGTACGACCAAACGGTGATGCCGCTCGGCTTGCAGCCGCCGCAAGTGCAATGGGACAACAAGGGCTCCGCTGCGAGCGCGGTCAAGCTGAGCTTGATTTACCCATCGACCGGCGCGCCGTCGTTCCGCTGGTCGCAAATCATACCGGAGAGTAGCCCGCCGCGCGCGACCATCCCCGCCGACGTCTGGGCTTACTTCTCGCAGACCGCCAAAGCGAACAGCGCGGGTGTCGTGTTGCAGCGCATCGTCGGCGGTCAGCTGAAAACGCCGCTCGCGACACGCGTCGTCAACTTTTCGAGCGCACCAGTACGCGGCAAGATCTACTACACGCAGTATCACCGCGGCGGAGACGCCAACGAAATGGTCGTCGATCCGGGCTCGGCCCAGCCGGCGCAGACTGCATTTTCGACTACCGATGGTTGTCCGGTCTGTCACACCGTGTCCGCCAACGGAAATGTATTTGCGACCTCGAGCCGATATGGCTTGGAGAACAATAACTACGGCTCGCCAATCACCTTTAGCTCCACGCTCGGTGGCGTTTCGAGCGTGAACGCGAGCGGTGGTCTCACGCCTATCGCCGATTTCGTAGCGAACCCGCCGCGCCCCAACTACACCGTCGGCTCGGTCGACTGGCGCGGCTTCGCCTGGGCCCCTCTGACCCCGGACGGGAAGTACGCGCTCGTGGCGACGAACGTCTGGGGAAACACCAAAGAGAACTTGGTCGGCATCAACGGCGGCAATCGCCAAGTCAACACTGGCAACACGATGCTCTCGGGCGGCTCGGGCACGGGGCTGCTCGCCGAGTACTTTGCAACGACGGACGCGACGTTCGCCACGTTGGTTTGGAAGCGCATCGATCCGCAGGTGAACTTCGATTTCGGCGCGGGCTCGCCGGGTGGCCTCGTGCCGGTCGATTTCTCGGTCCGACGCAGCGGGCGGATTCAAGCATTCTTCAGCGAGACCTATCACTTCGAGGTGGTCACCACCGGCAGTGACGTCTTCAACCTGACGGTGGGCGCTACGAGCGTCGGTCCGTTTACGGGGCCGGGTACCCTGACCGCGGACGTGCCAATGACCGCGGGCGCCTTCGCGAACTTCCAGCTGAAGCAGCAGAACACGACGGGCAACTCCAACGTTCAACTCTTTTGGAGTAGCCCGTCGACTCCACGAGCCTTGGTACCTCAAACGCAGCTCTATCCTCCGGCGGCAGAGCCCGCGCACGGTGCCAACGTCACCTACAACGATGGCGTTTCGCCTCCCGTGACGCTGATCGAGCCCGACATCGCATCGAACTGGCAGGCGCACGGTCCCGGTGTCGGTCTGGCTCTCGGGGCAGACAATTGGACGTCCACCTGGGACGCGCAGGTCGAGTCGCCTTTCACCGGCGCGATGCAGCTGTGCATCGACTCCGACGATGGCGTGAAGCTCTACCTGGATGGCTCGGGCACTGCGCTGATCGACAGCGCCGCCAGTTACAACAACTGCGTCAGCACCCCCTCGAGCTGGGTATTCGGTGCCAAGCACACGGTGCACATCGTCCACTCCGAGAGCACCGGGAATGCGCGCCTCATCTTCAAATACAAGTACGGCACGCTGGCGACGAGCGAGGTCGTCCCGACCGTGAACCTGTATCCGGTGACCCCGCCCACCGGCACGAATGGCCTCACGGCCACGTACTACGACATCGAGGGCTTCAACGCGGCTTTGCCAGCGACACAGACCAACCCGCGCGCCTTCCAGCGTGTCGATCCGAATATCGACTTCGACTGGGACCTTGGACGCCCGAACTACTCGATCATCTCGGACGACGACCATTTCAGCGTTCGTTGGACGGGCAAGATCACGATGGCGTGCGACGGCGTGTACTCCTTCCGCAGCAATGGGAACATCGACGACGGCGGGCGCCTTTGGATCGACGACTCACGAGTCATGGCTCGCTGGGGCTATGGCGCGCTCCAAGGCGCGGGTTATTTCAGCGCGGGCAATCACGACTTCAAGTTCGACTACTACGACGACGGCAGCAACGCGGTCGCGCGACTGCAGTGGAAGACACCGTGTGCGGGCTCTCCGGGTTGGGTAACGATCCCGAGCAGCGTCTTCACGCCGAATGCGACCTACAATCGCACGACGGGCTACGTCGTCGATGGCGGCGACAATGGCGACAATTCGAGCTACTGGGTCTGGCAACTTCCGACCAGCGCATCGCCCACACCGGTCGATGTGACGGCCAGCAGTGCCGGCAGGTGGGGTCTTTCCGGGACCGCCATGATGGTGCCGTCGTTCTCGCCGAACGGCTCGAAGCTCGTGTTCATCGACGGCGACTCCGCGGGCAACGCCGGTTGGCGTAAGGGACTCAGCACCTTCGACTTCGATCAGACTGGTAAGTCGTTCAAGAATCGGCGCTTGATCACGAGCACATGGCCGGCGGGTGACGCCATGAAATGGCCGACCTTCGAGAGTGATTCACGCAGCGTCATCTATCAAACGACGGTCCCTGGCGACTCCTGCTGCCGCACAAGCTCCTGGAAGAAGTACGGCTACATGGGTCCGACCAATTATTACGAAGACCCAGGTCGCTTGTGGTCGATCGACACCCAAGCAGCGGCTCCGACACCGGTTGCTCTGACCAAACTCAACAGCGGCGAGCAAGCCAAGGATGCCAACAAGTCGTACCAGCCGACGATGCTGCCGGTCGCTTCTGGCGGCTATCGCTGGGTCGTGTTCACGAGCACGCGCCCCTACGGCAACACGCTCAATCTGCCCAACGTTCAACAAGACTTCAGCAACACGGCGAGCTACGCGACGTCTGCGTACACCGGCATGACCAACACCTCCGACATCCAGAGCCAGTTGTGGGTGGGTGCCATCGACGACGCGACATCCGGCACTGTGGACCGAAGCCACCCGGGGTTCTGGCTACCGAGTCAGAACTTCTCGACCACGGCTTCGAGCGGCTACATCAACGAGCGCGGGTATTGGGTCTTGGATGCCTGCCATCCGGCTGGAACCAGCCCTACGTCCACCTGCGAGGTCGACGAAGACTGCTGCGGCGGCTCGGACACCCCGAAAACGGGCGCCTGCCGGCTCGACACGCCGCTCATGAATCCGCCGACGCGACACTGCCGCGCGTTGCCACCGGCCGGGCAGTGCGTCGCCACGGGTGGGCAGTGCGGCACCCCGACTGACTGCTGCTCCGGGCTTGCTTGCATCGGAGCGGTCTGCAGCACACCACCGTCGGTGCTCGTTTTTGGACCTTCGAACTACGAGCGAATCTACAAAGCCGACTGCGCGGACGGGACCAAGCCGGTCTGGCGCTTCTTCGATTGGAAGGCAATCACGCCCGACACGCACTCCAAGCTCGAATTCTACGCGGAGACACAAGCGGACCCGACTCTATTCGCCACACTCCCCAGCTACCCACTCGCGGTCACCGCGAGCGACGTCGTGCTCCTCGGCACCGCTACGGGGCCCACCGTGGCCGACTGGGTTGGCGCTTCGGTCTCCGAACGGCTCGACGTGGACAAGATGCTCAAGTCGCAGCTGTACGTCAAAATTACGATTCGCTTCGTGCCCAATGACGAGCTAACCAAGAGTCCCGTGCTGCAAAACTGGCGCCAGAGCTACAGTTGCGAACCTGCAGAATGATCCTCGCGCGCTGGCCGTACGCGGCACCGCTGTGGCTGCGCGGGATAACTCCGGCAATCGCCTTGCTTGCCGGCGCTAGCGCTTGTTCATCGAGCTCGCCCCATCCGAGCCTGATCGCGAGCGACGGCGGGGCCAGCGACGGGCACTCGGGAGGCCGCTCTGGATCGGAATCGTCCGAGGCTGGCACGGAGGCAGGCGGCGATGCCGGAACCGGCGGAGTCGCCGAGGGTGGAACCAGCAGCGCTGGCGCATCCGCGGACGGCGCTGCCGGAAGCCCCGTCAAGCCAGGGCCCTCCGTGTGCGCGCAAAGCGCGACTTGGTCAGGGGCGATGCCCGTTGCTGGCGTGTCGACGTCTGCCGCGGAGAGCTTGCTCTCAGTCACGGCAGACGAGCTGGACGTCGCCTTCCTGCGCGCGGGTGCGCTGTACGTGGCGCACCGCAGCAAAGCGAGCGACCCGTTCACCGCGGGCTCCGCGGTCGTCATCCCTGCGGGTTGGAGCACGCAGTACGGCGCAGCGCTCAGCAGCGATGGTAAGCGGCTACTGCTCGTCAGCGATCCGGATCAGAAAAAGCTCGGCGAATTGACGCGCACCACCCGAAGCAACGCTTTCGCTGGCGAGGTGGACGAAAGTGCGTTCAGCATCGTCAACCAGAACGCGATTTACACCGGCCGAATCTATGCGTCGCCCGTCGTCTCAGAACAAGACGATCGGCTCATCTTCAACTCGGCGTATCCAGAAGGGGCGTCGACGATAGTCGTCGCCACGCGCACAGACGGCGCACCGTGGAACGCTCCGACGACCCTGACGCCATCGCTCCTCGACGGTCTTGCGAATCAGCGTCGGCTGCCTACCGGAATTTCCGCGGACGAGCGCACATTGTTCTACTTCAATGAAGAGTCGTCGAAAGAAGAGGCGCGCTGGAGCGCGTCTTCCGCACTCGGCTCACCGTTGTACGACATGCTGAGCCTCGGTACGCGGCGCGGCGCGACGCCGAATTCCGCGTGTGATCGGCTGTATTCCGAGTCCGATAGCGACGTAGTGGTAGAAACAGACTGACAGCACGACGCGGCATGACAACTGCCGACATCTGTGGTGCGTGCTCACAAAACTGCGCGTGGCGCTAAATACCCACGTTAGCCGCAGGGTTTCGACGCCGTATATCAATATCGGAGCGTCGCCACATGATTCGGTTTTTCCTGTTCGCCTCGTTGGCTGTGTACATGGTTCTCGGCACTGGTTGTTCTTCCGCCGATGATCAGAACCCACCGATGCTGGCTGCAGGTGATAGCCCCGCCATGGCCGCGCCCACTGCCCCCGAGGCGTGCGGAAATCACGAAGAAGGTTGCCCGTGCGATGAGCCCGGCGCGACCGTGGAATGCGGGCGCGTGAAGCGCGTCGCGGGCGACTACGTGTGGTGCTCGACGGGCAAGCAGACGTGTGACCAATACGGTTCGTGGGGGGCGTGCTCCGGCGACGCCATCGCGGCGACCCCCGTGACGCAGTAAATTCAGCGCCGCTTCGGCAAAAACTTACGGTCGAACAGGCGCACGCGGCGCACCAAGAGATCGAGCAAGAACATCGCCAACGCCGCCAGCACGAAGCGGTTCCACAGCGGGCGATAGCTGACGATCTTTTGCCCGGCGGGGTCGAACACCTTGGAGGGCTGCGGGTCGACCACGCCGCCGCCGGCGAGCGCAGCTCGCGTGAGACGATCGACGTCGGGGTCGAAGCTCGCATACTCACGCGGATAGGGGTTACTGACGTGGCCGTAGCTCATCGCGAGCGGCTTCAGCTCGCCGTTCTCGCCCGCTTTGGCGTGCTCGGCGCGCAGCAAGAACGAGCCATATTGATCGAGCGGAAACGTGGCTTCGTAGCGGCCCGGGGCGGTCTGACGCATCGCGAGCTCTTTGCGCGTTGCGCTCGGGCCCGAGCCGGGTCCCGTCACGATCAACTTGGAGACGATGCCGTTGTCGAAGCGCTCGTCAGCGGTGAATGCATCGACGGTCGCGTGCACATCGGAGCCCAAGATCTCGGTCTTCATGTCCAGCTCGCGCCGATGCTTGACGCGCATGTGCTCGCGCACCAATTGGCCCCAAAACTTGGAAAACCCCGACCAACGCAGCCAATCGATCGACCAGTTGTTCTTGACGTCACTCGTCCAAGCGACGGCCCAGCCGAGACCTGCGCGCCAGCGGGCCAAAATAGGGTCACCGCGCTCGCTTTGCAGGATGAGCTGCGCCGGGGCGGGCTTCAATTGCGTCGCGACGTAACCGTGCAAGAGCGGCGCGGCGTTGATGGCGATGCCTTTGAGGAAGTCCGCTGGTGCGGCCTGTTGGACTGGGAACCAGTCTTCGACCGCGGCTTGCTGGGCGATGAGCTCGGTCTCGCGCGTAAAGATCTTGGGTAGGCTGTTCGGATCGGGCACCGAGTGGAAGCGGCCGCCACCAGTGTCGGCGATCATGCGCAACAGATCTTGGTTCGCGCCTTCACCCAGGCCGACCGTCGTGACGGTGATCGACTCGGAGAGCATGGCTTGCACGAGATCCTTGATGCCCTGGGTCGGGGCCTGGCCGTCGGTCAGCAGGATCACGTGCTTTTTGCGGGCCTGCACGACCGACAGATCCTGGTACGCCATGTCCAAGCTGGAAAAGATCTCCGTACCGCCACCGGGCTGAATGCGTTGGATGTCGTTCTGAATGCGGGCGCGGTAGCGCGAGGGCTGCATCTTCACGTAGCGCACGGGCGTCGAATCGAACGCGATCACTTCCAGGAGATCGTCACCCTGCAGGGTAGAGAGCGTGGCTTTGCAGGCGGCCTTGGCCATTTCCATGGGCAAGCCGGTCATCGACCCCGAACGATCGATGGCGAGCACCATGGCCACCCCGGGCATCTCCTTGCGGTGCTCGGCGTCCATGCGCACGGGGAGCAGGCGCTCGATCGTGGAGTGCGCCCAGCCGCCCAGGCCGTAGCCGGCTTCACCGCCAGCGAACAGGAAGCCGCCCCCGAGATCGCGCACGTAACGTTCGGTGAGCTCTTGTGCCGGGAGCGGGAAGGCCTCGTGCGGGACGTCCGACAGGATCACGAAGTCGTAGCGCTCGAGCTCGCGCAAGGACGCCGGGTAGGCCGAGGGCGCGCGCAAATCGACGTCGAATTGCTGCGCGTTCAGCGCGCTCATCAGGTAGCTTGCGCGCTGCGGCTGCCCTTCGACGTACAGCACCGTCGGACGGCCAGGCACGTCGACGGTGACGCTGAAGGCGTTGTTGTCTTTGAAGGTGTCGGAAGCGATGTCGTCTAGGCGCAGCGCGTAAGTGACCTCGCCGCCGACGCGCACCACGGACTTGAACTTGAGCTCGTTACGCCCCGGTTGCAGATCGAGATCGCGCACGCCATCGAGACCGTTCAGCGCTTCACCCTGGTACAAGCGCGCTTTGGCGTGGGTGGCGCGGCTCGCGTACACGTCGGCGACGATCTCGAAGGTTTGCCCGACGTCGACTTTGTCCGGCACGGTCAGCGAACGCAGGGCGACCTCACCGGGCGGTGGACGGCGATAGGGCACCGTGTACAGCGTGACCCCGAAGCCGCGCGCGCGGTTCGCTTCGGCCAGCAGATCGCCGTCGGTCTCGAGACCGTCGCTGAGCAGCACGACACGCTTCAAGTAGCCGGGTGGAAACAAGCCGTACGAGAGCGCGAGCGCGGCGCGGATATCGCTGCCCGCGGTGAGCTTTTTGCCGTCCGGCGCGCGATGGCGAAGCTCTTGAACCGCGGGCAAAGTCACGCGCTCGTCTCGATACAGCTCGACCAGCCGCGGGCGCTCGGCGAACGTCACGAGCTTCAGTTGGTCGTCGCTGCCCTTGGCTTTGACGTACGCCTCGAGCGTTTTCCGCGCGTCAGCCAAGGCTTCGTCGGGTGCCGAGTCGCTCACGTCGATCAAGAGCACGGTGCAAACCTTGTGCGTCTCTTCGGAACGCACGAGGCGCGCCAAGCCGAGCCCCAGCAAGCCCAAGAACGCCAAGCGGAAAAACACCGAGAGCACGCGTTGCGGCAGCGGCAGATCGGCGAGCGAGCGCCCGAGCACGAACAAGAGCAGCGGCAAGACCAAGAACACGCCGAGCGCGGTCGGCTCGAGCAGCTGGTAGTGAATGCCGTCTCTCAGCCAGCGGAAGGAACCCTCCGTCCCCTGCGCGCGCAGCACGTAGTGTTGAAATGCGACGAACGACAGTGCGGCGACGGCCGCAATGAACCCACCCCAAATCAAACGCCGAAAGCGGCTCATCAGACCGTGACCCGCCGGTGATACGTGACCCACTCGATCAGCGACAAGCCGACCACCGCTGCCAGCAGGTATACCCACAGCTCGCGCTTCGAGCCCGGCACGCCGATGCTGACCGCTGCTGCCTTTTGGCTGCCGAGCGCGAGCTGAGCGACCGGGGTGATGCGACTCTCCTCCAAGTCCGAGAGGTTGGCCGCGAATTCACTGGTCACCGCGTCGCTGCCCGAGCCTGCGCTCAGCTTGTAGAAGCCGGCCTCTTCACCGAGGTACACGGCTCGCCCTTCCTTCACGGGCACGGTGTGATGCTCGCCGTGCGGATCGATCACCGTCGCAGAGTCCGCCGAGCCGGGCACTGGAATGCGCCACACGTCGCCGGTGCGGAAGGAAGAGACGTAGCCCGTATCTTCCTCGACGAAGGCGTTGATCGAGTTGAGCACGAAAAGCGGCCAGGCCACGCGCAACACCAAGTCGCTATTGCGCGGGTCGAACCCGAGCGCGACGAACGGATGTCCCGAGCGCGAGCCCGAGACCAAGATCGGCCCTTGGTCGCTGGCCCCGAGCACGCGATCGCTCGGCGTTGGGACGAGCGCGTGGCCCGTGGCGACCTGCACGTCACCCAGGGCCAGGAATCGCAAAATCGGGCTCTTTTTGTCCCAAGTGTCGAAACCGAAGTCGCTGAGGGGGGCGCCGAGCTTGAGCGGCACGCCACCTTCCGGCGGGTTCAAGTACAGCGCGGCCGCGACAGTATCTGGGAGCACGTCGTTCACGCCGTCGAGAATCGCGACGTCGAAGTGCTCGCTGGGAACGGGTTTGCCGGGCAGCACCGTGGTCACATCCAAGTACTCGTCGAGCAGCAACGCCGCCTCCAGGTAGGTGTTGCCTTTCGAAACGGTCAGCACGCGTGCTCGGTGGCGTTCGGGCATGAGCGCGTAAGCGTGGTCGTCGGCAGGCAAGTCGTCGGCGCGGCCGTCAGCCAAGCGAATCTTCGCCTCCAACGTGCGGCTTGCGCCGGCCAGATCCTGATAATAGCGAGGCAAGCGCTCGTTCGGGCCGAGCGCGAAGCGGCTGACGTCGATGATCGTGCCGTCACCGAGTAGCGTAAGCTCGATTTGCACCGGCTGATCATTGGTGTTCGCGACCTCGAGCATCACCTCGGAGCGGGACTTGTCGAGTGGGTAGCGGCGCACCGAGAACTCGGAAATAGCCACGTTTGTGCCGGATTTGCCGATCGGCAAGAAGCGCAGCCGAGCGCCCTTCAGATCCACGTGCTTGGCGATCTCGTTCACGTCGCCGAGCACGCCGTCGCTGACCACGATCACTTCGGCCTTGGGCAACCCCCGCAAGCTATCCACCGCGAACGACAAACCGCGCTCGAGGTCGGCGCGCGTGTCGGTCGCGTGTAGCGCGTCGATCGCGGGGTCGAGCTCGGTGACGTCCGAGCTCATCGTGGACAGCGGGCTCGGCAACGAGCCCATCTCGACGATCAGCGCGCGGTCGGCACTGCCCAAGCCGCGCACCAACTTGCGAACCTCGGCCTTGGCGGCTTCGACACGGCTCGGCTTCACGTCGATCGCCTTCATCGATGCGCTGCCGTCCACCAAGACCACCAAGTGGCGACCTTCCAAAAGCGATGTCTTGGGTTTCGGATCGCCGAGCGCGAACACCAAAAGCGCGATCAGCGCCAACTGAAACAAGAGCGAGAGCAAACGGCGAAGCTTGCTGAACAGCTCCGTCGCTTCGCGATCCTTGAAAATGGCGTCCCAAATCCGCGCGAAAGGCACGGGGACTGGCCTGCGCCGTAGCTTCAAGACGTACAAGAGCACGGTGACGCTGCTGGCCGCGCCCGCGATCATCAATAGCTGCGCCAAAGGTAAACCGGCGAACGCCATCAGCGCAGGAACCCTCCGCGTCGGAACACGCGTAGCACGAGCTCGTCGAAAGGCGTGTTCACGTCCGCCGGGAAGTACGGCACTTGCTTCTGCGCGCAGAAGCGCTCGATGCCCGCTCGATAGTCACTGACGGCGCGTTGCATCTTGTCGAGCATGCCGTCGGTGATGGTCAGCTCGCGCTCTTCGCCTGTCTCACAATCGTAAATGCGCACGTCCCCTTTCAAGGCGGGGCGCGCCTCCGCCGGATCCACCAGCTCGACGACGTAGGGCTCGAACTTGTTGAAACGCAGCATGTTGATGCCCGCTTCGAACCCGGCCGGATCGTACATATCGCTGAACAGCACGGCCAAGCCGCGGCGCTTGTGCTGCGCGACGAACGTTTTGAGCGCGTTGGCCAGATCCGTGACCCCGCCGGGCTCGAGCGCCGACAAAAACTCGAATACTTTGAAGATCCGGCCCTTGCCGCGGGTGGTCGGCATGCGCGAGACCACGCCGTCGTTCACGGCCACGACGGTCACGCGGTCGAGGTTGGCCAAACCCACGTAGGCGAGTGCCGCGCACAGCCGGCGCGCCTGGTCGAATTTCTTCTTGTCACCAAAAGCCATCGAGCTCGAGCAATCCACGATCAGGTAGATGCTGAGGTCTTCCTCTTCCTCGTACAGCCGAACGAGGAGCTTGCCGAAACGCTGGTACACGTTCCAATCCACGGAACGAAAATCGTCCCCTGCGACGTAGTCGCGGTGATCGGCGAACTCGATGCCGCTACCCTTCTTCTTGCTGCGCCGCTCGGCGCGCAGCCGACCCGCGAACACACGACGGCTGACGAGAGCCAGCATCTCGAGCTTGCGCTGGAACTCGTCGTCGAACAGCTGTTGCTGCTCGCGCTTCGGGCGCCGGCCGCGAGGCGAGGCGTCGCGCCGAAATAGATCGAGCAAGCCCACTTTGGCTGGTTACTCCTTGGAGCCGGGCAACTTCTTGAGGATTTCCGAAATCACGCGGTCGGCGGCTACGCCCTCGGCTTCACCTTCGAAGCTGAGCAACACGCGGTGACGCAGCGCCGGCAGGGCGGTGGCCTTCACGTCGTCGATCGACGCGGCGAAGCGGCCGTCGAACAAGGCGCGCACTTTGGCTCCGAGCAGCATGGCCTGCGCGCCGCGCGGCGACCCGCCAGTGCGCACGAAGCGCTTCACGAGATCCGGCGCTTCCTCGGCTGTTGGGTGCGTGGCTTGCAGAACGCGAATCGCGTAATCTTGGACGTGCCGCGCGACCGGCACGCGCCGCACCAAGCCTTGCATCTGCAAGATCTCCTCGCGGCTCAGCACACGCTTCACTTCGGCGTGCTGCGTGCTGGTGGTGCGATCGATGATCGCGTGCAGCTCGTCGCGCGTCGGGAACGGAACCTCGAGCTTGAAGAAGAAGCGATCCAGCTGTGCTTCGGGCAACGGGTAAGTACCCTCCATTTCCAGTGGATTTTGGGTTGCGAGCACGAAATACGGTTCATCGATCACGTGCGTGGTACGGCCCACGGTCACGCGGTGCTCCTGCATCGCCTCCAAGAGCGCGCTCTGTGTCTTGGGCGTGGCGCGATTCACTTCGTCTGCCAGCACGATATTGGCGAAGATCGGACCTTTGCGAAACTCCAGCGTGCGCGCCCCGCTCGTGCCTTCGTCCAGCACGACCGTGCCGATGATGTCCGCGGGCATCAGGTCCGGCGTGAACTGAATGCGCGAGAACTCGAGCCCGAGCACGCCGGCCAAGGTGCGCACGAGCATGGTCTTGCCCAGGCCGGGCACGCCCTCCAAAAGCGCGTGCGACGAGCCGAGCATGCACGACAGCACGCCGTCGATCACGTCTCGGTTGCCGACGATGACTCGCCCGATTTCTTCACGGAGCGCGCCGATGCGCCTTTGAAATTCGACTACCTCTTCGCGTGCCTGATCGGCATCGGTCATCTCGGTCTCCTGTTCAATCTCGGGGACGAATCAGCTGAAAATAGCGGCGCACGTAGAAACGATAACCGGAGGGAATTTCATCCTGGCTGAGGGCTTGTTCGGCCACGGTTTGGTAGTCCGTGAACACTTGCTTGTAGCCGCGCCCGACGAAGCCACGCTCGGCTGCGCCATAGATCACTTGTGAGGAAGCGGCGCCTTGTCCGGTGTCGGCGCCGGCAGCGGTGACGTCTGTCGTCTTGCCTTTGAGATCAGTGGCGTCGCCCTGCAGCTTCGAGTCGTGGCCGTTGCCGTAGCTGGGGCCTGCGCCTGGATCGCCGCCGCCGGGCTTGTCACTCGGCTCACCTTGCCCGCTGCCGCTGCCTTGTTGGGGGACGGGGATCTCGATCGGCACGCTACCTGGGCCGCTGCCCAAGCGGAGGGGGCCGTCTTTCTTGCCGCCTTGTTGACCTTCGCCTTGACCGTCGCCCGGTTGGCCCTGGCCGGCACCGCTCTGGCCGCGCGCGCGCTGCCCGAACTTTTGCAGGCGCTGCATCTGGTCTTTACCGCCCTTGCCTTGTTGGCGCATCAGCTCCCTCATTTCCTGCAGTTTGCGGAGCAGCTCTTTCTTCTGCTCCTCGCTCGTCTCCTGCTTGGCCATGCGGTTGATGTCTTGCGCGCCCTGCTCGAGATCTTGTGCACTCTGACCTGCGTCCCGCATCAAGTCGCGCGCGGCTTGCGCGAGCTGCTTGTCCAGCTCGCTCATTTGCTTTTGGCTGCGCTCGGCGCGGTTGCGCTCGCGATCGAGGTGTTCGAGCCGCCGCTCGTTATCGGCGAGCTTCTTGTCCAAGTCCGGAGTCGCGCCGGCATCGCCCTTGTCGTTCTTCTTCTTGAGCAGGCTCTTCTTTTCTTCTTCCAGCTCGCGCCGCCGCTGATCGATGTTTTTGGCGCGCTCCTCGTTACTGCGGCTGGCCTTCTCCAAGGCTTGGCGCAGCTTCTCGAGCTCGGCGGCACTCGGGCGGCCTTCTTTCTTCTTCAGCTTCTCGGCCAGCTCGCGCAGGGCTTTTTCAGCGTCAGCCAGGCGCTTTTCGTCGAGAGCGTTCGCTGCGGGCTTGGTCAGGCCGCTCTTTTCGAGCTCGCGCGCGAGACCTTTCAGCCCCTCGTCGCGAGCGTCACGGTCGAGGTCCACGTTGTCTTTCAAATCGCGCTCGAGCTCCCCCATGCGCTGAAAGACCTCATGCCGATCCAAGCGGTGCTCGGCGATGTCCTCCACGAGTTGGTTGAAGCGACGCACCGCCACGAGCGCGTTGGGATCGTCGTTCTTCGCTTGCAGCTCCTTGGCGACGTCGCGAAACAGCTCGATGTCGTCCGCGCTCATCACCATCGGCTCGAATGACGGCGGCGGCGGTAGCGCGCGATAGTGACGAACCTCGAGCAGCGACAGTGCGCACAGGCCCACGGCCAGGAACGCCGCCACGCCGGTCTCCGGCGGGATCGGGATCGGCACGGCGCGACGCGCGTCGAGCTTCCCGGCCAGGGCAGTGCCGTCTTCGATCGCCGCCTGCATCAGCGGAGTGCGCTCCGGCTCTGGCAGGCGACTGAAGCTGAGGGCGGTCGTGACTCGATCGTGAAGCCCGTGAAACTGATCCAAGGCGATGGACCCGCTCCAGGCGTCTCGCCGAGCGAGGAGGACGCGGCCGACCGACACCAAAAGCGCCAGGACCGGGACCAGCCCGAGCAGGAGCAGGCTGCGCTGCGCCGAGGAATCGAGCCGCAGCGCTTTGACGAGCGTGAGGGCGACCACGGCGTAGCCCAAGGGAAGCGGCAGCCAGCGCATGAAGCGGCCGAAAACCGCGGCGATCCGCGCTCGGCGCCCGGCCCTACGTGCCGCTCGCTCGAGCGCTTGGATGCCGAGGCTTTGGGCCATTCAACTCAAGTTAAGCACCCGAAGGGCGCGGAGCACAGCGCTCAGCGTGCGGTGTGGGACAACACGACCGAACCCCGCCTTGGATGGTCGCGCGGCCCCCCGTGACACGGGCCGGCGAAACAGGGCGAGCACCCGCGAGGACGGCCCGCGGCCCGAGCGACGGTCGCCTCTTCACGGGGCTTGACCGGAAACCATGCGCTGGTCTCGAATGCGAATGA
This sequence comes from Myxococcales bacterium, assembly GCA_040348785.1. Classification (GTDB taxonomy): domain Bacteria; phylum Myxococcota_A; class Polyangia; order Polyangiales; family Polyangiaceae; genus PMG-095. The sequence goes on along the minus strand of JBEQTH010000016.1, from coordinate 7,939 downwards.
ATTCGCGCTTCTCCAAAGCCTTTGCCCCCGGGAGCTCCTGCCGCATGCCAAACGATACAAAGCCCATCGTGCTCGTCGCTGACGATGAACCGAGCATGGTTGCCATGCTGTCGAGCCACCTGCGCTCGAAAGGTTACACCGTGCTCGAGGCCAACGATGGTGATCAGGCTTGGGAGCTCGCGCATGAGCACCTGCCGAACCTCGTGTTGCTCGACGTGATGATGCCCGGGATGAGCGGTTGGGAAGTGTGTCGCAAGATCCGGGAAGCGGTGTCGCTCGCGCACACGGGCGTGATCATGCTCACCGGCATTGGCGAGAACCTGAACGAGATGACGTCGCCGCTGTACGGCGCGGATGCATATCTCGACAAGCCGTTCGAGTTCTCGGATCTCGACGAGAAGATCACGGAGACGATCGCGCGCCGCAGCGCAGGCGCGCTCGGTCGCGCAGACGATGAGGTCGAAGAAGAAGACGAGGATGAGGATCTCGATGACGACGAAGATCTCGATGACGACGACCTCGACGAGGACGAGGACGAGGACGAGGACGAGGATGCTGCAGGTGTGAAGCTGACGCTCCCGCCCGCACGCAAGCCCAAGCCCAAGGCCGAAGCCGCCGAAAAGCCGCTGGAAACCGCGAAGCCGGCGCTAGCAAAGGCAGCTCCCCGCCCTGCGCCCAAGCCCGAAAAGGCGCCCAAAGCAGAGAAGGCGCCCAAGCCTGAAAAGGCGCCCAAAGCAGAGAAGGCGCCGAAACCCGAAGCGCCCAAAGCAGAGAAGGCGCCAAATGCCGAGAAGGCTGAACCCAAGGCAAAGCCCGTGAAAGCGGAGCCCAAGTCCAAGGCGCCGGTAAAAGCCGAACCCAAGTCCAAGGCGCCGGTAAAAGCCGAGCCCAAGGCAAAGGCGCCCGTGAAGCCTGAGCCCAAGGCAAAGCCACCGGCGAAGCCTGAGCCCAAGGCAAAGCCACCGGCGAAGCCCGCTCCCAAGACGAAGCCTCCTGCCAAGGCCGTGGCCAAAGCACCCGCGAAGGCCGCGCCGAAGCCGGCGAAGAAGGCCGCGAAGGCGACGAGCAAAGCGGCCAAGCCGATCGTGAAAGCGAGCGCCAAGGGCAAAGTGCCGGCGCCGAAGCCGATCGGAAAGCCCAAGAAAGCTGCGCCGAAAGCAATGCCCAAGCCGGTCGCGAAAGCGGCGCCGAAGCCGCCCGCGAAAGCCGCGCCCAAGGCGAAGGCAGCCGCGAAGCCCGCTGCGAAAGCTGCGGCCAAACCGGCGCCGAAAGCGAAGCCCAAGCCGGCTGCGAAGAAGAAGCGCTGAACGCTAAGCGTTGCCGCGCGTGAGCGCGGGCACTCGTGCCCAAAATTGGCGCACCTCGGACAGCTCCGTGGTGCGCCCCGCGGGCGGCAGCGCAGCGAGCAAGCGCGAGCCGTAACCCTTCTGATGAACGCGAGGATCGAGCAGCGCGACGATGCCCGCGTCGTCGCGCGTCCGAATCAAACGCCCGAAACCCTGCTTGAGCGTGATTGCCGCAGCCGGCACGTGCAGACGCAGGAACGGATTTTCCCCAGCGCGCTCCAGCTCCTGAGAGCGCGCTTGCACGACTGGATCGGTCGGTACCAAAAATGGGATCTTCTCCAGCACCACCAGGCGTAGCGCTCGTCCGGGCACGTCTACGCCTTCCCAGAAGCTCATGGTGGCGACGAGCACGGCGTCGCCTGCGGCACGAAACGCGCTGATCAGCGCCGCTTTGGGCGCCGCGCCTTGCACGAACAAACGCCGACCCGGCAAGCGCCGCGCGAGCATCGCGTACAGGGCATTCATCGAGCGCAGCGAGGTGGTGAGCACGAAGCAACCCCCATGGGTGATTTCGATCAGCTCCGCGATCCGCTCGCCTGCGGTGTCGACGAACGCCGGGTGACTGGGGGGCGGCAAGTCCTTCGGCGTGTAGAGCAGCGCATTGTGCGCAAAGTCGAACGGCGACTCGAGGACGAGCTCGGTGACCGGAACGACGTCACCGCTCAAGCCGATGCGCGAGCGGAAGAAGGCGAATGGGCTCGCATCGGGATTCGTCTTCGAGGGCGCGATGGACAGCGTGGCGCTGGTCAGCACCACCGCTGGCACGCTCTCGAAAATGCGCGCCCGAAACACGTGCGACAGATCGACGGGCGTCGAGCTCAGCGCGGCGCCCTTACCGCCCATGTCGAACCAGGTGATGCGGCCGGGCGCGCCGGCCACGATCGCGGCTAGTTCCTCGCGCACGAGCTCGGCGCGCGTCTCCACCACTTCCAAGGCTTCGAGCGCCGAAACAGGCGTGCGCTTGCCGCTCGCCGAACCGAGCGTGGTGCGCCCCGCCGCAGCGTCCGCAGCGGCTCGCAGCGCATCGAGCGCGTCGTCCAGCCCGTGGTAGCGCTCGAGCAAAGGGCCCGCCCAAGCGTCGCGCTCCAGGGTGAAGCGCGCATCGTCGCCACGACCGCGCTTACCGAGCTCGGTCCACAAGCCCTCGGCGGCGAGGCGCGCGTTGGCCAAGATGGGCGACTTACTGCCGGTCGAAAACAGGGGATCACCTACGCCGGCCGCGTTCAGCGCGCGCTCGGCGTCGCCCAGCAAGCGCTCGATGCGCGCGCGCGACACGCGCATGCCGAAGAATGCAGTCGCGATGTCTTCGAGCTGATGCGCTTCGTCGAAAATCACCGCGTCGTAGTCGGGGATCACGCGCGCCGGGTGCGGCCCACGCAGCGCTAGATCCGCGAAAAACAAATGGTGATTCACGACCACGAGCTGCGCTTGCTCGGCTTCGCGGCGCATGTTCGTGACGAAGCACTCGTTGAAGTAGGCGCAGCCCGCGCCGATGCGCGTATCGCTGGACGAGTTCACCTCGCGGCGCAGCGGATCATCCTCACGAATGCCAGCGAGCTCGGCCAAGTCGCCAGAGTCGGTCTCGCGGAGCCACTCGTCCAAGAGATTCAGGGAGCGCGCGTGGCGCGGCCGCAAGCTCTCTTCGCTGCTGCGAAACTCGGCCAGCCGACGACGGCACAAGTAGTTCGAGATGCCTTTCATCAGGGCGGCCTTGACCGGCACGCCGAGCGCTCGCTCGATGAGCGGCAAATCTTTCCAAAAGATCTGCTCCTGCAAGGCGCGCGTGGCCGTAGACACGATGACCTTTTTGCCGCTGAGCAACGCCGGCACGAGGTACGCGAGGCTCTTTCCGGTGCCCGTCCCAGCCTCACAGATCAGCACCCGATCGGAGGCAAGCGCGCTCTCGACGGCGCGCGCCATCTCGAGCTGAGCCGGGCGAGCCTCATAGGCGGGCAGGCTACGGGCGAGGGGCCCATCGGGACCCAGTAGCTCTGCGGCGGACGGCATACGAGCGGGCGGGTTACCCGTCCTTCGGAGGCACGGAGCCGTCTTCGACGTCGAGGTACTTCAGACCCACGATTTGACCGTCCGCTTCGTCTTGCAGCCAGGCCACCGTAGCCCGCCGAGCGGTAGCGGTCTCTTCATCGCCAACCAGCAGCTGATACTCGATGCCTTGCAGCAGCGGATCTTCGACGACAGCCCGGATACCGCCGCGGCTCACGTTGAGCGTCCAGCCGTTGGTCTCGAAACCGGTCGTCCGCACCAGCACCCGCTCCGACGCTTCACGGCGTGCACCGCCGGCGTGGCGACGCGGAGCGCGCACCTCGTTATCGGGGCTGGAATGGGGTGGTTTTTCGCGGGTCACGGCGATCACGAACGGTCAGGCGAGAGCAAAGAGCGTCGACTCAATCAGATACGAGCCGACTCGAGTTGAGAACGATAGCATGAGGCGCCCCGCCAAAGTTTCCGGCGGGGGCGTTTGCCGCCTTTGCCGCGTTCGCCGCGCGACATGCGCGGCGCGCTCGCCGATCTTGACGCTTGCCTACGGTTCCGCGTACGGTTCCGGGTGTTTTCTGCCTGCTAGCGGATATGTCGCCATCAACCCCGAGTGAGCTGAAAAAGCTCCTGCTCGCCGAAGGCTTCGAGGTCTATCGCACCCAAAGCGATCAGATCGTGCTCGCCGATCGCGTTCGCGACAATCTGATCATGGACAGCGGGGTCGCGGCGCGCCTCGGCGGCATGCCCAGCGTGCGCTTCACCGTGCGCGCGCAAGGCAGTGATTTTCCGACTGATTCCGCGGAGCAGATTCTGGACCGGGCGCGCCAGCTGGCGGGCGACGCAATCGCCCGGGGTTACCGTGAGGTCGCCGCCAACAGCGTCCCCGTGCTGGACCCGGGGGACAGCAGCCAAACCCTGGACGTTTGGCACGAGGTCGCCTTCCAAAAGTCGCTGGCCGACGACGTAGAGCTGATCGCCGAGCTCCGCTACGCGATTTCCTTGGAAAAAACCGCCGCACCCGACGCGCGCCGCTAGCTGAGCCGCGAAATTACGGCTTCCGGCCGCATAGACCTCGCCCCCGGCGCGTGGTATTTGCCGCGCCCTTCGCGCAGCGCCGCGAAACCGTTGGCCGCTACGGCAGGCCGTTTCGTGCCGAAAGTTCATTAGACATGCTCAGCATTTTCCGAGGTGGCGGCGTCTCCCAGGTTCTGGTCGGCGGTATCGCATTTTCGATCATCCTGGTGTTCGCGCTGGAGTTCCGCGCTGGCCGCAATGGTCCGACCGCTAGCCTCAAGAAGGAGTGCGCCGTCGAGATCAAGGGCGAGTGCATCGACCCGAAAGAGTACTACGCCTCCTTCGGTCTGGTGATGCCACGCGGGGTCGACCCGCGGGCGGCCAAGCAGCTCGGTCTGCACAAGAAGGTGTTGGACGGCCTGGTCGAGCGCGAGCTGCTGTACGGCGAGGCCAAGCGGCTCGGCATCAGCGTGAGCGAGGCGGAGGTCGAAGCGGAGCTGTTCAACGGCCGCTCGCACGTCTCACTACCGGCCGCGGACGCTCAAAACCTCAGTTACCAGCTCGGCCTGTGTCGGCGCAGCGAAGAAGGTCGTGGCTGCGAGCCGGGCACTGACACCGGCGTGCGCGAGCTACACGTGAAGCGCACGGCGGACGAGCCGTTCGACTACGCGGTGTACGAGCGGGAAGTGCGCATCCTCGCCAACCGTGGCCCCAAGGAATTCAAGGAGATGCAGCAGCGCGAGATGATCGCGGCTCGCATGCGGGACCTGATCCGTGAGCCGGTGCGCGTCTCCGAGACCGAAGCCTTCGCCCTGTTCGAGCAAGAGCGCAGCACGGCCACCATCCGCAGCGTGGTGCTGACGCGGGATTGGTTCGCCAAATACGTGCTCGACACGAGCAACGCGGCCGTCGACAAGTGGGCAGCCGACAACAAAGCCCTGGTCGATGCGACGTGGGAGACCGACAAGGCCAATTTCACGGCCGGCTGCGTGCCCACCCGCGAAATCCTGCTCGAGGTCGGCCCCGGCGCGAACGACGAAGATCGCGCCGAGCTGCGCAAGAAGCTCGATGGCGCACGGCAACGCATCACCGGTGGTGAATCGTTCGCCAACGTGGCGCGCTCGGTGAGTGAGGGGCAAACCGCGACTCAAGGCGGCGAGCTCGGTTGTGTCGGCGCGAGCTACGGCCTTGGCAACGAAGAGGTCGTGAAGGCTGCCGCTGCGCTCAAACCAGGCGAAGTGTCGCAAATCGTCGAGACCCCGCGCGGCATGCACCTGCTCGCGGTGGACGCCAAGCTCGATGCAGCCACGCTCGAGCCGACGGGGCGCCGCTTCATCGCGCAGAAGCTGTACGTGCACGCGGCCGCCGACGAGCAGGTCAAAGCGTTCGCGGAAGAGTTGATCAAGCGCACCCAAGCCGGCGAAAAGCTGGAAGACGCGCTCGAAGCGCAGTTGGCCAGCGTGCTTCCGGCACCGAAGAAGGCCGAGGGCGACAAGGCCCCCGCCGTGGTGCCCGCGCTCGCCGCCGCCGATCACCCGAAGGTGGAAATCTCCGCCCCGTTCTCGACGTCTGGCAATCCGCTACCGCAGGTGACGCCGAAGGAGCCGCTCGCAGCGCGCGCCTTCGAGCTGAAGAAGGCCGACGACGTGTTCCAAACGCCGATCCTCACCAGCGACGGCGCCGTAGTCATGCAGCTGAAAGAGAAGACCCCCGCGTCACGCGCGGACTTCGACAAAAACAAGGCCAAGATCCTGGGCCCGCTCACCAACGCCAAAGCCGACGAAGCGCTCTCACAATACGTCGCCGAGCTGCGCAAGAAGCTGGGCGACAAGGTGAAGGTCGACCCGCGCTTCGCCGAAGAGCCCAAGTCGCGGAACGACGACGAGTGAACGAACCAAAGCGCGTCGAGAGCAAGCTTCCGAACGGTCTGCGCGTCAGCGCCGTGCGCATGCCGCACGTGCGCCGCTCCGTCATCGACGTACATACGCGCACCGGCTCGCGCTTCGAGAGCCCGGCTCACAACGGGATCAGCCATTTCCTCGAGCACATGCTGCACCGAGGGACCGCGCGGCACCCCTCGGCGCACTCTCTGGCCCTGGCGTTCGAGGGCCTGGGCGGCGCGCTGTCGGCGATGACCTACGTCGATCACGGCGCGATCAGCCTGGCAGCGCCGCCCGAGAACCTGAGCGAGTTAATCGACGTGCTGGCCGAGGTCGTGCTCGCGCCCATCTTCAGCGGGCTCGACGTGGAAAAGGGCATCGTCCGCGAAGAGATCTTGGAGAGCTTGGACGAAGAGGGCCGCTCGGTCGAAGCCGACCATTTGCTGCGCGCGCTCGCTTTCGCCGATCACCCGCTCGGCTATCCGATCACCGGCTCGCTCGCCACGCTCGACAGCTTCGACATCCCGCTGCTGCGCGAAGAGCACCGCGCTCGCTACGTCGCCGAAGGCAGCGTGATCACGGTCGCCGGTCCAATCGATCCCGACGCCACGATCGAGCGCATCGCCAAAGCATTCGGCGCGCTCCCGAATGGCGTCGAGCCGGTCGCCAAAGCTCCGGCGGCCCAAACCGGAATGCGCTTTTCGCACGTGAAATACCCCGGCAGCCAAGCCTCGGTGCGCGTCGCCTTTCGCGCCCCCGGCGAGCAGGATCGCGACGAGCCCGGGACCGAGCTGCTCTTGCGCGTGCTCGACGACGGCATGGCCACGCGCTTGTACGAGCGCCTGTGTGACGAACGCGGCCTTTGCTACGACGTGTCCGCCAACTACGAGGCGTACGCGGATGCCGGCCTGTTCGATGTCGCAGCCGACGCCGCACCCGAGCGCAGCGAGGCCGTGATCGGTGAAATCTTCGCGGTGCTGCGCGCCCTCCGCGATCAAGGGCCGACCCAAGCCGAGCTCGACAAAGCCAAGAAGCGCTTCGCTTGGCAGCTCGAAGAACAAGATGACGACCCCGCCGCCCTGAGCAGCTTCTACGGCCTCGGCGAGCTCACCGGCATCGCCCGCACGCCCCGCGAGCGCAAAGAGCTGCTGCAATCCACGACCCTCGACGACGTGAAGCGCGCCGCCCAGCGCGTGTTCTCACGCGATCAGCTCAACGTGCTCATCGTCGGCCCCGTCGGCGCCAAAGTGCGCGACAAGTTGGAACGCGCCGCGAGGGCGTTTTGATTTGGGTTGGGTAGCGGGCTTGGTGCGTGAAACGCGGCGCAAAGCTTGGAGTGCGGCGTGGCGGTTGGAGACTTACGTTGCGCTCGCTCGGCTGGTGATCGCTGGGCCGCTCGCGCTTCGTCGCAGGAAAGCACGCGCCTGTGCGGTCAGCTCTCTTAGGCCCAGCCTCATTAGAGGATCGTGATCTGATCGTGCCAAGGTTGGTTGGGCTCGACGTATTTCCTTGCATGCGGCTGTACTGCTTGGCGCGCGCTTAGTACTACTTGGTCACTTCCGTTCCGAGATAGAGAGGCCGCGGCGGCCGTTGAATATTGGCCGTGCAGCGAGCCCGGACGTCCCGCGTCACCTCCGACTGTCGAGGCAGCAGGCGCCCGGTCCCGCCGGCTCCCTCGTTTACTCGTGTCTGCTCGCGCCG